>JANMNH010000103.1:0-92756 GCA_031373745.1 Hyphomicrobium sp. | reverse complement strand
AACGCGTCGATCCACTCGCGGTTCTCCTCCGGCAACAGCGAGCATGTGACATAAACAAGACGGCCGCCGGGCTTCACCATCCGGCTGGCCGTTTCGAGAACAACGCCCTGCTCTTGCTGGCGCTGTGTCAGGCTTTCGCGTCTCAGCCGCCACTTCGCCTCGGGGCGCCGCCGCCACACACCCGTCCCGGTGCACGGCGCGTCGACGAGCACGAGATCAAAACGCGGACCCAGCGCTTCGAGTGCGGCCTGATCGCCGCCGCGCAGCACCTGCACGTTGCGCACGCCGGCTCGCTTCACACGATCGAAGATCGGTTTGAGGCGCTGGCGATCGTCGTCATAGGCGTAAATCTGCCCCTTGTTCTGCATGGCGGCTGCGAGCGCCAGCGTTTTGCCGCCCGCACCTGCACAAAGGTCGAGCACCTGCTGGCGTGAGTCAGCCGCCGCGAGCTGCGCCGCGATCTGCGAGCCTTCGTCCTGGATCTCAAACCATCCCTGCTGAAAAGCGGCCTCCGCTTGCAAGTTGGGCGTGCGCGCTGCACCCGTTGGCGGCGGCACGCGAAGGCCGACGGGCGAGAGCGCGCACGCTTGCGCTCCGAACTCCGCCAAATCTTGCAGCACGGCATCGCGCGTTGACTTCATCGTGTTGACGCGCAGATCGGCGGGCGCACGTCGCGACATGGCTTGCCCCTCGGCAACGGCGCCGGCACCATAGACCTCAACAAAGCGCGGCCACAGCCATTCGGGAATATCGGCCCGCACGTGTTCCGGCGCGTCATCGAGGGCGCGGGTCAGTCCGCGCTGTTCGCCGTCGCTCAATATTGCAGGCGCATGTCCCGATCCATCGCACGCGGCCGCAACGGCGTCAGGCGCAATGCCGAGCGCAGACGATGCCGCGCCAAGCGCCAGGGCGCGCGCGATACCCGACTCCATCGCCCAACCGATCGAAGCCCGCCGCCGCAAAGCATCGTAAACAAGTCCGCCAATTGCATTGCGATCGCCCGACCCCGCAAAACGGTGTGCTTTGCCCCAAGCGGCTAGTGCCAGACCGATGGGCTGGTGGCGGTTCAAAACGTCTTCCAAGACTTCAATTGCTGCCGAAACTCGTGCGCCGGTTTGCATCGATTACGCGCCGCCTGCCATGACCTGCAGCACAAGCTTCACCCACATGGCAAGAACCACCATCGAACCGAATAGATAAACCAGAAAGCGATGCTCGATTTTGTTGTAAGTCGTGTGGATCGCGGCGTGGACGAGGCGCGAAATCGCAAAAATCCAGGCGAGCGCAAACATCGTTCCGTCGGCCGCGCCGGCAATCAGCGCAAACGCCACGACCGAATAAAACAGAAGCGGCAATTCGAGCTGATTATGAAACGCGTTTGAAACAACGCCAGCCCGCTCCGGCCAGACCGGCTTTGCGCCGTCGTGTTCGCCGCGCCGCACCGTCTTTGCCCGAACGGCCAACAACCGCTCGCGCCCCATCCACATCAGCAACAGATATGTCAGCAGCACCTGCACGAACACGGGATAGAGAATACTCACATCTTTCATCACGAATCCTCAGCCCCCGCCGCCCGGATAATTCGGGCTTTCGCGCGTGATCAGCACGCCGTGCGCGTGGCTTTCGCGGATACCGGCCGGAGAAATCCGCACGAACTTCGCGCGCTTCTGGAAATCGGGAATGGTCTTGGCACCAAGATACCCCATACCCGCACGCAAGCCGCCGACCAGCTGATGCACGACCGATTCCATTGGGCCCTTATAGGGAACCTGGCCTTCTATACCTTCCGGCACGAGCTTCAGCGTATCGCGCACTTCCGCCTGGAAATAGCGATCAGCCGAACCACGCGCCATGGCGCCGACTGACCCCATGCCGCGGTACGATTTATAAGTGCGTCCCTGATAGAGATAAGTTTCGCCCGGCGCCTCATCGGTGCCAGCCAGCAGCGAACCCACCATGACGCAGGAAGCCCCCGCTGCAATGGCTTTCGAGATATCGCCCGAATAGCGAATGCCGCCGTCGGCAATAATGGGAACGCCCGAGCGTCCGGCTTCGTTGGCGCAATCCATGACCGCCGTCAGCTGCGGAACGCCGACGCCCGCCACAATACGCGTCGTGCAAATGGAGCCGGGCCCGATTCCAACCTTGATCGCATCGGCGCCCGCGTCGATCAGCGCCTTCGTGGCGTCCGCCGTTGCCACGTTGCCGGCGATCACCTGCACGCTGTTCGACATTTTCTTGATGCGCGCCACCGCTTCGATCACCTTAATCGAATGGCCGTGCGCGGTATCGACCACGATCACGTCGCATCCAGCCGCGATCAGCCGTTCCGTCCGCTCATAACCATCGTCGCCGACCGTTGTCGCCGCCGCAACGCGCAGGCGGCCTTGCGTATCTTTGCAGGCGCTCGGATGCTTTGCGGCCTTTTCGATGTCCTTCACCGTAATGAGGCCGATGCAGCGATAGGAATCATCGACCACGATCAGCTTTTCGATGCGGTGCTGATGCAGGAGCTTCTTGGCGTCGTTCTGGCTGATTGCGCGCTTCACGGTGACGAGATTGTCTTTCGTCATCAATTCGGAAACGGGTTGATCCAGATTGGTGGCAAAGCGCACGTCGCGGTTGGTCAAAATGCCAGCCAGCTTGCCGCCCTTTTCAACAACGGGAACGCCTGTGATGCCGTTCTTCGCCATGAGTTCGAGCGCGCCGCGCAACGACGTCGAAGGCTCAATGGTGACCGGATCGAGCACGATACCGCTTTCGTAACGCTTCACCTGAGCAACGTGCGCCGCCTGATCGTCAATCGAAAGGTTGCGGTGCAGAACGCCGATGCCGCCTTCCTGTGCCATGGCGATGGCAAGGCGCGCTTCCGTCACCGTATCCATGGCGGATGATATCAGCGGGATATTGAGCTTGATCGCTTTTGTGAGCCTGGTCGTGACATCGACCTGCCCGGGCATCACCTCGGAAGGTCCCGGCACCAGAAGCACGTCGTCGAATGTGAGGGCAATGCCCGAATCGAGCAGCGATAGGCTCGCGGCCATGCATCTTCTCCAAATTCTCAGGGGGCGACACGTGTCTTTGCCCCTAGGGCGAACAAATGTCGTGCGGGCTATAGCACCAAGAATCAGCAAGGGGAAGCCGCCCCCCACATCCCCAAGCCGCGGCATTAACGGTATTCCCAGGCTGTTTCAGCCTCCTCGGCCCCGCTGTCACACGGGTGTAGCGAAATATGTGCAGCTTCTGCGGCGAGGGGCGGCCTGCTTTGCCCCGTAGGATTTGAGGCTTAAGGACGTTTGATATTGCGGCATCTTCAATCACGTCATGCGGGGACTGACGCACCCGGACGGGGACTTGCCTGGGCAGTGCCGGTTCTCGCCTTGGCCGTAGTTCTGACGGCCGCCGCACCGCTCTCGACCCCGCACCGCCACAAGGATCTCGATGGGCTTCAGGCCGCACAATCCGGGGGAATCGTCGCCGAAGCGAACCCCGCCGCCGTTCTCGCCTGGGCCAAGGCGAATTGCGACAGCGGCTTGGAACTCGCATCGGGTGCTCCGCGAACGCACATGGACATCATTCTCCAAGTCGCCGCCACCTACGATGCCGAGGGCCGCCGCCGGGGCGTTGCGGCGGTTTGCGCGGATGCGCTCGCGGCAACGTCTTCGATTACCGCACCCTGAACTACGCGCGCCTTCACCGCCGAACGGGCGGTTGATGAGCAAGTCCGGCGTCTCGCCACAGTCGATACAAATTAGGCGAACGCGAAGCTCAGCTGAACAGCCGCTGCCTTCGCACGACGCTTCGGCTTCTTACCAGCTTTCGGCTCGGGCGGTTCGTTGCGCGGCACGCCAGCAAGCGCGATCCAACGCCGCGTATCGAAGCCGAGGTCGAGCAACATTTTCTCCATGATATCGATCGCGTGGTCGTAATCGGCCTCGGACATGATCTTGCGGCCAGCCTTGCGCATACGCCGCTTGGCGGCGTCCAAGCCCGCGTCGCGCGCAAAAGGCAATGCCTCGGTATATGATTTGACCCGCACGAGTCGCAGCTCCCTGTTTATGCAAATTTGTACTGCTTGCCTTCCGCGCGTCAAGCGGCGAAGGTGCGCGAACTATGGATAGTAGCGGCGGGGCGCATGGCCAACCACCTGTATTACGGCGACAATCTCGAGGTGTTGCGCGCGCACATCAAGGATGAGAGTGTCGATCTCGTCTACCTCGATCCGCCGTTCAATTCGAACGCCACGTACAACGAGTATCTGCCATGAGCAGGTTGAAAAAAGTGGTCACGGGAAGAGCTGAGCGGCCATGTCATTGATGAACTTGTGGCGTTCCAGCCCAGATACAATCAAATCGTACGCCATTCGGCAGATCGTGGCTGTCGCAGGAGACGGCCGCTTACGCGACGCTTCCGCATGTTCAGCCGATCTCCGCTCATACTTACGAGAGACGCCATCAGACAAACTCGCTTCGTATGCCAACGAGTGCCTCGATGACGGCTTCGATGGTAGTGGCTTGGTCTTGCAGGACGTCATAAACGAAGTCGGGAATCGCCTCGAATTTGGTGTCGAAGATGGGCTCTATCGAGGGAGGCCGGGGGCGATTGGCTTCGACGGCATTTGGCGTGTTGATAGCAACCTAGCTGTCATTGTCGAAGTGAAAACAACCGACACCTACAATGTCAGGCTCGACGATGTAGCTATGTATCGTGAAGCACTCATCAAGGAAGGAAGGATACCTATTACCGCGTCGATCCTGTTCTTGGTCGGTCGCAAAGATACCGGTGCTCTTGAGGCTCAAATCCGTGGCTCTCGCTTTGCTTGGGATATGCGCGTAGTGGGCGTTGATAGTCTTATCAAGCTGATGCAGATTAAAGAGAAATCATCGGAAGATACGACGGTCCGTCAAATCCGAGAGCTGTTGCGGCCGTTCGAATATACGCGCATCGATCGAATTGTTGACGTTGTCTTCGATACAGCGGCTGACGTGGAGCAGGCGACGGATGAACCGAAGATACTGGTTCCTGACGCACACTCTGACCCCGAAAACGACCAAGAAGTATCGACTCGCACAGCCACGAGCGAAATCGACACCATGCGGGAACGCATCGCGACCGCGCTACAAATCAAATACGGTACGGCGCTCGTGCGACGTCGCCGTGCTCTTTATGAAAGCAGCGACAGTAAGCTAAGGGCTTGTGTCTCAATCTCGAAACAATATGGGCGCGAGCACCAACCTTATTGGTATGCCTTTCATCCAAAGTGGCACGAATTTCTTGGATCGGCGGAAAAAGGCCTTGTCGTCCTCGGCTGCATGGATCGTGATGAGGCGTTCGCGATACCGCTGCCGACGTTTCTGGAGTTTATACCGAAGTTCAATCAAACGATACGTGGGGACGGAACGGCGTACTGGCATGTCGTGATCAAGACATTGGAAAACGGTGCTTTGGCGATTTACGCATCGCGCACGGGCGACACTCTTCCGCTCGCTCCTTTTAGTTTGCCTCTTGCAACAGGCCACTAAAATGCATTCTCAATGGTGGGCCGTTTCCTTGGTTGATGCCGTGCCGTTCGGCGGCAAGAAAAAAGGCGCCGACGGCGGGATCGATGGCCACATCTTCTTCCGCTCAGGTGCCAAAACCCACGAAAAGGCGATCATTTCGATCAAAGGCGGCGGTGTCGGCGTCAAGGACATCCGCGAGCTGATCGCCTTCGTGGACCGCGAGCGGGCCAAAATCGGCATCTATGTCACGCTCGAAGCCCCGACGGGACCGATGGTCAAAGAAGCCGCCGGCGCCGGCATCTACGAAGGCCTCACAGGTAAGGTGCCGAAAATCCAGATCGTCACCATCGAAGACCTGTTCGCCGGCAAACAACCGAAAGTGCCGCTCCCGGAGCGCGGCCTCAAAGCTGCTGCCCGCGAGGAGCGTGACGACCAACCGGAGTTGGACATGTGAACTAACCCGCACGGACGGCATGGCTGGCTTTTCGTCCCAAACCGTCCCCCAGCAAAACTCGCCCACACACACTCCCACCACAAAAAACCGGCAGGCACGGGGGTGCAGCCTGCCGGTTTCCGAGCGCGCATGACGCGGCGCATTTTTTTTATTGCTGTGACGGCTTACTTCGCCGTCTTCGCAACAAGCGCGTCGATGCCCGCCTGATAGACGCCCGTCATCGTCTTGACAGCATCGGCGTCGGCAGCGTCCTTCGCATCGAAGGTGCCACTCCATTCAATCGTCGCGCCCCCATCTTTCGCGCCTTTATCGTTCGCGGCAACGCGCATGGTGGACGTGTAGTTTTTCACCGGCAGCGGGCTTTCTTCAATCGTGTACGTGTAGCTCATCTTGGCTTTGTCGAAGGCAACTTGCTTCTCCAAAATCTTGCCGCCGCCTTTGAGGGACAGCGTGCGGTAGGTCACGCCGTCCTTGTTTGAGATTTCGCATTTTTCGACCACGGGGTGCCACTGGCCGATGCCGCAGAAATCGCCGATGGCCGCCCAGGCGGTTTCCGCCGAAGCTGTCGTATCCTTGGCGACTTTGGCGTCGAGAGCCACGGCTCCGCCGGCCCCTGCGAACATCGCGAGGGCTGCCATAATTGCTCGTAATTTCATGGATTTCAGTTTCCTTAGTTGGCTGACAAGTGGGACACCTCAATGCCACAAGTTGACCGGTCGGTATAGTCACGTTTTCGCGAGGGCGGGTGTCGGGGGAAAAGGAAATCGGCGGGGAGCGTTCGGGACGTGAACAAGAAGACCGCCTGCTTTTGTGCCCCTCCTCATCTCGCCGGAGTCGAGCCTTCGGCTCGACGTGTGGAGGGGTGAGAGCCTGCCCCGGACCTCGTCGCGCAATTGCGACGGGAATCGATCCGGGGGGCGGGATGACGAGCCGGGCGTGATGGATCGATTAAAGTTCCGTCTTGTTCGCCTGGGTTTTTGTCGACGATTCGTTCTTGTCGACGATTCAATGCCGTTGAAAGATGATGGCAGATCTGGTCGCGGGGACGCGATTGCCGTATCGAGCTTTATGGGGCTCAAACGACGAATACCCCTACTTCGGATTTCCCGCCGCGCGGATCATCTCGACCGCAAGCTGCCCGTAGTTGGCGAAAAAGCCAGAATCGTTCCTCGCCTTCGCCATCACATGCGCACCCTGCATGATGCCGATCAACACTTCCGCTGCCGCAGGAGCATCGAGATTCTGGATGTTCTCGGCCTTCAGAAACTCTTCGACCACGGGCTGCAGCGCGAGCGACCACTGATCGAGCGCCCAGCGCGCCTTATCGCGCACGATGGGCTCGGTTGCCGAGAGTTCTAAGATGATATTGCCGAGAAAACAGCCCGACGCCGTGCCGTGCACGCCTTTCCAAACTTCGTTTTGCTTTTGCGGCACCATGAACACGCTGCGCAATTTGCGCGCGGGCGAGTCGTTGCCGTGCGCGATGTCGCGGTACCTGGCGGCAATATCGTTGACGTAGCGGTCGATGACTTCGATCAAGAGATCGAGTTTCGATGGGAAGAAGTGGTAGAACGTGCCTTTATTGACGCGCCCCACGTCGCAGATCTCGGCAATGCCGACGTTATGAAACCCGCCCCCGAAAAAGAGTTCGGTGGCCGCCGCGATCAAACGTTCTCTGCTGTCGCTCATTTCGCGGAGTGGTTCCGGTTCGATAGCCTCATTTTTGACCGAGTGGCGGGGCGGGCGCAACCCTTGTCGCTCGGGTTCGTTTTGCGACTTTTGGCCAGAATCGCGGCTTTGCAGGCGAGGCAGGTTTGCAGCACCATCACGCACAGGGCCGCGATGATTGCTTGTGCGCATTGTTTTTCCCGGCAACAGTCCTGCAATAAACAGCCAACAATAGGTCATGGCGGCCTTGCGCTAGAGAGTTAAGTTCCCCATCCTTTAGTCGAGATGAATCGCAGCGAATCGCCAAATTTTTCAGCTCCCTTCATGCGTTGCCACCTAAGGAGACCGCTATGCGCGCCAAAAGCGAAGCAACCATCGAAAATGCAAACCCGCTGAGGCGGCTAGCCTTGATGGCCATTGTCCCTCTCGCGTTGACGTTCCTTGTCTTAATGTCGATGCCCGCACCTGCGGCCGACGCGTTCAACGCCCTCAAAGGCTCGTGGTCGGGCGGCGGCAGCGCGTCGTTTGCCGGCGGCGAATCGGAGAAGCTGCGCTGCACGGCGCGCTATTCGGGCGGCGGCGACAATTTGAACCTCAGTCTGAAATGCGCCAGTTCCTCGGCCCAAATCAATCTCACAGGCTCGCTCGAAGCTAGCGGCAACAAGGTTTCCGGCAGCTGGGCGGAAAACTCCTTCGGCAAAAGCGGCGGTGCGTTCGGCCGCGCAGAAGGCGGCTCGGTGCGCCTGCGCATTTCGGGCGACGCAAAGGGCTTTCTGACGCTCAACGTTTCGGGCGGCCGCCACACGGTCGCGCTCTCGACCTCGGATTCTTCGCTTAAAGGCGTCAACGTCAGCCTCGGGCGGCGCTGAGATCTAGCCCGGTTTCTTATCTCAACCCTGAACGACCCGGCGCGAGATCTCTCCGCCGGGTCTTTTGTTTGGCCCCGGCACCAATTTTATAGACACCATAAAAATATATCTTTTTCAATATGTTAACAGAATTTTTAGCCCGCGCAACAGCCGGCAACGCCAGATGAATGAGTGCTTCAGGGTCAATTCAGCCGCCTCCCCGTAAAACATCGCTCATCGGCTGCGGGAATAGTCCCTGGCCCGACCAGCGCGCCCACCCCCTGGGGCACTGAGTAGGGCGCCGAGTATAGAGAGAAGGACGGGAGACGGGTCATGGCCATCATTCGCGGCAACAACTTCAGCCAGAGCATCTTCGGCACCAGCTTCAACGACAGCATTTACGGCTTGGGCGGCGATGACTACATCAACGCGGGTGCTGGCAACGACATGGTCGATGGCGGCACGGGTAACGATACCATTCTGGGCGGCACCGGCAGCGACACGTTGTACGGCAATACCGGTAACGACATCGTTTATGGCCAGACCGGCAACGACTATCTCTCGGGCGGTACGGGCGCAGACAAGCTTTACGGCGGCGACGGCGCGGACCGCATCTTCGGCGGCTCGGAAGGCGACTTCCTATTCGGCGACCTCGGCAACGACACGCTCGACGGCGGCACGGGCGCCGATATCCTGAATGGCGGCGCCAACAACGACAACCTTTATGGCAGCTCGGGCGACGATGATCTTTACGGCGGCACCGGCGACGATATGCTGGCTGGCGGCACGAACGACGACTATCTGTCGGGTGGTGCCGGCTTCGACATGTTCGTCTTCAACTTCGCCGATGGCGACGATCTCATTGCCGACTTTACCCTCGGCGTCGATTACCTGAACCTTGCCGGCACCGGCGCGACCAGCGACTTCGACCTCATCTTGAGCGACATCGCCATCAACGGCGTGCTCTCGACCGAAATCGACTACGGCTCCGGCACGATCAAGCTCTACGGCATCGACCAGGCCGATCTCTACGCCACAGGCTTCGGCGACGTCATTTTCGCCTAATCCCGCCAACAGGACGCGCCGGCCGCATGATCTCGGCCGGCACGTCCTACGCCGCTCCGCACCGTGCGGATGTGTATCACCCCTGCCACACTAAAAAGTTACGCCAGCCCTCGCCAAAGCTTCCAACTCAGTCGATAATGCGGTTCTGGAAATCATCCGCGCCAGGGAGGGAATAACCTGTGTTTCGCGCAAAGTATGTTGTCGCCCGTTTATCGGCGTTTTCGATTGCCGCTCTAGTCTTATTCGCGACCTTGCCGGCCCGTGACTTGGCCGCCGCCGACAATCCATTTCCCTCACTCGCGGGAACCTGGAGCGGTAACGGCACGGCACAGTTGGAAGGCGGGAAAACCGAAAGCTTGCGCTGCAAAGGCTATTACACCAACGGCAATGGCGGCTCGGCCCTTGGCCTATCGATTCGCTGCGCCAACGCGTCCGCCAAAGTCGAGCTCAGAGCCAATCTGAACTACGCGAATGGCGCCGTCTCGGGCAGCTGGGAAGAACGCACGTATAATCAATCTGGCACCGTTTCGGGCAAAGCCAGTGCAACCCGCATCAGCCTCGCCATCACCGGCGGTATCGAAGGATCGTTGTCGGTCTCGGTCGGCGGCAGCGGCAGCCATTCCGTTTCGGTGTCGACCGCGGCGTCGGCGCTCAAGGGTATCAACATCTCGATGTCGCGTTGATCGGCCATTACAGGCTTTTCCGGAACTTGGAGACTTACGTTTTATGCGGCACGCTTCCATCGTACTCGGCGCTCTCGCTGTTCTGGCGGCAATACCGCTCGTTGCCACCAGCGCCGATGCGCGCCACCGCCGCCAGCACCAGCCGGCCGGCGATTACGTGATCGCCGAGAGCCGGCATAACAACGGCCAGGTTTCGGGCGCCGTGCGCGGAACGGATTTGGGCCCGCAGGTCCAATTGCCCAACGGCCGCTGGGTTTATTGCCGCCGCAGTTGCTCCGAAACGCTGCGCGTTGAAACCATCGACTTCAACGAGGGCGACAACATTTATCTCGGACGCGGCACCATCGGCAACGAATGCGGCATCTTCGGCTGCCTCGATGTGGGCGTCGGCCGCCGCGGGTATTAGCTCTTCGGCAAGCGGCAAGCGATTGCCAAACTTCACTCCGATTGCCTAATGCCGATTGCCGATTGCCCCGTAAATTCTTCCCGCCGACGCTGCAATCACACCAAAAACGGATTGGTCTTGCGTTCGATGCCAAACTGGCTCGGCCGCCCATGCCCGCAAATGAACGCCACGTCGTCGCCGAGCGGGATCAATTTTGTCTTGATTGCCGAAATGAGCGCATCGTGATCGCCATAGGGAAAATCGGTGCGCCCGATCGAGCCCTGAAAAAGCACATCTCCCACCAGCGCAAACCGCTGCGCTTTGTTAAAGAACACGACCGATCCCGGCGAATGCCCCGGGCAATGGAAAATCTCGAACCCGTGGCCCGCGACCGTCACCGCGTCGCCCTCATCCAGCCAGCGATCCGGCGTCACGTTGCGCAAGCCATCGACCTGATACATTTTTCCCTGCTTTTCGAGCCCGTCGAGAAGCAATTTGTCGGCCTTGTGCGGCCCTTCGATTTTAACCCCAAGCTTTTCGCGCAGTTCGTCCGCGCCGCCCGCGTGATCGAGGTGCCCGTGCGTTAGCAGGATTTTTTCGATTGAGATGCCAGCTTCCGCAATAGCAGCCTCGATCCTGTCGAGGTCGCCGCCGGGATCGACGACAGCGCCAACCTTCGTTGCTTCGTCCCAAATAAGCGTGCAGTTCTGCTGGAACGGCGTCACCTGGACAATCGCCGCCTTGAGCGCTGATTTCGAAAGAGCGGAAGCAATCATGTGAAAGTGGTCTCCGTGACGTGAACCAAAAAAGCGAAGAGCAGCCGAATACCGCCGATCCATTAGCCCTCTTGAACTGATAACGCAAAGCCGCCGCGCCGCAACCCTGAGTTGGCGCGACGAAGCCGACCTTGCAATAACCACGTTTCAGTAACGTTATGGCGCATCATGGAGCCGTGCCGCAAACTGCGCTGAACGGACGCTCCGGTCACGGCGCTTTTCTCCGAATGCGGGGTCGCGTTCATTCCACTCAAGAAGTTTCGGTTCGAGCCGGCGTCGGAGTTCTCATGTGCGGTATCGCAGGCATTCTTGAGCTAACCGGCCGCAAGGAACCAGAACGTGCCACTCTTGAGCGCATGGCGCACGTGATCCGGCATCGCGGACCCGACGATGCCGGCACACTCGTCCTTCCCGGCATTGGCCTCGCGCATCGCCGCCTCAGCATTGTAGGCGTTGCCGACGGGCAGCAACCCATCTTCAATGAAAACCGCACCATCGCCGTCATCGCCAACGGCGAGCTCTTCGATCACGTGGAAGTACGCGCACGGCTTGAAGGCAAGGGACATATTTTCCGCTCGCATTCCGACAGCGAAACAATCGTCCACCTCTACGAAGAGTATGGCGAGGGTTTCTTCGATCATCTCAAGGGTCAGTTCGCCTTTGCCCTGGCCGATCTCACGAAGCGCGTCGTGTTCCTCGCGCGCGACCGGCATGGCATTTGTCCGCTACATTGGACCCGCCAAGGCGACAGGCTTATTTTCGGCTCCGAGATCAAAGCGCTCCTGGCATCCGGATTTGTCGAGCGCACGCTCGATCCTCGCGGCCTCGATCACATGTTCACGTTTTTCGCCATGGGAACGCGGCGCACGATGTTCGAAGGCGTCGAATCGCTGCTTCCCGGCCACTATCTCAAAATCGCCTTTCAGCCCGGCGGAAAAATCGCCGATGTGAGCGAACGCCAATACTGGGATCTCGATTTTCCCGACGCGGGCGAGGAAGACAATCCCTCGAACCCCAAGGCGCTCATCGACGAATTCGATGCCGCCTTCCATCGTTCGGTCGAACTGCGTTTGCGCTCGGACGTTCCCGTTGTCGGCTATTTGAGCGGTGGAGTTGACTCCGCTGCCGTTCTCGCCGTCGCCTCGCGCATTCGCGGAACACCACTGCCGAGCTTCACAATCGGCTTCAACGATCCAAAGCGCGATGAAACCGCCAAAGCCATGATTTCGGCGCGCCATATCGGGAGCAAGCCGACCGTTGTCACAAGCACCGCGCATTCTATTGCCGTTGACTATCCCCGTCTTGTCGAAGCCGCCGATTGTCCCGTCGTCGATACCTCGTGCGCCGCGTTGTGGAACCTCGCGGGAGAGGTGAACCGTCAAGGCTATAAGGTTGCCCTTACCGGCGAAGGCGCCGACGAAGCGCTTGCCGGCTATGTCTGGTTCAAGATCAACAAGCTGCAGCGCATGTGGGACGTTGGCCGCTTCCGCCCGAGCCAGCGCGGCAGCCGCACGATCCGCCATCTATTGCGGCCCGATCAGAGCATGGCCGAACTTGAACGCATCGACGCCATGATTGCCGGGCCACATGCGCAATCGGAACTCTACAGCCTGTTCTCGGGATCGCGCCAAGCTCTCTATAGCGCCGCGCTGAAGGACCGGATCGGCACCCGCGTCGCCTACGAGGACCTGGAACTCAATACAGACCGTATGCGCCGCTGGCATCCCCTCAACCGGTCGCTCTACCTCGGCCACAAGGTGATGCTCTCAGGGCTTCTGCTGAACCACAAAGGCGACCGCGTCGCCATGGCCAACAGCGTCGAGACCCGATATCCGTTCCTCGACGAAGACTTGATCAAGCTGTGCGCACGCGTCCATCCGCGCTGGAAACTCAACGGCCTGCGCAACGACAAATACCTCCTGCGCCAAGCCGCCGCCCGCTGGCTTCCGGCCGAAGTGGCGCTTCGCCCCAAGGCCATGTTCCGCGCACCCTTCGCCGCTACGTTTCTGCAGAATGCTCCACCCTATGTTCAGCAGCTGATGAGCGAAGAAGCCTTGACTCGCACCGGATACTTTGACGTGGGCGAAGTGCGCCGCCAATTCGGCCCCGGCTCGGGGGGGCCAGGTTCCGGCGGCCCAGGCTCGGGTGGCCCAGGCGCATCCGGCAAGGACACCAAGCGGCGCTTCTTTTCCGAGATGGGTCTTGCAGCTGTGCTAGCAACGCAGCTTTGGCACCATCTTTATCTTGGCGGAGGGCTTTGCGAGCTTGCCGTCCCGGATTTCTCGCCCGCACATATTGCGCCAGCACCCGTTTGTGCCACGGCTTCCGAAATCGCTTCGGCGTTCTGAACCGGGCCAGCGGCCGGCACGCGGCCGTGGATCGAGTCACCTGGCATCTTGCAAAATTTTGCGAATCGACTCTTGCAAAATGCAGAGAATCCATTCAGCAATCAGATCATACGCGTCTTGTTGCGGCCTGCGTCGGCGTGCGTTGGGCTTGGGACACGACCGCTCGGCGGCCCATCCCGGAAATTTGCCAGATATTGGCCAGATATTGGGATGTGCGATGAACCGCCAAACTCCGAACGAACCGTCGAATAAAACGGGTCACTCGAAATTAGCCTGGCTCGGCCTTGGGTCCCTGACCTCTGCCATGGCGGCTATGACCTTCGCATTTTTAAGTGCCACCGATCCTAGAATCGCGCTCGACGAGGCCCGGATCGACGCCGCCTCGGCGCTAGCCCGCTCCGGGTTCAGCTGGGCCAGCGTCGAGATAGAAAACCAGGTCGCTGTGATCCGCGGCGAAGCGCCGGGCGAACCGGAGCGCGTCATGGCTTTTGAAGTCGTGAGCAAGGCGCTCCGTCCGGCCTTGCATGAAAGCAAGGTCGTCGCCAGGGTCCGCAGCCAGCTGACGCTCGCCCAACGGCCAGCGCCGGCCCAAAGCGAGCCGCCCGTTGCGGCAGTCGAGCCGTCTCCGGCACCCGCGCGAACCGAACAGCGCGTTGCCGGAATGGAGCCAACCGCCGCAGCAACCAGGTCTTGGACGGCGCCGCCCGTTCAATTCCCAAATGGCGCACCCGTGATGCCTGTCGCAGAGGTAAGTGTCGCTGCGGCAAGTCCCGCGCCTGAGGCCGCATCCGCGACAATCGAAACCGCGTCCGTCGATAAGGCCGCAACGCCGACACCGTCCACTTGCAAAGACGAGTTGGCGGCAACGCTTGCCTCGTCGGCCATCGTTTTCGCTCGCGATTCCGCGACAATCGATAAACAAAGCCGGCCGGTACTCGACAATCTTGCCGGCATTGCCAAGCGCTGCGGCCGCAACCATTTCGCCGTCGAAGGCCACACCGACGGACAAGGCAGCAAGGCGCACAATCTCGCGCTTTCCCAGCGCCGTGCCGAAGCCGTCAAAACGGCACTCATCAATCGCGGCATCGATATGGATCATATCAGCGCACGCGGCTTTGGGTCCGCGCGCCCGATGGAACGGGGCACAAGCGCCGTCGCTCTGGCAAAAAACCGGCGCATCGAGATTACCGTATCGGAACGTAAGGCTGCCGCCCAAACGTGGAAAACCCAAACCTCGAAAAACTGACTTCCGAAAAGCTACCCATCCACTCGGGGCTGCTCGCGAGGGCGGCCCTTTTTTCGGCCTACTCGTTATTGCCGCCCTTCGGTCGATATACTTTCCTGGCGCTTGACCGCTTTGCCCCAGGTCTTGTCGTAAGGATGCACGAGCTCGATCAGGCCCTTGGCGTCATGCAACGGGCGTTGCTCCTGATGCCAGGCAAAAATGCCGCCGCGCATGTTCTGGATACCCAAAGCACCGGCTTCCTTCAAGCCTCGCCCGACGCGTTCTGCGAGCTTCGAACTGCGCACGCCGACGGAGCAATAAAACACCGCCGTCTTGCCTTTGACGGCCTCGGCCTGGGCCCTAAAAAATTCCGCGCTATCGATAGCCGGGTCGACGCGGATTGCACCTTCGAGGTGACTGACGTTGTACTCTTGTTCGCTGCGCACATCGAAAATGACGGCGCTCTTCTCCGCCATCATGCGCGCGACATTTTCCGCTGACACATGCTGCAAATTAGGCCAGCGCTTAGCAACATCTTCAATCGTGCGTTCGAGCTGCGCCGATTGCGATGCTTCCCCCGCGCGCAATGCGGGCGCCGCAAGCGACAAACCCGCGGCAGCCGCCAGTATTGCCCCATAACGCACGGTCTTTATCGTCATGTCATGCACCTTATTTGAAAAAGCCTATCATTGGCTGTCGATTCTTTGGCTGGCGATCCTAATTTAGGTACTCTCGCTAGACTTTGCCACCCGCATCGCGCCCAGTGGAATTCGAAGGACCCCTCTCATGCCAAACCCTTCTGCAGGTTCGTTTTTGCCCGTGATTTCGTTTCAAGGACAGCTCCCTGCGCCCGAAACCTTAAGCCTGCCTCGCAATCGCATTCTCGCCGGCAATCCCAAACAGAGCGCCATCAATCTCTTCCAAAGCGCGGACGGGCGCTTCAATTCGGGTATCTGGGAATGCGAGAGAGGCACCTGGCGCGTCGTCTTTTCCGAAAGCGAGTTTTGCCACTTGCTCGCGGGCATCATCGTCGTGACCGGCGACGACGGCTCGGTCAAAACCTTCAAGGCGGGCGATGCATTTGTCTCACCGGCCGGATTTACCGGAACGTGGCAAGTCGTCGAGCCGGCCCGCAAATACTACGCCTTCTACGAGTAACCCGGTCTCCGCCCCGCGTTTGCCGCCCCACCATTGCCATAATGACCCGCGCACCTTTCAGTCATTGGGGCTGGTGCTCATTTTTGCGTAACGGGGATAATTCAATGGCATTCAAAATGGGCAGCGCCCATCGCGGCGAAGATATTGGCGCGGCGCACGCTGTCGAGCACGGAAGCCACGGCGGCTTGCTCGCCACTATCCTTTCCGGTTTCGCGCTTCTCATATCCGGGCTCTCCTATTACGAGAGCACCATGAAAGGCGCCGAGCTTGCCATCTATGTTCCGCCCATGATCCATTACGCGCGCGACGGCGACAGCGACGTCTTCAACGTGCCCATCACGATTTCGAACGACGGCGCCCGCAACGGCACCGTGCTCAACATGGAACTCGAAGTCGAAAACCTAAACCCAGACGCGCCGAAAAAGCGGGCGCGCTTCCATTCGGCCTTTATCGGCGAATATCCGCGCGACGACAAAGCGCTCAATCGCTCGTTCGCGCCCTTGTCGATTTCCGGTCACGGAACCTTCACCGAGACGGTGCGCTTTTATCCGATGGATACCAATCCGCGCCCCTTCGTTGTCGACGACAAGGGCGACTACCGCTTTAAGCTCACCGTTATGACGGCCCGGCCCGAGAGCCCCGGCCTTCTCGAAGCGGCGCTGCGCACCGATCCAAAGCCGCTGACGTTCGAACTCAAGTTGCCGTTTCTATCGGACCAGCACTTGACGTTCCGCCGAGGCACCATCGCCATGTATAATAAGAATTGGAACCCGGCAGCTTCCACCAGTACCGACCCCGCCATCAGCCGAAAAATCGACGACAGCGCTGCGAAATCGGACGCCAAGGAGCCGGCGCCAAAAGAGCCCGCGCAGCCGGACTCCGGCTCCGGCGAAAACGCGCCCGCTCCGAATAGGTGAGGCGGGCGAAGGCCGCAGGCGCGAGTACCGTGAGACAAAGGTCACGCGAGTAATGCGCGCGATGTCTGACCCTCAGGGTCTGACACTTGACGCCGGGGCGGTAAGTTCGCGGCGCTTTATCCACCTTGCCCAAACGTACCGGTTCGGGCCAAGGTGCCGCCAAATCAACAGTAAATCACGCTGCCGGAGCCGATGACCGCCACAACAACCGTCACTGCACCCTCACCCTACCGTCCGTTCGACGCCCGCATGCTGTGCGTGGGCGACGGGCACTGGCTTTACGTCGAAGAAATCGGCACCAAGGGCGGCATCCCCGCCATCTTTCTTCACGGCGGGCCGGGTAGCGGCGCGCAACACAATCACCGCGCCTTGTTCGACCCCGCGCGGCAACACGCCTTTCTCTTCGATCAGCGCGGCGCCGGGCGCAGCCATCCCCATCTTTCCTGCAACGCGAACACCACGCAGCATCTCATCGCCGACATCGAAGCCATTCGCGGGCATTTCGCAATCGAGAAGTGGCTCGTCGTTGGCGGCTCGTGGGGATCGACCCTCGCACTCGCCTATTCGCAAGCGCACCCCGCGCGCGTCACGGGGCTTGTGCTGCGCGCGATTTTTCTCGGCACGCGCCGCGAAATCGAATGGGCTTTCATCCGGGCCCCGCAAATTTTCCGCCCAGAACTGTTTGAAGATTTCCGCGATTGGCTGCCGGGTAACGAACGCACAGATCCGCTTCAGGCCTATGTGCGCCGCTTAACGGATCCCGATCCCGCAATTCACACACCTGCCGCGCACCGCTGGAACGCCTACGAGCGCATCCTTTCCGAACTCAAACCGGGCGCTGTGCGGATACCAAGGGACTTCGCGAGCGACGCCCGCCTGCCGCCAACCCCTATTCTCGAAGCGCACTACATCGCACATGATTTTTTCCTCGAGCCCGATGAGTTGCTGAGGCACGCGTCTCGGCTCAGGGACATTCCCGGCGCCATCGTGCAGGGCCGCTACGATCTGCTCTGCCCGCCGGGGAACGCGCACGCCCTGCACCGCGCTTGGCCGAAGTCTCAACTTGAGATTATTGCAGATGCCGGGCACGCCATGACGGAGACCGGCGTTGCCGAAAAAATGCGCAGCGCGATTTCCGCGTTGACGGCATCAGTGTGACGCAATTCAAAAAAAGCCGGGAAGTACGACATCGTTAAGTCCGGCTTGCACCAGGACCAAGAAATACAATTACAGACGATTGTCTTACGCCAAGCACATAATCGCGCGATAATCCCCTTGCATCTCGGATCGATCGGGGCCATGTATGCGCATCGACTTGGCCGGACAACAGGGCCGCTACGCCTTTGCATCGCTAGGCGCACGCACAGAGCCTCCTCCCAACCTCGACAACCGGGTTCGCCGGCTGCGTAAATGCAGCTTGCGGCTTATGTGCAACCTAGCCTCGAAAGGGCAACTACTATGACTCCAGGTACCGTTAAATTCTACAACGATCAAAAAGGCTACGGCTTCATCGCTCCGGCCGACGGCAGCAAGGACGTATTCGTCCATGCAACCGCTCTTGAGCGTGCAGGCATGCGCAGCCTCGTCGAAGGCCAGAAGGTCATGTTCGACACGCAGCAGGACAGCCGCAGCGGCAAGATCGCCGTCGGTAATATCCAGGCCGCCTAAGATCGTTTTGAATTGGGCCGCAGGGTCCGCCTGAACACAAAAGAAGCCGCTGTCTTTGGGCAGCGGCTTTTTTCGTGCGTGCGTCACACGATCCGCAGCGTCAACCCCTCGAAAGGCGCGCCGGTAAATTCTGTCGACCAGACTTCACCTCGCGCAATCGGAAACGCGCGCGTGATCGTTCCGGTTGTGACGAACTCACCGGCCGCCAGCGGCGCATTGATCGTATCCTTGGCCAAAACGTCGATCACATTGCGCAAAGCCGAGAGCGGTCCACCCAGCACGTTGTGCGCGTGCCCGCGATCAATCACCGCTCCATTCCGCGAAAACTCAACTTCAAACGACGTTAGCCGCGCCAGCCATTCTCGCGCATTGGCAGACGTCACCGCGTGCTTCGGCCCGAGCATCAAGGCGCCGTGCAAGCCGAACGCCGCGACCGTATCGGCCGCCTGGAACTTCCAGCCCGGAAACAGCGATTGAACGACCTCAAATCCATGAGCCACCCAATCCAGGCAATCGATGAGGTCGGATTCATCCATGCCGGGCTCCGGCGTGCGCTTCAGCGATAATGTGATCTCCGGCTCGATGCGCGGCTCGACGACGCTCGAAAGATCAAAATCGGTGCCTGCCGGATCAACCCAGCGCACCGTCGTATCGTACATGTAACTCCAGATCGGCGCATAGACGTTGTATTCGTCCCAGATGTTGCGATTGGTAAACCCGAGTTTGCGCCCGACTGGCTTCTCGCCGCGCGCCTTGCGCAATTCAAGAACGCGCGCCGTCACCGCGTAGGCAACGTCAAGGTCAAAGCCCGGCTCGCGGTTCGATATGGGCGAGATCTGCCGGTGCCCATCGAGCGCCGCCATGACTTCGCCAGCCATCGCTTCGATCAAACCGGCTCTGTCAATCTTCAAGGTCACGCCTCATTTGGCCAGTTCAAGGATCTAATCGTTCGTGCTGATGGTATAGTAACCACTCGCCGCCTCCGCCACCTACCTCCGTCGGGTTTGTCGTTCCGCGGGGCCGTGTTAGGTACCGTGCAAACGAGTTCGTAAAACCATGGATTGCAAACAGATGAAGTCTCCGATCGCCGCCGCCCTGCTTGCAGCAACTCTGCTTACTGCAACCGTGGCAGCAACCCTGAATTCCGCGACGGCCTGGGCGGACGAGTCGACGCCACTGATAGAACTTTGCCAACAATTCTTGGCGCTCCCTAAAGGCGGCGACGTCACGGCCGAATACATTCAGCTCAAGTCATCCTGCGCCGGCTTTATCAATTCGCACGTCAAGATGTCGAAACCTGAGGACGGATTTTGCGTGCCCAAAGGCTACAACATGGATGATCTGGCCCGGAACTATATGGAATGGATTAAGAAGAACCCGGGTCGCGATAAGGATCCGACAAAAGTTACGATGACTGAAGCGTTGACCCAAGTTTATCCGTGTTCGAAATAGGGCTAACTCAAAACCGCCGCGGCAAACTTGTCCGTGTGAGAGCAAGTTCTTGACTAAATGGGCGAACCCTGCGCATAACCCCGCCATTGAACTTCGATGGCGCTCGGGTCAATCGTGCCACTAACAAGCGTTGCTAACCAACGCGCTCGACCCTGCATCCTGATCAATCCGAACAAAAACGGCCACACCCCGAAAGCGCCGGTGTTGGCCATGGGACAGAACCCGGTACCGCCAAAGTGCGTCCGGCATCTGAAGCCCTTGGGACAACTTTCTTTTGACCGACCATACATTCGAGGCTTTCGGCTTTGCCGAGCCTATTTCGCGTGCCCTTACGCAGCGCGAATACACGACTCCGACTCCAATACAGATTCAAGGCTTGCCGCCGCAGCTCAAGGGCCGCGATCTCATAGCCTTGGCCGAAACAGGGTCCGGCAAGACCGCTGCATTCCTCCTGCCAATCCTGCAGCGCATTGCCGCTAACCCCGTAGAACTCGCCTGGAAGCAGGTTGGCGCGTTGATCCTTGCGCCGACACGCGAACTGGCGCTGCAAATCGATGCCGAAGTCGCGAGCCTCTCGCGTAACATGAACATCCGCCGCGCCGTCGTGCTCGGCGGCGTGAGCAAGGGCCCGCAGATCAATGCTTTGAAGCGCGGCGTGCACATTCTCGTAGCGACGCCCGGCCGCCTGCTCGATCACGTCAATATGCGCAGCTGCGATCTCTCGGGCGTGCAAACTCTCGTGCTCGACGAAGCCGACCGCATGTTCGACATGGGCTTCATTCACGACATCAGAAAAATTGCGAGCATGATCCCGCACAAGCGCCGCACGGCGCTGTTCTCGGCCACCATGCCGGCTGAAATCCGCACGCTCGTCAAGGAATTGCTGACCGACCCCGTGTCCATCGACCTACAACCGAAAACCATGGTCGTCGATCGCATCGATCAGAAGGTCATGATCGTGCGCACGCCGGAAAAGCAGAGCCGATTGCACACCATTCTCGCAGATCCCGCTTGCACGCGCGTCATCGTCTTCACGCGCACGAAACGCGGCGCCGACCGCGTCACCGAACGTCTCGCCATGGCCGGCATCGGCGCCATTGCCATCCACGGCAACAAAGCACAAAACGCTCGCCAGCGCGCGCTTGCAGACTTCACGCAAGGTCACGTCCGCGTTCTCGTCGCAACCGACATTGCAGCGCGCGGCATCGACGTTTCGGACATTTCGCACGTCATTAACTTCGAGATGCCGGTGGATGCCGAAACCTATGTGCACCGCATTGGCCGCACGGCGCGCAAGGGCCTTTCAGGCATCGCTATTTCTCTTTGCGATCCGTCCGAAAGACCAGAAATAAAAGCTATCGAACGCCTGATGAAGCAACCCATCGAAGTCATCGGCGACGTTGGCGGCGAAGTCTTGCCGGTTCCGGAAAAACGTCCGCACCATGGCCACGACAGACCGCGCCATGAAGGCGCGCACCGCCGTGGACCGGACTCTCGTGGCCAAGACTCGCGCGGGCCCGCCCGCGAAGGTCATCGCAAGGGCGGTTTCCGCAAGCCTGAAGGCGAAGGCCGCGACAGCTTCCGCAAGGACGCACGCCCGGAACGCGGACCAGATCGTGGTGCAGAGCGCGCACCGGCTCGCTCGTTTGAACCGCGCGGCGAAGCTGTAAAGACTTTCGATCCGATCAATACCGCGCGGGCCGCCGATCGCGCGCCGCGTCCGGATGTTAAGCGGGCCGAGTTCCATGCTCCGGACGCCAAGCGGCCAGACTCCAGAAAGCCAGACTCCAAGCGCTACGAAGACCGCCGCCCAGAAGGCGCCCGCGAGGGCCATCGCGAAGGCCGGGGCGGCGACGGCGACCGCAAGCTCCAATCGCGCGGGCCGCGCGGCAACGGCGATAAAACTCATGCCGGTCAAAGCGGCGACCAAAATCGCGGTAAAAATCGCGAACGTCCGGAACGGCGTGCCGGTGAACGGGCGCCATATAGTGCCCGCAACGATGCACCGCGCCATGAAGGCACGCGTCCAGAAGGCTCGCGTGCCGAAGGCAAGCGCTTCGAGCGCCCGCATCGCGCGGCAGAAGCGGGCCCGGGTCACGGCGAGCAACGCCGCCCGGACAGTCCCCGCACTGAGCGATCGCACACCGAGCGTTCAAACAGTGGCAAACCGTACGCAGCAGATCGCCCGCATCACGCGAGCAAACCTGCCGGCGACAGAGGCGGCGAGCGCAAGGGCGGCTCCCAAGATTGGAACGGCCAGCGTCCGCCAAAGTTCCTCAAGCAACGCGAAGCAAATCGCGATGGCGCCCCGCGCGGTAGCCGTCCGAATTCCAAACCGGCCGCTTGAGACATCGCGTTAAATCAGTCGCCTAAAAAAGGCCGGGGATCGCATCCCCGGCCTTCTCTATTTGGTATCAAATGCACTCCTGTGGCGGCGTGACTCAAAGACTGTCGCTAGGGCCCGGCATTTCGCCGTCGCCTTCTGTATCGGGGGCATTCTGCGGGGCCGTCTGACCGCCGTCGCTCTTGCCACCCTTGTCGCCCTGGCCGCCCATATTACCGCCCGTGTCGTCTTGCCCGCGATGTCCGCCTTCGCCGCCCTTGTGGCCGCCCCGGCCGCCGTGATGACCCCAGCCCCCCTCATGCCCGCCGCCATGAGCCCAGCGCCGGCCATGATGGCCGCGGCCCATGCCGGGTGCGAGATCACGCAGTAGCGGCTTCAGAACGTCTTTTTGTTCATCCGAAAGCGACGCGTAGAACGGCTTGAATGCGCCCGTAAAGGCCTTCATGCGGTCGGCGCGCTCAACCATATGCGCCGTCATCTTGTCGAGCCGCTCGGCCATATCGGGCTTCTTGGCCGCAGCGCGATCCTTCTCGCGTTCGGAGCGCATCTTTTCCCATTCGGCGCGCTTCTCGGCCCGCGCCTTGGACGCCGCACGCACTTCCGTTTCAACGGCCGCCCAGAGCTTTTCCTGCTCGGCATTGAGTTTCAAGGCGGTCTTGGCCATGGCCAGTTTACCTTCGTCAAGACGCGCGCGCGTCTCGGGGCTCATTTGATGCCAGCGGTGATGTTCGACCGACTTGGCGACAGCAAATCCGGCCGGCACGAGCACCGCAACGGCAATGGCCGCCAGTGCGCCACGTGATAATTTTCGCATTAAACTCTCCTCTTGATTCAGCGCGCGGGGCTTGGGTTGAGCCTGGGGGGAAGTAAGCCGCCTGCCGCCGTCAGGAGATAGAACGCACGGCCAACCACTTTCCGTCGCAAGCTCGGAAAAGCTGGCGCTTGAGCGCCAAAGAGCCTGGTCTGCCGCGCGCTGCATCGCCTCAGATCAGACTGAGCATATGACTGACTCTCATAAGTTATTTCCAAGCACCTTGGCCACGTCACATTTCAAACAGTGGACGCCCGGCGCGCCCTAGGCGAGTTATTCCGCGCAAGTATCAAGTCGCGTAACAACTGAAAGAGGCATTCAATGACGATGCTCCAATTCACACTCGGCCGCTTTTCCGGGAAATTAATTGCTACCCTCGCAACGGCAATTTTATTCGCCGGCCCCGCCGCCGCCGACCGCGACCTCGTCCGCAATGGAAAAAGCTGGAGCCTGCAGTATCAGGGCGACCTCAAGGCCATTCACAAACGCAACAGCGATGTTGCCGTGGTGGATCCGGACCGGATCAAGAACCCGAGTAAGCTCAAATCGAAATCATCCGGCGGGCGGCGCGCCGTTCTCGCCTACATCTCCATCGGCGAAGCCGAAGAAGGCCGCGCCTACATGAAGAAGCACAAGAACAAATCCTGGATGACCAAGGACGATCAAGGCTGGAAAGGAAACTACAAGGTCCGCTATTGGGACAAGGAATGGAAAGCAATCGTAAAGCAACGCGTGAAAGCTGCCATCGATGCCGGATACGACGGCGTTTATCTCGATCGCGTCGATACCTACGAGCGCATGAACGCACCCGGCGGATCGCGCAAAGAGATGGTGAAGTTCGTGAAAGAGATCACGGCCGAAGCCCGCTCGCGCAAGAAAAACGCTGCGGTGGCCGTGCAGAACGCCGAAGAGCTCCTGAGCGATAGCAGCTACGTCGATACTATTGACGCCATCGGCAAGGAAGACCTCTATCACGGCATTCATCACGACGGCCGGCGCAACAATGCCGGCGCCATCAAAGCCAGTTCCGATCTTCTGAAGAAAGCCAAAGCCAAAGGCAAAGGCGTTTACGTGGTCGAATATCTCGGCGGTCAATCGGCCAAGAAAGTCAAGGACGAAGGACGCAAGAACGGTTTCGCCGTCACGACCGGCGGACGCAATCTCACCGATGCCACGGACTGAGGCCGCGGACTGATCCCGGTCACCATTGGCGGCGGGTGACACTTCCCCGCCAATGGCCGCTTCGTTGGCGTGTTCACCTCATTGGCGTATTCAATGGTGTTCTGGCCACACATCGCTCGCAAAAATTGGGCTACTCCGGCATTAGGCGGGCACGGATTTGATGCCGGGCCCGTCCAGTGCGATAACCCCGGCGTAAAAGAAGCGGTAACAACCGCCATACGGGTAATCAGGGGAGTGGGGCGAGATGGGGCGTTCAAGGGTGCTGCGGTCATGTCTTGCTTTGGCCGTTGTCACGATCGGCGGCGTCGGGGCAGCCTTTGCGCTCAACAAAGATCAGCCCCCAAGCAAGGTACCCGCTCAGTCACAGGCTCAACCCTTTGACGACACGTGGCCTAAGCCCGTCGAAGCTTTTCTCAATGGACATTTCATCGACCGCGCCGACGTCGTTCTTACGCGCCGCACCGGCGATATCACGTCGTCGATCATTCGCTGGGCCACCAACTCGCCGTTTTCGCATGCGGCGCTCGTCTTCACCGGACCGCAGTTCGACGCGGGCGTTTCGGGCACCTTTGTCATTGAAGCCGGCACGAGCGGCGTCGATCTGACCAAATTCACGGACTATGCCTTCAGTAAAAACACTTTCATTGCCATAAAGCGCTTGCGCAAAGACTGGTTCAACGCGCCGCGCCAGTCGCGTGTTCGCGGTGTGCTGCTCGACAAGATCAAGGCGACGTACGATTTCTGGACCATCTGGCGCATCGTGCGCAACGTATGGTTCGGCGTCAGATCGAAGCTGCAAACCAAAGAGAAAACCGTCGAAGCCTACCGCAAGAACGATTGGCAGCCGCCGAACGAATACATCTGCTCGGGTCTTGTTCAGATCGGCTTCATCGAAATGGCGGTCGAGGCCATCAAGCGGGGAGAACTCTCGCCCGAGGCCCTGCGCGAGGTCGTGTTTCATAAAGGTGCCGAAAGCCGCCTGCCGCCGCCGGGCACCTGGAAATATCTCGGCGAAGACGCCAAGGATACGGCCATCAATTTCCGCGATGTTTTGAGTGACGAACTTTACTCCGTCACTCCCGAGGATCTGGCTCAGACCGATAAGCTCGAGTGGATGTACTTCATTCGCAACGGAATGGTCCACAAGGTCGCGAATTACGCCGACGTTTTGAAACTCATCCAGCAGCGCAACTGAGCGCCAGCCGGCCTAGCGGCTAGAGCATCTTCGGACCGGACGGAATCGTTTTTGCGATTCGCCGGTCCGATAAAGATGCTCTAGAATCATAATGCTAGAGCAATTTCATCCGATCGGTTGATCGCCGAAGCGATCCTGTCCGATCGGATATTGCTCTAGTCTTTGACGCTGCTCTCGCCTTCGTCGCTGTCGGAACTTTCGTCCCCGGACTCATCCGACGATTTCTTTTCCGGGGCAGCCTCTTCGTCCGGCTCGTCGGATTTGTTGGTGGATTGCTCCGGTTTTTCGGCTTTTTCGGCAGCCGTCGGCACCATTTTCTTGGTTTCGCCGTCCTCGGACTCCGCTTTGACGGCGGGCTTGGGTTCGGCCGGAGCTTCGGCCTTGGCGCCGGGGGCCGGCGTGACTGCAGGTGCGGGCGCAGCGGCGACAGGTTCGGCCGCCTTCGCAGGATCGGGCTCTGCGGCGGCTGCCGGTTCAGCCTTCGCCGGCTGCGTTACGGCGATGACTGGGGGTAGCGGGTCGGCCGGAACGGCAAAGACCACGCGATCGACACCGGAACGGCAGCCCGCAATGCAGATGACCAAATCTTCGTTGGGATGAACGCTCAGAAGATGGCGCACAAGGCGGCTGGACGCCGGAATGCCAAGGTCGCCCATCCCGTCTTCAGGGATGGTGTGCATCATTGGCGGGGGTGCTGAGGGTGTATTTGCTGCAGCGGCAGCGGGAGCCGCGGATTTTGCCGGCGGTTCGATAGCGGCTGCTCCACCGGTATTGTGAACAAGTGCGGCAGCAAGTGCAACGGCGCTCCAAGTGAGCAAGCGAAGTGAACGCATGACTGAAACCTTTGACGCTGGACAGAACTGAAACGACTTTGGCCCAACAGAGTTAACAAAAGGTTTCCGGCCACTCCGGCATCTCCGCCGGCCTACCGCCGCCAACCCGGTATCAAAAGATAAAACCGGACGCTTCCGTTATGACCGGATTGCGCTTCGCGCTGCGGCTCCGGGAAATTTTCGTGACAGCGGCACGTTGTGTCCGGTCTCGTTTGGCGGCAAGGCGTGCCGCCTTTTTGGTCGCAAAAACGATTTTCGTGCGCCAGGTTTGCGTTTCCCTGATGACACCAGTCACGCGCTTCTTGGCAAAATGCCCCTGCGTCTCGGCGCTGATACGATGCGCGCTAGCGAGCGCCGGTGTTGCGGGCATTTTTACCGCCGGCATTTTTACCGCCGGATTGCGGGCGGCAACGCGAACCGGGCGCACTTTTGGCGCGGCCGCCGCGCGGCGCGATTTTATTTGCGGCGAAATCTCTTGGTTCGCGTAGCAACCGGCAATGCAGGCCACATCGTTTTGCTCGCTCGCCTCGGGTTTTTTGCCGCTGCCGCTCGCGGCCTCCGCCGCTGTCGTCTCCATGCGCCGCTGGGCTATCGCGGCCGCTGCGGCAGCCATTCGCGAAACCCGGTACACGATTTTGTCGCTAGAGGGCCGGCAGCCGCCGAGACAAATAACGAGGTAGCTATCCGGGTTGGCGGCGGCGATCGGGTGATCCTTGCCTTGGGCGCGGGCCTTTTCTTCGTTCAACTTAATGTCGGCGTCTTTCTGCCAGCTATCGTAGTTCGGATCGAATTTTGGCGGCAGATCCGGGTCAACTCGGCCCCGTGACGAGTCGCCGCCCGGGCCGCCAGAACTGCGGGCGGGTCCGTCCGTTTCCGGTTCGTCAGACTCTGGTTCGGCAATGATGGCCTGAAACAGTACCATTTCGGCAGTATCGGCCGCCGATATGGCAGGATTGGTCTGCACAGAGGTCACAGCCGCTGTTTGCGTCACAGCAAGATTGCCGCGCGGAAGACGGCTCTCGAGCGGCGGGCCGGACACGACCTGCATTTCGATTCCCCCGGCCGCTTTGGAACTTGACGTATCCGGGCCGGAAGTTCCAGCCAACCCCGCGGACGGTGCAACGGTCTCAAACCGGTTGGCGGAAAGAAACGTCAAGCAGGCAAGCGTCAACATCGTGCGCATCGCCAAGCTTTTTAGGTAACTCCACATCTTCTCACCGCTCGAAAATTGGCAAAGTAACAACCCAAATATTGTCTACATTATTTAACGTTGATGCTTGAACCATTGGCCGTCGCCGGATCCGGCATTGATGATGCGTACGTTTCTGAAGTCTGTTCCAGGCGCTGCCGAAGGCGGCATGAGTGACGCAGAGCGCTCGAACGATGCGCGGCTGCGCACGGTATGTTCGGGCTCGGACAAGGATTTGAGTTCTATTCTTGGTCGCGCGTTCGCCTTTGCAGACACACTCTTAGCGGGCTCGGCGGGTATGCCAGAGTGACCAGAGGCATCATCGCCTACGGTCAATCCATAGTAAGCGGCGATGCACTTGTCGGTTTTCTTCTTATGTTCGAGTTCCTCGATTGAAACGTAGACGACCGTGTCGGGGCCGCACAAATACGCCTCGTCAGCGCGCGCGCCCGGCGCGGATAGCCCAAGAAATGAAGATACAAAAATGACCGGAACTACGACTCTCGCCCGCGAAACCATAGACTGACCCCCGAAGCAACAAACCCAACTTCGGTGTCACAATATGGGACAGTCATTGACAAAGCGTTGACCCGCGTTCAGCTCAGGGCTTCGGCGGGTAGCGCCAATAGGCAGCACCGGACGATGTCGTCATCCGCTCGAGGATTGGAATGCGCTTGTCGGGCGGGCGCTCGCCCGTTTGGATCAGCAGCTTGATGTCGTTGAGTAGCGTATTGTTCTCCGCGTAGCCCGAGTGATTGAGCCCCAGGCTATCGGTCGAAACCGAAGTCACATCGATTGTATCGACACCCGGCACGACCAAGGGTCCGGTTGCAGGCACGTCGCCCGCGCGCGGCACGCCGCCCCAGAATCGTGCCGAATAACTAAGCGCCTTGTCGTTCGAGGCGGCATACAACGTCACGCCCTTGGCAAAGTTCATGATTTCGCGGGCAATGTTCGTGAACTTGTCGCGATCGACATCGGGCGCCGCCAGAATAACTTGGCTGATCACGACACCTTCGGGGGTTACCGGGCGCATGCGCTCAAGCACGCGCAGCAGCAGCTCGTTCCCCATCGAATGCGCGATAAGGCTGATGGACTTAGCGCCGCTCTCCTTGACGACCAGATTGAGGAATTCCGCGAGGTGCGGCTCGGCCTGCTCGGCGCTGCCACGGTCGTATGTATAGCTTGCAACCTTGCCGCCGGACGGCCAGCTATAAACAAACGGCGCCCCATCGAACTTCAAATCGTAAGTGATCTGGGCCGTACGATAGAGCGCGTCATCGAACGACGTATTGAACCCGTGAACGAAAACCAGAGCGTGGTCTTTGAAGCTCGCCGATTTGGCAAGACGCTCTTTGACGAAGACGAGCATCTGCTCTTTTGTAAGCGCGCCGATTTCCTGCAGCGTGAAGTGCTTGGCGCGGTCTTCCGCCTCTTCATAGATCTTCACTTTGAAGTACGGAATCTCGACGACCCACGGCCGTTCGATATTGGGCACCTTGTGTGCCGTCGGTACGGTAATCAGGGCTCGGCCAAGCTGGAGCTGGTGCCCGCGATCCGATCCGTACTTAAGCCTCTTGGGGTCGGGCTCGACCGTGCGGTCGGTGCCGAAGAACACCGGCACGACATCAAACGTCTGATCAACTGTCGCGGCAGCACCTGCGGGCGGCGCGGGAGCAGGCGGCGGCGGCGGAGCGGCCCCAATACCTTCGCCGGGCGCTGCAGCTTCTCCCGATGCGCCTCCTGCGGGCGGTGGTGCTTCGGCTGATGGACGCGCGGCTCCCGTCCTCGGGCGTTCGGCACTCTTTGGCTGCTCGAGGCCGCGCGTCGCTTCCTCAGCTTGGCGGCGCGCCTCTTCTGCGGCTTGCTCCATCCGCGCGCGTTGGGCTTCCTCCTCGGCATCAACCGATTGATAGGATGGATCTGGAACTTCCGGCTTTTGTGCCTTCTTTGGTTCAGGGGCCGGCGCTGGCTTGGCCTCCGGGGCATCTACAGGCTCCTCGCGCGTATTGCCTTCCGATTTCTGTCCTGGCTGCTCGCCGCAGCCCGATAACGCAGGCGCCACCAGTATCAGCAAAGGCAATATGACCCGGGCGAATTTCAACATCTGAGTCCCCACTCAATAAGCAATCCAAAATTCGACATCGTGCACACTACGAGGGGCTTGCGACCCCCGCAACAACCCTTGGTAGGCAACGGCGATTGACAGAGTAGAGCGGCGAAATCGCGGCTTGCCGCAATTTAAAAATTCTGCCCTTGTTCGGCCGGTAACAAGTTTGGCCGGTTACATGGCCGCCCGGTCACATGGCCGCCCGTCAAAAGTTCCTCACCAAGAGTTCCGCCCCAATGTCCGTTGGTTCCCAGCCTGCTCACCGTATTTCCGTTGCAGACTACGTTGCAGGCGTCACCAGCGGCGACCGCGCGCTTCTGGCACGTGCCATAACGTTGGTCGAGAGCACGAACCCGGAGCATGGGCGGCTGGCCCAGGACGTGTTGCAGGGGCTGCTGGCGCAAACGGGGAACGCCATCCGCCTTGGCATCACGGGCGTTCCGGGCGCCGGCAAGTCGACCACAATCGATCAACTCGGCATGAACCTGATCGAGAGCGGACGCAAAATCGCGGTTCTGGCCATCGATCCGACGTCCAGACGCACGGGCGGCTCTATTCTTGGCGACAAGACGCGCATGAGCGCACTCGCGCTTGAAAAAAATGCCTTCATTCGCCCCTCGCCCTCATCTGGAACGCTCGGCGGCGTGACGCGCAAAACCCGCGAAACCATGGCGCTGTGCGAGGCCGCAGGCTTTGACGTGATCATCGTCGAAACGGTCGGTGTCGGCCAATCCGAAGTCGCGGTCGCCGATATGGTCGATTTCTTCCTCGTGCTGCTGCTGGCCGGCGGCGGCGACGATCTGCAGGGTATCAAGAAAGGCATCATCGAACTCGCCGACATGATTGCCATCAACAAGGCCGACGGCGACAACATCGCACGTGCCGAACGCGCGGCCGGCGATTATCGTGCGGCGCTCCAAATCTTCACGCCGCACGGTGCCGCTTGGTTTCCCCCCGTCGTCACGGTATCGGGCCGCGAGAACCGTGGCCTCAAAGAGCTTTGGGAGAAAATTTCCGAGCACCGCCGCACCATGACTGCAACAGGCGACTTCACAGCACGGCGCCGGGCGCAGGCCGTCTCCTGGATGCGCGACATGATGGAAGACCACTTGATGAGCGCACTCCGCGCCAACCCGCGCGTTGCCGCCGAGCTGCCGTCCATCGAAGCCGGCGTTGCCGCCGGAACGCTCCTGCCAACGCTCGCCGTCGATAAGATTATGGGCCTCATTGGCCTCGCGCGTTGAATATTCGCGCTGCTCTTTGACCTTGAGTGCCGTGGGCCCGGCGGTATGCTAAGGCGATGATGCCACCCCGACAGCGCCCAGATGATCGCCCGGCCGTTCTACTCACGGGCTTCGGCCCATTCCCCGGCGTCGCAGCCAATGAAACGGAAAGGCTTGTACCCGCCTTGGCCGCAGTCGCGCGCGCCGCATTCAACGACCACACGATCCATCACGAGATCTTGCCAGCCGAATGGACAACAGCGCCCCAGCGCCTCGCCGCACTTCTAACGGCGCTAAAACCAGCGCTCGTACTGCACTTTGGCGTTGCGCAAGACGCGCCCGGATTCCGTATCGAATGCGAAGGGCACAACGCCTGCCGCCTTGCTCCCGACGCGCGCGGTGACATGCCGCCATTTTTAAATCTTATCGCCAAGGGCACGCCGTCCCAAACCGCGACAATTCCGGTCGATGAGATTGTCCAGCGTCTTCGCAATCTCGGCCTTCCAGCATTTACGTCAAACGATGCCGGACGCTACCTCTGCAACGCGGTGCTTTACCATTCGCTCTCCGTCGCGGAGCGCAGCCCAAGCCGCTTCCGCGCTGGTTTCGTCCACATTCCAGCGGATCTGTCCGGGCCGCCTTTAACTTATGATGACGCCTTTCGCGGAAGCCTCGAAATCTTAACAATTTGCCTGAAGACCTTGGCGGCCTCGCGCGGCAAGAAGCGAGTTTCTGGCGCGCCCCTTGCTTAGCGTTAAGGGACATTCGAGGACAAATTCATGACCATCGACCGCCGTGCGCTCCTTGCCGCTAGTCTTGGAATTGGTGCCGCAACCGCCGCGACCGCCGCGACCGCCGCGCCGGACGGCAAAAAGGGCGGCGCCTTGCGCGAGGCTTTCGGAGATATCGCCGATAAGATCGCAGCAGGCGTGCAGCCAAATTCATCGGCGGATCAAACCGCTGCATTGCAATCCGTGATCGACTCGGCGGCCGCCAAAGGCACGCCGGTCCTTCTACCTGCCGGCACCATTCGCGTCAGCGATTTGCGTTTGCGCGCGGGCACAAAGCTCATCGGCAATGCGCGAAGCACGGTTCTGGAGTTTACCGGCGGCGACGCTTTCATTACAGCCGACAAGGCAGACGCGCTCGTGTTGCGCGGGCTCGTACTCGACGGCGCGTACAAAACAATACTCGGCGAACGCGGCGAAGGACTTCTTGCGCTTTCGCGCTCGCGCGACATCGTGATCGAAGACTTGGAAGTGCGCCACAGTGCACGCATCGGCATCTCGCTCATTTCGTGCTCGGGCCGTGTCAGCGGCAACAAAATCCATGCCGTGCTTGACGCGGGCCTCAAGAGCCTTGACGCAACCGGCCTCTCGATCACCGGCAACACCATCGGCGATTGCGGCAACAACGGCATTCTCGTCTGGCGCAGCGAACAAGGCGAGGACGGCTCCATCGTCTCCGGCAATCGAATCGGCAAAATCCGCAATGCCTCGGGTGGCAGCGGAGAATATGGAAACGGCATCAATGTCTTTCGCGCTGGCAGCGTGCTTGTGCAGGGAAATCGCATTGCCGATTGCGCCTACACGGCGGTCCGCGGCAATGCCGCGTCCAACATCCAGATCGTCGCCAACAACTGTGAGCGCCTGGGCGAAGTCGCGATCTATTCGGAGTTCGAATTCCAGGGCGCGGTCGTCGCCAATAATGTGATCGACACCGCCGCGACGGGCATAGAAGTAACTAACTTCAAGGAAGGCGGCCGCCTCAGCGTCATTCAAGGCAATCTCGTCCGCAATCTCTTCCGCCGGGAACATGAAAAGGAAGACAAACGCGGCGTCGGCATCGGCGTTGAAGCCGATGCGGCTGTCAGCGGCAACACGATTGAAAACGCGCCAACGGCTGGCATTCAGATCGGCTGGGGGCCGTTCATGCGCGATGTGGCGGCAACAGGCAACGTCGTGCGCCGGGCGCGCGTTGGAATTGCGGTTACGTCGGCTCCGGATGCGGGCAGCTGCGTGATCGCCAACAACATCATATCTGAAACCAAAGACGGCGCCATTCGCGCGATGAACCACGGGGCTGTCCTCGGGCCGGATCTGGCGCGTGAACCGCAAGCCAACGGCCGTATAACGGTTACCGGTAACGTCGCAACCTAATGGCTAGCCGAGAGCAAGCGACAAAATTTCCGAAGGCCTAACGACACCCACCTCGAAGCCTTGGGCATTTTTTATGGTTTTAAGCGGCATCTGTCCGCGCGCTTCGGGAACGAACGCTTCGATGAGCAGCGATACCACCGCCTCGGCCGCGCGCGTCGCGCCATCTTCGATCTTGAGAGCAAAGCCAAGACCTGCGCGAGGAAACGCCCCAGCATAAGCGCCTTCGGCACCCGTCTTCACGATTGCCGCGCTGCCGAACTGCTTCAACACGCGCGTATCGAGACGCGTAGCACCGGCAAAATAATCCGGCGCCGCCAGGGCCGCGTCCATGATCCGGCGCGCTGCGGCAACGCGAGTGTTCGAAAAGCCCGAGCCGGCTCCAAAATTTGCGAAGGCCTGGGCCAGTGCCTTGGCAGGCAAAGCCCAATTGGGAACCATGCATCCGTCGATGCCGCACACGTCGGCTCCGATCTTCATGCCGCACATGTCTTCAAGTACGGCGCGGATACGCTGCTGCACCGGATGACCCGCTTCCCAATATCCCTCGATTGCTTCGCCGAGATGACGTGCCGTTGCCAGCATTGCGGCGTGCTTACCGGAGCAATTGTGGTGCAACGGGCCGGGCTTTGCGCCCGCGAGCAGAAGCGCGCGCTGTTCTGTTTCGTCGCGTGGTAAGTGCGTGCCGCAATGAAGCGCGCGCTCATCCAAGCCGCACAGCCGCAACATCTCGCGCACCGCTTCAACATGTTCGCGCGTACCCGAATGCGAGGCCGCCGATAAAGCGATATGCTTATCGGCAAACCCGAATGCCGCCGCCGCCTTGCTTTCAATGAGCGGCAGAGCCTGCAACGGCTTCACGGCAGAACGGGGATAAACCGGCCGCGCCGTTTCGCCCAATTCGAGCACCACGCGCCCGTCATTGGCAACGACGGCCAAAACTCCGCGATGGCGGCACTCGACCAGCGGGCCACGCGTGATTTCGACAAGAACGGGATTTGTCATCGATAGATTCGCAATTGCAGGAGCAGCTTCTGCCTCCGCATAGCCCGGACGGGCAGAAAAATCGAGCGGCGCATTGACTGCGGCAACCGCGCGCACATCGAACGTGGGGAGAATAACAAAAAGCGCCGCACAAAAAACCCCGCCACGACATGACGCTTGGCAGGGCTAGAGTTGGGAATACACGGGAGAAATCGAACCGGAAACGAAATCCGCGGGAGCGCCGGCCAAGCCGGGGGGATAGGGGTAGACTTGGCCGGGCGCCACGGTCTGATGATACAGGATAGTGCCACCAGCTTAGGACGGACTCTAAGATCCCCGACATGAACTCAGTCTGAACGGACGCAATACGCGACGCAGGTTGCGAGATTCGGCTGCACCATCCGGACACAAGCTAGGCGATAGTCGCGAATTTGCAGCGATATTTGTCTGAGGATGAGCGCAATCACAGGGCCTCCGAGCAAGAGAATCGCCCTAGAGTTGGCACCGCATTTCCGCCTTATCTTCTAGGATCACCGCAATGCCGGCCCGCGCCGCGTCGAAAGCTCCGCCGGCAAGCGCAACCCGCGTTGCAGAACCCGATTACACCGAAGCTCGGCACACCGAACCCCAGCACGCCGAACATATGGCGCTCGCGCACCTCAAGCTGGAAGAGGTGTTCGGCTACAAGACATTCCGTTCGCATCAAGAACGGATCATCGCCACGCTCATCGACGGCAACGACTGTCTTGCTTTGATGCCAACGGGCGGCGGCAAATCGCTCTGCTATCAAATTCCCTCGCTCGTGCGCAATGGCACGGGCGTTGTCGTCTCCCCGCTGATCGCTCTCATGCAGGATCAAGTCGATGCTCTGCGGGACGTCGGCGTCAAAGCCGCGTTCTTGAACTCGACCCTCGATCGCGGCCAGCAAGACCAGATCGAGCGTGAGTTCGCCGCCGGCGCTCTCGATCTGCTTTATGTTGCGCCCGAACGGCTGGTACAGGAACGCACGCTCAACCTCATGGCCCGCCACCAGGTCGCTCTTTTTGCCATCGACGAAGCGCATTGCGTCGCGCAGTGGGGGCACGACTTCCGTCCCGAATACCGCCAATTAAAAATCCTGGCCGAGCGTTTTCCAAGCGTGCCGCGCATCGCACTGACGGCAACGGCCGACGAGCGCACACGCCAGGAAATCATCACCGAACTGTCGCTCGAAAGAGCGCAGGCCTTCATCGCCAGTTTCGACCGGCCCAATATCCGCTACACCATCAGTGAAATGGGCTCGATGAGCGCCAGAGAGAAACTTTGGCAGTTCATCGAGAGCGAACATCCGGGCGACGCCGGCATTGTCTATTGCCTGTCGCGCAAATCCGTCGACGAGACGGCGGCGTGGCTCGCCTCCAAAGGCCGCAAGGCATTGAGCTATCATGCCGGCCACGACGCGCACATCCGCTCCGGCGTACAATCTAAATTCCTGAGCGACGACGGCGTCATTATCGTCGCGACAATCGCCTTCGGGATGGGCATCGATAAGCCCGACGTGCGCTTCGTCGCCCATCTCAATTTGCCGAAATCCATCGAGGCCTATTACCAGGAGACGGGCCGTGCCGGGCGCGACGGCGAACCCGCCAACGCCTGGATGGCTTACGGTATTCAAGACGTCGTGCAACTGCGACAATGGATCGGCCAGTCGGAAGGCTCCGACGCCTTCAAGCAGGTGCAGCGCCAGAAACTCGACGCGCTCATTGGCCTTGCCGAAATGCCGGGATGCCGCCGTCAAGCACTCCTTGCTTACTTTGGAGAACGACTCGCGGAGCCCTGCGGTAACTGCGACAACTGCTTGACCCCGCCCGCGACTGAAGACGGTACGCTCAACGCGCAAAAAGCCCTCTCGGCCGTCTACCGCACCGGGCAGCGCTACGGCGTCACGTATGTCGTTGACGTTCTGACCGGCAAGGAAGACGAGCGCATCGTCCGCAACAGCCACGACCGCCTTTCGGTGTTCGGCATCGGCAAAGATCTCCCGGCCACCGCCTGGAAAGGTCTCTTCCGCCAGCTTGTCGCGGCGGGGTACTTAACCGGCGACGAGGAAGGCCACGGCACGCTTGGTCTCACTGATCGCGCACGGCCGCTGCTCAGAGGCGAAGACAAATTCCTCATGCGCATCGCGCGCGGCGCACCGAAAAAAACCAAGCGCGAGAGCAAGCCGTCGGCCAAAGTCGCCGCCCACAACGAAGCCCTGTTTCAAGCTCTGAAAGCCTTGCGTCTCCGCCTGGCCGGCGCCGCAAAATTGCCGCCTTACGTCATCGCGCAAGACCGCACGCTCGTGGAACTCGCCGAAAAGCGCCCCCAGAATGACAACGCTCTACACGATATCCTCGGTCTAGGTGCCAGCAAGATCGCGCGCTATGGCACGGCGTTTCTCGAAATCATTCACGCCCACAAGGCGCACCCCATACTCGCCAACCGCCTGCCCGCAACCGTAAACCAAACGCTGGCCGCACACCTGCGCGGCCTCGACGCCGACGCAATTGCGACTGAGCGCGGTATCGAAACGTCAACGGTCTTTGGCCACTTTGCCGAGGCTATTGAAGCAGGCCTTATCGAAGCGCGCCAGGTCCTTCCGCTGGACGAAGCCGGGATCGACGAGATCCTCGCCGTTTTCGAGCGCTGCCACACCCTCGATACGGGGAAACTCGGGCCCGCCCATGCGGCACTCGAAGGCCGCTACGACTACGGACTGCTTAAGTGCCTGCTTGCCGAGCTTGCTTGAGCAGGCCGCATCTCACATCTTGCGCGCGACGAATACGAAGCTGTTGGCGATACCCGCCGTATACCAAAGCCCCTTGCGCAAAGCCCCGTCGAGGCCGCCCTTGATGCCGCCCTTGATCCCAAGCGACGGCATGGTCGAATTGATGCTCAGCCCCAACGCAATCAGCGTTCTCGAAACTTCTTTCAAATCGTAGCGGCGGTATTCTGCATCTTTACCGAATGCGCGCCAGATCGGCCCGGCACGTTCGTCCTGGATATCGAAATAAAGAAGTCCACCCGGCTTTAACAATTCGGCGTACTTGCCGATCAGCGCATAAAAATCGACGTGCTTGGTGTAAAAAAGATCGTTGATGACGACGGCATCGTAGCAATGCGCCGTCTCGAAATCATGGACATCGGCCACACGGAATTCCGTATCCGTGACGAGGCCAGAGGACAGAAGCTCGGCGTGCAGAGCTACCAATTTCTTTTCGCGATCGAAACTCGTGATCTTCGCATCGCGCAGCTGGAGATAAAATTCGAGCGCGAACGGCCCACAGGCGACGTTCAGGATCTCCGTTCCCTTGCGGCGCAATTCGCGGCCAACAAGCCGCTCGATGAGATCGAAGCGCCGGGCGTTAACGAAGAAATCGATTTCCTTGACCGGCATGCCGCCAAGATGGCGATGCAGCGCGCGCGCGTAGCTCTGCTCGGCCTCCTTGCCCGCACATGCCGGCAGTCGTTCTGCCGCCTGTCCGCTATCCGCGCACGCACTCGTGCCAGACAATGGGACATCGGCCCCGCTCTTCATTGGATTCATCATTTGCGGCTTTACTCTGGGAACCGGCAGAGCTTTGCCCCTCTGTTCCAATCCACCCAATTTATTTCGACTGCCAAGCTAGCACAAAGCAGGCCCAACATTACCCAGAGGATGCCAACGTTGTAAATTGCTCGGACGACGCCAAATGCTTAGCCCAACACCGACATCCGCACCACGCCGTTAAACTTTTTCGCGTTTACTTTGTCAGTTTTTGCACAAGCTCCGCGCGCGCCGCGGTCATCGCCGGCGTCCACTGTGCCACATTGGACGCAATCAGATTGGCCTCGGATTTCAGGATAATGCCATCCTCAAGGATCTTCAGCCCATTGGCGCGCAGCGTCTCTCCCGTCGTGGTGATATCGACAATCAATTCTGCCGTACCGGCCGCCGGCGTGCCTTCCGTCGCCCCCAGGCTTTCGACGATACGATAGTCGCCGAAGCCGCTGGCGGCAAAGAAGCGCCGTGTCAGGTTCATGTACTTGGTCGCGACGCGCGGCCAGCGCCCGTGCGCCCGCCGGAACGGCATGGCGATGGCTTCGAGGTCGGCAACGGTCGCGACGTCAATCCAGCAGGCAGGCACCGCGACCACGACATCGGCAAATCCGAACCCGAGCTTGCTCAAGAATGTCACGCGCATTGCGGCGTCCGACATCGACTCCTGGATCAGGTCTTCACCCGTGATACCAAGCTGCACACTGCCGGATTTCAGCGCCGCCGCGATCTCGGACGACGAAACGAATGCCACCTCGATACCGGGTATCCCCTCGATCTCGCCGCGATAACCGCGGGCGTGACCAACCTTTTTGACGGCGAGGCCCGCTTTCGCGAACAGCTCCGTTGTCTGCTCCATCAAGCGGCCCTTGGAGGGAATGGCGAGGATGAGTTTATCGCTCATTTTGCTCCTCCCTTGACGGCACGCAGCAGGCGCTCGGTGTGGATGGCGCCGCCGACGGCCGGCACATCGCAGGCAGCACCTGCCGCGCGCATCAGCGCGTCATAGCGCCCGCCACCGGCAATCGGGCTATCTGAGCCAAAGCCAGGAGCTGAAACTTCGAATACAAGGCCCGTGTAATATTCGAGATTGCGCCCGAATTCGGCAGAAAAGGTCACCCGGTCGAGGTCGATCCCCGCGTTGGCAACCAGCGCCAGTCTGCGATCGTAAGCGTCAAGCGCGGCGCCGGTGCCACCACTTGCGCCATTGATGAGCGTTGCGATGGTGCCGCCGGCTTGCTTCGCGGGCGCCGCAACCGCAACATAGCTCTCGATCAAGCGGGCCGCGCTTGCATCCAGCGGTTTGGCGCCGAGGTCCGCGACTTGATCCAACAGATGTTCCGTCATCTCAGTCAGCGTGCGCGTGCCAACTAGTTCAATGTTCGCGGCCTCGAGATAGGCGGCGACGGCGGCTTCGCTTTCGGCTTTGTTCGAGGGTTGCAGAGATTTTATCAGTTCAACAGGCAGCTTCGCAGCCGCCGCCCCAGGCGCCGTCGTCAGCCTTTTCAATTCGGCGCGGAACATGTCCGGGCGCCAGAACGCTTCGCCCAAACGCTTTTGCCAGCGGGCTGGAATTTCGTAACCCGCAAGCACGGCGCGGAAAAGCCCAAGATCGCCCAAGCGCAGCGACCACGACTTGAGGCCCGCCGCTTCGATGGCGCGAATGATGACGGCAATAGTATCAGATTCAGCGGATTCGCGAGACGTATCGCCGAAACGCTCGATGCCCGCCTGGCGGAATTCGCGCGGGTGCGCGTCGCTCGCGCCTTGCGGCTGAAAGCGGAAGGCGGAGCCGTTGTAGCAGTACTTGGCCGGTCTAGACGGATCGGCGTAGCGGGCGATGTGCAGGCGGCACGTTGGCACGGTGACATCGGGGCGCAGACAAAGCTCCGCGCCGTCGGGATCGGTAAACACATACGTGCGCGCGCGCAGCGCTTCGCCGACGCAATCGAGGAACACGTCAGCCGGTTGGATCACAGCAGGCGCAACCGCTTCGTGCCCGGCCTTGGTGAAGACCGACATCACGACTTGCGCTTGGCGTTCCAGCGCCTCGAACTCTTGTGCCGTTTCAGCGGCCATATGTATGTCCCTTGCGGCGGGTTTTCCCCTCTCCCCATGCGCTGCACTTGCATGGGGAGAGGGTTAGGGTGAGGGGCGGCAACAAGTTCCGAACAAGTGGCTGCCCCTCACGTCATGTCGAAGACATGCTTCCAGCATGGCTCTCTCCCCGTTAAGTGCAGTAACGGGGAGAGGGGATTAGACCTTTTCTGTTAACTTGAGTGCCGCTCAACAATTCTGCGCACTTCCTCGACCATGCTTGTCTCCGAAACGCTCACCTGACTGGTGCGCGCTTCCTTCCATTCCTTGTTGGCCTTGATCGCCGCTGCCGCCTTCGCGCCTTCGATCAGATCCTTAATCGTGACTTCGCCTTTGGCACGCTCGTCGGAACCCTGAATAATGACGCACGGGCTGTTGCGCTTGTCGGCATATTTCATCTGCGCCTTCATGCCGGAGGAGCCCAAGTACATCTCGGCGCGGATGCCGGCGGCGCGCAGCGTTTGCGTCATTTTCTGGTAACTGGCGATTTCCGCCTTATCCATGACGAGCACGACGACGGGACCGAGCGCGGCTCGCGGCTTTGCGCCGATGTGCGCGAGAGCGGCTTGCAAGCGCGAGACGCCGATGGAGAACCCGGTAGCTGGCACATTTTCGCCCGTGAAGCGGCTGACCAAATCGTCATAGCGCCCGCCGCCGCCGACCGAGCCGAAGCGCACGGGCTGGCCATCCTCGCCTTTGACCTCGAACGTCAACTCGGCCTCGAACACGGGGCCGGTGTAATATTCGAGACCCCGGACGACTGAGGGGTCGATGCGGATGCGGTCAGGACCGTAGCCTGCCGCATGAAACATAATGCGCATTGTTTCGAGTTCATCGAGACCTTCGTGAAACTGCGGTTGGTCTCGCAAAAATTGTCTACGGTTGAGAATATAAACCTCGTCGGGGTGTCTGATCTCGGACTCCAAAGTCATTTTGGCTTCGCCCGGAAGCCTGAAGTCGCCTTGAACCGCTTTGAGAACGATGTCTTGTTGGTCAGGTGAAAGACCCGCTCCTTTCGTGAAATCTCCACTCTCATCCTTTCTGCCAGGGCCCAATAGCAAACAGACGCCTTCGACGCCAAATTTGTCAAGTTTATCGACTGCTCGCATAACAGTCAGCCATTTAGCATCTTCTTCAATCCCAAGTGCACCGCGAACCCCATCAAGAATCTTCCGATTATTGACCTTGATGACGTACTTGCCCTTCAGCCCCAGCGCCTCAAGCGTATCCGCCGCCAGCATACAAATTTCCGCATCTGCCGCGACACTCTCCGCGCCAACCGTATCGGCATCGAATTGCATGAACTGACGGAAGCGCCCCGGCCCCGGCTTTTCATTGCGATAGACGGGGCCGAACGCGTAGCGCCGGAACGGCTTTGGCAGAGACGCAAAATTCTGCGCCACATAGCGCGCGAGCGGCGCCGTCAAATCGTAACGCAGGCTCATCCATTGCCCACCTTCGCCTGAGGAGTCTTCGTCTTGAAACGAAAACACGCCCGCGTTCGGCCGGTCCTGGTCGGGCAAGAATTTTCCCAGCGCATCCGTGTATTCAATCGCCGGGGTTTCCAGCGCCTCAAACCCGTAGCGCTCGTAGACGCCGCGAATGGTCTGCAACATCTCATTGAGCCCAGAGAGCTCCGCCGCTTCGATATCGCGAAAGCCCTTGGCTAAGCGCGCTTCGGGGCGCGCACCGGTTTTGTCTTTAGACATGTTCTCGAAACTTAATCTGAATTGAGTTGCTGAGGCGCCTCGATGGCCCCTCGGGGAAGGTTCGGTGCCTTATAGCGGATGACGTTGCGCTGCGAAAGGCAGGCCACAGTCGCGTCAATGGCCGTCTTTCTTCCCCATAAACCGCCGCGCAAAAGCACGAATTCGCGGGTTCTTGCGTGCCCGCGCCTTCCAGCGATGGAACGCCGCGCGCGGCAGGGCGGCCAGATCGCGCGCCACGATCAGATCGTAGAGCGGCACTTCCGTGACCCCAAACCCGCGTTTGAATGGATAGTCGCCGATCCCCATGTCGAAGCGGCGCACACCGCGATCGACGAAATACTTCATGGCTTCGACCACGATAAGCCGCCCCGGCGACAAGTGGCTCCAGCGCTCCCCGCCGTTTGAAATTCTAAGCAGCGTGAACGTGCCGTCGTGGACGATGCCAAACAGCGTAGCGATGACGGCGCCGTTCCCTTCCAGCGTGAACAGGTACCCGAGATCGCATTCGGTGCCGTCCATCACGAGCCGTTCGTAAAACGCGCGGTAGGCCGGCTGGTCCAGAACGTAATTGCTGCCCAAGGCCTCGTGGCGCGCCAGTTGCTGCTCTTCGAGAACCGAGTAAGCGCGTGCAACGGCGGCTGGCGTCGCGGCGCGCTCGAATCGCGGCGCACCTTCTTTTTCCCACAGCCGGATACAGCGCTCGACTTCCTTGCGGTACTTCTTGCCGCGCGCGCGCAGGAAATCTTCAACCGTGGTCTCAATCATCAGCACGTTGCCGTTGTGGCGCGCCGGCGTTGCCCCCGTTCGCGTGACAAGCGGATTGGGCAAGCCGCCGATCTCGGCCGGCATGCGTTCGAGCTTGATGAGGTCGACATCCTTGAGCGCGTGCCGGATAGCGCGCCACACGCGCCGGATCGAGCGGCTTTTTTTGAGCGGCGCTAAACCCAATATCGGCCCGCCATAGTCGGAGACGCCCAGATCCGCCATGCGCGCAACCCTCAGCGTGCGCTTCTTGGTGACAATCAGCGGCAGCACGATCGCAACTTCGCCGCTGTTCCTTTCCGTCACGATCACGACGCGCGGCATGGCGCGTTTGGAGGGCGCGAGTTCCTCATACAAAACAGTCAGCCAATTGAGCGACTGAAATCCCGTACACTTCAAGCCGCGCTGCACACTCTCAAGCGCCGCGAGCGCGTCATCGGGGCCATCGAAGACTTCGGCGATATAACGAGGCCCGCGCCACGTCCAAGCACGGGACGGCGCTGCACCATCGCGATAGGCAGCGTGTTCGCTCACGCTGACCATGGCCTTCCCTCGTCGCCCCGCCTTCTTCGCCGTGTGCTGCGCAACTTACTCGGCCGCTTCCCTGATATCGATGATTGCGCCCGGATGCTCGGGATCGAGCTTGAAGTCGACAACGCGGCGCGACTTGCGCTCTTTCTGCAGAAGCCCCGTGCGCTTGACGCCGGCCTGCATCGCAGCTTTTGCCCAGAACCCTGCGCCCGACGTCGAGCGGCTCTTCGGGGCTACACCCGCCTTATGACGCAGAATACCGTTGGCCATGTTGATCATTTGACTGCGCCGGACGGTCTCGGTCCAATACTCGGTCGTCATCGACACGTTGAGGCAATCCAGGTTTTCGACGCGGTGCGGCGCGTTCAACGGCCAATGCAGCATCTCGCCGCCGCCGATTTCGAACACTTGCGCCGATTTATCGTAAGCCGGATCGTAGGGCATATCGACCTCGACCTCGAACAGCGCGATGTTTTCAAGCAGCTCGGGCGTTATGAAGGGCGGCGTGTTGGGATAAACGTAAACGCGCTTCCTCCCGTGAATCTGCCAGAGCGACTGGCCCGGTAGGTCTGCGTGATAGTAGACCTGCGCATTGGGCGACGAAATCAGAATGCCGGACGTGCGGTTGTAGGTCTCGTATCCTGGCACGTTGTTGCGCACTTCTTCAAACGCGGCATCGAGTAACTCGCGGTAGCGTTTATCGACGCCGCTGACGTTACGCAGGTTGAGCCACATGCGGCCCTGCTTAATGGCTTCGATGACGTCGCGGCCCTTGAGCCCGCCGATATCGCCTTCGCGCCACGTGCGCCGCGCCGACCCTTGCGGGCCCATCTGCACGAGCGCGTAGTGCTGGCGCGGATAGCCGTCGATGAGCTCAGCCAGGGCATCTAATGAAAAGAGCGGATGATCGCTGAGCCTATGCGTGGCCTTGAGGGGCGCCTTGCCCCATTTCGCTGTCAGATCCGGCGACCAGTTCGTGAAAATCGTGTCCGTCATACGCATCACCAATTCTAAAGTTCGCGCTACTCGCCCGCTCCGGTTCAAACCCCGGATCTCTTTGCAGATATGCCGGTGTTCTGACAGACCTCGCCGGTCTGGCCACCTGCAAGTATCGTGCGCGGCTTATGTCCGTCAAGGATACTAGGACCTAAGACAAACACAATCAATGGCTTAGGGCCAGAGCTGCACTAATATGTTCCGCATAGCACGCAAAGCGAGGAGCCGCATTCACCAATATTCCGGGACTACGCGCTGATGTAGTCGTCCACCGAACGCTTGGGCGGCTGGGGGACCGGCGTCGAGAACTGCTCAAGCGCCTCCATGCCGGGCGGCACCGGCCCGCCATACGACCAATCGAGTAACTCGACCGTATGCACCACGGGAATATCGAGGCCGTTCGAGAGCTGGCTGATACAGCCGATGTTACCTGTGGCAACGAGATCCGGGCGCAGAGCTTTGATATGGCCCGCTTTGCGCTCGAGCAGCTGCGACGCGATTTTCGACTGTAGAATATTGTAGACGCCAGCCGAGCCGCAACAGAGATGTCCTTCGGGGATATCGAGAAGGCTATAGCCGGCCTTCTTCAGAAGCGCTTTGGGCTCGCGCGTGATGCGTTGGCCATGCTGCATGGAACAGGCCGAGTGATACGCCACCTTGAGGCTGGTCCAGCGTTGCGGCGCGCCGATGTCGTGTTTCGCCAGGAATTCGGACACATCTTTGGTAAGTGCGGACACCTGTGCCGCGCGGTCGGCGTATTCCGGATCGCGCGCCAAAAGGTGCCCGTAGTCTTTCACCGTGGTGCCGCAACCGGAAGCATTGATCAAAATGGCATCAATCGGCCCCTTGGCCATTTCCTTGAACCAGGCATCGACGTTTCTTTTGGCAGACTCGATCGCCGCCGCTTGCATGCCGATGTGCCCCGTCAGAGCGCCGCAACAGCCCGCTCCCGCCGACACGATCACATCGACGCCGCCGCGCGCCAGCAAGCGTATAGTGGCATCGTTGATTTCGGGACGCAGCACTTGCTGAGCGCAGCCTGCGAGCAGAATCACGCGGCCGGTGCGCTCAGCCTCCGTCGCGGCCCGCCCCGGACCAATAAAGCGCGCTTTCTTAGAAGCCGTCTTCGGCGCAAGCTCGATCATCGCCGCCAATTCCGGCAAGCCAAGCCGGCGGAATGCGCCCACCATCGGGCGGCCGAGCGGTGCCGCCTTCAGCGCCCATCGGAAACGGCGCGGATGCGGCACGACGGCCGCCAGCAACTTGCGAACGGCGCGGTCTTTGAAACTGCGCTTACCGGTCTTTTCGATATGGTTGCGGGCGATTTCGACGAGATGCATGTAATCGACGCCCGAGGGGCACGTCGTCATGCACGAAAAGCACGACAAGCAGCGATCTATATGCGTCGAGACCTCGGGCTTGGCATCGATGCCTTTTTCGAACATGTCTTTGATGGCGTAGATGCGCCCGCGCGGACTGTCTCGCTCGTCGCCAAGCGTCACGTAGGTCGGGCAGGTCGCGGTGCACAGACCGCAGTGCACGCAGCGCCGCAGAATTTTTTCTGCATCCGCAACGGTCGGATCGGCCAGCTGCTCTTGCGTAAAGTTGGTCTGCATGTCTCGGGTCTCGATTACTTGGGTCTCTACTAAGAGCGGGGAATTAGATGTGGGCGTACATGCGCCCGGGGTTGAGCAGATGAAGCGGGTCGAACGCTGATTTGAGGCCGCGCGTCAAGCGATCGATTTCGGGCCGCATGGGCTCGAATATATCGACCGATTGGCGCACGTCTGCAGCGGCACGCACAAGGGTTGCGTGTCCGCCGCGCACGGCAACCGCGCGCCGCACATCGGCTGATCCCGCATCCGCCGCCGCCGGTACTTCCATCCACACAAGCCCGCCGGACCAATCGTAGAACGCTGTAACGGGCATGAACTTTTCAATCGCCGCAACGATCTCCGGCGCCTTGGACGGCGTCGTCGAAATCCGCCACAAACTCGTGTCGCCTGAAAACGGCATGATGTTCAGATAACGCAGATCGGTCCAGAACCCATGCGATTCGTCCGGCCCGAACTCAAAGGGACTGCCGTAGATTTTAAGCGCTTCCTTGAGTTTCCCTTTGCGCTCGCCGACGGAAGCCACAAAGTTTTCCAGCCGGATGGCCGTAAACGAGTCGCCCATCGCCTTGAGCCGCGGGTGGGACAGTCTCGCTGCCGCGCGTTTGGGTATGTGCGCCGCGCCGCTGACGTCAAAGGGCGAACCCATCGCGGCGGTGAGAAGCTCGACCGCGAGATCGTCCGGCAACCCGGTATAGAGAAGAGTGACGACGGACTCAGGCAACGGCATCACCTTGAACGTCACTTCCGTCAAGACCGCGAGCGTCCCCCAGCTTCCCGTCAATCCGCGCGCCACGTCGTAGCCCGTGACGTTCTTCATCACGCGCCCGCCGGACTTGAAGAGTTCGCCCCGGCCGTTGACCGCGACCGCGCCAAGCAATTGATCGCGCGCGGCGCCCGCCGAAATACGCCGGGAGCCGGAAAGATTGGTCGCAAACACGCCGCCAATGGTCTGCGCGCCGGCCGGGCCGCCGGTCGCGGGTCCCAAGTCCATCGGCTCGAAAGCCAGCATCTGGCCGTTGGCTGCCAATTCCGCTTCGATTTCCAGAAGCGGCGTCCCGGCGCGCGCCGACATCACGAGTTCGGACGGCTCATAGAGCGACACGCCGCGCAGCGAGGCGGTTGAAATCACAACACCCGGCTGCGGCGGGCGGCCCATGCCGCGCAGCGAGCCGTGACCGATGACTTCGATGGGCAGCTTGTGCACCGCGATCTTGTCGATCATCGACTGCAGTTCCCAACTGGCAGCGGGGCGTAAAAGTTCGTTCACGGGGCTGATCCTTTCACGCTACCTGTTCGGACGCGTGCGCTGCGGCACCGATTTCGAGCGGAAACACCTTGGCCGAATTCAATAGCCAGTGCGGGTCGAAGACCGACTTGATGCGCATTTGCACCGCCAGATCGATCGGGGAAAATTGCACTGGCATGAGGTCCCGCTTCTCGATACCGACGCCGTGTTCGCCCGTGAGGCATCCGCCGACTTTGACGCAGAGTTCGAGTATTTCGGCGCCTGCCCGTTCTGCGTTCAGCGACTCTTCCGGGTTGTTGGCATCATAGAGCACCAGCGGATGCAGATTGCCATCGCCCGCGTGGAAGATATTCGCAACCTTCAAACCGAACCTTGCGCAAATCTGAGAAATCTGCGTCAGCACGTTCGGCAATTGGCCAAGCGGTATTGTGCCGTCCATGCAGTAGTAGTCCGAGATCCGGCCGATAGCGCCGAACGCAGACTTTCGTCCGGCCCAGATCTGCGCGCTTTGTTCGGCGTCCTTGCTGATCTCGATGCTTTTGGGGTCGAACTTGCGCGCGATTGCTGCGACCCGGCCAAGCAGACTTTCGATCTCGGCATCCGATCCTTCGACCTCGACGATCAAGAGTGCTTCGACATCGAGTGGATAGCCGGCCTTTGCAAAAGCCTCGCACACATGGATTGCGGGCTTGTCCATAAACTCAATGGCCACGGGAATGATGCCCGCGCCGATAATGCCGGAAACGCATGCGCCAGCACTTTCCGACGAATTGAACCCGATCAGCATCGGTCGCGCGCCTTCGGCTTTTTTCAGGATGCGCACCGTTGCTTCGGTAATAATGCCGAACTGTCCTTCCGATCCTACAATAAGCGAGAGGAAATCGTATCCCGCCGCGTCCAAGTGCCCGCCGCCGAATTCCGCGACCGTGCCGTCGATCAGCACCATCTTGAGACCGAGCACATTGTTGGTCGTCACGCCATACTTCAGGCCGTGCGCGCCGCCCGAATTCATCGCCAAGTTGCCAGCCAACGTGCACGCGAGCTGCGAGGATGGATCGGGCGCGTAAAAATAATCTTTTTCAGCCGCCTTGCCCGAGATCGCGAGGTTGGTGATGCCCGCTTCGACGCGCGCGATGCGATTGACGTAGTCGATTTCCAGAACGCGGTTCATTTTCGAAACGCAAACCACGACCGTGTCTTCGCCCGGCAAGGCGCCCCCGCACAGCGATGTGCCCGCGCCACGCGGTACGACTTTCAGTTTATTTTCGTGGCAGTAGCGCAGAACCTTGGAAACGTCCTCCGTGGTTCGCGGCAAGACCACCAGCAGCGGCACCCGGCGATACGCCGTCAGCGCATCCGTTTCATAGGCCCGGCGACCGTCTTCATCTAGAATGAGGCAATCCCGCCCAACGAGCCGGGCAAGGCCGTCCGTGATCAGTCCACGGCGGCCAATGACGCCGGCATCGGGTTCGGGAAGACGTAATAGGGTCATTGGAGGTCTCCGCATGCCGCAAACCGGTTAATCTGGTGCATTAGGGCAATCATCAAGAGCATTCTGGTCACCGGCCGTCCTTCAGTTTACTCTCTGGGGAATAACAGTCCTTCGTTTAACACGATTTAGCGAGACACTTAGTTCGTGGCACAACATCTCACAATGGGGGCACACATGCCGCAACCCAGACTTAGCACACCTAGGGACCCCAACGTGACAGCGATCAGCGACCTCGATATTTTCGCACGCGTCGCGCGAACCGGCAATATGTCGGCGGCAGGCCGCGAGATGGGCCTTTCGCCAGCCGTCGTCTCCAAACGCGTGAGCCTTCTCGAAGACCGCCTGGGCGCGCGCCTGTTCCAGCGCACGACCCGCCAACTGACGTTGACCGAGACCGGAGAGGGCTATTTCAAGCGTGTCGTCGATATCTTGAGCCTCGTTGAAGAAGCCGAGGACTATGTGAGCCGCCGCAACACCAAGCCGCGCGGCATCTTGAAGATCTCGGCGCCGACGTCCTTCAACCGGTTGCATATCACGCCCCACATCCCGGACTTCCTGGCGCGTTACCCGGATATCGAACTCGACATGCATCTCTCGGATCACTTCGTCGATATTATCCGCGAAGGCTTCGACGTCGCCATCCGCATCGGAGAACTGGAAGATTCCTCCCTCGTCGCCCGCAAACTCGCCAACGAGCACCGCGTTATGTGCGCGGCGCCTGGATACCTTGAGAAAGCCGGCACGCCAAAAACGCTGGACGATCTCGATTCTCACAATTGTTTGATGGCAGGCGCGCAAGACATCTGGCGGCTGGAAGGCCTTGGCGGCGAGCACGACGTGCGCGTCAAAGGCAACATCCGCTCGAACTCGGCGGATTTTGTCCGGACCGCCTTGCTGCAGGGCCTTGGCATCGGCCTGCGGGCGCTTTGGGACGTTGGACCGGAAATCGAACGCGGCGAACTTCGCGTCGTCCTTCCTGAATACCGGGGTTCCTCCAAGAACGCGATTTTCGCCGTTTATTCCTGCCGCGAGTTCATGCCGGCCAAGGTCAACGCCTTCATCGAATACTTCGCTGAAATCTATGCCGGCGACAACAACTGGGAACACACGAGCGCGGCCGACGCGGCCTCCAAGTTCCAGCGCCGCCAAATTCCGCAAACGCCGAAGGCCGCACGCGCCTAAACTTTGTCTCTGCGCCTTAGACCCCGAAGCGAAAGCCGCCGGGCGCATCCCCGCCGGGCGTCTCGCTTGCATGCTGCCGCCCTAGGTCCTACGGATGAAGCATGTTCGAGGCGCCATACTCGAAGCGATAGTGCCCCTGGCTCCAAGATTGATTTTGCGATGAACCCGCGATCGAGTGTTCCCCGTCCGCGCGCCGGCCTTTTCGTCACGTGTTTGGTCGATACATTCCGCCCGTCGATCGGCTTTGCAGCTGCAAAACTCATCGACGCGGCCGGTTGCGAAGTCGTGGTGCCGCAAGGGCAAACCTGCTGCGGCCAACCGGCCTACAATTCCGGCGACAAAGCAACTGCGGCGCAGTTCGCGCGCCAGACCATCGCCGCCTTTACGGATTGCGACTATGTCGTCGTGCCCTCCGGATCGTGCGCTGGCATGCTGAAAGTGCACTTTGTAGAGTTGCTCGATGGCACACCGGAGCACGCTGCCGCAAAAGCCTTTGCCGCCAAGGTTTTCGAACTGACCACGTTTCTCAGTGTCGAACGCAAGCTCCAGTCCGTCCCCGGCCGGTACGAAGGAACCATTACCTATCACGACAGTTGCTCGGGCCTGCGCGAACTCGGCGTCAAAGATGCGCCGCGCGAACTTCTTGGCCTTGTCGAAGGCCTCAAACTCAAAGAGATGACCGAGTGCGAAACCTGCTGCGGCTTTGGCGGCCTCTTTTCCGTCAAGTACCCGGATATCTCGAATGCCATGGTCGAAAAGAAAACCAGTCACGCCGCTAAATCGGAGGCCTCTCTCTTGCTCGCGGGGGATCTTGGCTGCCTGATGAACATGGCCGGCAAATTGAGCCGCACGAATTCGCCGCTCGCGTGCCGTCACGTCGCCGAAGTGCTGGCTGGCGAAATGAGCGCCCCTCCCATCGCCAAGAGGGATTGAGGCCATGACGGCACCCATCACCCTCTTCAAAGGCCGGGTCGGAGAAGCGCTTCTCGACACGCAACTGCAAGCGGCTCTCGGCGAAGTCCCGGTCAACCTTGCGGGCAACCGCGCCAAGGCGAAGGCCGCGCTGCCCGAGTTCGAGGCCCTGCGCGATACTGCCCGCGACATCAAGGATCACACCCTCGCGCATCTCGATCACTATCTCGAAATTTACGAGAAGAACGCCACGGCAACAGGCGCAATTGTGCATTGGGCCTCAACGCCGGATGAAGCACGCAGCGCTATTCTCGCCATCTGCCACGATGCCAAGGCGCGCCTTATCACCAAAGGCAAATCCATGGTGTCGGAGGAAATCCACCTTAACGACCACCTCGAAAAAGCAGGCTTTGAAGTCGTCGAAACGGATCTCGGCGAATACCTCATTCAGCTTGAGCACGAAGCGCCGAGCCACATCATCGCGCCCGCCATTCATTTGACCGTCGCTGAAGTCGAGCGGCGCTTTCGCAAGGCGCACACGCAATTTCCCGATAGCCGCGTCTTCAACGAACCCGCCGACCTCGTCGCCGAAGCACGTCAGGTTCTACGCCAGAAGTTCCTCTCGGCGGACGTCGGCATAACAGGCGCCAATTTCCTCATTTCCGAGACCGGCTCGTCAATCATCGTCACTAACGAAGGCAACGGCGACCTAACGCAACTTTTGCCGAAAGTTCACATCGTCATCGCCTCCATCGACAAGGTCATACCGACCATGGCCGATGCGGTTTCGCTGCTCCGTCTGCTGCCCCGCTCGGCAACCGGCCAGGAAACAACCGCCTACGTGACGTACACCACGGGGCCGCGCCGCAGCAGCGAATTGGAAGGCCCCGAACACGTCCACGTCGTCATTCTCGATAACGGCCGCTCGGAGCTCTTGGGAAGCAATATGCGTTCGGTCTTGCGCTGCATCCGCTGCGGCGCCTGCATGAATCACTGCCCGGTTTACGGCGCGGTTGGCGGGCACGCCTACGGCACGGTCTATCCCGGCCCTATCGGCGCCGCGCTGATGCCGGGGCTTTCGAGCGTCAAGGAAAACGCACATCTCGCCGGCGCCTCGACCTTCTGCGGCGCCTGCGCCAGCGTCTGCCCCGTCAAAATTCCGCTCCCCGATTTGATGCGCCACTGGCGCGAAGCCGAATTTCAAGCGGGAAGCGGATCGCTCATCGCCCGCGCCAGCCTCAAAGCCTGGGAAGTCATTGCGCTGCGCCCAAAACTCTATCACCGCGTCATGCGTTTCGCGGCCGCCACTTTGGGTGCGCTCGGGAGAAGGCGCGGCGCATTCCGCTGGCTGCCGCTCGCTGGCGGCTGGACGCGTCACCGCGATCTTCCCGCGCCCGAAGGGCGCACCTTCCAGCAGCTCTGGCGCGAAACCCAGCAGGGAGTTCCGCGATGAGCCGGCAAGAGATTTTCGCGAAAGTCAGAGCCGCGCTAGACGCCCGCGACGGCGACGGCCGCCGTGCTGTGACGGAAGCCCGTATCGCCGCGCCGCCGTTGCATCCGCGCCCCGCGCGCGCCGCCGTTTCAGACACGAACGCCCGCGCCGACTTCAAGCGCCACTTACAGAATGTATCGGCTGACTTTGCGGCCGTTGCCGCGCCCGAAGACGTGCCCGGGACAATCGCCGCATTTGTCAGCGCAAACTATCCAGGCGACGCCGTAACCTTGGGCCGCGATCCCTGGCTTGCCGCGTTGCCGTGGCAGCGCGCGCCTGAGTTGCAACGCCAGGATTGGAAACCGGGTGCGCCGCCCCGCATCGGCCTGTCGCGCGCAGTGGCTGCCATTGCCGAAACGGGCACGCTGGTGCTGTCGTCTGGTCCCGAAAACCCGGCCTCGCTCAATTACCTGCCCGAAGTGCACATCGTCGTTGTTCAATCGTCATCCCTCAAAGCCAGCATGGAAGCAGGAATCGCGGCCGCGCGCCAAAGTCCCGGTCCCGCCGGTATGCCGCGCACACTTGCGCTCGTATCGGGTGCCTCGCGCACGGCGGATGTCGGCGGCAAACTTGTTGCCGGCGCACACGGCCCTAAAAAACTTCTGGTTATTTTCGTTGGCTAAATGCCTTGCTCAGCGCTTCGAGCGGCAGACGTCCATACACGACTGCAACTGGGCATCGCAACTCGGCGAACCCTTGGTCCTAATCCGGCATTGGTTATGGTCGCTACGGCACTGCGACACGCACTGGTCTGCCTGAGCCAATTCAACGTTGGCCTCTCCGAACGTGAAGAAACCGAAAAGGGCGACGACGGCCACCGCAGATTTCATGATTGCGCCTCTCAACATGGGCGGCCTCCCGCACAAGGGGCCGTCCATCCAAACGGTCCGGCCCGAACATGAAGGGTTTATAGTCGAGATTGGGTGAACGGCACCTGAACCACCCGGCGTGGCCTTCAAACAATTGATTAAAAAGCGAATTCTTCAAAAATATGGTTGATGTCGCCATGCCAGCTGCCGCGATACCTGTCGAGCAGTTCGTCCGACACCGTCCGCCCGGCGCGCATGATCGACTCGAGCGGCGCCAGATAAATGGTTTCGTCCTGGCCCTTGGCGTTCTGCCGGTTGCGGTTTTTAAGCCCAAGGCGCGACAGCCTCAGCGTTTCCTTGGCAAGCTCCGCCACCGTCGTCGCGCGGAACGGCGTTCTGATGCCGCCAATGGGAACTCCATTACGCAGGGCTTCGCGTTCGCCGTCCGTCCAGTCCTTGACCAAATCCCAAGCGCCATCCAGCGCCTCTTGGTCGTAAAGCAACCCGGTCCAGAATGCGGGTAGCGCCGCGATGATGCTCCAGCGCCCGCCGTCGGCGCCGCGCATTTCGAGAAACCGCTTCAAACGCACTTCCGGAAAAAGCGTCGTCATGTGATCCGACCAATCGTCGATGGTCGGGAACACGCCTTCAAGGCCCTTCAATTTGCCGGCTAAAAAATCGCGAAACGACGATCCCGCAACATCGATATAGCGCCCCGCGCGGTAAACGAAATACATCGGCACATCGAGCGCGTAGTCGACATAGCGGGCGTAGCCCATGCCGTTCTCGAATACGAACGGCAGCATGCCTGTGCGCCGCTTATCCGTATCTCGCCAGACTTCGCTGCGCATCGATTGGAAACCGTTCGGTTCGCCTTCGGTAAAGGGCGACGACGCAAAAAGCGCGGTAGCAATGGGCTGAAGCGCCAGCGACACGCGCAGCTTCTGCACCATGTCGGCTTCACTCTCGAAGTCGAGGTTCACTTGAACCGTTGCCGTGCGGTACATCATATCGAGGCCGCGGCTGCCGACTTGCGGCATGTAGCGCGTCATGACGCCATAACGCTGCTTCGGCATCTTCGGCACTTGCTCGAGACGCCACTTCGGGGAAAAGCCGACGCCCAAAAAGCCGATTGCCAGATCTTCGCCGACATCGAGCACTTCGTAGAGATGCTTGTAGGTCTCGGCCACCGTCTCATGCAGGTTTTCGAGCGGCGCACCCGAAAGTTCGAATTGCCCGCCGGGCTCGAGGCTGATCGTGCCGCCTTGTTCCCCGTCGGGACGCTTCAAGGCGATGATATTCTCGCCCTCGTGGATCGGCAGCCAGCCATAGCGTGCGATGAGCTGCTCCATGAGCGCGCGGATACCGCGCGGACCATCGTAGGACACAGGTTCGAGCGAGATCGAGCGGAACACGAACTTCTCGTGCTCGGTGCCGATGCGCCAGGCGTGCTTGGGCTTTTCGCCGGCCGCAATCCAATCGATGAGATCGGCGCGGCCTTTGATCAGCGGGCTCTCGGCGCCATCCTCACGCGTCGACATGTTGCTCGGGGGTCCTCGATAGTGGGCTTCGCGCGATTCAAGCGAGCCCACGCCCGCCGCCCGCCTACTCTCTCCTCGTTATGGCGTCCGGCCGGTCCGAGAGCAAGCCGTCAAAGGCCTCGTTTCCTACCGGAGCAATATCCGACCAGACAAGATCGCTTCAGCGATCCACTGATCGGATCAAATTGCTCTAGCATTATGATTCTAGAGCATCTTTACCGGACCGGCGAATAGCAAAAGCGATTCCGTCCGGTCCGATGATGCTCTAGGCCGTCCAATCGCCCAAGGTTGCATTGACCAACGCAAGGGCGGCAACCGCCGCCGTATCGGCTCGCATGATCCGGGGTCCAAGCGACAGCGCGACGACAAATGGCTTGGAGCGCAAAAGTTGCCGCTCTTCATCCGAAAACCCGCCTTCAGGTCCAACCAGCACCGCAAGGGGCCCCCGCCGCACTTTCGCGAGGACGGCCAACGGGCTCGCCGAATCCTCGCCTTCGTCGCAGAAAACCAGCGTGCGTTTCGGGTTCCAGCCATCCAGCACTCTTTCGAGCGGCCGCAGGTCCAAGACCTCAGGCACGCGCAATATGCCGCACTGCTCCGCTGCTTCGACGGCGTTGGCGCGCATGCGTTCCAGGTTGACGCGATCCGGTACGGTTCTCCTCGTCTGCACGGGCGATAGGCGCGCGACCCCCATCTCAACCGCTTTTTGCACCATGTAGTCGAGGCGCGCGTGTTTTAACGGGGCAAAGAGGTAGTCGATATCGGGGCCGGCGATCTGGGGTCGCGTCTGCTCTAAAACCTCAAGAACTGCGGACCGCTTTTTTGCGTCGGTGAGACGCGCACGCCATTCTCCATCCCGCCCGTTGAAAAGCAGGATTTCCGCGCCAAGCTTCGATCGCAGCACGTTGACCAGGTAGTGAGCTTGGTCCTCGCCCAATTCAACGCGTGCGCCGGGCGCTAGCGCGGTGCCGGTAAAAAGCCGCTCGGAGGTGAGATCGTGGATCGCCATAGCGCCCTCATAGCCGAGCCTCGCGTCCGCGCAAGCCTTTGGGAAACGCCGAAGCGCGATTGCTGACCGGCTGCCGCCCGTCTAGGCTCCGGAACAGAGGCGCAAATTCTTTGAGGACCATGACCAACGCGAGCCAAACGCCCGTCCCCGCATCTCATCCCGTCGCGGACGCACCCCCTCAAAACTGGGTGGACCGCTGGGCACCTGAAAGCTTGCGGCCATATCTTCGTCTTGGGCGCTTCGACCGCCCTATCGGCATCTGGCTGCTGCTCTTTCCCTGCTGGTGGTCGCAGACGCTGGCCGAGGTCGAGCGCGGCCAGCCATACCCAAGCCTTTCCACCCTCGTCCTTTTTCTCGTCGGCGCATCTATCATGCGCGCCGCTGGATGCGCCTATAACGACTACGTCGATCGCGATATCGACGCGCAAGTCGCGCGTACCGCAAGCCGGCCCATTCCCTCGGGACAAGTCACGCCGCAAGGGGCAATAGTTTTCATAATACTCTGCGCGCTCATCGGCCTCGCCGTGCTGATCAACTTCAACACATTTACAATCGCACTTTGCATTTCGTCGTTGTTGCTGGTCGCGCTTTATCCCTTCGCCAAGCGCTTCATGCCGTATCCGCAATTGGTCCTCGGCCTCGTCTTCAATTGGGGCGCACTCGCGGGCTGGGCATCTGTCAAAGGTTCGCTCGATTGGCCGCCGGTTCTGCTCTACGCGGGATGCGTGCTATGGACCATCGGCTACGACACGATCTACGCGCACCAAGACAAAGAAGACGATGCGCTGTTGGGCCTGGGCTCAACGGCGCTGCTCTTTGGAGATAATACCGTCTCAATCGTCGGCGCGCTCTATCTTGGCGCGGCCGTTTTTTGGCTGGCAGCGGGCGCGCTTGCCGGTGCACACTTGATTTTCTTTTTGGCCGTGACTCTCGTGTTCCTGCAGATGGCATGGCAGGTGGCAACCCTCGATACCGATGACCCGGCCAATTGCCTGTGGAGGTTTCGCTCGAATCGCGATGTCGGCGCGGCGGTATTTCTCGGGCTCGTCGCCGATATGGCCTTGTCGTGGTTTTCTGGGCTAAGCTAAAGGCGCCTCAAAACGGGCGCGGCGCGGAGAATGCGATTCTCCGCGCCGCTGGCCTCGCTGTTGACATTCGAGCGGCCGTTTTTTTGGCCTTAAGAGCACCATAGCAGCTTTCCCTTCGGAAGGGATTAAGGGACAGGGTAAATATCGGCTTGCCGGAGCGTATCAATCCGGCACATATCCCCGGCCAAGTAGCGTATGCGGCCAACATAACTGGACGTCACGGCCAGCCTCTTCCCTATGTTCGCAGCTCTTACGGCACGGTAACTTTAGCGGCAGAGGAACATGAGCAAGCCCACCAAATCGTCAAGCGACAAGCAGCTCCTGCACCTCGTATTCGGCGGAGAACTCAAAAGTCTCGAGTCGACCGAGTTTCGCGATCTCAACGCGGTCGATATCGTCGGCATCTATCCGAATTACGAATTGGCCCATAGCGCCTGGAAGGGCGCGGCCCAGAAGTCCGTCGACAATGCCTTGATGCGTTATTTCGTGGTCCACATGCACCGCTTGCTCGATCCCGATGCGGCAGCGCCTGCTAACAAGGTCAAAGAAAAATCGTGACAACCGATACCCGCCCCGCCGCGAAACCGCCCCGCACCACCCAGCTCCGGCTGGACGACGCGGCGCGCGCGCTGCTCAAGCGGTTCATGGCCGATTGGGTTTGGCCGCGCCGCAAGGAGCTTGCCGGGACGCTTCTCCTCACCGCGTGCCTCGCCGCCGCAACCGGCGGCTATCCAACCGTCATCAAGCTCTCGTTCGACACACTCATGAAGGGCGCGGAAGGCGATAGTAGCCTTTTGCCGTTGGTCCTCGGCGCAATCATCGGCATCACGGCCATCCGCAGCCTGTTTCTTTATCTGCAGTCCGTCGCCACGAACCGTCTCGTGCTGCGCATGACGACCGATCTGCAACAGAAAACATTCGCCCATCTGATCGCCGCCGACTTTGCCCGCCTGTCGCGCGACACGCCGGGCCGGCTTGTCTCGAAGCTAACCAACGACATCACCTTCATACAATCCGCCGTCACGGCGGCCATGAACTCGGCGATCCGGGATACGCTGACGGTCATCGCTCTCCTCATTGCCATGCTCTATCTCGATTGGAAAATGACGCTCGTCGTTCTCTCGGTCTATCCGCTCGCGGCTCTTCCCGTGGCCCTCATTTCGCGCCGCCTGCGCCGCGTCGCCAAGCAAACGCAGAACCAGCTTGGAGACATGACCTCGTTGCTGAGCGAAAACCTTTCGGGCGCCCGTCTCATCAAATCGTTCCGACTTGAAAACTACGCGGCCAACAAACTGGACAAGAGTTTAGAAGAAGTCTTCCGGCTGCGGCTCAAAGCGGTCAAAACGCGCGCACGCCTCGATCCGATGTTAGAGGCCCTCGGCGGCATCGCAATTGCGGGTGTCGTCGCCTTTGCGTTTTTGCGGATATCGAGCGGCATATCGACGGTCGGCGACTTCATGGGGTTTGTCACGGCGCTCCTCATGGCCGCGCAGCCGGTTCGGGCGCTCGGCAATCTTTCGGGCAAGATTCAAGAAGGCTTGTCGGCCATCGAAAGCGTCTACGAGCTTCTCGACGAGACGCCGCAAATCGCCGACCGCCCCGGCGCCAAGCCGCTTGAAATTAGCGAAGGCGCCATCATATTCCGCAGTGTCGGATTTGCCTACGACGCGGGCGGCAAGCAACGCGCGGTGACGGATTTCGCGCTCGATGTTCCCGGCGGCAAAACCGTCGCGCTCGTCGGCCGGTCGGGGGCCGGCAAATCGACCATCATCAATCTGGTGCCGCGCCTCTTCGACGTGACCGAAGGCGCCATACTGATCGACGGCCAAGACACGCGCGACGTGTCGCTCGCATCCTTGCGCGATCAAATTGCCATCGTCAGCCAAGATATCACGCTGTTCGACGACACCATTGCCGCCAATATCGCGCTTGGCAAACTCGGCGCCAGCGAGGCCGAAATCAGAGCTGCGGCCGAAGCCGCCGCCGCACACGATTTCATCATGGCTCAGCCGCAGGGCTATCAAACGCTCATTGGCGATCGCGGAGGGCGGCTGTCGGGCGGGCAGAAACAACGCCTCGCCCTCGCGCGCGCTATTCTGAAAGACGCACCGATCTTGCTTCTCGACGAAGCCACGAGCGCCCTCGATACCGAAAGCGAGCAACTCGTACAGGAGGCGCTTGCTCGCTTCACGAAAAACCGCACGACGCTCGTCATAGCGCACCGGCTGTCGACCGTGCAGCGCGCCGACCTCATTTGCGTCATGGAAGACGGGCGCATCGTCGAGCGCGGCGCGCACAAGGACCTGTTGGCCAAAAACGGCGCCTACGCCCGCCTCGCCGGCAGCCCGCAGGGATCGACTCTGGTCAACTGACGGCGCCCGCAAATGGTCCGCTATTCGCGCCGCAGGATGTTGTTGACCAGCCGGTTGGCAGACCCATTCGCCTTGAACGTGCGGTTGACTTCGTCCGCATCGTACTTGGTCGCGACCCAATCCCAAAACTCAATCGGCGCCTTTTCGTTATCCGCCAAATAGCGCTCGAACAAATAATCGAGCACGCCCGTATCGGCCTGGCGGATATGTCCGAACTTCAGCGCCAGTTCTTTTTTTGCTTCGGCAATCGGCACACCTTCATGCTCGTGCCGGTAGAGCACGCTCATCAAGCCGGCCCTGTCGGCGCCCGACTTGCAATGGATCAGCACGGGATACTCGATTGCCGTGAGCAAGCTCCTAACCGCAAGCAGATCGTCGCGTGCCGGCGCCACCCGCGACTTCATCTTGAAATTGACGAGCTTCAATCCGTGCTTTGCGCAGGCTCTATCTTCGAGCCACACGGTCCCGAACGAGCGGTCGCCGCGCAGGTTGAGAACGGTCTTGACGCCCTTTTCCGCAATCCAGCGGATATGGTGCGGAGCGGGCTGTGCCGAGCGCCAGGCATCCTGCGATATCCTGTGCCGGTTGTTGTAGAGAATGCGCGCAAGCCCATAGTCGAGCACCAGCATCTCGAAGTAACACAACGCCGGCCCGAACCGGGAGCGAACGGCCGGCGGCGCATTGTGGATAGCTCCGTGCAGCCATGCCCCGGATCTCCGGCGCAATTCCCGCTTCGCTCGCTTTAAGAGTCCTGCCATTGCACCGTTGTTATCTGAGATTCAAACGTTTAGACCGCAAGCTTAAAAGTGGAACGGGTTGCGAATCGGCTGCGCCACAAGTGCTGAATTCATGCGTTAGCACGGAGCCAATCACGTTTGCACTGGCTAGATATTCGCTATAGGTACGAGCCGCAAGGGCCTTTGCCGGGCGCCTCCGCATTTGACCGCCATTCGAACAGTGGGTGCCGCCTTAAATGGCCTATACCAAGACGACGCTCACTCGCTTGGCCGGCCGCTCGCTTGCGCGGCTGATCAAGCACGTCGTCAAGTCGTCGCACATCGTCTACGAACCGGCGGACCTGAGGCAGACCCTGCGCGCCACGCACCCGTGCATCATCGCCTGCTGGCACGGCCAGTTCATGATGCTGGCGCATCTCCATCCGGGCGACGTCAAAGTTTCCGCCATGGTCGCGCGTCACGGCGACGCGGAACTGATCGGCGAAGCGCTCAGCCGTCTCAACACGGACCTTATTCGCGGTGCGGGTGCGGGGGCGCGAAAACGCGACCGCGGCGGAGCGTCCGCCTTGCGTGCGTCGGTTCGCGCGCTGAACGGCGGCGCCTCGCTCGTCATGACAGCCGACGTGCCGCCTGGCCCCGCACGCACGGCCGGCATCGGGATCATCACGATTGCACGGCTATCCGGCTGCCCCATCGTGCCCGTGGCGGCCGCGACGTCGCGCTTCAAGTCGTTCGATACCTGGAGCCGGATGACGCTCAATCTGCCTTACTCAAAACTCGTCTTCGCCGGCGGCGATCCAATTCACGTTCCGCGCGACGCGGACGACGCCAAACTCGAAACCTTGCGCCTCACTCTCGAACACGCGTTGAATGCCGCAACGGAACGCGCCTACAAATTGGCCGGCGCCGATGTCCGCCGCGCGACACCACTCGGTCAGTTGGCTGCAAAAAATCCACCCCCTCCCGGCCTCAGACTCAAGCTCTACCGCGCCGGCACATCGGCCTTGCGCGCCGTTGCCCCCCTCCTCCTCAAGTACCGCGAACGCCAGGGCAAAGAAGATCCGCAGCGCCGTTCCGAACGCCTGGGTCAAGCAACAAAGAAGCGCCCCGAAAGTCCGCTCGCCTGGGTACATGCTGCGAGCGTTGGCGAAACCAATGCCGTGCTGCCGCTGATCGAAGGCTTGCTCGACGCCGAACCCGCGTTGCACGTCCTCTTGACCACGGGTACGACGACCTCGGCGGGCTTAGCCGCCCAGCGCTTGCCGCCGCGCGCGTTTCACCAATTCGTGCCGCTGGACGCGGCCAAGTACGCGGGCGCGTTTCTCGATTACTGGCGCCCCGATCTGGCGATCTTCACCGAGTCTGAAATTTGGCCCAACCTCATTTTGGAATCGTCGCGCCGCAAGATTGCCATGGCCCTCATCAACGCGCGCATGTCGCCGCGCAGCATGAAGCGATGGCGCCGTAACGCGACTGTGGCGCGGCCCTTGTTCTCGCGCTTTGCCATTGTTCTGGCGCAAAACGGCAAGGTCGCGCGCACTATTCAATCGCTCGGCGCGCCGAACGTTTGCACAGCGGGCAATATCAAGATCGATGCGCCGCCGCCGCCCGCCAACGCACGCGATTTGGCCAGCCTCAAAGACGCGGTCTCCGGGCGGCCGCTACTTCTAGCCGCCAGCACGCACCCCGGCGAAGAAATCGTCGTCGCCCGCGCACACGAAATTTTGGCCAAGTCGCTGCCTAGTTTATTGACGATCGTCGCGCCGCGCCATCCCGATCGTGCGCCGGCCCTTCTCGGCGAGATCGAAGCCAAAGGGCTGCGCACAGCCCGGCGCAGCGTATCCGGCCTGCCGTCGCGCGAAACGCAGATCTATCTGGCCGACACCATCGGCGAACTCGGTACCTTTTTCGCCCTTTGCCCGGTCGCTTTCATAGGCGGATCGCTGATCGAGCATGGCGGGCAAAACCCGATTGAAGCCATCCGCCACGGCACCTTGGTGCTGACCGGCCCAAGCACCCACAACTTCCGCGAAGCTTACGACGCACTTTTGGAACATGGCGGCGTGAAAGTGGTCAAGTCTGCCGAAGATATATCGGCCGCTGCCGCGCTGCTACTTGCCGACAAAGACGCCGCGCAAAAAATGCAGGCAGGCGCCGAGGCAGGTCTCGCCACGCTTTCAGGCGCGTTGCAGAAAACGCTCGATGCGTTACTTCCTTACGTCTCCACAAAACGGGAGCCGCCACGTGCCGCTTCATGAGCCGAAGTGGTGGTACGATAAGGCGCCTCGCTGGCCTGCGCGGTTGCTCGCGCCCGTAGGCGCACTTTACGGCCGCCTTACGGAATTGAGACTGCGCCGCGCGCGCGCCTACACGCCAAGCATTCCTGTGCTCTGCGTTGGCAATTTCACGGCCGGCGGCACGGGCAAGACGCCGATGGCGATTGCCCTTGCACAAATCGTGCGCGGCCTTGGACGCGAGCCCGTATTTCTCTCGCGCGGCTACGGCGGACGATTGCACGGCCCGGACATTGTCGATCTCGAACGCCACACACACATCGATACAGGCGATGAGCCGCTCCTGCTCGCGCGCGTCGCGCCCGCCGTCGTTGCCCGCAACCGCCGCCAAGGCGCGGAATTGATAGAGCGCACCTTTGGATCAAAGGCCGTCATCGTCATGGACGACGGCTTGCAAAACCCAGCGCTCAAGAAGGATTTTTCGATCGCAATCGTGGACGGAAAACGCGCTTTCGGCAATGGCCTGTGCATTCCAGCCGGTCCACTTCGTGCGCCGGTCGCCTTTCAAGCCGGGCTCGTCCAAGCCATCGCCATCAACGGCGCCCACGAGCGCGGCGATGCGAAATCGATTCTTGCTCCAATCCCGGAATTCTTCGCCGGGCCGATCATAAAAGCGCACGTCGCGCCGGATTCAGACATTGCCTGGCTTAAAAACCATAGGCTTATCGCCTTCGCTGGTATCGCCAATCCGGAGCGCTTCTTCGCACTTGTTGAAACGCATGGCGGCACGATCACAGAACGTCACGCGTTCCCGGACCATCATAACTTCGCGGAGTCCGACGCCCATCGCCTGATCGCCGCTGCTGACGCGCACGGGGCGATCCTCGTCACAACAGAAAAAGACTTCGTGCGTCTGAGTGGTGGCGGAGCCGCGTTCCGCGCGCTTGCCGAGCGCACACGCACTGTGCCGGTCGATCTGGTGTTAGAGGGGAACGGGTACAGCGAACTGATGCAGCTCGTGTCAGCGGCGATTCTTCGCCACGCCAGCACACATCAGCCCTGATCGCGTTTGCGCAATTCCAGATAGCGCTTCAAAGACACGTCGGCCGTCGCGTACGGTTCTTGACCTTCAACGCTCCAGTATTTGAGATCGCCGAGGGGAATATGTGTGCCGGTCACCGCGCAGCGTACAAAGTCGCCGGGCGAGACAACCTCGAACTCACCGTCGAGATACCGCACCTTGGCTTCGTTCTTGATCCCGAAAAACTTGTCGATGCGGTTCATAAATATCCTTCTGCCGGCACGGTACTAAATCGAGCAGGCGGAGCAGTATCGATCCATCAAATCGCCAATCCCGGCCCAGCCGTCAAGAGCGGCCGGCCTGCGGCCTATTAATACTAACAATCGGCTAGAAGAGCGACCCCTGTCCGCCGCCGCGCGATGGGCCTTTGCCGACCTTCTGGGGCTCGCTGGCGGACTTTTGGAGCCCCCCTGGGGTGGTGCCTCCAGTCACCTCAACGGCCACCTGGCCGTCGCTAAACTCGATCCCGAGTTTATTGCCAAGTGCCGCGCTTTTGGCGAGCCTGACCATGCGCCCTTCGTTATCCCTAACAAGGGCATACCCCCGCGCCAGCACACTCTGGTAGCTGAGCGTTCCGAGCAGTTTTGCGTGGCTGTCCAGCATCCGCCGCCGCGCCGTCACGCGGTTTTTCAACGCCTCGACGCCGCGCGCGCGAAGTGCCTCAAGCCGCTCCCCTTGACGCCCCAATCGCTGCCGGAGTGCGGTTGGCGCCAAACGCGAAGAGACCCGCGCCAAGCGCATCGCGTGCGCCCGCGAATTTGCGAAAAGCGCCCGGCCGAGGCGCCCGGAGGCCCCATCAAATCTCTGGCGCGGCAGCGCAATCAGATCTTCAAGCTTTGGCAGACCGCGCGCCGAAGCTTTCAAATGCGTGCGGGTCGCGTCCAGCACCCGGCGCATGGCGACGCGCTGGCGTAGTCCGAACTTTTCTACCTGATCGATCAGCTCTGCGTATTTCGGCACGGCCCACTCTGCAGCCTTCGTTGGTGTCGGCGCGCGCGCGTCCGCGACGAGATCGATCAGCGTCCAATCGGTTTCGTGTCCGACTGCCGAGATCAGCGGTATCAGGCTCTCGGCGGCCGCCCGCACGACGATCTCTTCGTTGAAGCTCCACAGGTCTTCAAGACTGCCGCCGCCGCGCGCGACGATCAGCACATCGGGACGCGGGATAGCGCCGCCTGCTTCCAGCGCATTGAAGCCGCGTATCGCCGCCGCGATCTCTTGCGCGCTGCCTTCGCCCTGCACACGCACGGGCCAAACAAGCACGTGTGCCGGATAGCGCTCGTTAAACCCGGCCAGCATGTCGCGAATGACGGCGCCCGTTGGCGAGGTGACGATGCCTATGACGCGCGGCAGAAATGGTCGCGGCTTTTTGCGGCTGTCGTCAAAGAGCCCTTCCGCTGCCATCTTGCGCTTGCGCTCTTCGAGCAGCGCCATGAGCGCACCCGCGCCCGCCGGCTCCAAGGCTTCGATCATGATCTGGTAGTTCGACTTGCCGGGGAAGGTCGTGATCTTGCCCTGGGCGATCACTTCCATGCCCTCTTCCGGCTTGAAGCGCAGGCGGCCGAACACGCCTTTCCAGATGACGGCGTCGATTTTGGCTTTGTCGTCTTTCAGCGCGAAGTAACAATGCCCCGAAGCGTGCGGGCCGCGATAGCCGGAAATTTCGCCCTTAATGCGCACATAGCCAAACCCCTCTTCCAGCGCCCGCTTGATGGCACCGGACAGCTCCGAGACGGAGAACTCAGGCGCGTTGCCGCCCGGCTTTGCGCCGCCCTTTGATTGTGGAGGAGTGCTATCTGTCACGGGCCGTCCGCTGTTCAAGGTTTCTCGTTGGATGCTACACCAAAGCCGCAATTGCAACAGAGCCCGAATGCAACAGGGCCGAATGCAACAGGGAATGACATGAACGTACTTCTCATCGGCTCGGGCGGCCGGGAACATGCGCTGGCCTGGGCAATCTCCGCCAGTCCCTTGCTCGACAAGCTCTATTGTGCGCCGGGCAACGCCGGAATTGCAGACATCGCTGAATGCGTTGCGCTTGATAGTTCCGACCACGGCGCGGTCATCGCCTTTTGCAACACGCACAAAATCGAATTCGTCGTCATCGGTCCGGAGCTGCCGCTCGTCGCAGGTCTCGGCGATGCCTTGGGTGCGGCACACATCAAATACTTCGGCCCGACCAAAGCCGCGGCCCAACTCGAAGGCTCGAAAGGCTACACCAAAGATCTGTGCCGCGAATTCGACATACCGACCGCCGCTTACGGCCGCTTCAAGAATGCCGCCAGCGCGCACGCTTATCTCGCTAAGCAATCGCTCCCCATCGTTGTCAAAGCCGATGGCTTGGCGGCCGGCAAGGGCGTCATCATTGCGGCAACGCGTGGCGAAGCAGAAGCCGGCATCGATGCCTGTTTCGCGGGCACGTTTGGCGCGGCCGGCTCCGAAGTCGTCATCGAAGAATTTATGGACGGCGAGGAAGCCAGCTTCTTTGCTTTGTGCGACGGAAACAATTCACTCGCCCTCGCCACGGCCCAAGATCACAAGCGCGTTGGAGACGGCGACTCTGGCCCCAACACCGGCGGCATGGGCGCCTATTCTCCCGCGCCCGTCATGACACCTGATCTCATCGAGCGCACCATGCGCGAGATCATCCGCCCTACTGTCGCCGCCATGCACAAGCGCGGCACGCCGTTTCGCGGCGTCTTATTCGCCGGGCTGATGATCACCAAGGACGGCCCCAAGCTGATCGAATACAACGCCCGCTTCGGAGATCCGGAAACCCAAGTGCTCATGATGCGCTTACGCTCGGATCTGCTGGCCGCGCTAATTGCAACCGCCGACGGCGTGCTCGACCGCTTCGGTTTGAGATGGAGCGACGATGTGGCCTTGACCGTTGTGATGGCAGCAGAGGGCTATCCCGGCACGCCCTTGAAAGGCACCGAGATCAAGGGCCTCAGCGCCGCAAGCAATATTCCCAATGTCGAAATATTCCACGCTGGCACCAGGCGCGACGGCAAGCGCCTCATCGCCGATGGCGGGCGCGTGCTCAACGTCACCGCGCGCGGCAAAACCGTGGCGGAGGCCCAGGCACATGCTTATGCCGCTATTGCCCATATCGATTGGCCAGAGGGCTTCTGCCGCAAAGACATCGGCTGGCGGGCTATTTTGCGGGAACGCGGCAAGGCTTAGGGTACGAATGTCCCTCGCATTGACGGTGGCCAACTCTTATGTTGGGCGCCATGACCTTATCCAAGATGACCTCATCCAAATCACCTGCCCAAATCTCACGCGCCAAAGCAATACGGCACACAACCCCCTCGATCGGCGTAGCACTCGGCGGCGGCGGCGCGCGCGGCCTCGCACACATTCCGATGCTCGAAGCCTTCGACGAACTCGGCATCCGCCCGAAGGTCATTGCCGGAACCTCCATCGGCGCCATTTACGGCGCGGCCTATGCCTCCGGCATCTCGGGCAAGGAACTGCGCGCGCACACCGAACTCGTGCTCTCCCAGCGCTTCGGTCTCGTGCGCGATCTTTTCGCCGCCCGCGCGCAACCGTTTCAGCGCGTCCTTAATCTCTTCGCCGCCCGCTCGGCGCTTCTCGATCCCGATGCGCTGCTCGACCTCGTCATGCCCAAAGGCCTCGCCAAGGATTTCGAATCCCTCGAAATCCCCTTGAAGATCGTCGCATCCGATTTCTACGATCAAGAACCCTACATCTTCACGTCCGGCGCGCTGCGCCCCGCCGTTGCCGCCAGCATGGCGCTGCCGGTCATCTTCCGGCCCGTCATTCACGATGGGAAGACGCTGATCGACGGCGGCCTGACCAATCCGCTTCCCTTCGATCTGCTTTTTTCCGAAGCCGACATTGTTGTTGCCATCGACGTCTCGGGCGCGCCGGTACCAGACCCAACGCGCGCCTTTCCGACAGTGTTCGATTCACTCTTTGCCAGCGCCTTCATATTCGAACGCTCGATTGTCAAAGAGAAATTGAAATGGGCCCAACCCGATATTCTGGTGCCGAGCGGAACCAGCCAATATCAGGTTCTCGATTTCCTGAAATTCAACGACATCTTCGCCTCAGCCGAACCCGCCAAGGAACGGCTCAAGGCGCAACTCGCGCGCGTGCTCTCGGTTGAAACGCTGCCAGCAATCGAAGCCCGCGAACAAGAGGCAATCACTGTGGTCACGACACCTCTAATTGAAAAGCCCAAGCGCCGGGGCCTTCTCAGACGCCGCAAACAGAAGACGGGCTCGTAATGCCGTTCGGCTGCCGATGGCAATTCAAGTCGCCAAGACTCTCGTCCCGCCGCGTGATCTTTAGCCAACACTCGGCTTGCTATGTGTTCTCGGCCAATAACGCGTTGAATTGTTCGGGGTTTGGAGCCTTGCTTATTTTTTTCAGATCGTCGTCGATCATGTTCCACCCGGTCGAACTGTCCGTCCAAACGTGAACCTGCGGCTTGAACTCATTGGGATCGTCCAAGCTAGACGCCCAGATGCCCTGCAGGTCCGGCACGAGTTCCGCAAGGATGAAGAGGTTCGACCCGCAGGTGGGGCAGAAGCCGCGGCTCACCGTATTCCCGCTCTCGGCCTTGACGTCATAGTAATTGGCGGCGCCGGTAATTTTCATCGCCGATTTGGGGACGTACATCACAGGACAGTACGCTGCTCCACTCGCCTGCTGACAGTCGCGGCAGTGGCACTTCCAGGAGAAAGCCGGACTAGCCGAGCACTCGAAGCGAATAGAGCCGCATCTGCAGCCCCCGGACAAAGGGAGTTTCATGGCTTCCTCAACATCTGAACGCGCAACGGGCTTCACTACTCTGCGGCAGAAATCGTGTGCCGCCGAATTTATTGTAACAGCAGTTCTTCGCGTCAAAAAGGTCCAATCGCAACGCCGGAGGCCGGGACGCTCAAAGCGCGTCTCAATTCCGGCATCGCAGATTTTGCAATTTGCGCAAGCCGGTAACTCTTGAAACTCACCCCTTGCGCCGCTCTGCAAAAAATATCTTTAGTAGCGCCGCCGCTTCTTCCGCGCCGATGCCGCTGTAGATTTCCGGTGCGTGATGACAGGTCGATTGCGAGAACACCCGCGCGCCATGCTCGACGCCGCCGCCCTTGGGATCGCTCGCCCCAAAGTACAAACGCCTGATACGCGAAAACGAGATGGCGGCCGCACACATGGCACACGGCTCGAGCGTCACATAGAGATCGCATCCCGAAAGCCGCTCCTGTCCGAGCACCACGCAAGCCGCGCGAATGGCGACGATTTCGGCGTGTGCGGTCGGGTCGTTCAGCTCCCGCGTCCGGTTGCCGGCTACTGCCAAAACGGTCCCATCCGGCCCGGCAATCACGGCGCCAACCGGCACTTCCCCGCGAGATGCGGCGGCACGGCCCTCTGCCAGAGCCAAGTCCATATAGCTTAAGCTTTTTGCCGGTGTCATAAGGTGGCCCGCCGCCGTCCGTGCTATCGAGTGATCATGACAAGAGATCGAATCAAACCCGCTTCATCCGCCAAGTCCGCAGGCAAACCGGCCGCCCGCGCAGCCGCACCTGATGCGCCCAAGGGCCTACCCAAAAACCCAGGGGAGCCCATGCGCATCGCCAAGGCGATGGCGCGGGCCGGGCTGTGCTCGCGTCGCGAAGCCGAACGCTGGATCGCAGAAGGGCGCGTCAGCGTCAACGGCCGCCTTCTCAAGACGCCCGCTTTCGAGGTCAGTGGTAAAGATAAAGTGCTCATCGACGGCAAGCCGCTCCCTTCAGCCGAACCCGCCAGGCTTTGGCGCTATCACAAACCGCGCGGCCTCGTCACCACGCACGCCGATCCCGAGGGGCGCCCGACCGTGTTCGACAAAATGCCGCCCGAACTCCCCCGCGTCGTTTCCATCGGCCGCCTCGACTACAACACCGAAGGCTTGCTGCTCTTGACCAACGACGGCGCGCTTGCCCGCCACATGGAGTTGCCCGCAACCGGCTGGACGCGCCGGTATCGTGTGCGCGCCAAGGGCCGCGTGACGCCCGCCGATCTCGAAAAAATCAAAGACGGCGTCGAAATCGACGGCGTGCGCTATGGCCCGATCGATGCGGCAATCGACAGCGTGCAAGGTGCCAACATGTGGCTGACGATCGCCATCCGCGAAGGCAAAAACCGCGAGGTGCGAAAAATTTTGACCCACCTCGGCGTCGAAGTGAACCGCTTGATCCGCGTGTCGTTCGGGCCTTTCCAATTGCTCGACTTGGCGCCGGGCGGCGTCGAGCAAGTCAAACGGCGCACGCTCGCCGAGCAGATCGGCCCGCAATTGGCGCAGGAGCTTGGCCTTTCGGAGGGAACAGAAGAACGCAAAGCCCGCCACGCCAGAGGCAAGGCCGCCTCGCGCGGGAGCGATGAGGAGTGAGAATAGTCGCCGGGAAATTTCGCGGCCGCGCACTCGCAACACCTGATCACGACGGCCTGCGCCCGACATCAGACCGCGTGCGCGAAAGCGTGTTCAACATTCTCGCCCACGGCATTCCGGATTTCTCGCTCGACGGCGCGCGTGTCATCGATCTTTTTGCCGGCACCGGTGCGCTCGGATTAGAAGCCATCTCGCGCGGCGCCGCGTACTGCCTGTTCGTCGAAGACAGTGCCGAAGCCCGCGCCCTCATCCGCCGCAACGTCGAAGCCTTAGGGCTCACGGGAGAGACGCGTATTTTCCGCCGCGACGCGTGCGACCTCGGCCCCGCCAGCAAAAACGACGGCTACAGCCTCGCCTTCCTCGATCCGCCTTATGGCAAAGGTTTGGGCGAAAAAGCTCTTGCCGGTCTCGCCGCCGGCAGCTGGCTCGCGCCCGGCGCGATTTGCGTACTCGAAGAACGCGCTGCTGCGAACGTCGCGCTGCCTCCGCACTTCACCCTCCTCGACACCCGCACCTACGGCGACACCGACGTGAGAATTTTGAAGTACAAAAGCATGACGTAAAATGGCGGAGGGAGTGCCCGAAAAAGTTACCGGATTTTCAGCTACTTAAAATAATTCCCCCACATTTCCCCCCACACAAAACAGGGCATTGGTAGGTTCTTTCAGGTACCGATTTGCAGCGCCCAGAGTCACTAACCACTCGCGCGAAAACGCACCCGCAAGCAGCGGTCACATTATTTTTTCTATTGAATTCTGCCGGATACTTCTGCTTTTCGAAGTTGACCTTCCGAGGTGCGGACATGGCCGAAACTGGCGCGCGTGACCCGTTGCTGAAGGTGCGTGGATGGCAATTTGGAGGGCGGAATTTCGGTATTTGGTAAGTTTGTTACACTTTGTTCACTAGGCACTAACGTTGCCAGTGGTAAGCTTTGGTGGTCCGAACCAGGGTTTATCGCACGTGTTCACACGATATTGGCATCGCCGCTTTGTATTGTTTAGCATGCTCGCCATGCTGGGTGTGGTGCTGAGCGTTCCGGTGTCCAATTCGGTCACACTCGCGATGGCCTTGGGTTCCCAGGCCGTCGAAGCCCAAGCGGACGTAATGCCGTGCCACAAGCCCGCGAAGCCGTCCAACCCCTATCCCGACTGCCCACTAAAGCACTGTCAAGATATGAGTATGTGCTTGGCTAAGTGCTTTCAACCGTTAGCTCAGCCAAGTTCCGGCAGTGACCTTCGAGATCAGCCCGTGTCACGCAGGGTCATTCCCGCGCCGGCGCTGGTGACGGCAAGTTCTCTCATCCCACCACTCCTGCGACCTCCGAGCGTCTGAACCGCGCCCATCGGGCGTGAGCACGGCCGCGGCTGATGCTGCGGCGTGCCATTCGCGTTGGCCCTGCCGGCCGCGCGCGGTACACGACAATTGGAGAATCGATCATGCAACGCAATTCCTTGCGTTTGGCTGCCCTTGGCGCCGTGCTGTTGACCGCCACCGCAATTCTGCTGATTTGGGTGCCACATCTTCGGCATCCGGAGATGGCCGGGCGGGCGGGCGAAAAGGCCGTAAACGAAAGCATGGCAATGCCTGCGTCCATGCCGGACGAGCGCAAGGTCAAATACTACCGCAATCCGATGGGACTGCCGGACACCTCCCCAACGCCGAAGCAAGACTCGATGGGGATGGACTACATCCCGGTCTATCAGGGTGAGGACACGGATGACGGTTCAGTCCGTGTCTCGCCAGGCAAAGTACAGCGGACGGGTGTCGAAACGTCCCTCGTTGGCCGGTTTCCCTTAACGCGCGCGATCAAGGCGCCCGGTTTCGTGCAGCTCGACGAGCGGAGAATATCGGTCATTGCCCCCCGCTTTGATGGCTTTGTCCTTTCAATTGGGGCAGCTACCAGCGGATCGCACATCAAGAAGGGTGAGACCCTGGTCACCGCCTTTGGGCAAGAAGTGCTCGACCAGGGCGCGCGTCTCCTGATCGAGCAGTCGCAAGGCGGCCGCGACGACGATGCACCAGGGGTCCGGGGCGGCAGAATCGCAATCGGCGGAGCCGTCGGCGCGGCGCGCCGCCTCCGGAATCTCGGTGTTCCCGAAGACTACATGGAGCGTATCAAGAGCGAACGCCGGGTTCCCGACGCTGTCGAATTGAAAGCGCCTTACGACGGCATCGTGCTGGAGCGGAATATCGTCGACGGGCAAGCTTTCAAGCCGGGAGAGATCCTCTTTCGGGTCGCCGATCATTCGATCGTGTGGATCATTGCGGACGTGGCGGAAGCCGACATCTCTTCGATCAAGACCGGGCAGACTGTGATCGTCCGCATGCGCGCGCATCCTGGCCGCACGTTTACCGGCTCCGTTTCCCTCGTCTATCCGCACCTCATGAAAGAAACGCGAACGGGCCGCGTGCGCGTCGAGATGTCAAACCCCGATCTCGCGCTTCTTCCCGACATGTACGGCGACGTCGAGATTGCAATTGGCGCGAATGATGCCGTCGTCGCTGTGCCGTCGAGCGCCGTCATCGATAGCGGTAACCGGCAGGTGGTCTTGCTTGAGCTGGGTGAAGGCCGTTACGAGCCCCGTGACGTCAAACTTGGGCGCAAGGGTGAAGGCTTTATTGAAATCCTGAGCGGCGTTTCCGAGGGCGACAAGGTCGTCGTCAACGGCAACTTCCTCATCGATGCGGAAAGCAATCTCCAAGCCGCACTCAAAGGATTGACGACGCCTTCTCCGAGCGAGGCCAAGCCATGATTGCGCGTCTCATTGCCTGGTCTGCCAGAAATCTCATGCTGGTGTTCATCGTCACCGCCTTTGCGGTTGTGGCAGGACTATGGGCCGTGCGCACGCTGCCGCTCGATGCCATCCCAGACCTCTCGGATACGCAAGTTATTGTCTACACGGAATACCCCGGCCAGGCACCACAGGTCGTTGAGGATCAAGTCACTTATCCGCTGACGACCTCTATGCTGACGGTTCCGCGATCAAAGGTCGTGCGCGGGTTCTCATTTTTCGGCGTGTCGTTTGTCTACGTCATCTTCGAGGACGGCACCGACATTTATTGGGCCCGGTCGCGCGTGCTCGAGTATCTCAACGCCGCCGCCAAACGCATTCCGGCTGGCGTAACCCCGACGCTTGGTCCCGATGCCAGCGGCGTCGGCTGGGTCTATCAGTATGCCATTCTCGGACAGAACAAATCTCTCGCCGCACTGCGCTCGTTACAGGATTGGGAGGTCCGCTTCGGTCTGTCAAAAGCCGAAGGCGTGGCCGAGGTCGCGAGTGTCGGCGGCTTCGTCAAGCAATACAACGTCGTGGTCGATCCCGGCCGCTTGCGCGCGCTCGGCATTCCGCTCGCCAAAATCCGCGATGTCATACGCGGCAGCAACATGGATGTCGGCGGCCGTACGCTGGAACTCAGCGAGCACGAATTCATGGTGCGCGGCCGCGGCTATCTTAAAGGCATCGACGATATAGAACGCATCGTCGTCAAGGTGGACGGCGGAACTCCGGTGCTGCTCAAGGATGTCGCGCGCGTCGAACTTGCGGGCGACGAACGGCGCGGCATTGCCGAGTTGAACGGCGAAGGCGAAGTGGTAAGCGGCATCGCTTTGCAGCGCTCCGGCGCTAATGCCCTGACAGTGATCGAAAACGTCAAAAACCGCTTGAAAGAAATCGCGCCGTCGTTGCCCGAGGGCACGGAAATTGTGCCCGTCTACGATCGCTCGGAGTTGATCCACCGCGCCATTGCGACGCTCAAGTCGACGCTGTTCGAGGAAAGCCTTGTTGTGGCGCTGGTGTGCATGGTGTTCCTGCTGCATGTGCGCAGCGCCCTTGTTGCCATTCTCATGCTCCCGGTGGGCGTATTGATGTCGTTTCTGGCAATGCGGCTGCTCGGTATCGGCTCCAACATCATGAGTCTCGGCGGCATTGCCATTGCCATCGGCGCCATGATCGACGCCGCCATCGTCATGATCGAAAATGCGCACAAACATCTGGAGCGCGCCCCGCCTGACAAGCCTCGCACCGAGATCCTCATTGAAGCGGCGGCGGAAGTCGGTCCGGCTCTATTTTTCTCGCTGCTCATCATCACGGTGTCGTTCCTGCCGATCTTTACGCTGGAATCGCAGGAAGGGCGCCTGTTCGGCCCGCTCGCTTTCACGAAAACGTTTGCCATGGCTGCGGCGGCCATTCTGTCGGTCACTCTGGTGCCGGCGCTGATGATCCTTTTCGTGCGCGGTAAAATCATCCCCGAAGCCAAAAACCCGCTCAACCGCGCCCTCATCGCCATTTACAGGCCGGTCATCCGACTTGTGCTCAAAGCCAAGATGCTGACCATTGCGTTGGCAGCCGTGATCCTGGGCGTCTCGATATGGCCGGTGACGCAGGTTGGCAGCGAATTCATGCCCAATCTCAATGAAGGCACGCTGCTATACATGCCGACCACGCTGCCTGGACTATCGGTCACGAAATCAGCCGAACTGCTGCAGACGCAGGATCGCATCATCCGCACGTTCCCCGAGGTTGCCTCCGTCTATGGCAAAGCGGGCCGGGCGCAAACGGCGACCGATCCGGCACCCATCGAGATGTTCGAGACCGTCGTCAATCTGAAACCCAAGGAAGAGTGGCGGCCGGGGCTGACGGTCGATGGGCTCATTCAGGAAATGGACAAGGCGCTGCAATTTCCCGGCGTCTCCAACGCCTGGACCATGCCGATTAAGGCGCGCATCGACATGCTTGCGACCGGTATCCGCACGCCCGTCGGCGTCAAGGTCATCGGCAAAGACCTCGCCGCGATGGAGAAAGTCGCGCGCGATGTCGAGCGCGTTCTCAAAGGCGTTCCCGGCACAGCCAGTGCCTACGCCGAGCGTGTGACGGGCGGATATTATCTGGAAATATTGCCCAATCGCGACCGCATGGCGCGTTACGGGCTGATGGTGTCGGACGTGCAGGATGTAGTGGCGATGGCGCTCGGTGCGGAACCCATCACGACCACCGTGGAGGGCCGCGAACGCTATACCGTCGCCATCCGCTATCCGCGCGATCTGCGCTCTGACCCCCAGGCGATAGCCAAGGATGTGTTGGTGTCGTTGCCGAATGCGGGCACGGTGCCCTTGGGCGAGGTGGCCGATATCAAGCTGACGCAAGGTCCGACCAGCATCCGCACCGAAAACGCCAAGCTCGCCACCTACATCTTCGTCGACATCCGCGATCGGGACTTGGGGGGTTACGTAGCGGACGCCAGGAAGGCGGTGATGGATCAGGTCAAACTTCCCGGCGGGACGTATCTCGTTTGGAGCGGCCAGTTCGAATATCTCGAACGCGCCGAGGCCCGCCTTAAATTGGTGGTGCCGGTGACGCTGATGATCATATTCCTGCTGCTCTATCTCAACTTCCGCCGCCTCACCGAAACCCTCATCGTCATGCTGTCGCTGCCGTTCGCGCTTGCCGGCGGGTTCTGGCTGATGTGGTGGCTGGGCTTCAACATGTCCGTCGCGGTCGCGGTCGGGTTCATCGCGCTGGCTGGCGTTGCCGCCGAAACCGGCGTCGTTATGCTGATCTATCTCGATCACGCGGTCGAGGACGTCAAAGCCAAGTGCGTCAGAGACGGGCGTCCCTATACGCGCGCCGATCTCCAAGAGGCCATAATGTTCGGCGCCGTCGAACGCGTGCGGCCGAAGATGATGACGGTCGTCGCCATCATGGGCGGACTGTTGCCCATCATGTGGAGTACGGGAACGGGCTCAGAGGTCATGCAGCGCATAGCGGTGCCCATGATCGGCGGCATGGTGTCGTCGACGTTGCTGACCTTGGTGGTCATTCCGGCGATTTATGGAATGGTGAAAGGCTGGAAACTTTCGGGCGCCCAACATCACGAGACCGGCCACTTGGTCACGGCGCCGTAGCTTTGGCGGTGCGGCACAGACAGTCCAGCCAACTGAGTCTTCGCGGAATTTCCGCTTTTGATTGAAGCGGTCGTCGCACGACTACGGTCGGACGCGCCTTGCTGTGTCTCATCCTGGCCCCCAACCGAACTGCACGTCCGGCTAAGATCCGTTTGCCATCTGGATTGGAGACGACATCTTTAGTTTCCAAATGCGCGATGGGTTCGTCGGCGCTTCAGTCCCAATGTCGAATTATTCTTTATCATGACTAACCGGTTTGCGAAGCCACGGAGCTTGTCAAAAATGGACGGGTGTCAGTGGCGCACCGGCAGGATTCGAACCCTGCTTGAAATAGCTCAAGAAAATCGACCTTAGAAATTAAAAACATGTTATATTTCAATGAGTAAGTCTGGCGGAGGGAGTGGGATTCGAACCCACGAGACCCTTACGAGCCTACACGCGTTCCAGGCGAGCGCCTTCAACCACTCGGCCATCCCTCCGCAAATCGCTGGAACCGGCGCACTATACCCATCGCCGCTTCGAGCGCAACCTTGCAGCAACCGGTGAGCCACACAGGTGCGTTCTTGCCGCGATTGGTGCGTTGTGCGAACGTTATCAATCGCGAGAGACGCAGCAAAATGCTTGACGGCTGGTGCCAATGCGCCGCAATGGTGCCGTATCCGCCGATCAAATTGCGTCGAACATGTCCAGCTCGCTCCTGCTCAAGATCTTCGCGTTTCTGTCGCTCGTAGCGACCGGATCGGCCGTTGGCCTATGGTACTCGAGCGGCGAGCCGCCACCCTCTTGGATGCTGCAAGTGTCGCTGGGGTTTTTCATTGCAGCCCTCGCCACCGGCCTTATTGGCGCAGAAACGCGTCCGCGTCTGATGCTGCGCTTTCTCGCGGCCCTTTGCGCCCTCATCGCGGCAATAGCGCTCGCCGCCGACATCTCGGCGCATGGCGGCGTGTTCGGCGCAACCTCGCTTCTTGGTCATCTCGAGCAATTCGCGCCCTCGCTGCTGGCCTCCATTAAGGCAAGTGTCGCGCGCATGCTCGGTGACGGGCTCTGGGACAGCGTGACCGTCACCGTCATGGGCATCCCGACGTTTCTGTTTTTCAGCCTGCTCGCGTTGTTCTGCGGTTACGCCGGCCGCCCGCGCCGCATGATCAGCGTGTTCGTGAACTGAAGGTAGAACGCCTCAGCCCCCGAGAAAGTCCGCGGCCAGGCCCAATCCCACCAGCGCCACCAGCACGTTGACCAGTAGCAGCACCATCCGGCGGTGGCTCTGGTTCAGGGCTTCGAGTTCCATGCGATCGGCAATATGGCGCGTATGGGCCGAGCCGCTCATGAACCCCATCTGGTGGCTTTTGCCGTCGCGGCGCCAAATCGTGCCCTGATCGATAACCGGTATTCCGGCCCGGCGCGCAATCTGCCCGGCAATGACGGGATAGGGAAACGCCGGATCCGAATTGGCTTCGCTGACAAACCCGAGCGTAATTTCGCGTTCGTCCTTGGTACGCAGTATGGCGCCCTGCAGCATGACGGGCGCCAGCGCGCCGCCAAAAACTTCGCGCCGCACTTCAACAGCCTTGATTGCGTGATAGGGGATATCGTGGCTCGCGTAGCGCAGCATCGGCGTCGGCCCGCGCCCGGCGGGCAGCGTGAACTTGACCGAGCTTTTGCCCAAACTCAAATAAGCCCGCAGTGAAAACATCAACTCGATCAGCACGAGAAACATGATGACCGAGAATACGGCCGCCACAAAAAGCAGCGGCCAGGTATCGAACCAAAGCCCTTGCGTGACGCGCTGGTAAATCATGAACGGCAGGCTGCCAAAGAACGGCAGCAGAAGTAGCATCAAAAACGAGAACGCCGTTTTGCGCCCGCCGCCCACGCCATATTCCGTGCGTTCTGCGCCAAGACCCGAAGTGGGCACGGCCGCCGCGGCCGTTGCCGGCGATGTTGATGCCGCCATCCGCGCCATCGGATGCGTTGCCGGTTCCGCCCGCCCAGCTCCGAACCTGATCTCGGCCATGAAAACCTAAGTCCCTTGCGTTCCAGCTGGCATTTAGCGCCTTACCTAAGCGAGCGCGAACATTTGATCAAGATTACGGCCCGTTTATGTAACCGTTCCTGGACGGCTGCGTATTGAAGGGTACGATTGGCCCAATGGCTTATAATGCCAAAGCTCATTAAGGATGACCCCCATGTTTTCCCGCCGCCCACTCGCCATGCCCGCAGCCGAGCGCGCGCCCAAGGGCCGCCCCGATCCAATCCCGACCGCGGACGAGCACTACATTTTAAGCCGCCACTTGAAGCCGCCCTATCCGGCCGGACTTGAAATCGCGTACTTTGCGCTCGGATGTTTCTGGGGCGCGGAGCGCTTATTCTGGCAGCTGCCGGGCGCGGGCATCTGGATCACGGCAGTGGGTTATGCGGGCGGGTTCACGCCGAACGCTACGTATAAGGAAGTCTGCACCGGCGACACCGGCCACACCGAAGTGGTGCTCGCCGTTTTCGACCCGAAGAAGATTTCCTATGCGACGCTGTTGAAGACGTTCTGGGAAAGCCACGACCCGACACAAGGCTCCCGCCAAGGCAACGACACCGGCACCCAGTACAGGAGCGCGATTTACACGACGACGGCAGCCCAACAGGCCGAAGCCGAAGCCTCGCGCGCCGCTTACGAACGGGCCATTGGCTCAAAAGGCTTCGGCAAGATCACTACCGAGATCGCGCCCGCCCCGCCCTTCTACTTTGCCGAGGACTACCACCAGCAATACCTTGCCAAAGTTCCTGACGGCTATTGCGGCCTCAAGGGGACGGGTGTGGCGTGTCAGGTGGCTTCATCAGAAAGACCAGCCTAAATCCAATTACGCCAAAGCCCCATTGAAAGGCCTACTGCGACGCCCGCCGCACCTTCGCGGGCTTCAGCGTGATCGTCGCCTTTACGAGCGGCTCGCGCTTACCCTTGCGCGCGTGCTTCGTGACGGGCGCCGGAACGAGCGCCTCAGGCGGCACTGTGACTCCGTCGGCGCCGCTTTCCAGAACCATCCGGCAATCGGCCGGCAGCTGGGTGATGGCAATCTCGGGCCTCGGTGGCGCCGGCTTCCAGCCTGGCGGCTTAGGCGGCGGCGGGGTCTTCGGCGGCGCAAGACGCGCCAGCCATTCGTCGACTTCCTTGGCGCAACCGTCTTCGCCTGTCGTTGCCTTCTGCGCGACGCAGCCAACCGAACCTGCGGGGCAGCCGATGCGAATGTGGAAATGATAGTAGTGGCCCTGGATCGGTCGCACCTTGCCGAGCCACCCGCGATCCGTGCCGGCCGCCAGGCAGAGCGCCTTCTTGATCGCCGGGTGCACCAGCACGCGCTCGACCTCGGGGAACGACGCCGCGCGCTTGATGAGCTTCACGTGCTTGTCGGTGAACACGGCCGGATCGACGGCCAGATCGGTCTTGTCCAGCATGGAAGTTGCGGAAATGTCCTCGCGCTCCTTGGCCGTCAACTTCCGGTCAGGCATCGGCGTCAGCCACACGTCCGCGTCAAGCCCGAGCTGGTGACTGGCGTGCCCCGTCAGCATCGGTCCGCCGCGCGGCTGGGACATGTCGCCGACAAGAAGCCCGGACCAGCCGTCGTCTTTCTGGGCCGTCGTCGCCAGCCGCTCAACCATCTTCACGAGTTTGGGGTGGCCCCAGTTGCGGTTACGCGACAGACGCATCGCCTGCCAGGCGGGCCCATCGACAGGCAGGGCAACGGCGCCCGCGAGACAGCCGCGCGAATAGGTGCCGATCGCGCGTGCCTGCAACAAAGAGGGTCCTTTCGCGGCGCCAAACAAAGTCTTGGCTGGGATCGCAACGGCGAGCGCGGGCGGTTCGGCGGCCGCGCCGGCGGGCGGCGCCCCGTCGGGCGTAACGGGCGCCACTGGAGCAGGGCCGCCGGGCGCGGCAGGATCTGTGGCCGCGACCGGAGCGGCGGCGCCGGTTACCGGCTGCTGCGTTTGATCTGCTTGTTGCGGCGCCGCCGGGGCGAGCGCCACCGTTCCACTGCCAGGATTTAGGCCCGGATCTGCCGCTGCTGCTGCAGGCACCGCACTGCCTGCCCCATACGGATTGGGGAAAGCGAGCTTATCGCCGGCCGGGGCAAACGACGGCAGGTTGGCTTCGGCGCTGTCTTCCTCGTGAACGGTCTCGAGAGATGGGTTATTGGCAACCAGCGGCGCCACGAGGCGCGAGGCAAACGGCAATACGTCATCCGGCCACGCGATCGCCGCGCCGCCGCCGAGCATTCCCACCGCCAAAATGAGTGACCTCAACCGCATGCCCGTTCCCGATATTTCAAATCAGGGATATCTTACCCCACTCTCGGGCGAAATTGGGACTCTTCAATCCGCTTTTCGCAAGGGCTTAAAAGGCAACGATAGGCTCCAAACGAGTTTAGCAGGTGCCTCGCTTTGGTAAGGAGCAAGACCTATCGTCATGTTATCATGACTATTTTTGGGTTCCTGGGTAAATATGCTAAACATTTTGTCCCAGATAGAAAAATTGAAGCCGTAATTGCTGTCGTGTTCGCGGCTCAGCACAGAATGATGCGCGCGATGCATGGCGGGCGTCACAATGATAGTGCGAAGCCCCCTGTCCAAACGGGCGGGCAAGCGAACATTGGCATGCGAGAACGGCGCGCTGGCGTTCAAAATAATCTCGAACAGGAAAGCGGCAAAAGCGGCGGCCCCGAATGACTTACATGATCAGCGCCGGAGCGAACGACGCAGCTTGCCATCTCATCCTCGCACATGGCGCGGGTGCGGGTGTCGATTCGCCCTTCATGACCAATATTTGCAGCCTCCTCGCCGCGCGCGGTATCGGGCTCACCCTCTTCGAATTTACCTACATGGCCGGGCGGCGCACCGGCGGCCCGCGCCGTCCGCCTCCCAAAACGGATGTTCTGGCTCGGGAATATGCAGGCATCATCCAGTCCGTTTCATTGGCTCTTCGACCCGGGCAGACCTTGGCCATTGGCGGCAAATCATTGGGTGGACGCGTCGCGAGTTTGATCGCGGAAGACGCCTACAGAGCGGGCACCGTTTCAGGACTCATTTGCCTCGGCTACCCGTTTCATCCGCCCGCCAAACCCGAAAGCCTGCGCACCGCGCACCTCGCCAGCCTTACATGCCCAACCCTCATCCTTCAAGGCGAGCGCGACCCTTTCGGCAACCGGGCCGAGTTCGAAGCCTTCCATCTCCCGCCCGCGATCCAACTGCATTGGCTGAGCGACGGCGATCACGATTTCGGGCCCCGCGGTGCATCGGGTTTCACCCGCAAAGAAAATCTCAACTCCGCCGCAGACGCCGTTGCCGTGTTCTTGCAGCGCTTAAAACCGCCATGCAATTGACGCGCCCCTCGCCCGCACCTAGTGTGCGCCGCAATAATTTCCTCCATCCAACACAAAGCCCAAGATGACCCCGCACACCATCGACCCTGCGCTTTTCGCCGCCACTGCCAACTGCAAAGCCTGGCCTTTCGAAGAAGCGCAGCGCCTGCTGCAGCGCCTCGACCGGGTTCCCGGCGGCCGCAACAAGACGGTCATTTTTGAGACAGGTTACGGTCCTTCGGGTTTGCCGCACATCGGCACCTTCGGCGAAGTCGCGCGCACGACCATGCTGCGCCACGCGTTTGAAGTTTTGACCGAAGGCAAGATCGAGACGCGGCTGTTGTGCTTTTCCGACGACATGGACGGCATGCGCAAAATTCCCGACAACGTACCCGACAAAGCGTTTCTCGAGCCGCATTTGCACAAGCCGCTGACCGTCGTGCCAAATCCTTTTGGCGGCGATTTCGAAAGCTTCGGCCACCACAACAACGCAATGCTGCGCCGTTTTCTCGACACCTTTGGATTTGACTACGAATTCGCCAGCGCCACAGACTATTATAAAACAGGAAAGTTCGATGCTGTCCTGCTTCGCGCCGCCGAACGCTACGACGACATCATGGCGGTCATGCTGCCGTCGCTCGGTGAAGAGCGCCAAGCCACCTACAGTCCGTTCCTCCCTATTTCGCCAACGTCGGGCCGCGTGCTCTACGTGCCGATGAAAAAGGTCGATGCCAAAGCCGGAACTATCACCTTCGCGGACGAAGACGGCACCGACACGACAGTTCCCGTCACGGGCGGTCATGTGAAGCTGCAATGGAAGCCCGATTTCGGCATGCGATGGGCGGCGCTTGGCATCGACTTCGAAATGTTCGGCAAGGACCATCAATCCAACGCCGTCATCTATGATCGCATTTGCGAAATCCTGGGTGGAACGGCGCCGCAGCACTATGTCTACGAGCTGTTTCTCGACGACAAGGGTCAGAAGATTTCAAAATCGAAGGGTAACGGCCTGACGATCGACGAGTGGCTAACCTATGCGCCCGCCGAAAGCCTGTCGCTCTACATGTTCCAAAAGCCGCGCACGGCCAAGCGCTTGCACTTCGACGTCATCCCGCGCGCGGTCGATGAATATCTCCAGTTCCTTTCCGCCTATCCAAATCAAGACGCCAAGCAGAAACTCGACAACCCCGTCTGGCATATTCACTCCGGCTACCCGCCGACTGCGGAACTCCCGATCACCTTTGCGCTGCTCTTGAATCTTGTCTCGGCCTCGAATGCGAACGACAAAAGCGTGCTGTGGGGTTTTATCCGCCGCATCGCGCCGGGCGCCACGGCTGACGAGCACCCGCTGCTCGATCACCTCGCTGGTTATGCAATCCGTTACTACGATGACTTCGTCAAACCCACGAAGCAGTTCCGCGCGCCAACGACCGAAGAAGGCGCAGCTCTCAAGGCTCTCGACGCGCTTCTCGTGGGCGCTCCACCCACAGCAACAGCCGAAGAGTTGCAGAATCTCGTCTTCGAGGCCGGGAAGAACAACGGTTACACCAAGGAGACGCTGCGGTCCTGGTTCCAGGCTATTTACGAGGTATTGCTGGGCTCAAGCCAAGGCCCGCGCTTTGGGTCCTTCATCGCGCTGTACGGCATAGAGGGGACACGCAAGCTCATCGCCGAGGGGCTTCTGCGTCAGCCGGTCAAAGCGTAGCTTTCTGCGCCGGTGCTATACTGGCGGCGGCGCGCGCCAACGGCAGATCGATGCCCCAAATCCGGCGCAAGTGCCCCAACATCTGCTCTTCGCGCGCCTCGATATCGTGCTGGCGCCATTCTTCGTTCTGAAAAACTTCGCGCGTTATCGACAGCAAGGGCGCGCTGGCGTCACGCTCCATATAGATCTGTTTTTTTGCGGCAAAGAGTGCATTACGCGCCTTGTCGTTCTGCTTAGGAGAAATCAGCACCAAGTTGCCGAGGTTCTCCGTGCATTGCCCGCGCACATCTGCGGCCGGATACCAGCGGCACCATTCACTCGTCCGGGGCGGCCTTTGCGGCAAGACGTGTTCAATCGTGTAGCGTTCCGGCTCAAGCGCCGATACGCGCCCATCGATTTCATCATTCATACGGAAAAGCAGGAGCTTGCAAATCTTCTGATTACGCTTGTGCAGGTCCTTCAAATGAAATGCGATATTGCGCACTTCATCGCGCGAGACGGCGAAGGCGGGATGCTTCGGATTAAGAGCGCTGCCATCGCGGATGGCTGCAACAACGCTCGCAAATCGCCTAACGCGCTTGCCCGTTCCAAGACACAGCAGCCGCAATAAATGCGCCAGCCGGTCGATTTCGGCGAGAAGGTACTCGGTGCCCTTGGGGTCACTCTGCCGGTCCTTGAGGGCGAGCATGGCGGCCGGCGCCCAATCGCCGTCTGGAAGCCGGTTGAGGTATGTCAAATACTTGCGCATGGTGGCCGTGAGGCCGGCATCAGGATTCACCTCGCCGCCCCGCATCACCGCATAGGTGTCGGCAAGTGGCAGGAATGCGTTGCGCAAGAACGGTCCAGCACCACCCTCCTGCTCTACGACCGCGCGAATGCCCGAGACGATCTGTGGCCGGGTATGGCCGTAAATGGCCCGCAAGTGCCCGAAATACGTCTCGAATTCATCGCCAAGCCGGGCGCTCGCAGCGTCCCACTCCTTGACGGCCCAATCGACCTCCGATGAAGGCAGGCGGCTGATCACATCGGCCTTGAGAATGTCGTTGCGTTGCAGTTCTTTTCCACCCTCGTTCAGAACGATAAACATCCGGTGCGCGCGATCGATGTCGCGGCTCAAAATAATGACGGCCGAGCAATGGCTCGCGACATAGTCAAAAAACTGGGCGCGTTCAAATTCCTTGAGCTCCTTCAAAACCGAAACGAAGTGATCGCGCACTTCTATGAGGGAAGACTCGGGTTCATCACTATTCGTCTGCGGAGGCTGAAGACGTGTGCTGCCGGGTTCCAGCACGAACATCTCGAAAAGTTTACGTTCGCGGTTGGAGACGTGGATCCTGTGGCGCACGGTCCGGAAAAATCGCGCGCCTTGCTGCGCTGCGACCATGGTACCGACCCGGCGCGCCAGCGCCGACCTCTGACTAGGCTCCAAGTCGCGCAGAACGGCAAACATCGTCAAAAGCGTGACGAGCCGCTGTTGACCATCAACGATATCGAACTCTCGCGCAGTCATTTTCAGGCCGAGACGGACATTGTCGTTTTCCGTCGGGTCCATGAGCAGTATCGTACCAAGGAAATATTCGGGATCCGGTTCCTCTCCTCCGTACAGCCCCGCCGCCTCCAGCAGATTGTCGAGAAGCTTAGCGGCGTGTTCCTGCTCCCAGGAGTATGGCCGCTGATACACGGGTACGTTAAAAAGAAATGGCCCGGAAAAGAGTTCTCCCAGGGAGAAAGAGGATGATTGCAGACCAGACGCCATGGTGACACTTGAATCTATAAGGGAAGAGGATCGGTGGGCAGCGCGTTGCTTTGTGCGGCCGCTCCTATGTCGAAGCGTTTTGATAACATGCTGATCGGGCGCGTTTGAGCCAAAACTTTCGTCTCAAATTACAATCACATCTCAGCTTCGCAAGACAAGTTACTTCAGTATAGCCATTTTTCGGCCTAGAATGGACCAAGGTCCAAGTCATGGATTGCAAACAAGTCATGGAACGCAAACAAGACATGGAATGCAAACAAGACATGGAATGCAAAACAGTGTTCGATATCGCGCGCCAGCATCCGAGCCCTATAGCAGACCGGTTCGTCTTCAAGGTTCTGCCAGCGCAAGACTGGGCTGACGCCTGCAAACTTGGTGCGTTCGCCGGATCGCGCGACGACTTACGCGACGGGTTCATCCACCTCTCTGCGGCGCACCAACTGGCCGCCACGCTCGCCAAGCACTTTGCCGGAAGAAGCGGCCTCTTATTGGTTGCCTATCGCACTGTTTCCCTTGGCCCTGCCTTGCGTTGGGAGCCTTCGCGCGGAGGCGATCTTTTCCCGCATCTCTATGGGCCCTTGCCAACCGCCGCCGCACTCTGGCAAAGGCCGTTGCAACTCGGCCCGGATGACGTCGCGATACTCGAAGAGGACTGGATTCAATGCTGACAGGGCTTTATCATGTAGCCCGCCATGCCCTGTTTGCGTTGCGACCGGAAGATGCCCATGAAGCAACGCTCAGGGCCTTGGAATGCGGTCTTTATCCGAGGCCAAGCAATCGCGACGATGCAGTTTTAAGCCAACGCGTCTTCGGTCTCGATTTTGCCAATCCAGTTGGAATTGCCGCTGGTTACGACAAGGATGCTCGGGTTCCGGATGCGGTCATCGGCATGGGCTGCGGCTTCGCAGAGATCGGCACCGTTACGCCCAAGCCCCAAGCCGGAAATCCAAAGCCGCGCGTGTTCCGGCTTATCGCCGACAACGGCCTCATCAATCGCCTCGGTTTCAATAACGGCGGACACGCGGCAGCGCTCGTTAAGCTCCAGGCACGGTCCGGCCTCGGCGGCATCGTTGGTGTCAACATCGGCGCTAACAAGGACGCGGCAGACAGAACCGGCGATTACGTTGCCGGCATCGAGGCCTTCAATGACGTGGCGAGTTACTTCACGGTCAACATTTCATCACCTAATACGCCGGGCTTGCGCGATCTACAGGCGCCCGCCGCTCTCGACGAACTCTTGACGCGCATCATGGCAGCGCGCGCCGAGATCGCTGCCAAGGGCGGACCCAAGCGCCCGATCATTGTCAAGATCGCCCCCGACATCGCCGAAGCGGACATCGCGCCCATGGCGGCCCGTCTTACAGCGCACCAGGTCGATGGCATCGCCGTATCGAATACGACACTCGCGCGCGACGGCTTGACCGATCCCTTGCGTTTGGAAGCGGGCGGGCTTTCCGGGCGCCCCGCCTTCGCGCGCTCTACCATCATGCTGGCCCGGGTCTATCAAGAAACCAAGGGACAAATCCCGCTGATCGGCATCGGCGGTATCGACAGTCCCGAGGCGGCACTTGCCAAAATCGAAGCCGGCGCCACGCTGCTCCAGCTCTACACGGGTCTAATCTACGAAGGCCCAGGTCTTATAGGGCGAATAAAAACGCATCTCGCAGAAACCGTCCGGCGCGCCGGCGCAACAAGCCTTGCAGAATTAAGAGGAAAGAAAAATGCGCAATGGGCGGCTAAGCCACTCGCTTAACCTGCGCTCAATCTGGCCGCGACCGGTCCGCGCGCAATAGCCGCGCAATAAGCCAGACCGGAATAACGATCATGGCGCCGAGCACCATATACTGAAGGATCCATTCGATCGCGCCAAAGCCCATATCATAGACATAGCGCGCCAGCCCATCGAGGGACCGGAAGAAATTGCGCGGCGTGATCCCAAAAAAAGATAGCAACAATCCGACGACGATCGAAATCAGCGCCAGCCGGATAAACACCGAAAGTGGGTGCCCGCCGAGAAATCCCCGTATGTCCATACCCGCCTCCATCGTGCGCCGCTCGCGTGCAGGCATAAGCACCGTGCCATCCGAACACCGTGACTCGCGCCACTCCGCCATCATATTGTAGATCATTGCAAGAAAGCCAAGCGGAACCCGGGTCCCCAAGAGCGGTATGACTGTAAAGCAGCAATCTCAGCGTCGCCGGCGACCGGCCAACGCCTCACCCGCTGCAGTACCCCTGCCGCCGGCTTTCGCCGCTTGGTTTGCGAACCGGGGGTGGCAACCGCGCCCGCACCAGCTTGCGCTTGTCGAAGCGTCGGAGAACCGCCGTTCAACCTTGCTCATCGCACCGACGGGTGCCGGCAAAACGCTCGCCGGGTTTTTGCCGAGCCTAATCCGGCTCTCGGGACCCAAGCTCGCCAAAAAGGGGGCGGGCCTCAGGACACTCTACATCTCGCCGCTCAAAGCCCTCGCCACCGACGTCGCCCGCAACTTGATCGCGCCCATCACCGAACTCGGATTGAAAATCACAACCGAAACGCGATCCGGCGACACGAGTGCCGCGCGCCGCCAGCGCCAGCGCGTCACGCCCCCGCAAATCTTGTTGACGACGCCCGAACAAATTGCGCTGCTCCTCAGTCACCCCGATGCTGCCTATCTCTTCGCCGATCTCGACACCATCATTCTCGACGAGCTGCATGCACTTGCTGCGTCCAAACGCGGCGATCTCTTGGCGCTTGACCTTGCCCGCCTGCGCCAGATCGCGCCGTCACTGATCACGACCGGCCTTTCGGCAACCGTTGCAAAGCCCTCGGAGCTGCGCGCTTATCTCGTTGCGCAATTGCAGCCTGACGACGCAATCCAACTCGCCGAACTCGTCGAAGTCAAAGGCGGCGCGGCCCCGCACATTAAAATTCTCGAGGGAGTAAATGAAGTCCCGTGGTCGGGACATACCGCCCAGTATGCTTTCGGCGAGATTTACCGCGCAATCCTAGACCATCGCATGACGATCCTGTTCGTCAATACGCGCATGCAAGCCGAACATGCGTTCCAAGAACTCTGGCGCATCAACGACAAGAATTTGCCGATCGCCCTACATCATGGCTCGCTCGACTTGACCCAGCGCAAAAATGTCGAGGCGGCCATGGCCTCGGGCAAAATCCGCGCCGTGGTCGCCACGTCAACCCTCGATCTCGGTATCGACTGGGGTGACGTCGATCTCGTCGTGCACATCGGCGCACCCAAAGGCGCAAGCCGCCTGCTGCAACGTATCGGCCGCTCCAACCACCGCCTCGATGAGCCGTCCAAGGCGCTCCTCGTGCCTGGCAACCGTTTCGAGGTGCTTGAGTGCCGCGCCGCGCTGCAGGCGGCTGAGGCTGGCGCTCAAGATACGACGCTTTCGCGACCCGGCGCGCTCGACGTTTTAGCCCAGCACGTGCTCGGCATGGCCTGTCAGGCGCCGTTCCTGCCAGATGCACTTTACGCGGAGGTGCGCTCGGCATTACCCTACGCCAATCTCGGCCGCTCGGCATTCGACCGCATCGTCGATTTCGTCTCAACGGGCGGATACGCACTTAAAAGCTATGACCGTTTTGCCAAGCTGAAGCCAGCGGACGCGGGCAAGCTGCGCGTCGCCAACCCAAAAATTGCGCAGCAATACCGCCTCAACGTTGGGACGATTGTCGATAGCCCGATGCTCAAAGTGCGCCTCATTTCGGGCAAGCCGCGCCGCGGCACCGGAAACTTGTCGCTCCAGGGCGGCCGGGTGCTTGGCGAAGTTGACGAGTATTTCGCGGAACAGCTCCCGCCCGGCGCAACGTTCGTGTTTGCCGGCCAGATCCTGCGCTTCGAAGGCTTGCGCGATACGGAACTCTACGTTTCGCGCTCGTCCTCTCCCGACCCGATGATCCCGAGTTACGCGGGCGGTAAATTCCCTCTCTCGACGCACTTGGCGGAACGCGTTCGCACCATGCTTAGCGATCCCAAGTCGTGGAACCAATTGCCAAAGCCCGTTGCAGACTGGCTAAAATTGCAGAAGCGCTATTCGCTCATTCCGGGCCGCGAAGACGTTTTGGTCGAGACGTTCCCGCGTTCGAGCCGCCACTATCTCGTCGCCTATCCTTTTGAGGGCCGCCTCGCGCACCAGACCCTCGGGATGCTGCTCACGCGCCGTCTCGAACGTGCCGGTGCGCAACCGCTCGGCTTTGTAGCCAACGACTACGGCCTATCGGTTTGGGGCCGGGGCGATCTCACTGCCATGATCGAAAAAGGGCAGATCCCGCTTGCAGAACTCTTCGACGAAGACATGCTCGGCGACGATCTCGATGCCTGGCTCGCCGAAAGCAGTCTCATGAAGCGCACATTCCGGATGGCCGCTGTCATCGCAGGGCTTATTGAGCGGCGCCATCCAGGCAAGGAAAAATCCGGCCGTCAGGTCACCATGTCCACCGATCTCATTTACGATGTGCTGCGCCGGCACGATCCAGGCCACATTCTGCTCGAAGCCGCCTGGGCCGATGCCGCAACAGGTCTGCTCGACATCGCCCGCCTCGGCGATTTTCTGGCCCGCATTAAAGGACGAATCAGGCATCAACCCTTGAGCCGGGCTTCGCCCCTTTCGGTGCCGGTGCTACTTGAGATCGGCAAGGAAGCTATTCCAGGCGGCGGCGAGGGATTGTTGCGCGAAGCGGCTCAAATGCTGATCAAAGAAGCGACGCAAGGAACCTGAATACAAGGAACCTGAATATGGTGGGACTGAAACCCGAGCGCTTCGGACAATCCGACTTTACCGAAAGTCCGGTGTCGATCTGCGGCAAGGCGTTTCGCGCGCACATGTCGGGGGCGCTCTTTTGGCCGTCGGAAAACGCGCTCATCGTCGCCGACTTACATTTGGAGAAGGGTTCGGCATTCGCCGCAAGAGGCCAAATGCTGCCGCCTTACGACACCAGCGAAACGTTGTCGAAACTGGCAGACGCCATCGACACCTACAATGCAGCAACTATCATTGCTCTTGGCGACAGCTTCCACGATGTAACGGCGCCCGAGCGCATTGCACCGGCCGATCTCGAAACGTTGAGATTGCTGCAAGAGGACCGCGAATGGATATGGATCGCCGGTAATCATGACCCCCATATCGGGCGCTCGATTGGCGGGCATACCGTGCCCGAGATTTCCGTCGAAGGGATTAGACTGCGCCACATACCAAGCCCGGGGGCCGTAACGCACGAGATCGCCGGTCATCTGCATCCGGCCGCGCGCGTCGTCATGCATGGCACCGCGATCCGGCGCCCTTGTTTTGCCGGCAACGGATTACGCCTCGTGTTACCCGCCTTCGGCGCATTCACAGGCGGGTTGAATATTCTCGACGAAGCATTTCAGCCGATCTTCGGCAACGATGGCATGGCGGTCTGGATGCTCGGCCAGGAAGGCCTCTATCCTGTGGCAACGCGTCTTCTGCGCGAAGACTAACGCGGCTAATGCGTCGCGCGCCGGAACGCGAAGGCTGCCGCCAGCCCTGCAAGGGTCGCGAGTAACACTGTCGAGAGACCATAAAGGAACGGCCGCTCATAGGCCGAGTCATGCAAGAACCGTTCAAGACCGGTCCTCTCAAGATTGACAAGGCTCTTGTATTGGCTAAGCAGTTGCCCATCCTTGAAGAGATAGAGCCGGGTCGTCAGCGGACCGACAGGCACGTTCGGCGGCAGTGAAATCGTCGAGCGAAATAGACTCCGGCCAATGAACGTCACACCATAGTCGGCCGTGACATAGAGCCGTTCGCGCTGCTTCAAACGAATGACAGCTGCACGAAACTCGGCTGTCTCCGCTTCGTCGCGCGGGATTGAGCCCATCCCGCCCGACGGCACCATACGCACGTGCGAGAAGCCGATCTGCAGCGCGTCACGCACGTTCTTCTCGGCAATCTCGTCAACGGGACGCGTCGAAGCAATGGCGTAGTAACTCGGGAAGGAGGCAAAGCGCACCTTGCGGCTGTTGATCCATAGCCCCCCGATATTGGCTTTTTTGCGCACCAGCGCGGGCCCCGGCGTTCCTTCGACAACAACAACCACGTCGTAGGTGCCAGCTTCCGCGCTCGGAGCCCGGCTGTTCTCGACGGTGCCGAAAATGAGGATCTCGGTTCCGACGAAACTCGATGTAATAGCGACGCTGCGCGTCGATACGTCCGCTTCGACCGTTTCCTTCGCGGATTGCGCCGCCGCGCCGCCGCCAAGAAGCCAAATGCAGATCAGTATCCGTACGGCTGCGGACGCGAACGTCGTCATCACGACCGTCCCTTCCCACCGAATGAAAAGAGGTCGCTTGGCATGACGACAAGATCGTAGCCCATCCTGAGACAAACCAGCAGCACGAGCGCGGCGAGGAGAAAGCGCAACTGCTCGCCTTTGAGCTTATCTCCGGCAATGGCTCCGATCTGAGCGCCAAACACGCCGCCAGTCATCAAAAGCGCCGCCAATATGATGTCGACCGTCTGGTTCTGGTAGGCATGCAAGACGGTCGTCAGCGCTGCCACGAACACAATCTGAAACAGCGAAGTGCCGACAACCACGCTGGTCGACATGCGCAGCAAATAAATCATGGCCGGGATGACGACGAAGCCGCCGCCGATACCCATAATGGCCGCTAAAAACCCAACGAACATACCAATAAAGGCCGGCGGAATAGCGCTGATATACAGCTTCGAGCGATGGAACCGCATCTTGATTGGCAACCCATCGACCCAACTATGCTGGCCGGACTTGCGCAACGACGGCGGCACACCCGCTTGCGTCTTGCGCCACGCGCTCAAACTCTCGAGCATCATCAATGTGCCGATGACGCCAAGGAATGTCACGTACGTTAGGGAAATCACGAGATCCAGTTGCCCCGCGCGGCGCAGGATACGCACGATCTCGACGCCGACCACGGAGCCTGCAAACCCGCCAAGACACATCACGAGGCCCATCTTCACATCGACATTGTTGCGCCGGTATTGGGTGACCGCCCCCGACACGGATGAGGCAACGATATGTGCGCCCCCCGTACCAACAGCCACGGCTGCCGGAACGCCGAGAAAAATCAAAAGCGGCGTCAGGAGAAATCCGCCGCCGATGCCGAATAGTCCCGAAAGAAAGCCGACCGCCGCCCCTAGCCCCAGATAGATGAGGACATTCACCGACATTTCTGCAATCGGCAGATAGACGTGCATCACCCTATCCGTGTTGTTTAATTGGCCGGGGCACGCATGCCGCCGGAACGCGCCAAGCCATCCGACATCATCTGAGGTCCGATCTCAAGCCCGCCTATAGCCGTGTTCGGCGGCGGCGAACAGAGAAAGCGGCCGGCGTCGTCAGACGGGCCGCTTTGAAGCTCTCTAAATGCATCTTAAAGCCGGCCCGCAACCACGTCCCCCAAGCCCGGCTCAACAGGCTCGTCAAGCCTTAGCCGTTGTCGTCGCTCGTGGTGCTATGTTTCCAAGCTTCTCCAGCCGTTCTGGCATCGTTGGCCATCTTGTTGGAGGGAGCAGCCTTGAAGGTTGCAACACTTGCTTCGGCAGCCGAGAGATCGCCGGCCGCCAACTTACCTTTCAGGATATCCCGACGGCGGACGGCTTCCTTGTCGCCGCTGCGCGCAGCCAGGCTCAGCCACTTGTAGGCAAGTTTAAGGTCTTCCGGCACACCCAATCCATTTTCGTAGAGAACCGCGAGATTGAACTGGCTGTCGGCAAGACCAAATTCGGCGGCTTTGCTGAACCAGCTTGCGGCCGTTGCATAGTCGGGCGAACCGCCGCGCTGATTGGCACTCAGAACCGCAAGATTGTGCATGGCTTTCACGTTGCCCTGCTCGGCAGCGCGCGTGTACCAATCTTCGGCGCGGGCCTGATCGGCCTTCATGCCGAGCCCGCGCTCATAGAGCGTGCCGAGCCGGTACTGCGCCTGGACAAATCCCTTCGCCGCCGAGCGCTGATACCACTTCGCTGCGTCCTTGAAATTCTGTGTGGTGCCTTTGCCTTCGGCCAGCCGCGCGCCCACCTCAAATTCGGCGGATGGATCGCCGTTGGCAGCGGCAAGGCGCAACGACAGGGGCCCAACAGTGGCCGGCGGTATATCCAGCGGGCCATTTTCTTTGCGTGCCGCAACTTCATACGCAGCACCAGGGGCTGGCTGTTCTACCGCGTCGGGTACGAGAGCCGTCTGTGTCGTCTGGGCCATTTCTCCGGCCGCGAGACCGAGTTTGGACGAAACGCTTGCCATAGCCAGCTGGCGGCGCGCCTTCTCAATATCGGCGGCCTCAATGTGACTTTCTGCCGAAACGGATATCCCGCGCATCGGCACGCTCGCCAAGCCGAACGGAGACTCATCCGGAACAATTTGGCCGTGCGTCGTTGAATGCAGATTGAGTTCGGGTGGTCCCTTTTCGGGGTTGGCGGGCGGCGCGAAGTCTGCTTCCGGAGGTGGTGCCATCGAAGGCTTCGCTCCGGACGCATCTGTGTTTGCTTCAATCATTTTATCTAGCATTTTATCCGGCGCTTTATCCGAAGCGCCCGCCGCCGCGGACTTCGCGGCCGCATTAGAAGACACCGTCGCCGGGTTCTTGGATGCGCCCGCCATCGAGGCCCGCTTTTGACCAAATCCCGGCATGAAGAACCAGGCCCCGCCCGCGACGACAAATGCCAGCATGAGCGCGACGACGCGCGGAGACATCGCATATCCCGCTTTTGCTTGAGCAGGATTGATCACGGTTGTCTGGGGCCTTGCCGCAGGTTTTGCGGGGCTCTTGGCGGCTTTTGGTATGTCGGCATCCTCGGGCTTTGTGATGACGATCCCGTCGGCCTGTTCGACAGACCGTTCGGCGTTTTCGCCGGCGAGGCGCATCTTGGCCCGGCGCGCGTCCGCAATAAAATCTTGCCGCAATTTTTCCGACGAGCGCGTCTGCGCCGGCTGCTGAGCCTGTGACTGCGATCGATGGGGCTGTTGTGGGGCCGAACCTGTATGCGCATCGGGTGGAGAAAATTCATCGGCG
>JANMNH010000090.1:0-21381 GCA_031373745.1 Hyphomicrobium sp. | reverse complement strand
TTGGCCGTTCTCGTTGCGTTGCGAAGTCCGGCATGTTGCTGAAAGACTAGGTTGAGAGGTGCTGCTTAAACCACTCGACCGACGCATTGGAGGCCGCCTCGAAGTCCTTAATGTAAGCGTCGAAGTGGCCGCCCTTCAGAGTGATCAGCCGTTTGGGATGCAGGGCTTTCTCGTATCCGGCCAGAGCCTGATCAGCCACGGTCAGATGGTCGCCGAGTGCCACGACGATCTGCAGGGGTGTCGGGCTGACGAAGGGCAAGTAGGCGCCAGGCTCATAGTCCATGAACATCTCGACCGACCTCAGCGTCACCTCATTGCGCCAGGAGGGCGCGCGTAGTTTTTGGGTTTCGGTGAACCAAACCCAAGAATCGGGTGTCGGGAGAGCAGCCGGATCGGTCGGATTTTCGGCCACAACGGGCACCATGGCAGGGGCTTCGCCGCGATAGCGCGCGCGCCGGTCTTCGGCCATTGCGGCTTGGAACCCGGCGATAAAGTCGGCGCGGACAAGGCGCTGGGCGTTGTTGTGTCCGCTGATGAGTGGAACCTGAGCCGAAACGCATTTCACGCGCCGGTCGGTTGCGCCGACGACGATGACATGAGCGCCGCTATAGCTTGAGCCCCACACGCCGATGCGGTCGGCATCGGTTGCGGCGAGCGTTTCAGCAAACGTGATGGCGTCCCGGTAGTCGCGGATTTGCTGCCAGGGATCGATCTCCTGGCGTATTTTGCCGTCGCTCGCGCCGAAGTTGCGATGATCGAACACGAGCGAGGCGAGTCCGGCTTCCGCAAACTTTTCCGCGAATTTGTCGAGATACATCTCTTTAACGGCCGAGTAACCGTGCGCCATGACGATTGTGGGATACTTGCTTGCGCCCGAGCCTGGCACATAGTGCCAGCCGCGCAAAATTGTGCCGTCATCGGCTTTGAACTCAATATCCTTGCGCATCGTGTGGTCCTCTTGTTGGGTTGATGGCTGCCGTCAGAAGGTTTGACCAAGTGCGGCGGCATGCGCAGTGATCTTGGCCTTATCCTCTTCAAAGAGCGTCTTTTCGATGATGAACGAATGAACGTCCGGTACGCCGATGAACTTCAGCCAAATTTCCATGTAGGGTTTTTGATGGTCCCAGACCGACGACGGGAAGCCGCTGTCGCCGTCATAGCCGATGCCGCGCGCATAAATGACCAACGCTTTACTTTTGGTGAGCAATCCGTTGAGGCCGCGCTCGTCGAAGGTGAACAGCAGATCCTTTTGACTGACCGCATCGACGAGTTGTTTTAGGCGATAGGGGATGCCGAAGTTCCACATCGGAACGCCGATCAGGATCTTGTCGGCTGCGCGAAAGCGCTGGGCGTACGAATCGAGTTTGGCCCAAGCCGCCGCCTCGGCAGGCGTCCGGTCGATGCCGGCAAGACCCGCGTACTTGGCTCCAAAAGCGTCTTGATCGATCACGGGAATATCTTCGCGCCAGATGTCCATGACATCGATCGTGTCATTCGGATGGGTTGCTTTGTAGGCATCTAGGAATGCCTTCGCAGCTTGGATCGAGATCGAGCGCTCTTTGCGCGGGGAGCCTTCAATGTAGAGCAAGCGGGCCATGGTGACGTCCTTGGAGAAATGCTAATCTTACAGTGTTGGTACGGAGGCGCCGCCGAAGCGTCAATCACACTCCCCCGAAAGGCCTAGGTAGCATCGAATATTTTTTGCTGCATCAGGGAAAAACCCCGCGGGCTTGCCCCATCACGACGAGGCCGACAAGGCAGGCGAGCGCCACGGAGTGGAAGAACACATAGCGCAGAATCGAACCCTCGTGCCCGTACCACTTAGTGGCGGTGGAGGCGACGACGATCGATTGCGCGTCGATCATTTTACCCATGACGCCACCGGAAGAATTGGCCGAGGCCATGAGGACCGGGCTTAGCCCCAATTGTTCCGCAGTGACCTTCTGCAAGCCGCCGAATAGAACGTTGGATGAGGTATCAGATCCTGTTAACGCCACGCCGAGCCAGCCGATCAAAGTGCCGAAGAACGGATAGAAGTAGCCTGTATTAGCCAAGAGAAGCCCCATCGTCGCGTCAGTGCCCGCGTAGCGCGTCACGAAGCCGACGGCCAACATGGCCGCGATGGTGAGCAGCGAATACCGCACCATCCAAAGCGTTCGCCCATATATTTTTATGATGTCGAGCAGGCCGTAGCCCAAGACCAGCGCCGAGGCGATGGCCGCAAGGAAAATGCTCGTGCCGGTCGATGATAGGAAATTCGGTTTGTAGACGGCCTTTTCGGCTTCCGCCTTGGCGACGACGGGCGGAACCTTTTGCACCTGCTCATGCAAGTTCGGAACTTTCCACTCGGTATAAGCGCTTTTAGTTACCGAGCAGATGCTCTCGACGATTGCGACACGCGCCTCGCCCTCTTTCAATTTCGTCGGGCAGCCGTTCAAGGCCTCCTTCACCGCCGGTATGCCCCAGACGAAAACGAAGAGGCTAAGAATAGCCCACGGTGCCCAAACGCGCGCACCGCCACTGCTGCTCGCCTGAGGTGCAGGTGCCGCCCCGTCCGTGTGGCCCTCGGCTGCAAATCCGCTCGGCATCTCGGTCATCGGATTTTTTGGCTGCCAAACCTTGAGGAACAGAGCCAAGCAGGCCATTGAAGATATTGCCGCTACGACGTTGACGAGCCAGGGCCCGTGGTAATTCGAAATCAAGAACTGCGGCACCGCGAAGGATAAGCCCGCAATCAGGATCGCCGGCCAGATCTCAAGCATCTTTCTGAAGCCGACGAAGGCCCAGATCAGCCAGAACGGCACTAGAATGCAGAACGGAGTCAATTGCCGTCCGACCGTCGCGCTGATCTCCATGAGATCCAATCCGGTAACGGCCGCGAGGGTGATGACCGGCGTTCCAAGCGCGCCAAACGCAACGGGCGCCGTATTAGCGATGAGCGACAGGCCGGAAGCCGCGAGCGGCGAGAAGCCAAGCCCGATGAGCATCGCGGCCGTCACCGCGACGGGCGTGCCGAAGCCAGCCGCGCCTTCAAAAAAGGCGCCCAAGGAAAAGGCGATGAAGAGAAGCTGGAGGCGCCGGTCGTTCGAGATGCTTTGGATGGAGTGCTGCAGCCGCAGAAAATCGCCCTTCTCGTTGGTCAGATTGTAGAGAAACATGACGTTCAAGATGATCCAGCCTATCGGTAGCAAACCGAACACGGCACCATAGGCGGCAGCCATGCCCGCCTTCTCCGCTGGCATGCCGAAGCCGAAGATCGCAACCGCGAGCGCTGCCACAAGCCCAAGCATCGCCGCGTAGTGGGCCCTAATCTCGAACAGCGCGATCGAGCCCAAAAGCACGAAGATGGGAAGGGCGGCAACGAGCGCCGAGATGCCCATGTTACCGAACGGATCATAGACTTGTGACCACATGAGCTTCCCCCGTCGCGCCGCTGGAAGCGGATGCGATTTTTAAGTTTCTCTTTTGCCGGCAGAGTAGACGATCTATCCGCACCTGGTAAACGGAGCAATCGCGTTTTAGAGCTCGCCCTAGAAGATTTTTTGCGAGCCACACTATCCCGATACTACCAACGAGGTCATGTTGTCGTGGCGTCGGCCGCAACCGGCTAGTTTGGCTGCCAAAGCTCAGGAAGCCGCAACTATTGCGGCGGTTTCCACCCGTAAAGCCAATCGTAACCCGCCATCAGCCGCTCGGCCGGAAGGGCACGCAGCACACTATTGCGCGCCGCCGCCATGAAGCCGCTCATCTGGTAGATCTGACCGTTTCGGCGCGATGCGTCTTGCACGCGTATGACGCGGGCCCTGCGGTCGCTTTCATAGCGCATGAGGGCTGAGGGAATATCGCCAGGGGTCATGGCGATCGCCGCAGATACGACGCACGCATCTTCCAGTGCCATCACGGCGCCTTGAGCCAGGAAGGGCAGCACGGGATGAGCAGCATCGCCAAGGAGCGCGATTGCGCCCTTGACGAGCGGCGATGGCACGGAGCGCTCATAAAGCGACCATTTACGCCAGAGGTTTGCCGCGTGCAGGAGGTCTTTCAGCGGCTGTGCGAAGGCACTGGCGCGGGAGCGGACATCCGTGACGCGGGCATCCGTGCTCCAGGCTTCAGATTGCGCGTTATCGGAAAAGATTGCGACAAGCGCGCGTTCCGCCCCGCCGCGGACAGGGTAGTCCACAATATGCGCGCCAGAGGCGAGCCAGATGCGCACATCGTTGCCGCGCAAGTTGTCCGGTATCGCGTCGCGCGGCGCAACGCTGCGATACGCGCATTTACCTGAGAAGCGCGGCGGTTGGGCATCGAAGTATTTCGCGCGAACTGATGACCACAGTCCGTCTGCGCCAATCAGTGCGGCACCCGAAAAAGCGGAACCATTGGCGAGCCGCGTCGCGACGCCCGATGCGTAGGTTTCGGCGTCAACGACTTCAGCATTCGTCTCGATGTCAATTAGCGGACTGGCGGAGACGTGTTCAAGGAGGGCGGCATGAAGGTCTTGCCGGTGCACGGTGCAATATGGCGCTCCGTGCTGGCGTGCAATCCATGATCCCAGAGGCAGTGCACTCAGTTCGCGCCCCGTCCGCGCATTCATAACGCGGAGGTTGTCTGGTTCGGCCGCGCTTGCGCGCAACCGGCCGTCAGCGCCAAGCCAACTTAAAACCCGCATGCCGTGCGGGCCGATCTGGATGCCCGCGCCTTCTTCGGCCAAAGCGGCTCGGCGTTCTAGGACTTTGGATGGGAGGCCGTGCCTTGCGAGTGCGAGAGCCGTTGCCAGACCGCCGATGCCGCCGCCGGCAATGAGGATCGGGTGATCTGATGCCGGGTGCACTGTGTGGATATCCGCTACGTTGCGTCAAAAACGAGTGCGCCCTTCGGGTCGCTGTCGTCCGAGCCGAAGCGCTGCTCGTGGACGTACAGCGTCGAGCAATAGGGACAAATGATCTGAGCGTCCTGCCCCATGTCCAGGTAGACATGGGGATGATCGAACGGCGCCCGCGCACCCATGCACTTGAATTCCTTGACGCCGATGAAAATGCGCTCTGATCCGCCGTCGTTGGCGAAATGCGGGATATGCGAGCCAGCCATTAGGGCCTCTTGTGGGGGTGCTTCATTCTTGTGCACGATACCGCCGCACGCGATCCAATGGTAGGGGATCGAAGTTCGCTATTCGCCGCAGGGGTTCTCGATGCAGACGTTCGACAGTGACGGTGTTGACATTGCCTATCTCGATACGGGAGGCGGGACGGGCAAAGCGCCCGTTCTGCTCATTCACGGATTTGCCTCGAACGCAGCAACGAACTGGGTTTCGACCAGTTGGATCGATACGCTGCAGCGGCAGGGCCGCCGTGTGGTGGCGATGGACAATCGCGGTCACGGGAGCAGTGGCAAACTCTATGAAGTGGCCGACTATGGTTCGCCCGTGATGGCAGAGGACGCGCGGCGCTTGCTCGATCATCTGGGCATAGAATCGGCCCACGCGCTCGGCTACTCGATGGGCGCGCGAATTTCAGCCTTCCTCGCGCTCGCGCATCCCGCGCGCGTTCGAAGCCTGGTTTTCGGCGGACTTGGCATCAACATGGTGCGGGGGCTCGCGGGAACCGGCCCGATCGCGCACGCGCTTGAAGCACAAAGCATCGACGACGTCACCAACCCTACGGCGCGGACGTTCCGCGCCTTTGCCGAGCAGACAAAGAGCGATCTCAAGGCGCTGGCGGCATGTATTCGTTCGGCCCGGACGCCGATCACGAAGGAGATGCTGGCGACCCTCACTTGTCCGGTGCTGGTCGCGGTCGGCGAGGACGATGTCGTTGGCGGATCGGCGGATGAGTTGGCGGCGCTCATTCCAGGCGCGCGCGCTTTCACCATTCCCGGCCGCGATCACATGAAGGCGGTTGGCGATAAGGCGCATAAAGAGGCCGTTGTCGCGTTCTTGGCAGAGATTGAGGGCTTAGCGGACCAAATCTAAAAAACCGATCCAGCGCAAAAACAGAAAGGTCCTGGCAAGGCAGATCTTGGATCCGTTTAAGGACAATCACGGGGGGGTGTGTTGTCAGATCAAGACCTGCGAACTGCCAGGACCTCCAAAAACGCGCCTTTCGGCCAACTCAACCGTAAGCAATACAAACCGGTTTGAACGCAACGGCTTTACGCGAATACGTACTCAGCGTCGTTACGCGGTACAATTTGCTTCAGTCCGTACACAAAACTTTGTCAGACCGGGCTCTGTAATTTCAGAGCACGTACAACATACGCCCGCTCGACGGCACGCGGACTTCACAATTGTCGGAGCGTTTCAGACTCTTGTGGATAAGTCTTGAGTTCGCCGCAGCGCAGCGACGCGTGCCACACGCTGCGATCAACCGTGCCCCGACGCCCTTACTCCGCCTCGCCTCAGTCGCAATAGAGCCTGAAATTCCGGACATAGACAGTGCTGGGGACTGGGAAAAATTTACCGAAGATTAAGCATATTGGCGGTAGCGTCCCGGCCCATGGTTCTGCGTCGTATCAGCGTATTTCTGCCTCTCGCCTTCGTGTGGCTTGCGAGCCTCGTGATGCTGTGGGGCTGTGGCTCCAACTCCCAAAATTTCGTCGCGAAAGAAGAGCCCTGGCGCGAGACGGAAGAACGCGCGTGCTTGAATGCGGGCGTCGTGCGGACGAATTCGTTCCTGCAGTCCCGCTCGGCTTTAGGCGGCCCGAGTGTTTGCGGAACCGAGCACCCTTTTGAAATGTCGGCCGCGATGGGCGGCCGCGTTACAATGCGCCCTGCCGCGCTGCTGCGTTGCCCAATGGTGCCAACCGTCGATCGCTGGGTTGCGGAAGTTGTCGAACCGGCCGCGCGCTTTCACCTCGGCAGCCCGATTGCCGAACTTAAAGTCGCGGCCTCCTACGCATGCCGTCCGATCAACCACGTCTCGGGCGGCCGTTTGTCGGAACACGGTTACGCCAACGCACTCGATGTTTCAGCCTTCACGCTTGCCAACGGCTACGTCGTGACGGTCAAGGGCGGCTGGTACGGCAGCGAACGCGAGCGGGCATTTTTGCGCGCCGTTCATTCCGGCACATGCCAGCATTTCACGACAGTGCTTGGACCGAACTACGATTCCAATCACCGCGATCACTTTCATATGGATCTAGCCCGCCACGGCCGCGATGGGCTAAACCGGATCTGCAAGTAGGCGAACGGCGATTTGCCGTCGCGCGTGCAGCCGGCGCCCAAGTGCGCTAAAAGCCCCTTCCATGAGCTGGCACAAAGACAACGATCCCGGAGTCAAGCGCGGCTATCATCACGGTAACCTGCGGGAAGCCCTGATCAAGGCGGCGCTTGAACTCATTACCGCGAAGGGGCCGGCCGGTTTTACGTTTGCGGAAGCGGCGCGCGCGGCAGGCGTCAGTCCAGCGGCACCCTATCGCCATTATCGAGACCGCGATGCGCTGATGGCGGACGTGGCGCGTCATGGCTTTGAGATTTTCGAAGCCAAACTCAATCAGGCATGGAACGATGGCAAACCGGATGTGTTCGCGGCGTTCGACCGGCTAGGGCGGGCTTACCTCGATTTTGCCAAGCGCGAGACGGCACTTTTTTCAGCGATGTTCGAGGCCGGGCTTTCGATCAAAGCATTTCCCGAGTTGAAGGACTCGGGCGACCGGGCATTCGCCGTTTTGCGCGATGCGTGCGCGGCAATCATTGCGACGTTTCCGGCCGAAAAAAGACCGCCCGTGATGATGATGGCATTACACATCTGGTCGCTATCGCACGGTGTTGCATCGCTTTTTGCGAGGGGCGACGATTGCAGGCGGGCCATTCCCATGCCACCCGAAGATCTGCTTGAGGCGGCTGTTCTCGTTTATTTTGACGGGCTCGGGATCCGGTCCAAGCAGGACTAAGGTGAAGCCTATCCAGCGAAAAACTTCTGAGTATAGGGGTCACAGGATCTTGAACTCTAACCCCCAGTCCCCCACGTATGTGAATGTTAAAAACATTTACATCGAATCAGGATGGCTGATAGAATGGCCCTACAAGGCGGAAATCGTGTCGCTGCCACGACCCTAGCCGGAGGCTCCAAAAAGCGCTCCAGCACCCGCTCAAGGGTCCACTAGAGGCCTTCCAAATGAGACCCGGCCGGCGGCGGGGGAATTCGCCGGAAAACGAGTTAACTTTCAAGTGGTTAACGCTAACAACGTGGGAGTCTGCGATGACGGAAATGGTTGAGCGGCTGGACGGCTTCGGCAAAGGCGCCTGGATCGCTGCAATGGTGCTGGGCTTCATACTGTTCTGGCCCATCGGCCTCGCAATCCTTGCCTTTATTATATGGAGTGGACGCATGTCATGTGGGTGGCGCGTTGACCAGGGCGGGCGAAGCCGCTGGCAGAACCGGTTCTCGGAGAAATTCGACAAGGCGCGCGGACGCGTCGAAGACGAGTTTCGCGGATTTACAGGCGCGTATTCAAGCGGCAACAACGCTTTCGACGAATACCGCATGGAAACGTTGAAGCGGCTGGAAGAAGAGGAACGCGAATTCCGCTCGTTCTTAGACCGGCTACGCCGGGCGAAGGACAAGTCGGAGTTCGATCAGTTCATGGCCGACCGCCGGCAACGTCCGCAAACCGGAGACGCACAAGAGCCGCCGCCGCAACCAGGAAGTGCGGCCGCCTGACGCTTGAAAATGAGTGCGCCGATGCCTCTTCCCAAGTGAACGGAAACTGACGAGTTCATCCGTTCACTTGGGTCTGTGCCTGATCTAAACACTGCTATCATCCCGGAGTTTCCATCATGCCATTTCATTTCCACGGGGTACCTCCGCACTTGGTGCCGATTTTGTTATCGTCGGCGCTGGCCTTCGCCGCCGGTGCATATGTCATGTCGCGCGGCAAGTTGCCCGCCATTTTGAAATCCTATCGCGAGCGTGCAGGCGGGCGCTTTTCAGTTTGGCACTGCGCACCGGAACACGTCCACGAAAGAAGGGCGTCGCGGCAGGGCGCCACCACCGCCACGGCTAAGCCGGTCAATACGGCATTTGAAGATTACCGCAGGCAGACGATCGTCCGGATGGAGCAGGAAGCTGCCGCGTTCCGCGCCTATCTCGAAGGCCTGAGGCAGGCAAAAGACAAGGCCGAGTTTGATCGGTATATGGCCGGCCGCCGGCAAAGTCCTTCGGGGATCGACGAGCCACCGGGTGCGCCTGCATCTTAAAACGGGGGCAATTAATGTAGCTGATTTAGAACGCTCGAAGAGCGGACCGCTGTTGCCGTCCGCACTTTTCTCTATTTTCGAACCGCACATGAGACTTAGCGGCTCACGAAGTGGGGAAACTTGTCCTATCTTTCCGTAAATTTAGGGGAGTTGGCGCGTAAGTGGCGCTAAGCTCTTAGCTCGACGACTCGCGCCGCAACACGCCCAGACCTAGAGCCCCAAGATTTCGCCCATGCAATGGAAAACCATCCGCCGCACGCTTGGTCTCGATGAGGGCGGCCCCTTGCGCGCCGCTTTTGACGACCTTGCCGACTACCTGGGCCTTGATCGTTTGAAGGCGGGCCCGGTGCAGAGCCGCGTTGCTTTCACGATCGCACTTGTTACGCTTGCCGCGAAAATGAGCAAGGCCGATGGTGTTTCGACCGGGGTCGAGGCTGAAGTCTTCGAGCGCCTGTTCGATGTGCCAGAAGACGAGCGGCCGCACCTCAAGCGCGTTTTCGATCTTGCAAGTCAGGATGTGGCCGGGTTTGAAATTTATGCCGGCCGTATGGCCAAACTTCTGGCCGAAGAGCCGGGACTAAAGATTTCAGTCCTCGAATGCTTGTTTCATGTCGCGAGCGCCGACGGCATCCTACATCCCGGCGAAGACGCATTCGTTGCAAAGGTCTCTCAAATATTCGGTGTCAGCCAAACTGACTACAAGTCTGTGCGCCGGGCCTTCGTTCACGATCCCGACAACCCCTACGACGTTCTCGGCATCTCGCCCAATGCGCGCGACGACGAGATAAAGGTGCAATACCGCCGGCTCGTTCGCGAGCACCACCCCGACGCACTCGTCGCCAAGGGCGTCCCGAGCGAATTTCTGGCGGCATCCGGCCGCCGGCTTGCCGCGATCAATGCGGCTTATGAAAGTGTTCTGGCCGAGCGAGGCCGTGCTGTTCCTCAATCGCTGGAGCGGGCCCCTTGAGTCGTCTTGCCGTCAAAACATTCAAGCCCGACACGCGGCTTGTTTCGCGCGTTGTGCCGGCGCAGAATGTCGAAGAACGGCGTAATGGCGCGCGGCCCGTATATCTCATCATGCATTACACCGGCATGTCCTCAGCCGAGAAAGCTATCGGCTGGCTTGCGTGCGCAGAGAGCAAAGTATCGTGTCATTATGTCATCGACGAAAAGGGAGCGATCGCACAATTGGTTCCGGAGAGGCTGAGAGCGTGGCACGCAGGCGTGTCGTTCTGGAAGGGCGAGACCGACATCAACTCGCTGTCGATCGGAATTGAAATACAAAATCCCGGCCACAGCGGCGGCCTCGGCGGCGGTTATCCGGATTTTCCTTCGGCGCAAATCAAGGCTGTGATTGCGCTGTCGCGCGATATCATTCGACGCCGCAAGTTATGGCCACAAAACATTCTCGCTCATTCCGATGTCGCGATCGGGCGCAAGATCGATCCGGGCGAAAAATTTCCGTGGGCGCGGCTTGCGCGCGAGGGTGTGGGGCATTGGGTTCGCCCGTCACCCGTTCGAAGTGAGGATGACGGTCTTGCAAACGGTGCGCGCGGCGAAATGGTCGGCGAAGCACAACGGATACTCGCCGGTTATGGTTACAATGTTGTCATCTCGGGCGAGATCGATTCCGAAACGAGTAAGGCAATCGGGGCTTTCCAGTTGCATTTCCGCTCCCGCCGGGCCGACGGCCGGCTCGATCGCTCGACGCTATGCACAATGCAGCGCCTCGTTGCCGCACTGCCCCGGGCCTGATCGGCTTGACCCGCAATCTCAAAGACTTAGATTGAGAGCATGGCCGGCAGGCTCGCGGGCGCCTCGGCTTTGAGCCTTGGAATTCGGTCTCATAAACGGAAAGCACGAGATGGGCACGCGGCGTTTCACGCCTGAAACGGTGACCTTTTGGCTCGCAGCATTTACGGCTGTGGTGCTCAACTATCCGTTTTGGCGGATGTTCTTTCATACCGTTGCTCCGAACAATGCATTCGAGTGGCTGTTCGCGGCGGCAACGCTGATTGTCGTGTTTCTCGCCGTTCATCTGGCGTTGACGACTATTGCCTTCCGGCCAACGTTTCGGGCCGTGAATGCCATCATGCTGCCGGTCACCGCAGCGGCCAGCTACTTCATGCTCGAATACGGCGTCGTGATCGACTCCCACATGGTGCGCAACATATTCGAAACGAATACGGCAGAGGCGGGCGATCTCTTGTCGGGAAAGCTCGCGGCTTACACGGCGGCGTTTGGAATTCTTCCCGCGATCTTGTTATGGCGATTGCCGATTGAGTGGCGGCCGCTACGGATCGAATTTAAGAATAAGTTCAAAATTGCCGCCGTCTCGCTGCCTTTGGCCGCAGTGGTGGCCTACCCTTTCACGTCCAATTTCGTCTCAGTGTTTCGCGAGCACAAAGAACTCAGGTTGACACTGCTGCCGCTCAACTATTTGAGCGCAACCGTGAAGTACGCGAGGACCCCGTCAAACCCGGCGAGCGCAATGGTGCAACCGTTTGGCGAAGATGCCGTGCTTGCCGCCAATGCAAGCAACAGCGGGCGCAAGACGCTGTTTGTCGTCGTCGTCGGGGAGACGGCAAGGGCCGACCATTTTGCGCTCAATGGATATCCGCGCACGACCAATCCAGAGCTTGCAAAAATTCCAGAACTGGTCAGCTATTCCGAGGCCTATTCTTGCGGCACCGATACCGCGCAGTCGGTGCCGTGCATGTTCTCGGGACTAGGCCGTTCCAAATTCTCGAATGCTGCCGCAACGGGCAAGGAAAATCTCCTCGATATCCTGAAACGCGCCGGCGTCGATGTCGCTTGGCGAGAGAACCAAGCCGGTTGCAAAGGTGTCTGCGACCGGGTGCCAACAGAGATATTGACGGGTTTCAAGCATCCGGTTTTTTACGGGCTGAGCGAAAATCACGACGAAATTCTAATCGACGGGTTGAGCGAGAAGATTGGCGCACTTGCACGCGATACCGTTATCGTTTTGCACATGATGGGCAGCCACGGTCCTGCCTATTGGAAGCGCGTGCCCGAGAAGTTCGAAGTTTTCAAGCCGGTTTGCAAAGACAGTCAATTCAGCCGCTGCGAGAATGCGGCGATCGTCAATGCTTACGACAACACGATCGTGTATACCGATTACGTCTTGTCGCGTTTGATCGAGACTTTGAAAACCGGCGGACAACGGGGTATCGATACCGGGCTCATCTATATGTCCGACCACGGCGAGAGCTTGGGCGAAAAGAACATGTATTTGCATGGTATGCCCTATGCGATCGCGCCCAAAGCGCAGCGTCATGTCCCCGCGATCGTGTGGCTGTCGGAGGGCTTTCGCGCCAGCCGGTCGATCGATCCCGCCTGCATGAAGGCGAACTCGGTGGCGCCGGTCAGCCACGACTACCTCTTCCATACAACGCTCGGAGGGCTCGGCATCAAAACGCGGGTCTACGATTCAGCGCTTGATCTTTTTGCGGCCTGCCGCCCGGGCCAGGATAAGAGCGCCGGGGTTCGCGCTAGCGCGCCGATGTGAGCGCAGTATCTGTCGAGGGGCCGTGCAAAAACACAACGCGGCAGTTTTATTATCAAAATCAATCAGTCGTAACTTCTGAGCAATCCCTTCTCCGTATGATTCGAATCACATCTGGCGAACGGAGATTGCCATGACACCCGCAGATTCCCGCTTCAATCCACTAAACTCTACCGCGTTGCGTCATGGTTTGGTTGCCGCGCTTGCTGCCGCGGCTTGGGTTCTCCCCGTCACGCAAGCTTCCGCTGTCAGTGCGAAGGTCAAGGTTGCCTGCTCAAGCGACTATTTCGCATATTGCAGCATGCACAAAGTCGGCACGCCGGGCGTCAGACAGTGCATGAGGTCAGCGGGTCCAAAGCTCTCAAAACGCTGCCTCAATGCCCTGATTTCAGAGGGTGAGGTTTCACAGGACGAAGTTGCGCGCCGCGCCGCCAGTCTGAACGACGAATAAGCCTCTCACGTCTTCCAGGCGTCGCGCTTCCGGCCTAGAGTTGGGCACGGTCCTCTTCACCTTTGAGAAGCCGCGACATGAGCTTTCTGACGAAACTCGGCACCGAAATGCCGCTCGACGCGTTATCAGTCGAGCTGAAGCGCCGGATTGAGGCGCGCGGGCTTGGCCCCCCACGCTCGTTCGTAAAGTGGGCCGAACAGATCTTGGTCGATCATCCCGAGCGCATGGCGCTGGTCCTGCCGGCAGGCACCAGGATCGAGGGCAGCGTAGAGCTGGACAGCGACGACTTGGCCGAACGGGGTGTCGCGACAGTCGTCGTATTGGGCGACTTTGAGATTGCCGGACGGCTGACAAACGCCGATGGCGAAGGCGGACCGTTCTTGTTTGTCGATGGGGACCTGCGGGCCGGCGAGATCGTCAAGGGCGGTGCCAATGTCATCGTGTTTGGATCGGTCGATTGCCGGGGGCTGCTGATTTGCGATTCGAGCATCGGCGCGTTCCTGGCGGCCGGCGACTTAACGGCCTCTGCGATAATTCTCTGCGATCAGGATTTGCACGCCGGCGGCACGATCACGGGGCCGATCATCAGCGAGGAACTCGGCAACATGCGCGAGTGCCTGGTGCCGGAGGTTTTTTCCGAACCCGGAGATCCCAATGACGAGTTTGCCGACGGGGACTTGATCCGCGAGCGCCTGGAGGCCGGGCTGCCCATTTTAATGGGGTGAAAAGCTAACGAGGTCGAGGTTGCGCCGCCTCAAAACCCAACTTGATCGCCGCCCTTGAGTTCCAAGATCTGGCGCGCTTCGGCTGGCGTGGCAATGCCAAGCCCCATGCCTTCGATAATGCCGCGCACAATTTTGACCTGTTCGGCGTTCGACGCAGCGAGGCGGCCAGGGCCTGCCCAAAGGCTATCCTCAAGTCCGACGCGGACGTTGCCGCCCATGCTAGCGGCTTGGGCTGCGATTCGCATTTGGCTCGAACCGGCACCGAGGACCGACCAGCGGTAGCTGTCGCCGAAGAGGCGATCTGCGGTGCGCTTCATGTGGGCGACGTCCTCGGGGTGTCCGGCGATACCACCTAGGATGCCGAACACGGACTGCACGAAAAAGGGCGGCTTGACGATGCCGCGATCGGCAAAGTGAGCGAGCGTGTAGAGGTGGCCAATGTCGTAACACTCGATCTCGAAGCGCGTGCCGTTTTCGGCGCAGGTCGTCAGAATGTATTCGATGTCGGCGAACGTGTTCTTGAAAAATCCCGCGCGGGTGCCCTCAAGGTACGGGCGTTCCCAATCGTGTATGAAGTCCTTTTGGCGCGCGAGCATCGGGAACAAGCCGAAGTTCATCGTTCCCATATTGAGGGAAGCGACTTCGGGCTTGAAGTGGGCGGCAGGTTTTACTCGCTCCTCGATGGACATTGTCGGCGCGCCGCCGGTCGTAATGTTGATGACGACGCCTGAGCGCTGCTTGATGACTTGGAGAAAGGGCGCGAAGGCCTCGGGCGTCTGATCGGGGCGGCCGTCTTGTGGGTTGCGCGCGTGCAGATGTACGATCGCCGCGCCGGCTTCTGCGGCTTCAATCGCGGCGGTGGCGATCTCGTCAGCGGTGATGGGCAAGTGCGGCGACATCGACGGCGTGTGGATCGATCCCGTCACGGCGCAGGTGATGATGACTTTGCGTTGTTTGGCCACGTTGCCCGATCCTTCCGAGTATTAAAAGTGTGAGATTTCATATGGATGTAACAGTGCACGAAGTTGACCGCTAGCGCTCTCCTGAGTGCCTATCGCGGAAGCGATAATGTGATGTCGATGAAATCTGCGTGGTCCCTGACCACAGAAGCGCGCAGGTGACTTCCGTCCTTGTACATGAATTTGCCACTGGCCAACCGCGTCGGGCACAAACTTTGGCTGCAGAGACTGGCCATCGGATCGACGATTTCAGCGCCTCCAGCGCGGGCCGCCTCAACCAGCTTTGCTCGAATAGGCAGCCAATGTTTGTCGAATTCTGTCCGGTTTAAATCAGAATGTCGAACGGTAGTGGCGCCGGATAGAGTCCGCTGCAGTCCCGATTGCGGGAAGAGGGCGCTGCCGGACGGAATTGACAGGACGAGCCATACCGATTTGCCTGACGCGCGGAACCTTTTGATCATTGACGTGAGTTCGCTCATTGCGCGTGCAGTACCGGTGGTGTCGGGTCCAAGTCCGCCCGAACCTTGTTCTTGGAAATAATAACCAGTTCCATTGAAGTATCCGCTCCATGCCGCACCGATTACTACCGATTTTATAGCTAGGGTTTTTGCAATTTGCTCGACGCGCTCTGCGAAATTTTCGCAATTGGGATGGCCCAGCTCGCGAACGCCGGCGATCGGCGGACAGCCCCCCGTCGTCGCAAAGATGACTGATGCAATTCCGGGCTGGTCGTTGAGGCGCTGTCGTATGCGGGGCCAATACTGCTCGATATTGCTGTCGCCGAAGTAGAGAATTCTATTCGCGGATTCCCCAGACGTGCGCAGCTGAAGTCCGGACGGCGTCTTTATCGGTTGCAGACCATCGGGATAGCCCCAGTCGGCAATGGCGTCGCCTATATCGTAATGGACGGATGCGTCGTGTCTTGGTTGCACGACTTGTTGTTTGACAAGCAATCCGCCGATAACAAACAGCGAAGACGCTGCAAGCAAAACGACGGGCACGGCGCGGGCTGGTGCGTGCCGAATCGGCCGTTCAATGTACCGGTAAGTGAAAATAGCAAGAACGGCCGAGGCCAGAACGGCAAACAGCCGGACCTTCCAATCGTCGCCAATCCGCAGAATACTAGCGAATGACAACAAAGGCCAATGCCACAAGTAGAGTGGATAGCTGATGAGTCCGATGAAAGCTATTTCCCGTCTCGATAGCAGGACTTTGTTGACGAACGCGCCGGGGCCAGCGCCAATCAAGAGCAGAGCACCCGCGCAGGGGATCAAAGCCCAAACTCCCGGATACAAATACGTGCTATCCAAAACCCAATAGCCGCCAGCAATGAGTGCTATTCCGAGAATTGACGCGGCGTTCTGAATTTTTGGGAAAATAGGCTCATTGGCTGCCATCGTGCTTAGGCCGAAGTGAGCCAGAACGGCGGCAGCGTGGTGATGCGCGAAGGCGAGCACTGCGCCAAGCGAAAGTTCCCAAAACCTGTTCTGGGGCAGAAAAAACGCGGCGGCGGCGTTGCGATCGATTGTGGAGACATTTGACCAGAACGACGCCATGGTAACTAACGCCAAAGCGGCGAGCATCCGCCATTTTCCTGGCAATACCAGAAGAAGAACCGGCCAAACCAGATAGAACTGCTCTTCGACGGCGAGCGACCAGAGATGCAGCAGCGGTTTTTCATCCGAAGCAACGGCGAAATAACCCGCCTCGCGCTTCAGCACAAAATTAATGTAGTAGGCAGCTCCAGCCGCGATTTGCTTTCCAAGCGCCAGAAATTCGTGGGGCAAAAGATAGTACCAGCCCATGAGGAATGTGGCTGTGAGCACGGCAATCAGTGCAGGAAAAAGCCGCCGGATGCGCCGGGCGTAGAAGGCTAACAGCGAGAATTTCCCTTCAGCCTTTTCTCGGAGAATAATCGACGAGATCAGGTATCCGGAGATGACAAAAAATACATCGACCCCAGCGAATCCACCACTGATGAGCTTGGGGGCGGCGTGATAACCAACCACAGCCGCGACGGCGATCGCTCGCAGCCCGTCGATATCTGGCCGGTAGGCTATTGCGGTGGTGTCGCGCATTCGCCGTCCGGTCCATCCCTAGGTCAATCCCCGTGGGCACAGGGTTAACCGGCCCGCCGCACCTGCACAATGGCGCCGACGGCTCAAATATCTTTGGGAAGCTGGTAAACGGCAAAATATTTTTGTGCGGAAGGGGTCTATTTTTTCCCCGGGGGTCCCGCGTGAGGCACAATGGGGGTCGTGGAGGCAGGAACTGGACGAAGAAGGTTAAGGCGATGCACGCCGTAAAGTACATTCTGCTTGGGCTCGTTTGCGCTGTGTTTCTGAGTGGTAGTCCCACCTGGGCTGAGCAGACCGAGCCGGTATCGCCCGCTGCCGATTTCACGGCGCGGCAGGTGACGGAGGTTTTATACAAGGCCGTGCCTGGCGTGCGCCCCGATTTCTCAGGGCGCGATTTGACCTATCTCGATCTGGCGGGCCTCGATTTCAAGGGTGCGACGCTGGTGCGGGCCGATCTCTACGGCACCGATCTGACATTATCGAATTTGTCGGGTGCCGATTTGACCGAAGCACGCCTCGATCGCGCTGTGCTCATTCGCGCCAATCTTTCTGGCGCCAACTTGAGCGGGGCGACGATCTACCGGCCGACGATCTATGCGGATATGGGGTCATCGCTGCAGGATGCGCCAAAGTTTGCAGGCGCGACGATGCGCGGCGTTCGCGTGCAGGCGGAATTATCGGGCGCCGATTTTCGAGGCGCCGATCTGACGGGTGCCGACTTTCACCCGCTCGAGTTCCGGCCGGGGCAGGGCACGCTCGCGACCGCATACCGCAACGTGTTGAAGAGTTGCGATTTTTCCGGCGCCCGGCTCGAGGGTGCGGACTTCCGCAGTGCGGTGCTTCTGTTCTCACGCTTCACGGGCGCGGATTTGCGGAGAGCGCGTTTCGAAGGGGCGGATCTTTCGCGCGTCGATTTCTCAGGCGCCGACCTGACGGGCGCGGACATCGCCGGTGCCGATCTCGACGATACCAATTTCGCGGGCGCGAAGGGACTTGAGACGGTGACGGGTTGGGGTAGTGTTGTGAATGGTGACAAGGCGCGGCGGTAATAGCGCGCTGTGTAAAGGATGCGTTCGATGAAAATCTACGATTGGCACATTGCGCCGAACCCGCGGCGCCTTCATATTTATCTTGCCGAAAAGGGTTTGAATATTCCGTTTGTGGAAGTCGGCGGCGAGGACTTGAAACTCAAGCCCGAGTACATTGCGAAGTACCCGCACGCCATGGTGCCGATGCTCGAACTGGACGATGGGACGCTCATTGGAGAGGCTATGGCGATCGCCCGTTACTTCGAGGAGTTGCATCCCGATCCGCCGTTGATGGGCGTTGACGCGAAAGACAAGGCAATCGTGGAAATGTGGGAAAAGCGCGCCAACGAAGAAGGCATGCTGGCGGCGAGCGAGCTGTTTCGCAACACGCACGCCGCGTTCGCGGAACGGGGCTTGCCGGGTTCATCCGAGCCGGTCCGGCAAGTGCCCGAACTCGTGGTGCGCGCGAAGGAGCGTCTGGGGCGGTTTTATCGCAAGTTCGACGCGCAGCTGGCGAATAATGAATTTGTGGCGGGCCGCCGCTACACGGTCGCAGATGCGACTGCGCTGTGTGCGGTCGATTTCGGCAAGTGGACGGATTTTCAAATTCCGCCCGAGTGCCAAAACATGCAGCGCTGGTATGAAGCGGTTTCTGCGCGGCCAAGCGCGAAGGTGTAGTGGGGGGACACCCCCCTTGACCTTTGGCCCGTCACACCCCTTATCTCATCCACCAGCCGGCCGGACGGCCGCTGCCGGATAGTCGTAGCGAAGGCGCGCCCTAAAGGCCGCTGAGCGAGAGCAAAACCGGTGGAGGAAAGTCCGGGCTCCTTGAAGAAGCGGTGGCGGCTAACGGCCGCCGGGGGCGACCCCAGGGAAAGTGCCACAGAAAACAAACCGCCCGCCTTCGCAGCGTATGCAGCTTCGGCGTGGCAAGCCCGCAAGGGCCTGCCGCGACGTCACCCGCAAGGGGAAAGCGAGTAAGGGTGAAAAGGTGCGGTAAGAGCGCACCGCGCGTTTGGTAACAAACGTGGCAGGGCAAACCCCACCGGGAGCAAGATCAAATAGGGGTGGCCTGACGTGTGGGAGAAATCTCACGATGTCGAGCCCATCTTCAGGCCCGCCATCCGGGTTGATTGCTTGAGGCGCATGGCAACATGCGTCCCAGATGAATGGCCGTCGCGGGCGGCACGCAAGTGCGGCCCAAACAGAACCCGGCTTACAGGCCGGCTGGTACGAAAAAAGCCGGACACCCGAGCGGGTATCCGGCTTTTTTCATATCCTCAATCTTACGCCGCAATATCAAACAGCAGTAAATCTGCGCCGTCCCCGCTGCCTTTCAACTCGACTTGGCCTGGGTTTGTCACGGCCACGCCGTCTCCGGCGGCAACGGGCGTGCCATTGATGCGAGCGCCGCCTTTTGCGACGTGAACCCATGCCGCGCGGCCAGGTGCAAGCGTGTGAGCGACGCTTTCGTTGCCCGGCAACGCCGCCGCGTAAAGCGCAACATCCTGATGAATCGTCACCGAGCCGTCGCGCCCGTCGCGAGAGCCGATGAGGCGCAACGTTCCGCGCCGCGCCGCGGCGTCGAAATTCGCTTGCTCGTAACCCGGCGTCAAACCGCGTCTTTCTGGGATGACCCAGATTTGCAGAAAGTGGACGGGCTCCGTGGCCGAAGCATTGAACTCGCTATGGCGAATGCCGGTACCCGCCGTCATGCGCTGTACATCGCCGGGTCGAATGACAGAACCGGTGCCAAGGCTGTCCTTATGCTCGAGCGCGCCGTCCAACACGTAGGTGATGATTTCCATATCGGCGTGGGCGTGGGTTGGAAATCCGCCGCCCGCTGCAACGCGGTCGTCGTTGATCACGCGCAAGGGGCCAAAGCCCATTTGGTTCCCGTCATGATAACCGCCAAAGGAAAACGTGTGGCGGCTGTCGAGCCAGCCAAGTTCAGTGTGTCCGCGATCCTCCGCTTTTCTGAGTGCAAGCATGAATGTGCTCCGATCACCTCTAATTCGCCCCTACCGTCTTACATGGGCAAGAAATGGGGCGCGGGAGTGCGCACTGCAAGTCTCGGCTGGCGGCAGCGAATGTCGCGGACGGTGGGTTATCACTCCCCCGCAAAACAATAAAATAGCCCCGCGCCGCCGGTGGCTTTGAGTGCGTCCTGGCCGCAGCCGCGCGAGCCGTGCGACGAGTTCCAGGATTTCATGTGGCGCGTCTCTTTCAAGCCGACGCGGTCGTGGTGTCCGACGATGGCCGAGCCTTCGGGCTTGTTGCTCGTCCAGTTGGCGCAGGTCGTGTCGCCGCCCGCTGTCGAGTACTGGCCTTCGGGATCGGAGCCGGTTAGGATGTCATGTGTGTTGACGGCGTCGCCGCGCCCGCTGACGGGGTCGCCTTTTTCGCTGAGCGCCGTTTGCTTATTGAGATTGTTGGCCTCCGAGTGCAGATCTTCGACAGACTTTGCGACTGTATTGCCCTTGGCATTGATCCAAGGTCCGTTGCCGATGCGGTCGCGGGCGTTGACGCCGGCTTCCCCCATCGCGCCCGTGGTGCTGAGATAAGCTTTCCAATTGGTCTTCGTCGCGCCTGCGGCATTGGCGAGCGCCACGCAATGGGCATCCGCGCCGTCGAGCCCGCCGAGGTTGGCGCCGTCGCCTTTTCCAACACTTGTCAGGAAGAATGACATCTCAGCCGGGTTGGCGGAGGCGCTTTCGGCGAGAATTGCTAAGACGAAGATTCCGGCAAGTGCGGGAGATGCGACGCGCAACATGACTAGTCTCCTGGTTCAATAACATGAAAGCTTAAACGCTTACAGTATACCCCAAATATGAAAACCGCGCCGCTCACAGGGAGGGACGCGGTTTTCGTACTTCGTACGAACTGCGTTCCAGCGACCTACTTCGGCGCCAGGATCATGACCATTTGCTTGCCTTCGAAGCGCGGCTCGCTCTCGACCTTTGCGATCGGTTCGGTATCGGCCTTGACCCGCTGCAGCACTTCCATGCCAAGCTGAGCGTGAGCCATTTCACGGCCGCGGAAGCGCAGCGTCAGCTTGACCTTGTCGCCCTCTTCGAAGAAGCGCTTGATAGCCCGCATTTTTACATCGTAGTCGTTATCGTCGATGCCGGGCCGCATCTTGATTTCTTTGATTTCGACAATCTTCTGGTTCTTGCGCGCTTCGGCTGCTTTTTTCTGTTCCTGGTATTTGTACTTGCCGAAGTCGAGAATTTTACAAACCGGCGGGTCGGCGTCTGGCGACACTTCGACGAGGTCGAGGCCTGCGGCTTCAGCTTGTGCGATGGCATCGAATTTGGCGACGACGCCGACGTTCTGGCCCGTCGCATCGATCAGCCGCACTTCGCGGGACCGGATCTGGTCGTTTATGCGTGGCCCGGTTGGTTCCCGGCTCGCTGGCTCGGGG
>JANMNH010000084.1:0-4489 GCA_031373745.1 Hyphomicrobium sp. | reverse complement strand
CGGACCGATCGGGCTGATCAAGGACGGCGACATTATCGTGATCGACGCGTCGAAGGGGACGCTCGACGTGGAACTCTCCGCCGAAGAACTCGCGCGAAGGAAGGCCGCGTGGAAGCCGCGTAAGACGATTTACACCTCAGGCGTCTTGTCCAAGTACGCCGTAAGCGTGGGTCCTGCGCACGCCGGCGCCGTCACACACTCAGGCGGGCAGGGCGAGGGGCATGTGTACGCGGATATATGAGGCGACGCTGATGGAGCGATGTTGTGTACTTCCCCAGCTCTGAGAAAGAACTGATCGCAAGTGTCATTGCTAGCTTGAAGAAGCGACACAAAGCGCTGAAGCACAAAGTCAAGGTAGTCACGTGCGACAAGGTACTGGAGGCGCGCGATGGTGCCCGGGAGGAGAAACTCGAGGTGTCGCTTCAAGAGTACTCCAGCAACCTGCGAGCGCACGTTTGGGAGGACCGCTGGGTTTGGGTCGATTTTCGCTCACCAGGCCGGGGTACACCAGGTTGGCGTTGGGAGTGGACCTACGATGGGCGCTTGCTTTCAGCGCACGACGGTCGTGCGCTTGTCGAAGCGTTGGAGCAGACGCTGGATGCATCCGCGTCGGTTGAGGTGGTTGGCGTTTCAGTGTTCAGCGCGATTTGGAAGCCGCTACTAGCGCAAGGCCCGAAGTTGATCGGCTAGCCAATGATCACCTTCTCCTCACCCCACCATAGCGGTGAGCGGGGGAGGTCGATGAATTTGCGTTCGTCTTCGAGGAGGTCGCGGCCCGCTTCGGCGGCGCCGGGGTTGCTTAGGTGTTTGGCGAGGACTTCGAAGCTGTCCAACCAGAGTTCGGCCACGCCGTCGTATTGTTCGGGGCCGCCGCGTGAGGTGCGTGTGTCTGCGCTGAGTGCAGGGTCCGCGCTGTGCAGTTGGACATAGCGGCGGATGCCGAGCACGGCTTGGTGTTTGCGCACGAGAGGCGCGTGGTTCGTGAACCAATAGTCTTGGAACGCCTCTCGCGTGAGGTGGGGCAGGCGGCCGAGGCAGAACGTGAGCTTGATCATGTCTTGCCCTTGGCGTGACGCGGGAATTTGTCGGCGGTGTCGAACCACGACACGTGGCTTTGGTACCAGATGTGGAACGTCGGCGGCACTTGGGCAGGGTCGTCGAGCGTTGCGGTGTTGACGCCCAGGCTTGCAGTCGCGTCGTCCTCACGGAACAGCAGGTATGTTCCGCAGTCGCCGCAGAGCTCGCGCGTCGCGCGGGTGGAGGCGCGATAACCTTTCGGTTTGCCTTTTGAGTAGGCGAGCGCGTCCGGCGCGATCGCAAACCAGGCGACGACAGGTGAGCCGCTCTGGCGCTGACATGTGCGGCAATGGCAATAGGCGCTTTCTTCGATCTTCCCGTCGAGGCGATAGCGGATGGCGCCGCAGAGGCACCCGCCTTCGAGCGTTTGGGTCATACCGCGAGCTCGCACCAGATGGGGACGTGATCGGATGGCTTCTCCCAGTCGCGGGTGTGCTTGTCGATCGCGCAAGTTTGCAGACGGTCGGCGGCTTGGGGCGACAACAGCAAGTGGTCTATGCGGATGCCATTGTTCTTTTGCCAAGCGCCGGCTTGGTAGTCCCAGAATGTGTATTGGTTGGGGGCCGTGTTGCAGGCGCGGAACGCGTCGGTGAGGCCGAGGTTGATCAGTTGGCGCAGCTTGCGGCGTGTCTCGAGTTTGAACAGTGCATCGTTGATCCAGGCTTTCGGATCGTACACATCGTCGACCGTCGGGATGATGTTGTAGTCACCACCGAGCACGAGGAGCTCTTCATTCTGCAAGAGCCTTTCCGTGTGCGCGAGAAGGCGGTCGTGCCATTTGAGTTTGTAGGGGTACTTGTCGGTGTCGACCGGGTTGCCGTTCGGCGCATAGATCGAGGCGACGCGCACGGCGCCTGCTTTCGTTGCGATCACGCCTTCGATGTAGCGCGCTTGTTCGTCGCTGCTGTCACCAGGCAGGCCTAATCGCACGTCATCGATCTTGTGCTTCGAGAGCAGGGCAACGCCGTTGTAGCTTTTTTGTCCAAAGATCGCGCACTGATAGCCCATCGCTTCGAACTCGAGCGCGGGGAAGGCGTTCGTCTCGCATTTGATCTCTTGCAGACACGCGATGTCGGGCGATGCCTGCTTGAACCAGGCGAGCACGGTTTCGACGCGGGCCTTGATCGAATTGACATTGAACGTTGAGATTTTCATGGGCGGGAGGTTAGCGCAGGGGTTAGAGTTTGCGCCAGATCAGCAATGCGAGATCCAAGACTATGTCGACAGAAAATGAAGTGGCTCCGCGGCCGCCAATTTCGGCGGAGAGCGTGGCGTGGCAGGATTTTAGCGAGGGGACGCGGTTCAAGCTGCGCTACCGGCATCTAACGTCGGCGGCGATCGGCGAGGACTACCATGTGGGTTTTGCGATCGAGGAATTGGAACCGGGTAAGCAGACGGTGCCCGCGCACTATCACATGCTGGAGGAGGAGCACATCTACGTGCTCGACGGTCGGCTGACGCTCCGGCTCGGCGAGAAGACCTATGAGATGGGGCCAGGCGACTACGCGTGCTTCCCGGCGGGCCAACCGGCCGGGCATTGCCTGATCAACAACGGCACGACCACGGGCCGTTACATTATCGTCGGCGAGAGAAACAGGAACGAGGTGGTCGTCTACACGGATTCGAACAAGGTGCTCGTCCGCTCGCTCGGCCGGCGCGAGATCTACGACCGCGCCGCCAAGCGCGACTATTGGGATGGCGAGAAGACGACCTGAAATGGATTGGCTGGGGTACTAGGATTCGAACCTAGGAATGGCGGAATCAAAATCCGCTGCCTTACCACTTGGCTATACCCCAATCCGAGGAATCGCTGGGGCGCCGGGAGGCCGGGGCCTTGCGAGGCGCGGGACCATAAGGGTCGGTTTCCGCGAAGGCAATATGCCTACCCCAGGGCTGGATCCCGCGGAAAAGACGGGGCGCACACAAATATTCCGCGGGTGAGGGAATAAGGGTTTGGTCCCAAGCGTTGTCGCCTGGCTTTGGGCGGATTCTGGGTCCGCCCCTTCAGGCGGTGGTACATGGGTTACAGCAAGGTTCGGCGTCCGTCCGCAACGAAGCGGCGTGGTCAGGTCAGCGATACATTGCTTTTGTTCGCCAAGACGCGCGAACGGCTGGCGCGATTAACGGACGATCTTCGCTTCGCGCTGTCGTTGGTCGTGCTGGACGGACTGTCCTACGACGAGGCGGCGGCGCGGCTCAATATCTCGGTGCCGGTCCTCCTGACGCGTCTGGCGCAGGCCCGCGAGGCCGTGGCCAACATGGTGGACGACGAGAACCGCCCAAAGGCTATCGCGGCCGAGTAACGCGGGGCTGTTTCTTCCGAGCGCATTTTGTGGTGTCTGTCGCGCGTTATGACGACCCACCTATTTTCAGTCGCGCCCATGATGGATTGGACCGACCGGCACTGCCGGTTCTTCCACCGCATCCTCACGCGCCGCTCGCTGCTCTACACCGAGATGGTGTCGACGGGAGCGTTGATCCACGGAACGCGGTCGCGGCTGATCGGGTACGATCCGTCGGAACATCCGGTCGCGCTGCAGCTCGGCGGGAGCGAGCCTCGCGATCTGGCGCTTTGTGCGCAGATGGCGGAGGAGGCGGGGTTCGACGAAGTGAACCTCAACATCGGCTGCCCGTCAGAGCGTGTGCAAAGGGGCGCGTTCGGCGCCTGTTTGATGCGCGAGCCCAATCTGGTTGGCGACTGCGTTGCGGCGATGCGGGCTGCGGTGAAGATTCCGGTCACTGTGAAGTGCCGGATCGGGGTCGACGATCAAGAGCCGCGGGACTCGTTGTTCGGGTTTGTGGATCGTGTCGCCAAGGCAGGCTGCGATACGTTCGTCGTGCACGCACGCAAGGCGTGGCTGAAAGGGCTGTCGCCGAAGGACAATCGCGAGATACCGCCGCTCGACTATGGGCTCGTGCATGAGCTGAAGCGGATGCGGCCGGAGCTGACGATCATCATCAACGGCGGCGTGATGACGATCGAGGAGGCGCGCGCGCATCTTTCGCATGTCGATGGTGTGATGATGGGGCGGGCGGCGTACGCGTCGCCTTGGATCCTAGCCGACGTGGACGCCGCGCTGTTCGGGGCGGCACCGCCGGTGCAGTCGCGGGCGCAAGTGCTGGAGGCATTCAAGCCGTACGTCGCGCAGGAGCTTGCGAAGGGGACGCCGTTGAACGCGATGACCAGGCACGTGCTTGGGCTTTTCAACGGGCTGCCCTGGGCGCGCGCGTTCCGGCGGCACTTGAGCGAGAACTCCGTGAAGCGCGGCGCGGGCGTCGAGGTGATCGATGAAGCGCTTGCGTTTATGCGTGAGGATCGGGCGCAGGCGGCTGCCTAGAGTTTCTGATCGTAGGCGCCGACGTGCGGGTTTTTCGACAGCCGCCCATCGATTTCGGCGAACATGCCGCGCAT
>JANMNH010000048.1:0-62801 GCA_031373745.1 Hyphomicrobium sp. | reverse complement strand
TGGCAACTCTTTCCATGGCAGAGCCGCATGGTGCCCGCGTTGGAGTTTCTGCCTCTTTGGCAATAGGTGATCTAGGTGACCACGCCAGCGTGCAGGGTTTTCGCCGTCCCTCAGTCCTTTAGCTTTGGCAGCATCCAGTATCTTTTCAATCCGGCCCCGAACGCGAGAGGCAGTCTCGCTTTTCGTAGCCCAGATTGGCTTCAACACCTTGAGCACGTCCTCGGTGGTAATCTCTGAAGCGGGCTTGGTCTTGAGCGACCCGCAGTAGGCTTTGATTGTGGAATGCCACTGCTTCCGGTGCTTCTCGTTACGCCACCCGCGTTCCAAGGAAGAAATCACATCAGATGCGATCTCACCGAATGTCGGCACGTTGCCCGCCACTCGTTGCCATGATTTAGGGCTGTCCTTGACGTTCTTGCCGCTAGTGGCCAATCGGCGGCACTCCTCGGCTCGTGCTCTCGCTATGGCAAGCGTCACACCTTGAACCACGCTGCCGAGCCCAATCTCGGTCGGCTGGCGGTTTCGCCACGTAATGAAGGCCCAGCGCCTTGCCCCCGATGGATTAACCACCAGATAGAGCCCGCCGCCGTCTGAATGCCGACCAGCCTTTGCCGTCGTCACCGTGCGAGCGCTCAACTGATGCATTCCCCGTCCCATGCGCTGCCCGCCATTCGCGAAGCTACCAGGGTCAAAGCCCTAGTCATTACCCTAGTATCTGGCGAGGATCGTAGCACACAATGATGGACGATGGCGAACACAACAGTCATTATATATGGCAAATAGCGGGGATCACTGGATCATCAGCGAATGAGTGTGGACGCCGCTTCGGCGGACTCCCCCTCCGCCATCCGCCTCCGCCAAGGCTTCGGCGGGATCGGGTCAAGCACAAGTGGCTCAACGAGGGAAATTGCGGGAGGCGGATGTCCCGCCGAAGCCTTGGCGAAGGCGGACTGGTGATGCTGTACGTGTACATTCTCCAAAGTGAAGCGGCGCCCGAACGCTACTATGCGGGCCTATCTGACGATCCGGTCCGGCGCCTCTCGGAGCACAACTCCGGCAAGTCGATCCACACGAACAAGCATCGTCCTTGGATATTGACTGTCAGCATTGGTTTCACGGACCCTGCAAGAGCGGTGACGTTCGAAAACTACCTCAAGTCGGGTTCAGGCCGCGCATTTGCGAAGAAGCACTTCTGATCCGCCTTCGCCTCCCGCCTTTGGTGGAGGCGACTGCGGCATAGGCTTGTGTAAGATCCGGAGGTGGAGCTCACGCGAGAGTCAAATGGGCAACGCGCCCGGCCGGCCAGTGGTAGCCATTTTTATCGAATGCGCGTCGGGCTTCGACTTTGATCAATAGCTTTTCGGCCTTGTATGGCCCTTCAAGCGTCAATCCCTTGTAGCGCTTCAGCCAACCACGATGATGCAACGGCCGATCTAACGAACGCCAGCAATCAACCTTGTAACGATCCATCGCCGCGACCGCGACAGGACGTAGTACCAGTCCCGCCCGGCCAATTTCAACGCAATGCCACTGAGAGACAGCGCCGCTTGCGCGATCATAGCTTTTTTGCTATATACCCAAATGGCTTGGACGGTCGAAATCCTGAATGACGTAGTGACAGCCGAGCTGTTGGCATTGCCCGACGATATGCAGGCGCGCTTTCAATGGATTGCACACCTGATTGAAGCGCGCGGCCTTGAGCAGGTGCATCAGCCCTACTTAGATCACCTGGACGGCTCGTTTGGGAAATCCGATTGAAGGGCAGGGATGGTATTGCCCGCGCGCTGTACGCGACCGCTAAAGGCAAGCGCGTTGTGGTTGTCAGGGTGTTCGTGAAGAAAACGCAAAAGACGCCGCCATCCGAAATCAAGCTGGCGAAGACGAGAGCTGGAGAGATCAAATGACGAAGCGCATTCTTGCCCGCGACCTTCACCGTGAGTGGATGAAGCGGCCGGGCTATGCCAAGGCCCATGCCGAACTTGCTCCCGAATTTGCCTTGGCCGAAGAACTCATCGCCGCAAGAGCGGCGGCCGGGTTGACCCAGGCTGCGCTTGCCAAGCGGATGAAGACGACACAGACCGTTGTCGCGAGATTGGAGAGCGGAAAGAAAATGCCGTCCACACGAACTCTTGAGCGGTTTGCGAGCGCCACGGGGCACACGCTCACGATCAAGTTTAGCCCGACAGGAAAAGGCAAGCGTGCGGCCGGCACCGGCAAGCGAGCTTAACGTGCTACCCCAGCACCGGAGCAATCTCATTCATGGGCAGCGGGTCGTTCGCCCCCTCCGCCACGAACTAGGCTAGCGTCTAGGACGTTTTCGCCCGTCTTGGGCCAGGTTTTAGATACCAGTATATCGAAAACGCGATTGAATAAATGGCCGTGGCGGCGAGAACCCATGCTGCAAGCGGGTGCGCCGGAAATCCGGTAGCAAGGGTGTAGGCACCGGCCGCAGACGCCACAACAAATCCAATGAGGGTTGCAGGGCGCCATTTTTCAACACGAAAGGGATGGACCCACGGCATCGGGATGAATGTTCCCGCAATCGCCAGTGTGACGATCGCGGCTGTTGCCGGCGGCGGAATTCCAAGGGCGAAGACCAGAAAGGCCACGATGTTCCAAATGGCCGGAAAGCCGACAAAGCAGTTGTCGACGTTCTTACTCTGCGTGTCGGAGAAGTGGTACAGCGACGACAGTAAAATGGCCGCCGCCAGACAATGGCCAAGAACGCCGTTTAGATGTTGCCAGGCGAGGAGTGCCAGAACCGGCACGAAAACGTATGTGATGTAATCGACCACGAGATCGAGAGTTTCGCCGGAAAATCGCGGAAGCCGTTCCTTGACGCGTGCGGCGCGCGCCAAAGTCCCGTCGATGCCATCAATGACGAGGGCAACGCCCAGCCAAAAGAACAGGTGCTCCGGCGATTTATCAATAATGGCCAATGCCGCGAAGAGTGCACACACGGCGCCGAGCGCGGTAAACAAATGGACGCTGGCCGCGATCCATCTATTCATCGCCTAACCGCAAATACCAAGCGGCGCCAAGGCGCCCCTATGTCGCGCACACGATGCGGCATATAGATCGTCTTCGATCATGCGCACACCCTAGAACTTGTGCTTGAGCTCGCCGCGGATCGTCAAATCGGAAGGGTCTTCCTCGATCTTGGCCGGTTCTTGCGCTTTCCCGGTTTCCGTTGCCCCGTAGAGAAGCTCCAGTCCGAAATCCATTTTTGGCAGCGTACCGAGTTTGCCGAGGCCGGGAATACGGATTTCCGTTCCGGTCTCCGCCTTTGCAGCAGGCGAGGCTGATTGCACAGAAGCTCCCGTGCCATCTGCGGCCGGCGCTTGCGGCACCACAGTGCCCTTCTGTTCTTCCAACGCAAAGCTCGCCGTACCGGCCATAGCAACCAGTGCAGTAGTCAACCCTGCTCGTCTTCCAATTCGTTTCACGTCTACCCCGCCATGCCACCAAAGCACGCACATGCCAAAGAACATGCTGCTTCGGCGTGCGAAACTCAATGGCGAAGGGCCAAGGTTAATGCCCTTGCTGTCGTTTCCCGGGTGCCCTGTGGTTATATGGCCATATAGCGCCCAGGACACACTTTGCCGCCGGATTCACGTTGCATATCAGAGCATTAATGAACGGATCGGACATAAACGAAATCGGGGGCCGCCCTTTCAGGCAGCCCCCAGGTTCTGATCGCAGACGGGAAGAAAGCGATTAGAATCTGATGATCGCACCGCCCATGACGACATCGAGATCGTCAAGATCGAACTTCTTCGGAACGGCACCCGTCGTAACGTCGCCGGTTGTGTGGCGATAGATCAGGTACACGCTCATGTCTGCAGCCTCGATACCTTGAACGATACCGCCGCCGAAGGATTTAAGTTCCGACTCGACAATATCGCCTTGGCTGGCGCCGCCCTTGCCATCTACGTTGCTTGCACCGGTGCGGAACGTACGGTCCTGCGAGCCACCGTTGTTGAGGTAGTACTGCCCGAAGATCGTGGTCTTGCCGAGTTCGTTCCACTTCTTCTCGATTCCGACCTCTCCGGCGTAGAACGAACTACGGTCTTCGAGACCTTTACCCTTGAATCCAGGGTCGGTTGCGAGGGCGTCATCCTGCAAGTAACCCGCAGCGAAGTTCGCATAGATACCTGACGTATGCATCACGCTCACGGAGCCGCCGAGCTGTTTGCAGTCCGTGTCCGGAACGCCTTTAACCGGAGGATTGGTACCGTCAACGTTGTTGCCGACGCACTGGAATGCCGGGCTGGTCCCGGAGACATCGCTGTTGTCGCCATAGGCGATGGCAGCGGCGAGCTTGAAGTCGCCCATTTCGCCCTTGTAGCGCAGGCCGACTTCCCAAGCATCGTCTTCGCCCCAGTTGGCTGTTGCGATAAAGCCCGCAAGTTCGGGCGTGTCGTAACGCACCAGATTGTGACGACGGCCTTCACCCGGCTGGTCGCCGCCGCCACGGATCAGGCGGCGCCATTGCATATCGGTATAAACGCCATCGACGAGGGCCTGCAAGCCGAGCCCGGTGTCTTCTTGGTCCGAGTATTTGAGGACATCTTTGGTGGCAGCCAAGTTGGTTTCGGTCGCGCCTTCACTGGCGCCACCGGTCAAGCCCATCCAGAGCTTGCCGTAGGTCTTGCTAGCGATCCACCATGTGTTATGCCGCACGTCGAGGCCGTTGTCGGATGCCACAGCGTCGGCGCCCGGATCGAACTGCGTAAACCGCTTGGAGTTCTGCGAGCGGACGCCGATTTCCATGAGGTAACCGGCCTTCCAGTCGCCATCGATCTTGGCTTCGCCCTTCAAGCGGAAGCGCGAGCGGGAGTTGTCGTTGGTGTAGACGCCTGCGTTCGACTCGACACCGTCATCCCAGAACAGGATTGCTTCGTTGACGTGGCCGGAGATTTCGAGCGAAACCTTGCGGTTTCCCTTGCGCGCTGTTGTCGCCTCAAGTTCGGCGATCCGCTCTTCAAGATCCGCGCAACAATTGCCGCCGAGATCGGCAGCGTTTGCCGGCATTGCGGCAACAAGTCCAAGCGCTGCGACCAGAGCCGCGCGCGCCGTACTGAATTTCAAAGCCGATGTCATCGGACCCCCTCTTTGTATTGACCAAATCCCTGCCACGTTGGTGCGCATTTTTTGGCGCTCCCAAATTCATAGCTTCAAGAGTTCGCCCCGCCCCGGGAGCCCCCACTCGTTCCGCTATGCTTACCGGAGTGTTAACGGGCCTGTTTTACATCTCTGTGACAATGCCGTTGCCTCTAAGCAACACCTACGCATTTCAAAGAAAGTGTGATTTTATTGCCGTCTTGAACAGGTTGAGCGATTCATGGGTCACAATCAATGCGCAGATATCGTCGTTGCAGGTGCGGGCCCTGCGGGGCTCGCAACGGGATTGGCAGCTAGCGCGCTGGGTCTCAATGCAATCGTGGTTGGCCCCCGCGCCGATACGGCGGACGGGCGGACAGCCGCTCTCTTTCAAAGCTCGGTGCAATTCTTAAAGGCCGTTGGCGCGTGGCCGTTTCTCGAAGCCAAGGCCGAGCGTCTTGAGGCCATCCGTCTTGTGGACGCGACGGGCGGATTTTTACGTGCGCCGGAAGTGACGTTTAGGGCTACCGAAATCGGCATGGAGGCCTTTGGCTACAATGTGCCCAATGCGGCGCTGACGGCGGCGCTCGAATGCGCGAGCGCCGGGCGCGTTGAGCGTATCGTGTCGAAGGGCGTTGAACAGATCGACGAGGCCGGCGGGTGGATGCGCGTGACGACCGCCGAAGGCGCGGAGTTTTCGGCCGCCCTCGTTGCCGGTGCCGATGGGCGCAATTCGCTTGTCAGGCAGCAAGCCGGTATCTCGACGAATGCGTGGAGTTATGAGCAAGCGGCGCTTGTCTGTTCCTTTTCACACTCCAGGCCCCATCGCGGCGTCTCAACCGAGTTGCACAGGCGCGCTGGGCCATTGACCGTGGTGCCGATGCCCGCGAGCGCATTAGGCAACACCTCAAGCCTCGTTTGGGTTGAATCGCCGATAGAGGCGCAGCGCCTTTCGAGGTTGGATGACGCGGCATTTCTGATTGAACTCGGATCGCACATATCGGGGCTGCTCGGCACGTTGAGCCAGATAACCGAACGCAAAACGTTTCCGCTCTCCGGTCAAACCGCGACAGTGCTCGCCAAGAACCGCTCGGCGTTGATTGGCGAAGCCGGACACGTCATGCCCCCCATCGGCGCGCAAGGCTTAAACCTCAGCCTGCGCGACGCGGCAACGCTCGTCGAACTTGTCGCCGACGCGAAGACGCGGGGAGAGGACATCGGCGGCGCGGAGGTCTGCGCGGCTTATGAGCGCCGGCGCCGGGCGGACGTTGCCTCCCGCTCGTGGACCATCGACCTGATGAACAGATCGCTTTTATCGGAATATGCCCCTGTTCATTTGGCACGCGGGCTAGGCCTCACAGCGCTCAAAGCCATTCCAGCGCTGCGCCGCGCCCTGATGAGAGAAGGTGTATCGCCCTCTTTTGCCACACCCCGGTTGATGCAGCGGGAGGGTGGCGGCCCAGCACTTGACGGGGGCAGCGTCGAGGCCGCATCACCGGGCGAAGCTAATCCGCCCGAAAGCGCACCGCACGCATGACGCCTGTTACGCCCGTCTCCTTTCTCCGCGATCTGCAATTCCGCTTGGAGTACGCGGCGCTGCGCACGATCGTCGGCGCTATCCGCGCGCTGCCGCTCGATACCGCAACGCGCTTTTCCGCGCGCTGGTGGCGGCGGCTCGCACCCATTCTCAATCCGAAGCGCCACAAGCGCGCGCTGGCCAATCTCGAGATCGCGTTCCCCGAGAAGCCGCCTTCCGAGCGCGAAGCGATTTGCTTGGCACATTGGGAAAACTTAGGCCGCGTCATGGCCGAAACCATGCACATCGACCGCATCGTCAAGGACCCTTCGCGCATCAAGATCCGTAACGCGGCGGTGTTTGGACGCTACAAGAACAAGCTCGGGCCTATCATCGGCGCTTCGCTGCACATGGGCAATTGGGAGCTTGCCATCTGGCCGCTCGTGCTGGCGGGCGCGAACCCGGCAGCCGTTTATCGCTCCGTGAATAACCCCTACGTCGATCAGTATCTGCGCGACCAAAGGAAGGATTTGTATCCAGGCGGCCTGTTCGGTCGAGGCAGAGTCGAAGGCGATCACGGCGAAAGCCAGAAGACGGCACGCGCCATCATGGACTATGTGCGCCAGGGCGGACGGCTCGGCGTTGTCTGCGATCTCTGGGACCGCACCGGATTGCCGGTCCCCTTTTTCGGCAAGGACGCTGCGACGGTCACCATTCCGGCCATGATCGCGAGAAGGACCGGCGCGCGCATGTGGATGTCGCGCTGCATTCGGATTGGCACGGATAGTCATTTTGAGATCGAGTTGAAGGAATTGAAAGTGCCGCGCACGGCCAACCAGTCCGAGGACGTGAAATGGGTAACGGCGGAAATGACCAAGCAGTTCGAAGCCTGGGTGCGCGAAATGCCGGAACAGTGGATGTGGTCGAATAGACGGTGGGGTGAGGTGTGGGCTCATCCCCTCTCCCCATGCGCTGCGCTTGCATGGGGAGAGGGTCATGCTGGAAGCATGTCTTCGACATGACGTAAGGGGCGGCCGCTTGTTCGAATTTGTTGCCGCCCCTCACCCCAGCCCTCTCCCCGTAAGGACGGGGAGAGGGGGATTCAGCCGGTCTTTTCGTCGTTCACGATGCACGTGCGTGGCGGCGCTTTATGAACGCCGCCCCTAAGCCCCTGATTCCACCGCAGAAAAATTTTGAGCTAAATAATTTTTTCCCTGCCCCCCTTGAGCGGCCGCATACTCGTGCACGCGTCGAGGATCGTGGAGCGTGGTGGTATCGAAGCTCGATGACCGAACTTGCGTTCGGAATTTGCTGTGTAATGGAGTTGCCATGACCCCTCCCATATCTGTCATCGTTGGTGTGGGCGATGGTTTGTCGGCGTCATTGGCGCGGAAGTTCGCGGGCCGTGGCATGAGCGTCGTGCTGGCCGCGCGGAATACGGAAAAGCTTGCGGGCCTCGTGGCCGAGACGGGGGCTACGGCGGTTGCGTGTGATGTAACGAACGCGCGAGATGTGGACGCGCTATTCGCTGGACTTGATGGTGAGCCGGAAGTCGTCGTCTACAATCCTTCATACCGCGTGCGCGGGCCGCTCGTCTCGCTCGATCCCGAGGAGGTGCGCAAAACGCTCGACATCACCGCGTTCGGTGCGTTCCTCGTCGGGCAAGCGGCCGTGCGCCTGATGTTGCCCTTGAAGCGCGGCACGATCCTGTTCACGGGAGCGTCGGCCGGCGTCAAAGGCTTTGCGCAATCGGCACCCTTTGCCATGGGCAAGTTTGCACTGCGCGGGCTTGCCCAATCGATGGCGCGCGAATTCCATCCGCACGGCATTCACATTGCCCACGTCGTCGTCGATGGCGGGATACGCGCCGCGGGGCGCGAAGACGGCGGCAACGACAACACGCTCGATCCCGATTCAATCGCGGATAGCTATCTCCACCTCATCGATCAACCGAGGAATTCCTGGTCATGGGAAATCGAAGTCAGGCCGTGGCTCGAGACGTTTTAAGGCTGCCGGGCAAAGGGCGTGAATTTGCCCGCCAGAACTTGTAGGTTGGGTCAAGCCCGGCCGGGAGCCGGGTGCAGACCCAACAGGCGCTGGACTCGATTTATGTTGGGTCTGCGCTGATCGCTTGACCCAACCTACGATTCGTATCTAAGGCCCCGCGCGCACAATGGCTCAACTCACCGACGATTGCTTTGCCTTTGGCGGGCCGCTTTTGACGGTCGACGATGTCGAACGCTTGATCGCGGAGCGCGTGTCGCCGGTCGCAGAGACGGAGACTGTGCGGCTCCGTCAAGCGCGCGGGCGGGCGTTGGCAATCGATGTGACGGCGCCGGTCAGTCTGCCGCCGTTCGATAACTCGGCGGTCGATGGCTATGCCGTGCGCCACAGCGATCTCACGGGCGGCGGCGAGACGCGGCTTGAGATCGGCGCGGCCGTGTTGGCAGGCCACGCGAGCGCAAATCTAAAACCGGGACAAGCCATCCGCATATTCACCGGCGCGCCGATGCCGGACGGCGCCGACACGGTCTTCATGCAGGAGGATTGCCGCGTTGAGGGCAATACCGTCGTTTTGCCCCATGGTTTGAAAGCCGGTGCTAATCGCCGCCTCAAGAGCGAGGACGTCAAGGCGGGCAGCGTTGTATTACCGGCCGGCACGCGGCTGGCAGTGCACCACATCGCGATGGCAGCGGCTGTGGGATTGACCGAATTAGTCGTGCGCCGCCCGGTACGCGTCGCGATATTTTCGACGGGCGACGAAATCGTCGAGCCGGGTAAGCCGCTGCCGGAAGCTGCCGTCTATGACGCCAACCGCGCGCTGCTCGTTGCGATGGCCGAAGCACTTGGCGCCGACGTGACCGATCTTGGGATTTTGAAAGACGAAGAAAATGTTTTGGCGGGTGCGCTCGCGGGCGCCGCCGCCAATGCCGATCTCGTTTTAACCAGCGGCGGCGTTTCAACGGGCGACGCGGATTACGTGCGCAAGGCCGTCGAGCAAATGGGCACGCTTACATTCTGGCGCACGGCCATCAAACCGGGGCGGCCCGTTGCTATGGGCGTGTTGCGCGGCGACGCCGGCGCGACGGCTGCATTCGCCGGTTTGCCCGGCAATCCCGTGGCCGCGTTTGTTACGTTCGCGCGGATTGTCCGGCCCTTGCTGTTACGTTTGGCGGGCGCGCGGGCAGAGCCTTTGATTGCGCATCCGGTGCGCGCGGCGTTTTCCTACAAAAAGAAAGCTGGACGGCGCGAATACGTGCGCGTGTCGCTTGCACGAGCGGCGGATGGCGTTTTCGAAGCCACGAAGTACGCCCAAGACGGCGCCGGCGTCATCAGTTCGTTGACGGAAACGGACGGCTTGATCGAGTTGCCGGAGGACGTCACCGGCGTAATGCCCGGAGACATGGCCGGGTTCATTTCGTATGCGGCGCTGATTGGCGGATAGTGGCGCGTCCCGAAGTTGAGCGCGATAATCGAACCATAAGAGACCCTTCGTTGATTATCTCTCTAGATCAGCCTTAGTGGCGCGAAGAATATCATCCGACAGTTTAGGATCGTCGACTGCGCGCGCGAGCACCAAAGCCCCGACCAGAGAGGCGAGTATCGCGAGTGCCACTTCATCGCGCTGCCGCTGTTTTAGACCAGGCTGCATCCGTCCGCTCAGCTGGCCGATCATGCCCCGCAAGCCGCTGGTGAACCGCTGACGCACGCTTTTGCTTTGACGCGGCATTTCACAGACCAAGGCCGCCAGTGGGCAGCCGCTTCCAGGATTATCTCGATGCTCTGCCGAAAGGTATTCCGTGACGTAGCGGCGAAGTGTGGACGTCCCACCCAATTCCTGGCCCTTAGCAGAGATCACGTGTTCCAGCGCTTCTTCGACAAGCCGCTCCTTCGAGCCAAACTGGCTGTAGAGGCTGCCGTGGGTCATACCGGCTGCCTCGGTTAGCGCATCGACACCGGCTCCGGAAATTCCGCGCTCGCGCATAAGTCGCGAGGCTTCCCTCAGAATTCGCTCACGGTTTTCGGCAGCTTTTTCTTTCGACACGCGCATGTGCAAGCCTTCGTATGAATCGGAGCTTGACAAATATAATGGCGATCGTCATCTATTGCAAATGATTACGTTCGTAATCAAAACGATTGAGGAGGCCTATTATGAGCCGTGTTGTACGCTTCCACCGCCTTGGCGGCCCAGAAGTCTTGGAAATTGAAGAGCTACCGGACCGGCCGCTCAAAGACGGCGAGCTGCGCGTTCGCATCGAAGCCATCGGTCTCAACCGCGCCGAGCAAATGTACCGGGCGGGAGTCTATCTGCAGACACCGGTGCTTCCCTCTCTCAACGGCTGCGAGGCATCGGCGGTCGTACTCGAGTTGGGTCCCGGCGTCAGCGGGTTCAGCATTGGCGAACCTATCAGCGTGATCCCGAATTTTTCGCTCAACGACTATGGAGTTTACGCAGAGGTTGCGGTCGTGCCCGCCTACGCCGTGGTCAAGCGCCCCAAGGGCCTGAATTCCATCGAGGCCGCAGCGGTTTGGATGGCGTATGTCACAGCCTACGGAGCTCTCATCGACATTGCCAAGATCGGCAAGGGCGACGCCGTCGTCATTACGGCGGCTTCGTCCAGTGTGGGTATCGCGGCCATCCAAATCACGAACAGCGTTGGCGCAATCTCCATCGCGACCACGCGCACAAGCGCCAAAGTGTCTGCGTTGAAGGCGGCAGGTGCCATGCACGTTGTCGTTACAGAAGAGCAGGATTTAGTCGAAGCGATCAACACAATCACAAGCGGAAAAGGCGCTCGGGTCGTGTTCGATCCCATTGGCGGTCCGGGAATCGAGAAACTCGCGCAAACCATGTCGCCGGGTGGCACTCTGTTTCTTTACGGCGCCTTGAGCCTTGCGCCCACCATATTCCCGGTCGGGCCCGCCTTCATGAAGGGGCTCAGTCTCAGAGGCTACACCCTGTTCGAAATCCTCGCCGACAAAGCGCGTCGAGAGGCGGCAATAGCTTTCATTACACGCGGCCTCGAAACAGGAACGCTGAAGCCGGTGATCGCCAAGACCTTTCCCTTCGACCAAATTGTCGAAGCTCATCGATACCTGGAATCAAACGTCCAGTTCGGAAAAATCGTCGTCACTGTGTGACCCGGACATAAGTTTGCCCTTCCAAAACGGGAACGCCACCTGGCGTTCAATGACCCAAATGGAACAAACAACGGAGGATGCTGTGACAAACGCTATCGACGTCCAAACCATGCACGTAACCGTCGGGGATGTGAGCTACGCCTACCGCGAGCTTCGCCCGGAAAAGCTTGCCGATCCCACACCCGTACTCTTTTTGCACCGCTTCCGCGGCACGCTGGACAATTGGGATCCGGCATTCGTCGACGAGCTCGCCAAGACTCGCCACGTCATCCTGTTCAGTGACGCAGCAGTCGGTTCCTCCACTGGCACCCCCGCAAAGGACTTCGACGAAAAGGGGCGCAATGCAGCCGCTTTCGCGCGCGCGCTTGGACACTCTCAGATTGATGTTCTGGGCTTCTCGATGGGTGGGTTCGTTTGTCAGACCATTGCCCTTCAGGAGCCAAAGCTCGTTCGCAAAGTGATTGGAATCGGTACCGGGCCAGCTGGTAACGCCGAGACGGCGCCTCCGACCGACATCGTGTTTGGCATAGCCTTGAAGGATACGTACGCCTTCGAAGACGTCCGCTATCTGTTCTTTGCCGAAGGCCGTGAGAAGGAAACCCAAGCGTTTATCGAGCGCATGGGCATGCGCAAGGATCGCGAACCGGTCGTTGGGCCGCCGGTCATCGCCACGATGGTGGAAGCGGTTTCTGGGTTCATGAGCGGTCAGACGGACCACTATGCGCGCTTGAAGCAATTGAAGCAGCCGTTTCTCATCGTTTCGGGCGATAGAGATCCGTTCTTTCCTCTGAAGAACACCTGGTTGCTGTTTCGGGAACTCGCCAACGCCCAGGTCGCCGTCTACCCCTTGGCCGGCCACGGACCTCATCAACAGCACCCCGTTGAGGTCGCGGCGGAGGTCGAACGATTTCTTTCGACTGCGTGATCAAGCGAACGAACCCGGCAGGTATCTCTAGGCAATCTGATCGCGCCCCGCCGCCCGGCCTCGATTTGAGAAAGTCATAGCTAACTCAAAGTGAGATGGAGAGTAGTTTGAACATGCACCCCAAGTGGCAGACTGCCCCGACCAGAAGCGTCGATGCCGGCGGGACGAAATTCGTCTACCGGCAGCTCGGGCCGGACACCGGAGTGCCGGTGATCTTCCTCAACCATCTGGCCGCGGAACTGGACAGGTGGGATCCCCGGGTCGTCGACGGCATCGCCGCGCGACGCCGCGTGATCGTCTTCAATAACCGGGGGGTCGGCGCGTCGGCAGGCAAGACCCCAACTTCAGTGGAGGCGATGGCGCGGGACGCGGTTGCCTTCATCCGGGCCTTGGGATTCGAACAAGTTGACCTGTTTGGCTTCTCCCTTGGCGGTTTCATCGCGCAGGTCATTGCGTTGGAAGAGCCGCAACTTGTGCGCAAGATCATCCTTGCGGGAACCGGACCGGCTGGTGGTACTGGCATCGACAAGGTGACACGGGTGACCATCGGCGACATGATGAAGGGCGCGCTCACCTTCAGGCATCCGGAATACTATCTCTTCTTCACTAAGACCCCCAATGGCCGCGAGGCTGCGCGCGCGTTTCTGAAACGGCTGCATGAACGCACCAGCGACCGCGATAAACCGGTTTCGATCCCCGCCTTCATGAGACAGTTAAAGGCCATACATGCGTGGGGAGTGCAGGCACCTGCCGATCTGTCGCGCATTCGCCATCCTGTGTTGGTGGCGAATGGCGACGACGACAGGATGGTGCCCACCACCAATTCTGTCGATATGGCGCGCCGTCTTCCCAATGCCGAGCTTGCGATCTACGAAGACGCCGGACACGGGGGCGTTTTCCAGTATCACGAGGCCTTCGTGAAAAAGGCCCTGGAGTTTTTGAAGGATTGAGGCAGCTCAACGGAGGATGACTCTTACGCCCGGTCTTGGTTGTTGGGTCTGCCCCCGGCTCAAGGCCGGGGTTGACGCCAACCTACGTTTCCCGTCTCTGCTCGTTGGCTTCGCCGTGCACCCTCACCCCCCGCCACGCTGAAACGACGTGTCGAACAGACGCACGAACGCGACGCGGTCGGCGGCGCTGACGGTATCGGAAAATTTCAGCTCGATTTTTGCACGCGGAAGCGCGAGTAACCCGCCAAGACGCACGCCGGGCAAAGGCTCGAATGTGATTTCGACTGCGCCGGACGCGAGATCGAAAATCTTGGAGCCTTTGATCCCGACGCGGTGTGCGCCCAGCATGTCGATTGAAATCGCGAACTCGGACGGCGAGATCGACATGACGCGTTCGTTGGCGAAGGGAGACGGCCCAGAATTCATACGAACAGTCATCCGCCCGCGACCGGCGGCCAGACGGCGAGCGCGTCACCGGGCTTCAACTGCACCGACCCGCGCACGGCAGGCGCCTGAAAATGGCCATTCACAAGCACGAGATGGCAAGCAGCTGGGGGCACGTTGTGCGCGTCGAGAAGCTGGCGGATGGTTGTGCCGTCCGCGACCTCGAGCTTGGCTTCGTTCTTGACGGCATCGCCCGGCAAATACTGGCCGAGCGACGCATAAAGTTTTAACGTGACTAGCATTTCGCCGCCGTGCTCCCGAGCGCCTTAATAGCTCAGCTCCGGGCTCTGAACCGGGTTCTTCGTGAACTGGCCTTTGGGTCCGGTCAAGGGGTGCCCCTGGGCGACCGCGACGTAAGCTTCGCGCAACCGCTCCGGGCTGTCCATGAGCCGGTCGCGCCAAACACCGAGATGGAACCCGGTTTGAATGAGCCCGCGTAACATACCGACGTGATCCGTCATGCCGACGCACTGCGCGCCGATCAGTTTGTCGCCGAGGAAATTGAGCTTCAGGTACTTCCAGTTTTTCTGGTCCGTCATGCTCGATGTCTTGCCTTCGGGCGATCCCTGCCACAAGCCAAACGACGATGAGATGAGGCCCATGGTGTCGAGCACGTTCATATTGAGCGAGCCGCGGTGCGCGGTCTTCTGTCCCGCCATGTTCTGACCCGCGAGACGTCCGTGTTCAACGGCGACGGGTTGAATGGCGAGCATGTCGGGCTTACCGGTCGAGATATCGACGCCCTCGCAGCAGTCGCCGGCCGCGTAAATGTCGCGCACGGTTGTTTCTAGGTGCGGATTGACGGCGATGCCTTGGCCCACTTTTGCGCCGGTGCCAGCAAGAATGCCGGTATTTGAGCGCACGCCGGCCGCGAGCACGACGAGCGTAGCGGGAATGTTGTCGCCGTTCGACAACCCGACCGTCAGTTTCGAAGCGCCAACGCCGCTCCCGTTCGTAATGCCGAGAACCTTAGTGTTGGTCAATACGCGAACGCCATGTTCCGTGCACCAGCGCCCAAGCATACCGCCCGCCGTTTCGTCCATCATGCGCGCGACCATACGCGGGGCGATTTCGACAACCGTCAATTGCGCGCCGGTCTTGTGCAGCGCTTCGAGAACGATCGAGCCGATGAAGCCCGCGCCGACGAGCACGACGGGCGTACCTTTGCCGACGAGCTTGGCGATGGCGCGCGCATCACTCAGCGTCCAGCAGGTGTGGACGCCGGGCAAGTCCGCGCCTTCCATGCGCGGGATGATGGGCGCCGCGCCGGTTGCAAGCAGCAGCTTGTCATAAGCGATGGGCTCAATGTTCGTGGTCCAAAGTTGCTTCTTGGTGGCGTCGATGCCGGCGATGCGCGCCTGCTTGTAATCGATGCCGAGGCCGTCGTAATGCCCGGCGGTCTGGCGCAGGTACGTGCCCTTCTCCTGAATGTCGCCGTGCAGGAGATAAGGAATGGCCATGCGCGAATAGGGCGGTTCGCCCTCGCCGCCGATCATGGTGATTTTTGAATTCTTGCAGATGCTGCGGATGGTTTCAGCGGCGGTCACCCCGGCGGGGCCCGATCCAACGATGACGTGGTGCATCACTCTTCTCTCCGGTTATTCGGATCCCGACAACGAAAAGCCCACCCGAATTTTCACTCAGGTGGGCCCTTGGATTTAAGCATCAAAGCCCATGCGCTCGATTAGAGGGCGAGCTTCGAGAGTGTTTCGTTGGTTGGCACGCCCTCGTTGGTCCAGCCGCGAAGCTGATAATACTCAGGCAGCATCTTATCGAGGCCGTTTACGAGACCCTTCGCAGGGCCGGTCGTTGCCGCTTCCTTGAGGAGGCGTGGCGGCAGCGTGTCGTCTTTATGCGTGAAGCCTGCGCGATTGTTGAAGATACGTTCCATGTTCCAGATGCGCTCGCCAGTCTCCATCAGACGCTCCGGTGTCCATCCGCCTTCGCAGGCGGCGTCGATCTGAGGCGCGATGTCGTTGAGTGTCCATGCAAACGTCGTGAACACGCAGAGACCCGAGCTATCGACCGCAGCGGTCGCGTCCTGGAACGCTTTGACGAGAGCCGGCTTGCCGTCCGTCGTCAATGGATCGGTCTTGACGGGAATCCCAAGAATTTCCGACGACACGGTGTAAGAGCGCAGATGGCAGGCTCCACGGTTTGACGTTGCGTAGGTGAGACCCATGCCCTGAATGCCGCGCGAGTCGTAGGCCGGGAATTCCTGGCCTTTGACGGTCATCGAGAGATCCGGCCGGCCGTACTTGGAGCAAAGACGCAACGAGCCAAGACCCAGTTCCTTGCCGAAACCTTGTCCTTGGGCAGTGAGTTCTGCGCACGTGACGAGTGCTTCAGCGGAACCAAACTTCAGATCGATGCCACCCGTTGTTTCCTTATTGATGATGCCCAGCTCATAGAGTTCCATCGCCGCCGAAACGGTCGCCCCGAACGTGATCGGATCGAAACCCTGCTCGTTGCACAGGAAGTTGACGTAGGTCAGCGCTTCGAGATCGTTGACGCCGGTGTTGGAGCCGAGTGCCCAGGCTGCTTCGTATTCGAGACCGCCGGACGCTTTCCAATACTGCGGCTTGTTCTTGATGGTGAAGTGGTTCTCATCGATCTTCGAGATGCGTCCGCAGGCGATGGTGCAGCCAAAGCACGCCTGATTGGTCAGCAAGTTCTTCTTGCCGTCCGACTTGCGCGGCGTAGCCATCGCTTCGGCCGAGATGTCGTGCGCGCCTTCGAACTGCACTTGGCGATGGTTGCGCGTCGGCAGGGCGCCGGCTTCGTTGATGACGTTCATCAACACTTGCGTGCCGTAGGCTGGCAGCCCCTGACCGGTGACGGCGTTGGCCTGAAGGACTTTCTTGCCCGCGGCCGTCGCGGCCATGAAGGCTTTGCCGTCTCTGACTTTAACGCCGCCGGTGCCGCGAACGGCAATGGCTTTGACATTCTTGGAACCCATCACGGCGCCAACACCCGAGCGTCCGGCCGCGCGATGGAGATCGTTGACGACGGCGGCGTAATAGACCTGGTTCTCACCGGCAAGACCAATGCTTGCCACGTGCAGCATCGGATCTTGATGCTCTTTCTTGATCCACTCTTCGGTGTTCCAGACGCTGGTTCCCCAGATCGCGGAGGCGTCCTTGATTTCGCACTTGTCGTCGGCGATCGAGATGTAAACGGGCTTCGGCGACTTGCCTTCCAGGATGATCATGTCCCAGCCGGCGAATTTCAATTCGGCGCCGAAGTATCCGCCCGAGTTCGAGCAGGCAATGGCGTTTGTTAAAGGACCCTTCGTGACGACCGAATAACGCCCGCCCGTTGAAGCGGCGGTGCCGGTCAGCGGGCCGGTCGCGTAAATGATCTTGTTGCCCGGCCCGAGCGGATCGCACTTTGGGTCGATTTCCTCGATCAAATACTTGGACGCGAGACCGCGCTGGCCCAGATACTTCTGCGCCCACTCCATGTTCAGCGGCTCCGACTTCACGGTCCCGCTCGTCAGATTGATCCTCAGGATCTTACGTGCCCAGGCCATCGAGATCTCCTTTAGGTCGTTTATTCGCTTCTGTTCGGGCCATCCGGCCAATCAACACAGAGCGATATGGTTTCAATGCCAAGTTGATCGGCTTGCCGCCGCGGACCACCCGGTCCACGAGGCCGGCTTTGCTTAGTGCTTGGCGACGGGTGCGTTCGTATTCGTGCGGTCGGCGGAAGCGCCGGCTTTTCCAGCCCAGAGCTTCATTTTGTCGAAGCCGGTCTGCTCGATGTCTTGATACGTTATTGCGCCGGTCGGACAGGCATCCGAACACGCCGGGCTGCCCTGGCAGAGATCGCATTTGATAACTTTGCCGGTCGAAGCGTTATAATTAATGGTGCCGAACGGGCAGGCAATGGTGCAGACCTTGCAGCCGACACAGAGGTTATCATGAACGACCTTGACGCCCGTCGCGGCATCGGTCGTGATAGCGTTCACCGGACAAGCCTGCTGGCACCAGGCTTCGGCGCACTGGGTGCAGGTGTAGGGCACCATTTGCCCCAGCTCATGGAAATCGAATACCCGGATGCGAGACTTGGAAGCGTTGAATTCTCCTTCATTTTCCAATGAACACGCCATTTCGCACTGCTTGCAGCCAGTGCATTTGCCGGGATCAATCACAAGTGCCTTGAGCATCGCCAGGTTCCCTCCGAGGAGCATTGTTGCGCGCTTTGCCGCGCTTCTTTTGTCGGATAACAGTAGTCAGCAATCGCACCGGACGCAAATATGTTCCTTGGTCCAATACCCAATCAATTTGCAGTCGAGTCGGGATCGCAGAAGGGCCCAAGCGTTATGCACAAATGGTTATATCAAACATGAATGACCTGAGTGGTGCTTTTGCTACGGCCTTCGGGCTCATCCTTACTCTAGACCCGCAGTTGGCCGAGATCGTGGCTTTGTCGCTTAGGGTCAGCTTAACGGCGGTTTGCCTCGCCGGTCTGATCGGATTGCCGCTGGGTGCGGCCCTTGCCGTCACGCGGTTTCCCGGGCGGCGCGCCGTCATCGTGGTCATGAACGCACTGATGGGATTGCCCCCCGTCGTTGTTGGTTTGCTGGTCTATCTCATGTTGACGAACCACGGGCCGCTGGGATCGTTCCAGCTGCTCTACACGCCTGCGGCAATGATCATCGCGCAAACGATTTTGATCACACCCATTATCGCGGCCCTGGCGCGCCAGACGGTCGAAGACCTCGATGGAGAATACGACGAACAACTGCGCGCCTTCGGCCTCAGCACGTTTGATCGCATCCAAACGCTGCTTTATGAAGGGCGCATGCGCCTTACAACCGCATTCCTTGCAGGCTTCGGGCGCGCCATTGCAGAAGTCGGCGCCATCATCATCGTCGGCGGCAATATCAATCATGTGACGCGCACGATGACGACGGCCATTGCACTTGAAACGTCGCGCGGAGAGTTCGCACTTGCACTGGCACTTGGCATTATCCTCTTGGCGCTGGCGCTCGGCATCAACGCGTTGCTGACGAGCTTGCAACGGGAGCCGAACGTTGTCCCCCGGTTTGGCGCGAGGCTTTAATCTATGCAACGTGCCGCCAACCCTGCACCGCAAAAGGAAGCGCCGGACCCCCCGCACACGGCACGTATGCTGCCGGTTGCGGGCCAAGGTTTGATCGTCACGCGCGCAGGCCGCACCATTTTGGACGGAGTAGATCTCGCGCTCGGCACGAAACCGGGCACGACAATCGTTCTCGGGCCTAACGGCGCCGGCAAAAGCGTCCTGATCCGCGTGCTGTGCGGGTTGCTTGGACCGGATCAGGGCACCGTAACGTGGGGCGGCACAGCGCCCGATCGCGCGCGGGTGGCAAGAATAGGTCTCGTATTTCAAAAGCCCGTACTGCTCAGGCGCTCGGCACGCGCCAACATCGAATACGCGCTCGGCGTCACGGGGACACCTAAGGCCGAGCGACGCGAACGCGCTGAAGGCGCTCTGCGCCGCGCTGGGCTTGCCCATTTTGGCGAAACGAACGCACGCGTGCTCTCAAGCGGCGAGCAACAGCGGCTCACACTGGCGCGCGCGCTGGCTGTCAAGCCCGACATCCTAGTGCTCGACGAGCCGGCAGCAAATCTCGATCCGGCTTCAACGGCGGCAATTGAAGATGTGCTGCGCGGCATGCGCGATGCGGGTACGCCCATCGTACTTATCACACATGATCTCAGCCAAGCACGGCGCCTGGGGGACGAAGTGGTGTTTTTGCATAAGGGACAAGTCAAAGAAAGAACGCCTGCCGCGGACTTCTTCGCGCGGCCAAAGTCGCCCGAGGCGCTGGCCTACATCAACGGCGAAATCGTTCTCTAATTTTGCAGAGCCTATTTGCGTGCTTTGCGCGTTGCCTTTTTCGGTGCGTCGGCCGCCGCAGCGGTATCGGCACGCTTCAACACGGCATCGATGAAATCCATGTGCGGCTGAGCCGCTTTGCGCGCATTGCCGATGACGGCGTTGCAGTGATTAAGCAGCAGCTTGCCGAAGTCGGTCAAGTGCGCGCCGCCGCCGCTTTTGCCGCCCGTTTGCGAGACGACCACCGGCTCTTGGAACGAGGTATTCAGTTGATCGACCAGCGCCCAGGCCTGGCGATATGACATCTTCATCGCGCGCCCGGCCGCCGAAATCGAACCAAGTTCGTCGATCTTGGACATCAGCGTGAGTTTGCCGGCACCCAAGCGTCCATGCGGACCCAAATCGATGCGGACAATGAGGTTGGTCATGCTGGTTGCGAATCCCAAACGTTCGAGTGTGCTTATTTTGCCCGGCCTGCCCGAAAGCACAATGCTTCGATGCCGCTCATAATCGGGTTTGATATTGACAGGCGCTATTCACGGCATGTTATAGCGCCTTTTCCAGGTGGTGCAGGAACCGGCCCGCGCCGTGCAATGTGGAGGAAAGACCCCATGATGACGCGCCGCTTCGCAATGGCTCTCGCCGCACTTGCTATATTCGCCGTCACTCCGCCGGCGCGCGCCGAAAATCCCTTCATCATTTTGCAATCGACGACATCGACCGAAAATTCCGGGCTTCTTGGATTTATCCTGCCCATGTTTACGGCCAAGACCGGGATTGATGTGCGCGTCGTGGCTGTCGGCACGGGGCAGGCGATCAAGAACGCGCAGAACGGCGACGGCGATGTGCTGCTCGTGCACTCCAGGGCCGACGAAGATAAGTTCGTCACTGACGGCTACGGCGTCAAGCGCTTCGACGTAATGTACAATGACTTCATCATTGTCGGGCCCGCAGTCGATCCGGCGAAAGTCTCGGGCGGCAAAGACGCGGTCGTAGCTTTGAAAATGATCGCCGACTCGAAGGCCCCATTTGTCTCGCGCGGCGACGATAGCGGCACGCACAAGGCCGAAATGAAACTTTGGAAGGCAGCCAGCGTCGATGCCAAAGCCGCGTCCGGCACATGGTATCGCGAGGCCGGTCAGGGCATGGGTGCGACATTGAACATGGCAGCGAGCATGGGCGCTTACGTACTCTCGGACCGCGCAACCTGGGCGTCGTTTAAGAACCGTGCCGAGTTGAAAGTCGTGCTGGAAGGCGATCCGCCCCTGCACAACCCTTATGGCGTTATCCTCGTCAACCCGGCGAAACACCCGACCGTCAAAGCCAAAGAGGGCCAGGCCTTCGTCGATTGGATCGTGTCAAGCGAAGGACAAGCCGCCATCGCCGCATTCAAAATCAACGGCGAACAGCAGTTCTTTCCAAGTGCCAAGCCCGCACCCTGAGGTCTGCCGCACAAAAGTGTGACACCCAAAAGTCACGCCCGGTGCCGCTTGTGCACATCCCGGTGCTCAGGCCTATACGATCACCGCACCTTATGCACAGAATTACATAACGATGAGCGGATTCCGTCTTCATTTCTGGAAAAGCACCATGACAGCAACTCGCGCCCGCAAACTTTCCGGCCTCGCACTGGCAGCGCTTTTGACACCGGCCGCAGCCCTCTCTCCGGCATCCGCCGCAGACTTGGGCGGCAATTGCTGCGCCGATCTTGAAGAGCGCATCGCGGAACTCGAGGCGACGACGGCGCGCAAGGGCAACCGCAAGGTTAGCCTCGAAATTTATGGGCAATTGAACGAAGCCATCATATTCTGGGACGATGGCGGTGAAAGCAACGTGGCGGTTGTGACAAACGACAACGGCCGCGGCCGCGTCGGCTTTCGCGGCAAGGCGAAAATTAATGACGATTGGGAAGCTGGATACCGGCTCGAGATCGGCGTGCGCTCGGTCAATTCCAAACGCTTTACGCAAGACGATCCGCATGCAACCGCAAACAGCGGGCTCGATATGCGCGATTCACACTGGTACCTGAAGAGCAAGTCGCTTGGCGCTATTTACATGGGCCTCGGGACCAGCTCGACCAACGCGATCACGGAGTTGAACCTGGCCCAGACGGCGATGATCTCCAAGTATTCGGACGTCGAGGATAGCGGCCTCGGTCTTCGTCTGCGCAACAGCGTCAACGGCGGATTGAGCGCACTCAGCTGGTTCCGCCTTCTGGGCGACGGCGGAGATCAGCCTGGCGAAGGCGAGCGTGCTGTCAATCTCGTGCGCTACGAATCGCCGAGCATTGCCGGCTTCGTCGCCGGGGCCTCCTGGGGCGAGGACGACAACTGGGATGTGTCGCTCAGGTACACGGGCGAAGGCGCCGGCTTCAAATATACGGCCGGCATCGGCTACGGCGTTGTGCTCGACGCGTCCCAGACATCGACGGTGTGCGCAACCGCGGCGGGCGTAGGCGGCAGCGACACAAGGTGCGAGAACCTCGGCGGTTCGATCAGCATCACTCACGAACCGACCGGCATCTTCGTCAATGCGGCGACGGGTCTGAAGACGGACCAACTGCTCAACGGCACGGTGTCCTTCGCCGGCACGGGCGCCGACGACGAGCAGACGTTCTGGGCGATCCAGGCGGGCCTTGAGAAGAAGTTCAACGCGTTCGGCAAGACGACGATCTACGGCGAGTACTACGATTATCAAGGCGGCGCGAACGGCCGCCGGACGATTGGCGCAGCCGATGCAATTAACCCATTAGGCGCGACGGCCGCGATTTGGTCGAGCGGCGTTGAAATGTTCGGCGCAGGCGTCATCCAGGGCTTCGACAACGCTGCGCTGCAAATTTACTTCTCTTACCGCCATTACGAAGCGGATTTAGCGTTGCGCGGCCTGGCGGGAGGCGTCGCGACAGGCGTGATCGCTGACGCCGCCCTTGAGGATCTCGACATCGTCATGACCGGCGCGATCATTAAGTTCTGAAGCTCCATTCAGTTGGCGGATGCCGATTTCGACGACGAGCGGTACTTGGCATAGTCAGTCGATGAGATTTCACCGGCGCCTGCGAGAGCCTCGACGCAGCCTTTGGTCAGGCCAAGACCAACCTTGCGCATGCACTGGCGGACTTCAGAGCTGCCCGGGCTATAGGACGAGCAGTGGGCGTAGTAGTCGCTGGCGCAGGCGAGCTTGACGCGCAGGCTCATGGCTGATGCGTTGCCGGTCGAAAGCAACAACCCGGCAAAGATCAGGGCCGTCTTGATCGTGGTGGTCGAGAGGGTCTGTGTCATGGCGTTCTCCGGTGCCTCGCTGAGGCGGTTGAATGTCTGTCGCATCACAGATACCGAAGGTTCATGGGCGCCGCTGTTCCCCGGGGAACCGGCCGATTGATATATCGGGGAAATTCGACTTGTAGAGGCACGTCTGGGTTCACGGACCGGATTCCGGCCACGCGGCGGTAGCGCCCGTTGACACCCTTGGGTGCCTGCCTATGGTGCCCGCGCTCATTCAATCCGGCATAAAGTTTCAAAATCGGGGATTTCGCGCGCCATGGCTTCGACCCGCACGCCCGCCAAACATTTCGCGCCCCTCGCCATCGGAGCGCCCGAACCCTATCGCGCGCTGCCCGTTCGCATCGAGCGCATGATCCACTTTATCCCGCCCCATAACGAGAAGATCCGCGCCAAGCTGAAGGATACAATTTCGCAGGTCGACGTTGTGCTCGGCAACCTTGAGGATGCGATCGCGGTTGGCGAAAAGGAAGCCGCGCGCAAGGGCTTCATCTCCATGGCGCGTGAGTTCGATTTTGGCGCGACGGGCCTTTGGACGCGCATCAACTGCTTGAACTCGCCGTGGATGCTCGACGACGTGACTGAGATCGTTGCCAGCGCCGGTAACAAGGTCGATGTCATCATGCTGCCGAAGGTCGAAGGTCCGTGGGACATCCATTATCTCGACCAACTCTTGGCGCAGCTGGAAGCCAAGCACAAGATCACCAAGCCGATCCTCATTCACGCCATTTTGGAAACCGCCGAAGGCGTCAATAACGTCGAAGCGATCGCGGCGGCTTCGCCCCGCATGCATGGCATGAGCTTGGGCCCGGCGGATTTGGCGGCTTCGCGCGGGATGAAAACGACGCGCGTCGGCGGCGGACATCCCGACTATGGCATTCTGGCTGACGCCGGTGCCGACAAAACCTCGGCCCGCAATTTCTATCAGCAGGATCTCTGGCACTACACGGTCGGCAAGATGGTGGACGCGTGCCTCGCCTACGGGCTGAAGCCGTTCTACGGGCCCTTCGGCGATTTCTCGGACGGAGCGGCGTGCGAAGCGCAGTTCCGCAACGCGTTCCTGCAGGGCTGCATGGGCGCCTGGTCGCTGCACCCTTCGCAAATCGACATCGCCAAACGCGTATTCTCGCCCGACCCCAAGGAGGTCGCATTCGCAAAGCGCATTCTGGACGCGATGCCGGACGGCACGGGCGCCGTCATGATCGACGGCAAGATGCAGGATGACGCAACCTGGAAGCAGGCCAAGGTGATCGTCGATCTCGCAAAACTCGTTGCCACAAAAGACCCGGAACGCGCCGCAGTTTACGTATTGTGATATGAAAAATAGTCCAACATTGGCAGGCCAAGGCCCGGGGAACGCGACCACGATGACCGAAGTGAGACAGGCTAAGTTCGGCGTTGGCGAGGTCGTGCGGCACCGGATTTATCCGTTCCGCGGCCTGATTTTCGATATCGATCCGACATTTGCCAACACGCAAGAGTGGTGGCTGTCGATCCCCGAGGAGATGCGGCCTCGTAAGGATCAGCCGTTCTACCACCTCTTTGCCGAGAACGCCGAGACGACCTACCTCGCCTATGTTTCGGAACAGAACTTGCTGCCGGACGACAGCGGCGAACCGCTACGCCATCCCGAAATCCCGGAGCATTTCGTCAAGGATAAGCAAGGCCGCTATCGCCTGCGCGAGGTCAAGGCGCACTAATATCGCTGGCAAGGCATTTGTTGCCTCGGGGCGGGGCTATGGCGAGCGCATGCCATTAATTTAGAACAGTTTTAATATGGGGCCATGCGCTGGCAAACGAGATGCAACCAAAGTAGGATCGATTCATAAGTTCACTTGACGCCGGGCCGCCGCCAAAGCAGTTTAGCGCCATTGCCCCTTAGGGGTTTCCGATATCAGGGCTTTGAACCCTGTCCGATTGGAGAGTTCTCTTGATCGTTTGTTCCTGCACTTTGATTTCCGACCGCGACATCGATCGCGCCGTAGTCGAGATCATGAGCGACACCCGAGCGCTTTTGCCAACGCCCGGCGTCGTCTTCCGCCACCTTAATGCAAAAATGAATTGCTGCTCGTGCGCGCCGCTGACCGTGGCGTTGATTTACGGCGCCATGACAAGGTTGGAGAGCGACACGCGCATCTGCCCATTTGCGCTCGCCGAAGTGCGCCGGAAACTCGCCCAGGTTGAGGGACGCCGAAGACGCCGTGCCGCCATCGAAATCGGCGATCAAGCCACAACATATTAGAGCGTGCTCCCTCAAGCGCCGCCATTGGCTATCGCGCAGCGTTTGCGCTAATCTCAACAAGATTTCAGTTCACAAGCGGGAGTGCCTCATGAAGGGCAATAAGAAAGTTATCGACCGGCTTAACGAGGCCCTGAAGCTCGAACTCGGCGCGATCAATCAATATTGGCTGCATTATCGCCTGCTCGCCAACTGGGGTTATGCGAAGCTCGCCAAGAAAGAGCGCAAAGAATCGATTGAAGAAATGGAGCACGCCGACAAGCTGGTCGATCGCATCATTTTTCTTGAAGGCCACCCGAACCTGCAGCACGTAGCGCCCCTGATGATCGGCGAGAACTTGAAAGAGGTTCTCGAATGCGATTTGAAGGGCGAGCACACCGCGCGCGAGAGTTATTCCAAATCGCGCGATATTTGCCGCGAGGCCGGCGACTACGTCACTATGCAATTGTTCGAACAACTATTGAAGGACGAGGAAGGACACATCAACTTCCTGGAAACGCAGCTGGATCTGCTCGGGCGGCTTGGGCTTGAGAACTACGGCCTCTTACAATCGGAAGGCGCGGACGAATCCGAAAGTCACTAAGCTCGGATCGGTGAGATTTGGATCGGTAACCGCTGGTCGCCGGTCTCACAAAAAAACCGCCCCGGTTATCCTGCCGGGGCGGTTTTCATTTTAGAATTTATTCGAACAGCGAGCTTACTTCTTCTCGGGTGCCTTCGCGGCCGGTGCAGCCGGTTTCGCAGCGCCTTCCGTCGAACCGGTCGTCGCGGGAGCGGCCGGCGCACCCGCAGGCGCCTTGCCATTGCCAGCGGCGGCATTTTTCATGTCTTCGGCAAGAAACTCTTGCGACTTGGCTTGATCGGCCTTGTACTTTTCAGCCAACTGCTTCTGGCGTTCGCGGATCTGGCCCATCAAATTGCCGCGCGCCTTTTGATACTTTTCATTATCGATCGGCGCGCCCGAATATGCTTCGGTGAACCCATCCATGGGCACCGGGAAGCCGATCGGCTGAGCAGCCGCGTTCATGGCCAGGATCATGAGGCCGCCGCCGGCCTTCATTTGCTCGATGAGCTCTTTGGTTGCTTCGGTTTCAGCCGTGCAACCCGCCGGGTGGCATAGCGAATACTTGAGCTCGATGGGTTTCAGAGCCTTGTCGTCGATCTTTTCGTTCTTGGCGGCGGCAGCCCATTGCTCTTTGGTGTAGATCGCAGCGCGCAGACCGGGCGGCAATGCCATACCGAGCGGCACCATAACCATGAGCGATGGCTTGTCTTGGCCTTCGACTTCGCGAATGGCCGCGGAAACCAGAACCATGCCCGTGTTGCCGTCTAAACGCTCGTGATGCGTGAGGCAGAGGTTCTTTTCTTCTCTCTGGTCCTTGCCGTCCTTGTCTTTTTTCAGAACGGGCGCCTTTTCGCACAGTTTGACCCATGCACTTTTACCTTCGCCGGTTGCAGCAGCGGCTGTATCGGCGGCAGGTGCGGCGGCGGGGGCTGCTGCGGCGGCAGGTGCGGCGGGCTTAGCAGCAGGCGCAGCCTGTTTGGCAGCCGGAGCAGCGGCAGGGGCCTGAGCGGCGGGCTTAGCAGGAGCAGCGGCTGCCGGCTTTGCGGCCGGAGCAGTAGGAGCGGCTTTATCAGCAGCGGGCTTTGCGGCAGGCGCTGGCGTTTCAACGCGCTGAACCGGGATCGTCACTTCTTTTTCGGCGTCCTGAGCGAGCACCGGAGCCGATGCGATCATCGCGGCGACTGCCAGGGCTCCGCCAATCCGCGCCCCGAGCCCGCCAATGCGCAAAACTGCATGTGTCATGTACCTAAAAATCCTTGTGCTTGAGAGCTGGTTGCCCCAGCCCATCCCCTCTCGACACCGCGCCTCGGACTGTAACGTCCATGGGCCGGGTCCGGGCGCCAACAAGCGCCTCCGAGTTTGGGGAGTAAGGCTCGGATTACGGCAATCCCGTGGCCAGCCTCACGCAATGGCGGGGAGGACCTAGGCGGCCGCGTTGGTCGTGGCAAAGGTGCCACTGCGGCAGCTTGGCGCCAGAGATTAAGCACGTACCGGGCCGGGCCAAAGCAAATTTGCCGCTCGACGGCCATCGCGACGCGAAATCCTTATGTTATCAGACGGCTTCATCCTGGCGTGGAAACTCCGAATGCCCTTCATTGTAATACTTTTAGCGCTCACTTTTGCCGCACTGGCTGGGCCGCTACCGGCGCACGCAGAGCCGAAGTCCGCCATCGCGCTTCATGGGGCGCCCGCGCTTGGTTCCGGGTTCCCGCATTTCACCTATGTGAACCCCGATGCGCCGAAAGGCGGACGCATTACGCTGGGTCAACAAGGCTCGTTCGACAGCCTCAATCCGCTGATTGTGAAAGGCGTGGCGGCGGCGGGGTTGCGTGAATTTCAGCTTGAATCCCTCATGGCGCGCGGGCTCGACGAACCTTTCACGCTCTATGGCCTCATCGCCGAGACGATCGATGTTGCCGATGACAAGAGAAGCGTGACGTTCGACGTGAACGCCAAGGCCGCATTTTCCGATCGCCGCCCGGTGACGGCCGATGACGTGATTTTTTCTTTCGAACTTTTGAAGACAAAAGGCCGCCCAAATCACCGCACGTATTTTTCAAAGGTCTCGGGAGCGGAAAAGCTTGGCGAGCGGCGCGTGCGGTTTACATTCCAAGATGCGTCCGATCGCGAACTGCCGCTCATACTGGGGCTGATGCCCATCTTGGCCAAACACGCGACGAACCCGGAAACGTTCGAGCAGACGACGATGACGCCGCTCGCCGGCTCGGGGCCTTATACGGTTTCGCGCATCGATGCCGGACGCTCAATCAGTTACGCGCGCGATCCAAATTACTGGGGCCGCGATCTCTCCGTCGCCAAAGGGCGGTTTAATTTCGACGAGATACGCTTCGACTATTATCGCGAAGGGTCTGTGATGTTTGAAGCCTTCAAGAGCGGCGGCATCGATCTGCGCCTTGAAGAAGATCCGGCAAATTGGGCTTCGCAGTACGACTTTCCAGCCGTCCGCGACGGGCGTATTGCAAAAAAGGAATTCGATATTGCGCTGCCGGCCGGTATGACGGCGCTTGTTTTCAACACCCGCAAAGACCAATTCAAAAATCCGCTCGTGCGGCGCGCGCTGATCGGCTTGTTGGATTTCGAGTGGGTCAACCGAACACTTTATTACGGCCTGCAAAAGCGCACGGACAGCTATTTCGTCCGCTCTTATCTGGCTTCAACCGGCAGTCCGGCCGACGCGCGCGAACGCGAACTTATCGCCAAATTTCCCGGTGCCGTCAGGCCGGAAATTCTCGAAGGCAAGTTTGGCTTAGCAAAAAGCGACGGCTCCGGGCAGAACCGCGACAATCAAAAGGCGTCCTTCGAACTTTTGAAACAAGCGGGTTACAAGCTGGAGCGCGGGCAACTCATTGATGGCGCTTCCGGTAAGCCGTTCAGCTTCGAAATCCTGGCCCAGAACCGTTCGCAGGAGGCGCTGCTGTTGTCGTTTTCGAGAAGTCTGGAGCCGCTTGGTATTTCAGCGCGCGTGCGCATGGTCGATAGCGCGCAATATCAAGCGCGCCTCAACGAGTATGACTACGACATGATGCAGACAACCTGGACCTCGTCTCTGTCGCCGGGTAACGAACAGCTCTTCCGCTGGTCGGAAAAAACCGCCGCGACGCCCGGCTCATTCAATTTTGCCGGCGTCAAGAATCCGGCCGCCGACGCAATGATCGAGGCCATGCTCGCCGCCGAAGACAAAGAGAGCTTCGTCTCCTCGGTGCGTGCCCTCGACCGTGTGCTCCTCTCGGGCGACTACGTGATCCCTATGTTCCATGTCCCCAAGCAATGGGTGGCCCACTGGACACGGCTCAAACATCCGGCCAAAACGCCCGTATTCGGCTATGCCGTTGATACGTGGTGGATCGAAAAACCGCAATGACCGTCGCCTATCCCGACAAGCTGAATCTCGCCCAATACTGCCTCGCCAAGGCTGCGGCCGCGACGCCGGAAAAGCCGGCCCTCATTGTCACGAACGATGCAACAACGGGTGCGCCGTCCGAGACATGGACATACGCGGCTCTCGAAGACTCGGTGCTGCGGCTGGCGGGGGCACTCGCCGGGACGGGATTGGCCCCAGGCGAACGCGTGCTCATACGCCTCGATAACACCAGCACATTCCCGATCCTCTATTTCGCGTGTATGGCGGCGGGACTTGTCGCGGTCCCGGCATCAAGCCAATTGACGGCAGGGGAAGCCGATTTTCTTTTGCGCGATAGCGGCGCACGCCTCGTTGCACTCGCCGCCCGCTTGCCAAAGAGTGAAGCTGCTTCAACGGCAGTGACGCTCGGCGAAGACGATATCCGCCGCATGATGCATGAAGGGCCGCGCGCCGGGTACGCGGCGACGAGGGCCAATGACCCGGCCTACCTGCTCTACACATCTGGCACGACCGCGAGCCCCAAGGGCGTTGTGCACGCGCATCGTGTTGGACCCGGCCGCTCGCCGACGTACCAAGGCTGGTACGGCATTACGCCCGACGACCGCATGCTGCACGCGGGCGCTTTCAATTGGACTTACACGCTCGGCACGGGCCTCATCGATCCTTGGGCAAACGGCGCAACGAGCATAATCTTTTCTGGCGAAAAGAAACCGGACGTCTGGCCGTCCCTCATTCGCGCGACGGGCGCGACGCTCTTTGCCGCCGTGCCAAGTCTGGTGCGCCAGATTTTGAAGTATGCGGCGCCCGGCCCTCTCGATCTCGGACAGCTGCGCCGCGCGCTTATTGCCGGCGAGCGCCCGCCGGAGGATCTTTTCGCCAACTGGCGCGAGCGCACCGGCACAGATCTCTACGAAGCGCTCGGCATGAGCGAGATTTCAACCTATGTTTCAACCTCGCCAAGCGTGCCGCGCAAACCCGGAACGGCGGGAAAGCCGCAACCAGGGCGTCGCGTTGCCATCCTGCCGGTCGAAGAAGGCGAGACGCCATTGCCGGCCGGCGAGGAAGGCCTCATCGCCATTCACCGCTCAGACCCCGGCTTAATGCTCGGCTATTGGAACCGGCCAGACGAAGAAGCGAGCGTCTATCGCGGCGAATGGTTTCTCGGCGGCGACCTCGCCGTCATGGACAGCGACGGTTACATATCTCACACCGGCCGCGCCAACGACATTATGAAGGCATTCGGCTATCGCGTATCGCCGCAAGAAGTCGAAGCGGTCATTGCGCTCTGCCCCGGTGTTGCCGAAGTCGCGTGCGCCGAAGTCCGGGTGCGTGACGATGTGTCGGTGATCGGCGCGTTTGTGGTGCGCAAAGCCGGCAGCACCGTCGATGCCGGGTCAATCACGCAGTTCTTTGAGACCCGCTTGGCACACTACAAGCAACCGCGCGAGATCGTGTTTCTCGATGCGCTTCCGCGCACAGCCAATGGCAAAGTCCGGCGCAACGCGCTTGCAGCGCTGCGGACCGCGCCAAGTGTTACCAACACATGAAGATGCCGCAGGATATCGCCCTCCGGTATTTTTTGAACAGCGCTTAGCCCGGTTAAACCTTTGTTCAGCGCCGTCCCGTATTGATACGGGGGTGAGCACGTGGTTACGCATTCTAGAGTATCGGGCGGGCTAGATTATCGGGCGGGACAAGAATCGCATGTTTAACAACCGGAAACCTGACGGCACATCGTCAACACCGCTTAAATCCGAATTTGATCGCTCCATTCAAGCCTCTAGCCAGGACGGTACTTCGCCGCGTTCCTACCGCGACTATGCGAGCGACGCAGAAGGCAGCTACTCGATTATCAACGAATGGCTGACCATGAAGGGCGACCTTGAGAGCGAAGGCGACATTCTGGTCAAGGGCCGCGTTCACGGTAATATCCGCTGCAAAATGCTGATCGTCGATCCGGGCGCCGTCATCGATGGCGGCATCGTCGCCGACGAAGTTATGATCCGCGGCACGACGCGCGGCACGGTGCGCGCAAAACGGGTGCGGCTCGAAAAAACCGCCAACGTCGAAAGCGAAATTTTCCACGACATTTTTTCGGCCGAAGAAGGCGCGCGCATCAAAGGGGCGCTGCGCGCCAATGACGAGAGCACCGAACGCGCCGCGCAGAAGGCGATCCAAGGCGCCGCTGAAAGCCCCGAGAAAAAAGTGAGCTCGGCCCTCTATCAGATGCTCGATAGCGCCCGTGCGCCGGCGCACCTGCACATTGCGGCCGCTCAATAAACGTTTTGGTTTCGTGTCGCGTACAAGAAGGGTGGCGTTCTACGCCGCCCTTTTTGTTTTCGAGGCGATATCGACGAACTGCTGAACGAGACTGCGCACGCCCTTGAGACGTGCGTCGGGGAGATCCCAGTCGGCGCGGAATACGAGGCGCTGATCGGGCATCACCTTCAGTTTCCCGCGTTGCGCTTGCACAAACGCAATCAACCCTTCGGGATTGGCGAAACTGTTCTTGTAAAGGGTGATGGCCGCCCCCTTCGATCCGGCATCCACTTTCGCAATACCGGCCTGACGGCAAAGCCCCTTGATCTCCATGACATCGAGGAGATGGCGCACTTCTTCCGGCATCTCGCCGAAGCGATCGACGAGTTCGGCTGCGAAGCCGTCGATATCTGCGCGCTGCTCGAGCGACGAAAGACGGCGGTACAGCCCGAGCCGCAGTTGTAGATCGGCGACGTAGGCTTCCGGGATCAGGATCGACATGCCAAGCTGAATTTCCGGGCTCCACTTGTCGGCCGCCTCCTGCAGATCGCCGCCCTTCATAGCGGCAACGGCTTCTTCGAGCATCGACTGATAGAGTTCGAACCCAACTTCGCGAATGTGACCCGACTGTTCTTCTCCAAGTAGATTGCCGGCGCCGCGAATATCGAGATCGTGGGAGGCAAGGGAAAATCCGGCGCCGAGCGTGTCGAGGGAATGGAGGACTTTCAGGCGCTTCTCCGCGCCTTCCGTCAGCTTTTGGCCCGGAGGCGTGGTGAAGTAGGCGTAGGCGCGGGTTTTCGAGCGCCCGACGCGGCCGCGCAACTGATAGAGCTGGGCAAGGCCAAACATGTCGGCGCGGTGCACAATAAGCGTATTGGCGTTCGGCACGTCGAGACCCGATTCAACAATCGCCGTCGAGAGTAGAACATCGTATTTGCCTTCGTAAAACGCTGTCATAACGTCTTCGAGGTCGGTTGGCGTCATTTGTCCGGTCGCGCGCGCGAAGGTGAGATCGGGCACGGCCTCGCGCAGGAACTCTGCAACCTCGTCGAGATCGGAGATGCGCGGCGCCACATAGAACGTCTGTCCGCCCCGGAAGCGTTCGCGCCGCAGCGCTTCCTTGAGGATTACCGGATCGAAGGGAGAGATAAACGTTCTGACCGCGAGACGGTCCACCGGCGGCGTCGTGATGAGCGAAAGTTCGCGCACGCCGGTCAACGCGAGTTGCAGCGTCCGCGGTATCGGCGTCGCCGACAGCGTCAAGACATGCACGTCTTCGCGCATCTTCTTCAGCCGCTCCTTGTGATTGACGCCGAAGTGCTGTTCTTCGTCGATAATCAGCAGGCCAAGACGCGCGAACTCGACTTGCTTGCCAAGCAGCGCGTGCGTGCCGATGACAATATCGACGGTGCCGGATTTCATGCCGACTTTGACGTCGGCTAAGTCCTTGGCGGCGACCATGCGAGACGCTTGCGCGATCCTGACCGGCAACCCTTTGAAGCGCTCGGAGAACGTGCGGAAGTGCTGACGTGCGAGCAGCGTTGTAGGCACCACGACTGCAACTTGCAGGCCGTTCATGGCGGAGACGAATGCCGCGCGCATGGCAACTTCCGTTTTGCCGAAACCTACGTCGCCGCACACAAGCCGGTCCATGGGCCGACCCGAGCCCAAGTCTTCGACGACGGCGTCGATGCTCGCCGCCTGATCCTCGGTTTCCTCGTATGGAAAGCGTGCGACGAATTCGTCGTAGGGTCCGGCGGCTGGAAAAATGGCAGGTGCTTCGCGCAGCAGACGGAGCGCTGCGATCTTGATCAGTTCGTTGGCGATTTCGCGCAGACGTTTTTTGAGCCGCGCCTTGCGCGATTGCCAAGCCACGCCGCCGAGCCGGTCAAGCTGGCCGTCCCCCTCGTCCGATCCAAAGCGCGACAGAAGCTCGATATTCTCAACCGGAACGAAAAGCTTGTCGCCGCCGCCATAAAGGAGTTCGAGGCAATCGTGCGGCGCGCCGAGCGCCGTGATGGTTTGCAAGCCGGCAAAGCGGCCGATACCGTGATCGGCGTGGACCACGAGATCGCCAACCGAGAGACTTGTTGCTTCGGTTAGAACGTCGGCGGCTTTGCGGGCGCGCTTTCTCTGGCGCACCAATCTGTCGCCGAGAATATCTTGTTCGGCAACGACCACAAGATCGGGAGATTCAAACCCGTGTTCGAGACCGAGGACGGCGAACCCCGTAACGCCCGGCTTCAAGGCTTGCAGCTCGACGAAATTCTCGACCTTGGCCGTATCCTTGAGGCCGTGATCGGCAAGCAGCGACATCAAGCGTTCGCGCGCGCCCGTGGACCAAGCGGCAATAGCCGCGCGCCGGCGACCGGCATGGACGGTGTGCAGATAGCTACAAACAGCATCGAAAACGTTGGCGTCCGGGTCTGCGCGTTCGGCGGCGAACGTGCGGCCCTGGCGTCCCTTCATGGCGTAAACGTTGGGTGCGCCTGGTTCCTCAAACGGCGTCAGGCGCGCAACTGTGCGGGCGTTAAGCGCCGCCTGCCACTCCTTGCCAGAGATATACATAGCTTCGGGTGGCACGGGCTTATACGGCGGTGCGCCGAAGCGTTGCCCTTCGAGACTTTCGACGCGCGCTTCGTAGTGCTCTTGGATTTGGGCAAAGCGCTGCTCGATAGATTCGTCCGCCATATGGTCGAAGCTGACGCCCGCACCCGGCACGTAGTCGAACAAGGTTTCAAGCGTTGGATGAAAGAGTGGCAGCCAATGTTCCTGGCCCTGATAGCGCCGCCCGGTGCTCACGGCTTCGTAAAGCGGATCCTCGCCAGTCGCGCCGCCAAAGAGTTCGACGTAGCGCGTGCGGAAAAGTGCGGTTGGAGCGTCGCCAAAGGCGACTTCACTGACCGGCATAAGCGCGAACTTCTGCACCGGCTTGGTACTGCGCTGCGTTTGCGCGTCGAAAGCTTTGATGCTTTCCAGATTGTCGCCGAAAAAATCTAAACGGATCGGGTTTATGCGGCCTGGCGGAAAAAGATCGAGAATACCGCCGCGAACCGCAAATTCTCCGGGTTCCATCACGGTGCTGGCGCGCTGAAAGCCATAGAGGCCCAAGCGGCGCACAAGGTCGGCCATATCGATGCGCTGTCCCGGCGCAATCGGCTTGAAGGCTGCGCGGATAAAGGCGCGCGGCGGCAAGCGTTGCAGCACGGCATTGACTGTCGTCACGACAACGGCTGGTTCTTTCAACGATCCGATGACGAGCTTGCCGAGCGAGGTAATGCGCTTTGATACGAGTTCTGCGTTCGGGCTGACTCGGTCGTAGGGCACGCTGTCCCAGGCGGGAAAGGCAATGACTTTGACGCCGGGCGCGAAGAACGCCAGCGCCGTCTCGAGTTCGTTGAGGCGCCGGTCGTCGCGGGCGACGTGGAGATGGAGGCCGGGGCCCGCCTCGCGCGCGGCGGCTTTCGTCATATCGGCGATGACACGCGCGTCCAAGCCTTCCGGAACGCCGGAAACAATCGTGCGCGAGGGTGCTGCTTCTTTCGACATTTTAGCCGCCGGTCCGCGCATTGCCGCTCAGTCCGTGGAAAGCGCGGACGTCTAAAACCAAATCTTCGTACTCGGTCGCAATCTCGCCGCCTCTGTCGAAACACCATGCGTGCAGCAGCGGGTCTGGCAACTCGATGAAACGCTCGAAGCGGCTAAGATCCGGCCCGCTCAGTTGCGGCACTTTGGCGTCTGCAAACCGGCCGATCATATAGTCCATTTCCTTGGTGCCGCGGTGCCGGGCCCGGTAAAGCGCGCGGCGGCGGCGCATGTCCACGTCGTCCGTCATGTGCCTTGAAGCTCTCGCCAATCTTGCTATTGGTGACTTGATAAAGGTGACCCTGCGCTTGACGGGGTGTCCGCAACCCGCCACCCTGAGGGTCACCGGCCCCGGTGCACCGGCTTGGTGCATATAGCGCGCTCCGCCGGTTCCGCAAAGCACGAGAGGACGATGCGTATTGACGCGACCAGGATTGCCCGACGCGGCCTCGCATATGCGCCGCGCTTAGCGGGCGTTTGAGCGTTACATGCGCCCGGCCAGCCTCGCTCCGCTTTTTGCATCCGCAACGGCACTGACGGGTATCGGCCCGCGCCTCATCCTATTGCTCAAGAAGTGCCTCAACCTGCCGCCGCAAGTCGCGGAACCGCGTGTACTCGACTTGTTGTGGCATTTGCCGGCGGGCGTCATCGACCGGCGAGCCGAACCGGCCCTCAAAGACGCCGTTGCGGGCACAATCGTCACCGTCAAGGTGCGCGTTCTGAAACACAAGGCGCCGCCACGCGGGAACAACAAGGCACCCTACAAAATCAGTTGCGAGGACGACACCGCACGTCTCGATCTTGTATTCTTCCACGCCGAACGCAAATTCATCGAAAAGCAGCTGCCGGTTGGCGAGGTGCGCTACGTTTCTGGCCGCATCGAGCGTTACAGCGACGTCTTGCAGATGACGCATCCCGACTACATTGTCGCGGAGGATGCGCGCCAGGACTTGCCTATGCTGGAGCCGGTTTACCCTCTGACGGCAGGGCTTTCGGGCAAAATCCTGCAGAAGGCGTCGCGGCAAGCGCTCGACCGCGTGCCGCACTTCGCCGAATGGCAGAATGCCGAATGGCTGAAGCAGCGCGATTGGCCCGATTTCAAATCGGCACTTTTGCGCTTGCACCGGCCAACCGACGCACAGGATGTTTCAAACGGCGCGGCGCCCTGGCAACGCCTTGCCTATGACGAGTTGCTGGCCGGACAGCTGGCACTCGGCCTCGTGCGCCAGAACATGAAGGCGCAAAGCGGGCGTGCCGTTACGGGCGACGGGCGCATCCGCGCGAAAATCGCCGCCGCGTTACCCTTCAAGCTGACGGGATCGCAGCGCACCGCATTGAAGGAAATCTCCGCCGATCTTGGAGCGCCGCACCGCATGTTGCGCTTGCTGCAGGGCGACGTCGGCTCCGGCAAAACGGTTGTCGCGCTCATGGCCATGGCCGTTGCGGTGGAGGCCGGCACGCAAGCCGCACTGATGGCGCCGACCGAAGTGCTGGCACGCCAGCATGCCGAGACGATTGCGCCCCTAGCGGAGCAAGCCGGATTGACAATCGGACTTTTGACGGGACGGGAAAAAGGCAAGGCGCGGGAGGCGCTGCTGGAGCGACTGGCGTCCGGTGAAATCGATATTCTGATCGGTACGCACGCTTTGTTCCAAAGCGAAGTCGTGTTCAAGGATCTCGCCTTTGCGGTCATCGACGAACAGCACCGCTTTGGCGTGCACCAGCGCCTGGCACTCCAAGCCAAGGGGTCGAACGGCGGCACAAACGTGCTCGTGATGACGGCAACGCCCATCCCGCGCACGCTGCTCATGACGCATTACGGCGATCTCGATGTTTCGCGCCTGACGGAAAAGCCGGCAGGCCGCAAACCTATTGTCACCAAGGCGGTGCCGGTCGAGTCGCTGGAAAAATTAATTGATCGCATCCGCGCGCAACTCACCGAGGGCGCGCAAGTCTATTGGGTCTGCCCGCTCATCGAGAGCTCGGAGATCAGCGAATTGGCCGCGGCAGAAGAGCGGCACGCGCATCTGCGGCAAATCTTCGGCGATACGGTTGGTTTGCTGCATGGTGCCCTTCCATCGGCCGAGAAAGACGCGACGATGGCAGCCTTCGCCGCCGATCAACTGAAGATCCTGGTTGCGACGACCGTCATCGAAGTGGGTGTCAACGTGCCCAATGCCAACATCATGGTCATCGAGCACGCAGAACGCTTCGGCCTCGCTCAGTTGCATCAGCTGCGCGGGCGCGTCGGACGCGGCAGCCGCGAAAGTTTCTGCATGCTGCTCTTCAAGCAGCCTTTGGGCGAGGCGGCCAAGGCGCGCCTCAAAATGATGGAAGACACCGAAGACGGCTTCCTCATTGCGGAAAAGGATCTTGAACTGCGCGGCGGCGGAGAAATGTTAGGCGCGAAACAGAGCGGCGCTCCGGGGTTTCGTATTGCCGAAGTGCCCGGTTTTGAAATGCTGCTGGCGGCCGCGCGGGACGACGCGCAATTGATCCTCTCGAACGATCCCGATCTCAAAGCGCCGCGCGGCCAGGAATTGCGCACGCTGCTCTATTTGTTCGAATGCGACGAGGCGGTGCGGCTGTTCCGGGCGGCGTGAATGCTCTTTTCGGCTTTGCGCGCGCCTTGACCGCACCGGCCATTTTGGCACTCTGCGCCGCTGCGCGTTTCGCGGCGGGATTTGGCCGGGTTCTAAGCACTTCCGCCCGCCCGCGCCCCATTGCCTAATCCGCCCCGGCGCCGTATCAGCGCTTATGAGCAAGCCGCTGGACGAGTCTACTGCCAACGCCCCACCCATAGGCCGCATCGCGTTAAGCGAAATGGCGGACATGATCGCGCGCATGCGCAAGGGCGAGCGGCGTGCAACGGCCGGCATCATCACCGAACTCGAGCGGCTTTCGGCCGCCGCGCCCGCATTGTTGCAAGCCCTGCAACCCCATCTTGGCCACGCCCTCGTCGTTGGCTTCACGGGACCGCCGGGGGCAGGCAAATCGACACTCGTCAACGCCGTCATCGAAACCTTGCGCAAGCAAGGCCGGACAGTCGGGGTGATCGCGGTCGATCCTTCGAGCCCGATTTCGGGCGGGGCTATCCTTGGCGATCGCATCCGCATGACGGCAGCACTCGATGACGACGGCGTGTTCGTGCGTTCGCTTGCGTCGCGCGGTTACTTGGGCGGCCTTTCGCCGGCCGCCGTGCGTATCATCGACGCGCTGGACGCGGCCGGCTTCGACATTGTGCTTCTTGAAACCGTCGGCACGGGGCAGAGCGAAATCGACGTCGCGGAAGTCGCCGACATTCGCGTCGTCATTTCGGCGCCCGGATTGGGCGACGATATTCAGGCCATGAAGTCGGGGTTGCTCGAAATCGCCGACGTGCTCGTGGTCAACAAAGGCGACCGCCCGGGTGCCGAACAAACCATGCAGCAATTGATTGGCGCGCTTTCGATCCGCGCGACCGCATCGGACAAAGTGCCGGTGCTGAAGACAAGCGCGCTGAATGGCGACGGCGTTGAGAAACTTGTCGAGACTCTGGACGAGATCGGGCGGCGCGTTGCAGCGGAGCCGGCCGTCTCGCGCCGCCGCCGCCGCGCGCGTTATCTCATTGCCCGTGCTGCAGCCGACCTCGTCGCGGCCCGCATCAAAGCCGGCGGCAAAGCCGGACTCGATCCCCTCGCCGACGCGGTGCTTTCCGGTACTATGACGCCGGACGACGCGGCCAAAAAGGTGCTGGGGAGCTGAGGGCGCGCGCCGCTGCTACCGGCGCGGCGGGCGAACAAAAATTTCGTCAATAAGCGGCGCCGTGAACTTGATGCCGGTTGGACCCAGATGATTGGCGTCCACATACATCGGCGCGCTGTCATGGGAATAGCGGCACGTCGCAGGGCCGCAGAAAATCCGGTCTGGATAGAGCACCCGCACACCAGGCCAGGTACTTAAGCGTTGTAGAAGCGGCAGCACGTGGCGCTGGCGTTCGGCGAATTCGGCACGCGTAAGCTCAAGCGGCAGCGGCTGTTTCCAAACGAGGTTGCGCGCCATCGTAAGCGCGACCGGGAAGCGGTGCTCGGGCACCGGGCCAATAATGACAACCTCGCGTCCGAGGGCTTGCAGGCGGCGCACGGTCGTTTCAAATAGCGCTGCAAAAATTGCCGGGTTATCTTCGACGCCGTTGGGACCGAGCCGCGGAGGGCTGCCGCCCACTTTGTCAAAACTCCGGCCTTCCGCATAGTAAGCCCAACGCCCGGCCAGCACGACTTTGCGCACTTCGCTTTGCGCAATCGCCGTCAAGACGTCTTCCACCAAGGCATGACATTGCTCGGCCCTCGACCGGCCATAAAGCATGACGCCGGCAAGCGGCGGACAACCCGGCAGCGATGAGACGATGACACTCCGGTTCGAGGTGGCGATTGCCGTATCAAAGCCGTCAATCAGCATCAAGGCATGGCTATCGCCCCACAGCAGCGTATCGGGCACGCCGGTCTCGGGGCCGATGCGGCACGTATCCTTGGGCCAGATGCCCGAATTTGCAATCGGCTTGCACACATCGCCTTCCGGACGCTCGCGATGTTTGAGCATTTCACCAACTTCGCTTGGCCAGCGCCCCGGAAATCCTTCGCTTCTGATCGTCCGGAAGGAGATAGCGGCAAGCAGCGCCGTCAACGTCACGAACGACAAATAGACGTAGCGCTGCGCCGCCGTGCCGGTCGGCCGGCGGAATGGGCGCTCGATAAAGCGCCATGAGAGAAATCCAAGCGCAAGGCCGGCCGCAACCAGCGACAGCCTGAGCGCAATGCCTGGCCCGCCCTCACTCGAAAACAATTCAGGATAGCGGTAGCGGACGAACACGATTAGCGGCCAGTGCCAAAGATAAACCGAATAGGAAATCAATCCCACGCCAACCATTGGAGGCGACGCGAGAAAGCGCCCGGCGATGGCCGGCTCTTCATGCGCGGCGCCATAAAGAACGAACGCCGCTCCAAGGCAGAATGCAAGCGCTGCCGGTCCGGGAAAGAGCGTCGCGTCGCTATAGGCGAAATACCCAAAGCCGATCATGGCAAGACCTGCGGCAACGGCCGCTTCGCGCTGCCCGCGCGCCAAAGGCCAAGCACGGCAAAGAAATGCTACGATGGCTCCCGTCAGCAGCTCCCATACCCGCCCAAGCGTTGAGAAGAACGCGCGGGCGGGCGCGGCGTCGAGTTCTCGGACACTTAAGGCGAACGATGCAATCGCAATAATTGCGAGCACGGCGGCCGCGCTATTTCGGCTGAAACGGTAAAGCAACAATAGCAGCAGTGGAAAGACGACATAGAACTGCTCTTCGACGGCAAGCGACCACGTGTGAAGCAGCGGCTTTTCTTGTGCGGATGCATCGAAGTATCCGGTCTTTCTCTGAAAATAGAAATTCGAGGACAACGTCACAATGCCTTGCAGGCTCTTGCCGTACTCTTTGAGATCGTCCGGCAGCAAAAGCATCATGGAAACCGCCGTCGCAACGGCTGCGACTGCAGCAAGAGCTGGAAAAATGCGCCGGATGCGGCGCTCGTAGAAATTCAAAAGCGAAAAGGTTCCGCTCTCGATTTCGCGCTGAATGATCGACGTGATTAAGAAGCCGGAGATGACGAAGAAGACATCGACGCCGCCGAACCCGCCCGTCACTCCAAAGCCGCCGGCGTGGTACAGTAAGACCCCAAGAACGGCGACTGCCCGCAGCCCGTCTATGGCAGGGCGATAGACATGTCCTTGGCCCGGCTCCGCCCGGGTGTCCGCAATCACGGCGAACCCCTGGGAAATCGCCGGGGGCTGCCGCGCGAATGCCGCGAATTCACCGCTTGCCGTCTCCCCAGTTCGCGCCGCGCAAACATCTTCTCGGACGCCGCGCCGTCCTGCGCGGCACGATCTGCTCGTTCGCGGATATTGCAGTGGCGGGTCGCTACGGCACTGTCAATCCCGCCTGGTTGCGATAGCGGCCACTTCACACTCTCAAACCATGCAATGGCCCCGTAGCTTAGGCCATCGTGCCCCCTGCCGCCGGTCAATGATAGACGTCAGGCGGAGTGGCGCCCAAGAACTCGCCTATTTGCCGGCTTTCGCTATCGCGCGCAGTTGCAATAGGACTGACAAGCGCAACCATGGCAAGCTTTGTGCGTCCGCAAGCCTGCCCTTGCACGAGAGCTCGCGCCGCCGCGTCAAAAGCTTTCCAATCGCCGCTCCGGGCTTTCTGCACCGCCTGCATCATGGCGATCTCGTGATCGCTGATGTGGAGACAGCACGGAGAGAGATAATGAAAACATTCCGAACGTTCGTGCATGATCGCCCGTATCACCGCCGTCACGCGAGCAAGCAGCACAGGACCGTCGCCGGTGCCCGCAGCCTGCTCCGCGAGCTCCATGGCTTGCATCCAGGAGGAACTGTCTTTGTGTCCGAAGATGTTGAGCATAAAGCGCGAAAGGTCGAGAACGACCTGATCAAAACCGGAAAAATTCTGCTCTTCGCGTCGCGCAAAGTGGTCGCGCCCGCAAGCACATGCGGGGTTCGTTGTACGTGTCATAATCAAAAACTCCAAAAGGCAGGGTTCAAGGCCCTGGTAATGAAGACGGAGACGCAGCAACGATAACTATTGTTGACTTGGCGTGTCAAGATTTTTGCTTCGTGCCGCGGAGGCCTTGCCCGTCATTCGCAAAACCGTTACGCGTTTTGAAGCGTTCTAAAACGCTGCAAGTCAGCAATCTCCGCTCCTTGCCGAGCGACAGGAATAGACAGATGCCGGACGAAGCGATCGTCGCCCAAACGGGGCCTTATCAGGTCGAACTGACCGAAGGCAAAGACTACTGGTACTGCCGTTGCGGCCGCTCGAAGTCGCAACCGTTCTGCGACAGCTCGCACAAGGGCACATCGTTTGAACCTTTAAAATTTACGGCAGAACGAACCGGCACGTTCAACCTCTGCGGTTGCAAGGCAACCGACGACGAACCCTTCTGCGACGGCACGCATAACGTGCTTTAGGCGCGCACTCGCTTTTAAGTTTGCGCCGCGAGTTTGCTGTTGCGCGCCGAATAGGCGAAATAGATCAGCATCCCCATCGCTAGCCACAGAATGAAGCGCAGATGCGTCATCAGCGGCAGAAAGGCGATGAGCGCTCCGCATGAGAGCACGCCGAGCACCGGCAGCACGATCCCGAACGGCATCTTGTACGGGCGCGGGTACTCGGGATGCGATTTGCGCAAAACGATAACGCCGGCCGAAACCAGCACGAACGCCGCGAGCGTGCCGATGTTGACGAGTTCGGCAAGTGCGCCAAGCGGCACGAAGCCCGCCGCCAGAGCCATCACGAGCCCACATATAACAGTCGTCGTGACCGGCGTATGTGTGGTCGGGCTCACGGCCGATAAGAACGGCGGCAACAGCCCATCGCGCGAAATCGCCACGATGATGCGCGTCAGACCATAATAAAGCACCAGCATCACCGTGGTCAGTCCGAAGATCACGCCCGTCGCCACGAGTGCAGACGCCCAGTTGTAGCCGAGCTGCAGAAGGGCATGCGCCACGGGCGACGAGACGTTCAACGTCGTATAGGGCACAATGCCGGTGAGCAGTCCCGACACCACGATATAGATGATCGTGCAGAAACCCAGTGACCAGATGATGCCTTTCGGCACATCGTTTTGCGGGTCGTGCGCCTCCTCGACGGCCGTCGAGACGGCGTCAAAGCCGACATAAGCAAAGAACACAAGACTTGCTCCGGCGAGGACGCCGACTGTCTTTCCATCCGCCGTTGTATCGAACCAGCCGAACGGCATAAAAGGCATCCAGTTTTCGGGATGCACATTGAACACGGCGACCGCCACGAAAACGGCAATCGTCAAAAGTTTGATGGCAACCATGGCGGCGTTCAATTTGGCGCTTTGCTTGACCCCGGCGATGAGCATGAACATGAGCGCGAGGATGATGAGGACAGCTGGAAGATTGACGACGCCACCAACCGCCGGCCCTTTAGTCAGATATTCAGGCAATCCAAGGCCGATAGCCGTCAGCGCATTATTGAAATAGCCCGACCAGCCATTGGCGACGGCCGCGACCGAAACACCGTATTCGAGGATCAAATCCCAGCCGATGATCCAGGCGATCATTTCGCCGAATGCCGCATAGGAATAGCCGTACGCGCTGCCGCACCCGCCAACCATCGACGCAAGTTCGGCGTACGCGAGTGCCGCGAAGGCACAGGCCAATCCCGCTACGACGAACGAGAGGACAACCGCGGGCCCCGCTTGCGTTGCCGCCGCATGCCCGGTCAAAACGAATATACCGGTACCGATGATGGCGCCGATACCAAGCAGCGTAAGGTCGAGCGCACTCAGGCAGCGTTTGAGGCCATGCTCTTGGCCGTCAATGTCGGTCAGCGGCTTTTTCCGGAACAAAGCATTCATGTTGTGTCTCCCGATGTGGCCGCTGCCGCGAGCGAATCGCGCGAATGCCGGATTTTGTAGCGCATTCATGCCCTGTTCAAAGCCAAAACGGCATTTGCCCACCCTAGGACGCGGGCCTCACACTGAGCAAGGCTGTTCACGTTGCCACCTGAGTTTTAACTCCCGGGCGCCACAACATGGACACGCGCCATCCCTTATCACTACATCGCACAATCAACTGGCTGACGGCGCGCGCCCGTCCGTGCGAAACAGATGAATGCCGCCACAACAGGAATTCCTGCACCAACGCATGCACCCGAAACCCCGCCTTCCTCAGCTTCGGCTACGGCACGGATTTTCCGCCGCGCTCATCGGATCCGTCGTGCTGGCGGCGCTTGCACTCTTAACGGTTGGCCCATCGCCCGCCGCTGCCGAAACACGAATCGTCATCGCAGGTCCAACGACGGGCCCGTATGCCGGACGAACGCTCGACATCGAACAAGGCGCACGCCGCGCCGCTGAAAGTCTCAACGCGTCTTCCAACACCGATTTCGTCATCGAGACCCTCGACGACGGCTGCGACGACGCCAAGGCCTCGGGCGTTGCCCGCGCGCTCGTCGCGAAACGCGTTGCCCTCGTCCTCGGTCATCCGTGCGCCAACGCTGCCATTGCGGCCGCAGAGATTTACGGTAACTCAGAGACCGTCTTCATCGCCACCGCAACGCGCCATCCGGACCTGACCGACAAACGCGCCGGACCAACCATTTTCCGCCTTGCCGGCCGCGAGGGCACCCAGGGCGAGGCGGCCGCGCGCTATTTGATCGAGATGTTCAAGGGCGCCGCAATCGCCGTCGTGCACGACCGCACGCTCTACGCCAAGACGATCGCGGAGCAAGCGCTCGAAACGCTCAAAGCGGCCAAGGTTGAAACGATTTCCGCGACAGTCGTCGGCGGCGATAAGGAATACGCGCGTCTCGTGGCCAAAATCAAAAGCGCAGGCGCTGTGTTCTACGCAGGCTTTCCGCTTGAAGCGGGCTTCATTTTGCAAGCGCTGCGCGGGGCGGGTTCATCCGCCCGCTTTGTCGTTTCCGATAGCGTTGCAACTGGAGAATTCACGCAATCGTTCGCGGCCAAGGCCAAGGGCGTCATGGCACTCCTGCCCCATGTAGCGAAAGCCGATGTGGCGGCAGCGTCCATGGTTGTGGGCGACGCGGCGCTCGCACACGCAGCTGTCGAAGCCTATGCCAGCGCAAAAAAGCGCGCGGCCTCATCGCAACCGGAAAAGAAAACGATAGAAACCTTGAGTACGGGCTGGCATCGAACGGTTCTCGGCCTCACCGGCTTCAATGAAGCAGGCGACGCCAACGTGCCGGCCGACGACGTGCTGGAGTGGGATGGGGCGGCGTGGGTTGACGCCAGCGGGCCGCCAGAACTCCCGGCCAGCACAAACGCGCGCTGACTCTCTCTCGAAAAAACCGGAACGCCCGGAACTTGAACGCCCCGAACTTGGCGCTCGACTTAGCGGCCCAATTTAAGCGCCGCGACTTAGCGGCCTTGTGAGGCCGCCATACATTCCGTCATCAGCGACTTTTCAATTCTGGCCAGATCGTCTGGAATGGAATGGCCCGATTGACGGTATTCGCGGATGCGCTGCTGCACGATGGCATAGCAGCGGCGCGGATCGTCTTCCGATTGTTCCATCTGTTGAACGATTTCGGCGATTTCACCGCTGCCCATTTGTTCTTGCATGTCTTCAGTCTCTCCCCGCAAACACTTGCGATTTGGAACCTGATGCACGTCCGTTCTTCGATGAGGGCACACAAGCCCTTCAAGCTAGTGCGACTACAATAGGCATCGAATCGCGGAAAATGCACCCCTGACTTCAACGAATGATTTACGCTGTGGCGAGTGTGACCCAGTGGTCCTGAACATTTTCTGAACGAGACCGAAGGAATTTTTGGGGCCCGCCCAAGCGAGCGGTTCGTTAACCAGCGGAACTTGGCCTGGGGCTGGCGCTGATAAGGCAATCCACCGTTCAATTCTTCACAAATTATTGCGGTGCGGAAACAGGTTTTCCAACTGCAGTTACGGACCTGCGGCAGTGCCTTGATTGAACCGGGCTTTCGCGTCTGCTACCCCTTCACGAACCGCACAAGGATGTGATCGATGATCCCCCGTTATTCCCGCCCCGAGATGACCCGCATCTGGGACCCCGAGACGCGTTTTCGCATTTGGTTCGAGATCGAGGCCCATGCGGCGGCGGCCATGGCCGAGAGTGACATGATCCCAAAGGAGGCCGTGAAGAACATCTGGGACAACGGGTCGCGGGCCAAATTCGACGTCGCCAAGATCGACGCCATCGAGGCCGTCACCAAACACGACGTCATCGCATTTCTTACGCATTTGGCGGAATTCATCGGCCCCGACGCGCGCTTCGTGCACCAGGGCATGACCTCGTCGGACGTTTTGGACACCTGCCTCAGCGTGCAGCTTGTGCGCGCCGCCGATCTCCTCATTGCCGATATCGACCGCGTGCTCGCCGCCTTGAAGACGCGCGCGTTCGAACACAAAGACACCATCACTATCGGGCGCTCGCATGGCATCCACGCCGAACCCGTCACGTTTGGTTTAAAGCTCGCCTACGCCTATGCGGAGTTCGCGCGCTGCAAGGAGCGCATGATCCTCGCCCGCAAGGAGGTCGCGACCTGCGCCATCTCGGGGGCGGTCGGCACCTTCGCCAATATCGACCCGCGCGTTGAAGAGTATGTGGCTGCAAAACTCGGCCTCGTCCCCGAACCCGTCTCGACGCAAGTGATCCCGCGCGACCGCCACGCCATGTATTTCGCGACGCTCGGAGTTGTAGCGTCGTCGATGGAGCGGCTCGCAATCGAGATCCGCCACCTGCAGCGCACGGAAGTCTTGGAAGTTGAAGAATTCTTCTCGCCCGGCCAGAAGGGCTCGAGCGCCATGCCGCACAAACGCAATCCTGTGCTGACGGAAAACATCACCGGCCTCGCCCGCATGGTGCGCGCCTATGCGATGCCCGCAATGGAGAACGTGGCGCTGTGGCATGAGCGCGATATTTCGCACTCGTCCGTCGAGCGCATGATCGGACCGGACGCGACGGTGACGCTGGACTTCGCCTTGAACCGCTTTGCGGGCGTGATCGAAAAGCTCGTCGTCTATCCGGCCAACATGAAGAAGAACCTGGACAAGCTCGGGGGCTTACACAATTCGCAGCGCGTGCTTCTGGCTTTGACCCAGGCGGGCGCGTCGCGCGAGGACGCATATTCAATTGTACAGCGCAACGCTATGAAAACCTGGGATCACGGCGCGGACTTCTTAACCGCCTTGAAGGGCGACAAGGATGTCGTTGCGAAAGTGCCGGCGCGGGATTTAGAGAAGATGTTCGACCTCGGGTACCACACGAAGCATGTGGAGACGATTTTCAAGCGGGTGTTTGGGTAGGGTTGAACCAACCCTCACGCAACTTTTGCAACAAGCCGTTTGACCGCTATTTTCGCGCTGCGCTTGCGTACCACCGAAAGATCGAATGCCGACTGCATCCGAAGCCAGGTATTCGCGCTGGTGCCGATCGCCTTCTCCAGCCGGAACGCCATCTCGGGACTGATCGCAGAGGTGCCCTTCAAGACCCGATAGAGCTGCTGGCGCGTCACGCCAAGGCTCTCGGCAGCTTCCGCCACCGTCAGACCCAAGGCCTCGATATCGTCGTTCAACAGGCGGCCCGGATGGGCGGGCGATTTCATTGGGCGCATGCGGTCCTCATTTCGTCTTGGCATCAATGATAGTCGAGGAAATCGACATTCTGCGCGTTTCCCTCCTCGAAGCGGAAAACGATACGCCAATTGGCTCTGACCGTGACTGCCCAGTATCCTTTGAGCTTCCCCTTCAACGCATGAAGCCTGAGACTTGGACGATTCAAATCATCCGGCTTACCGGCGGCGTCGAGAAGAGTCAGAATATCCCGGATGCGATCCGCCATGTCAGGCGGCAACAACTTGGGATCGTCGTCCTCAAAGAGTCGCTTCAGACCTTTGTGCCGGAAGCTCTCGATCATGGAGGACTTGTAGCATATCATGTTACATGCGTCAATTCGAAAGCGTATCAAGATTGGTCGCGGGATCATAGTCCAAGACATCGCGGCCGGATTCGGCTCGGGCTTCGTCAGAGAGTTTGGAAAGTACGCTGTTTGTGCGGGGGTCGGCCAGGAAATGGTGTCAGACCCGGAGGGTCAGACACCGCGCCACCACCCTTGCTGAACCTTGTCGTGGGTGCCGTCCTTCGACGGCATGACGGCGTTTGCGGTTACGGCCGGGCGTGCCGCCTCATCCGCCGTCGGTAGAAAACGATAGTGCTGAGGACCGCGAATATCGCGCCGGTGATCCAGCCGCTTTCCGTCGAACCTATGCCCAAAAAATTGACGAGCACCCCGATCGCTAATCCGGCGGACGCTGCAAATCCGAACCAGTAAGTCGTCGCTTCGGCAACCGTTGCACGCGCACTGCGGCGGCGCAGTACAGCTGCCGCCAAAAGGGCCCACAACAGGCAACTCGTCAAAGCGCCCGACACTTCCTGGCTCAATTGCGTGAGACCCATGAAACTCAAATTATTCATGCCGAACTGGATCGCGCCCATTATGCCCACCGGCACCGCAGCAAGCGCGTAGGTAACCGCCGCAACCATTGGCCAAGTGCTGTCCGGTTCCGTTGCAGGCGCATGATCCGGTATTGACTGCGCGTGAAGGAACTGTCCGCCGGGTGCGGCGGGGTTCGGTGTGAGCGAGGGCATGTCCCGAACATTCGAACTGGAGCGCGACGGCGTTGCAAAGGGGGCCGGCGCGGCCAATGTCGCCATCGCTTCCGGCAGGCCCAGCGCCCGCTTCATCGCTCCCGCCAGATTATCAGCCTCACCCGCAAACCGCTCGTGCGATATGCGCACGGCCTGGCGGCGCACCAGCGGATGCAAACTCGGTGGCAGGGCTTCGATCGGCGGCATCTCGGCGCCATCGAGCAGCACGGGTACCACTCGGATATCGCGATTGAGCGCGGCTTCGATTTCGACGCGGACAAAGTCGCTGGGACTGTCGAGGCGGCGCTGGCCCCGCGCATCGCGCGCATCCAGCCATTGCGGCCCGATGAGCGCAAGCAGCACATCGGCGCGCGCCACCTGATCGTTCAGCACTTTTATGAAATCGAGCCCCGGCTCGATGTTGTCGACGTCCATGAAAAGCTTGTCGCGGCCAACCGCGGCGACAAGCCGGTCGACCAGCCGCCCTGCCGCGTGCTTGGCGTCGTCGCGCCGGTAAGAAATGAAAATCCCGCCCGCCATGTAAAATCCCAAAGGAAATAGCGCGCCGCACAATAGAACCGATGCCAAAGACCGCCGAATAATCTGCGCCCAAAGTAATAACCGATGCTGCGGTCTTACGCAATTCGCGCCGGTTCGATCATCCCCGCTGACACCGCCCCCGCCCCGCGCTATGCTTCCCCCATGACCGGCTTTTCCGAAGACCCCCAAGCGCCTTATGGCGGCGCGCCCCGCGATAAAAAATCGTTTCTGCACTGGGTGCAGAGGCAGGAGGGTGGCCGCTATGAGTTCAAGGATGGGCGGGTTGTGATGCATCCAGGAAGCTCCAAGAGACACGGCCAGATTATCGGCGACTTTGTGAGATCGTTTGGCAATCGTCTCGGCCCGCCCAACTGGCGAGTAATTCCCACGGAAGTCGCTGTCGAAATTGGTGACGATATCCGCTACCCAGACGTGCTTGTAGAGCGCATGGTGGATGACGGCCACCAAGTCTCAACCGCGTCCCCCGTTGTCCTCGTCGAAGTCCTCTCGCCGTCGTCCCTCGGCCGCGACCTCAATGTGAAACTCGCCGAATACACGAGCCTCGCCTCGCTTGAAGCCTACATCGTCGCGAGCCAGGACGAGCCCATTGTCTGGGGCTGGCAGCGCGACGCTCAAAGCCGGGCATTCCCCGCGAAGCCGACGGAGATCAGCAGCCGCGACGGCACAATCGAGATTTCAGCATTAGAACTGTCGTTGCCACTTGCCGAACTGTTCCGCGCAATACTCTAATCGCCGGGCGCGCCGGCTTTTTGATTTCTGCCTCTCACAACCGGCAACGACGATGCCGGGCAAAGGATCACTTCAATGGTCAGCGAGCCCGACGCCACGATCCAAGCAGCGGCGATCGATGAAGTGTCCGCGCCGATCGCGTTCAAACCGGACACGCTACGGCGCGTGGCCGTGACGGCTGTTGTGCTGACGATCTCGACGCTGCTCACTTATGTACCTGCGCCGGGCTTATCACCTGAGGCAATTGCCCATGTGACGTCACCAACCGGCGGCGGCGTTGAAATTTCGCGGTTGTCGATTGTGGCCTTGGGACTAAGCCCCATCCTGTCGGCGCTCATCGCAGGCGAGTTTTTGAAATTGGCCGCCCCGTCGCTCTACGGGCTCGAAGACAATTCCAGCCGCGCCCATACATTCAATCGGGCCGTTTTGATATTGGGGCTCTTCTTTGCCGCGTTTCAGGCTTACGGCATCACCGTAGCGCTCGAACAAATCCAATTAACCGGCGGCACGGAGATGGTCGATGAGCCGGACGCGTTTTTTCGCTTGAGCTACATGATGACGCTGGTCGCGGGCGTGGCGCTGACCTACTGGCTTGCCGAAATCGTCACGCGGCATGGTATCGGCAGCGGATTTTGGGTCATGATCTTGGCGGGAGAAATCGGGACCTTTCCAACCGTTATGAAACTTCTCGCGGACAATCATGCTGCCGGTCAAATCGGCACAGAGGCATTGCTAATACTCATCATCGTCATCGCCGCCGCCGTGTTCTCGATTGTCGCGCTGTACAGACTGCGTTTCATGCCCGCTGCCTCAACAGTGCCGGTAGGCCAGATTGCGCCGCGCGATATTATGATGCCGCCGCTGCTCGGTTCGGCTATCGCATCGACGCTCATGATGGTGGTGCCCCTTGGGCAGTACCTGACAGGAGACGACTCCACACCGGCAAATTCGTTCGACCCGGTTCGACTCATCCTTGGCGCCGCCATGATCCTATTAATTGCTTATCTTCGAGCCGCAACCCGCCCGCTACGAGGCCTTTCCAGCGCACAGGCCATCCGCTGGTCGCTCATCGCTGGCGCGATCACCGCGGCAATCACTGTGGCGCTGGAAATCTTGGGCACGGGAATAGGTCATTACCTCATTTCCGGAACTTGGCTCATCATCTTGATCGTGGTGTGTTTGATTTTTCTATCGTCACAACGCGAGCAACCTGCCTCCGATCAGGCAGAGGTTACGACGAACGCTCAAACTTGACGGAGCGAGCCCCTTCCCTTTGCGCAGCTAGCCGCTATGCTTCCGGCACTTAGCTCACATAGGAATGCACTCTGATGTACACCGTCATCGGCAGCCCAAAGACCCGCGCCTTCCGCGTCGTGTGGATGCTTGAGGAATTAGGGCAACCGTACGACATAGTGCCGACGCTGCCGCGCACCGCTTCGCTGGCAGAGATCAATCCTTCGCTCAAAGTTCCGGTACTTAAAGATGGAGACAATTACATCTTCGACTCCACCGCCATCCTTCAGTACCTCGCCGACAAACACAAACAGTTCACTTATCCCGCGGGCACCATCCAACGTGCCCATCAAGACAGCTTCACGATGTTCGCGGTTGACGACGTCGAAAGCGGTCTGTGGCAAGCGTCAAAACATTCATTTGCCCTTCCCGAAGAGTACCGCGTGCCGGACGCCAAGCGCGCAGCGCAGTGGGATTTCGACCGCGCGATGAAAACTCTGTCGCAGCGCCTCGGCGCAAATCATTATGTGATGGGCGATATGTTCACGGTGCCCGACATTCTACTCGGCCATTGCGGAGGCTGGGCTAGCGCCATGAACTGGGATATTCCCGCCGGAAACGTCGCGGATTACGTGGCCCGCGTGCGCGCCAGGCCCGCTTTTGATCGTGCCACCGCCGCGCGCGATAAAATCCTGGCCGCCTGAACGTCCTACGGCCGTCGGCGCAGGCACGGCCAGGAAACGCGGCGTTTTTGCCGCCCACAAGTAATGCTTGTTATCAAGACCTAAACGCGATATACGACGGAAATCGACTTTTGGCCGGACGACCTGGCCGCTTCGCCATTGCCCGCTCTTTGATCGCACTGATCGGGATGCCCGCGCTGGCAACGCGACAACCCCTCCCAAACATCGACAAACGAAAAACGTTGCCCGGCATGTGTCAGGCCGCGTCACTTATGACTTATAGCTTTGAGGACTATCCATGGATACCGGTACTGTTAAATTCTACAACGATCAAAAGGGCTTCGGCTTCATTCAGCCCGACAACGGCGGCAAGGACGTATTCGTCCACGCGACCGCCCTTGAGCGCGCTGGCATGCGTAACCTTGTCGAGGGCCAAAAGGTCCAGTTCGACACGCAGGAAGACCGCCGCACGGGCAAGATCGCTGTCGGTAACATTCAGGCTGCTTAATCGGCGCCTCTTGAACGGGCGTGGGCCGCAAGCCTGCGCCCGTTTTATTTTTGATTCTCTCATCATCATCTCGAATGTCCCCTGGAGAACCATGCTCGGATTCAAGCCCAACACGTTCGCCGACCGCCGCAACGCCGCAGCTGACGCCCGCCAAGCCGCACTCGAAAAATTTCGTGCTAAAACGCCGGCCAATGACGCTGAACTCGCGGCGCGCCTGAAAGCCCGCCAAGAGCTCGCCGCCGCCCGGGAAGCCCGCATCGCTGAAAAAGCCGCTCTGAAGCGTCTTGAAGACGAGCGCGCAGAACTCGAGCGCATTGCCCGCACCGAGCAGGATAAAATTGACAAGGCAGAGCGTCAGATCCGCGAAGCCGAAGAACAAGTCGTTCTCGAAGCCGAACGCAAGGCCGCCCGCGACGCCCGTTTCGCCGCGCGCAAAGCGCGCAAGGCCTAATCCCAAAACGATTGATCACGGACGAAGCGGACGCGTGAGACGCGTCCGCTTTATCTCGTACAAGATGCAACTCGGTGCGCGACTCCGCTCGCGCACAATCGCCAAAGACACAGTGACGCTGACTTTGGCATGGCGATGAGCTTGGGGTGTTCCGCAGCCCCTTGACTTCAATTTGGTCTTATGGCCCGATGCCGAGGCTTGTAACCGGAAGCGCACCGGCCTTGCGTGAAAACGCAAGACGACTGGCGTTTAGCCCCAAATGGATGTTGGCCGGGCGACATTTCGTAATAACGAGATGGAGCGCGCCATGCAGCAAAGCTTCCTAGCATCACCGTCATCTATCGCATCCGAACAAACGTTTGCAACGTGCAATACGTTTCTGCGTTCGGCCCGGCGCAAGAGTGCGGATGGACTTGATGTCGCCATCCTTGGCATTCCGTTCGACCTTGCAACATCCAACCGGCCGGGCGCTCGCTTTGGACCCGCTGCCATTCGCGCGGCCTCCGCAAGCCTTGCCGAACTCAAGGCCTATCCTGGCGGATTCGATCCGCTCGCGCATCTGGCCTGCGCCGATCTGGGCGACGTCAATTTCGATCCCGGTAACCCGCATCGCATCGCCGATACGATTACGGCGGCCGCCGAAAGCGTACTCGACGCCGGCGCGTTTCTCATCAGTCTAGGGGGCGATCATTTCGTCAGTTACCCCTTGCTTAAGGCGCACGCCCGCCGTTATGGCCCGGTCGCTCTCGTGCATTTCGACGCCCATACCGACACTTGGCGCTCGCCAAATAGCCTTAGCGAACCGGCCGAGCTCAATCACGGCACCATGTTCTCGCGCGCCATCGACGAAGGCTTGATCGTGCCGGAAAATTCCGTGCAGATTGGCATTCGCACTTGGGTCGACGACCCCATGGGCATCGCCATTCTCGACAACGAGCATGTCGATGCGCAGGCGCCCGTAAGCTTGGCGCGAGAGATCCGCGCCATCACGAACGGCCGGGCCTGCTACGTGACGGTTGATATCGATTGTCTCGATCCGGCTTACGCCCCAGGCACCGGAACGCCGGTCACAGGGGGATTGAGCCCGCTCAAGCTTTTGCAGATCCTGCGTAACATCGAAGACTTGCCTATCGTGGGTTTCGACGTCGTTGAAGTGGCGCCTCCGTACGACCACGCAGGGATCACGGCGCTCAACGCGGCAACGATCGCCTACGAACAGGTTTGCCGGCTTGCGCTGCGGCGAGGCGCCATTGCGAAACGGTACGGGAGTCTTTAGGCGCCGCCAGTTCTGGTTCCTAAGTCGCGTTCAGAGACTTTGACCCCTACTTCCCACTTGCGTCCGCCTCGGCTATTCAACCGCACCATGAAAACATCCGAAGTTGATATTCTTATCGTGACGGGCTGGCAGGACAGCGGCTCCGACCATTGGCAAACCCGCTGGGAAAAAAGCCTCAAGACAGCCCGCCGTGTGATTCAAAGCGACTGGGACAACCCCGACGTCGAGGTGTGGGGCGACACAATCGCCAAGTTCGCGCGCGGGGCGACGCAGCCCGTGGTGCTGGTGGCGCATTCGCTTGGCGTGCCGGCCGTTGTCTTTGCTGCCGAGAAGCTGAAAGGCACGGGCGTCATCGGCGCATTTCTCGTGGCCCCCGCCGATGTCGAATTCGCGCGCTTTTGGCCTGATACCGGCGGCGAGCGCTGGCCGCCGAGGAACGGCCACGGCGGATTTTCTGCCATGCCGGAGAACAAGTTGCCGTTCCCAGCGCACTTGATTGTCGCCAACAACGATCTTTATTGCAGTTACGCGCGCGCCGAAGTGCTCGCGGAAAAGTGGGGCGCCAAGCTGACCGACGCCGGCGAAAGCGGTCACATCAACGTCGCCTCGGGGCATGGGCCATGGCCCGATGGGCTTCTCGCATTCGGGCAGTTCTTGAGGGCGTTGGGGTGAGAAGCGCGAAGTTAACGCCGATAGTTTCAGCGCGTACCGCAACCCCCTGATCTTAACGTTGATTAGATTGGACCGCGACGCTCCTTTAGGGTATTTTCTCTACAGTGCCTCTGATAGTGCGAGACGCCGGTTCGAACCCCTCGAGCCGGCGTTTTTGTTTTCGAAGTTCGCGAATTTGGCTATGATGCTTCAATGGCTGGATTTGCCGAAGATGGCGCGCCGTATCAGGCGCCGATGAGCAAGCAAGAGTTTCTCCGCTGGGTCGAGCGGCAAGAGCGGCGGCATGAACTTGTGCGGGGGCGAGCGGTCATGCATCCGGGATCGACCAAGCGTCATGCGTTGCTGTCGGGGCGGTTCGTTGCGGCGCTGGCCAAGCGGCTGGACCCCGATCAGTGGTTCATCTCGACCGCCGAATTCGGCGTCGAAACGGGGGAGCACATTCGTTATCCCGACGTGCTTGTCGCCCGCGAAGGACAAGACGGCGGGGCTCTGACCACAGATAGCCCTGTGGTCATTATCGAAGTGCTGTCGCCGTCCTCGGCCGATACGGACATGAGGGAAAAGCTTGCCGAGTACACGAGCCTCCCGTCGCTTGAGGCTTATATCGTCGCGAGCCAGGACGAACCGATTGTCTGGATCTGGCATCGCGGCGGCGAAGAGCGCGCGTTCCCGGCCCGGCCGCAAGAGATCTCGGGAGAAGACGCGGAGCTGTCACTGCCGGCCCTGTCGATCAAGGTGCCGCTTGGGGAAGTTTATCGTGGGATAGGGATGCGGAAGGGGTAGGGGCTGCCGATTGTACGCAGTGCACTTTTATTGCGCCTCGGGTCGTGGCCCCTGGCCGGACGGGCTTCTCGCATTCGGGCAGTTCTTGAGGGTGTTGGGGTTGGGGGACAATCTTGAAAGAAATAGCAGCGCTCGTGACATTTATTGCAGCTGCGGCGCAACTCTTGAGCTGGGTGACCGGCACACCGAGTTTGCCGGAGCTCTTGGGCTCACTGTCAAGCAAATCGTATGTTGCTACCGCCACAAAGATCGGCTCGCGTTGGGTTGATGAAAAAGGCCGACGGTGCGAAATCGTCGGCGATGGGAAGCCACTTTGCTGCGCGACTGGCAACCCTACTCAAACCGGGCAATATTCCGCTGGCTGCAGGTAGTAAACACCTGGGTGACCGGCGCAGCTACCTGACCCGGCGGCCTGTTGCAGTTTGGGCGGTTTTTGCGGGCGTTGGCGTGGGCGGCAGCAACACTCTCCGCTTGCGTCATCGTCGCGTCGCGGAACGCGACGATGGGAGCGGGTGAGTACTGCGCCGGCACGACGGGGACAAGGACTACGATGCGCGAGCGGCCCCGCAAGGGGACTTCCAAGTGGTCGCGCGCGAATGACGCCCCCGGGAGCGGCGGGGTCCGACACACGAAAACAATCGCGAACGACTACGGCCGCGCCGCCGGGCGAATGACGGCGCAGCTAAAGCTAGTCACCTACTTCAGCAGCGCCGCGAGCTGATCCTTCACCGCTTTCGAGAGGATTGGAACAGCGGCTTTCAACGTATCCGCGTCGCCCTGCTCGGACGCGAGATGTACGATTTCGACGCGCGGCGCGACGGTGATTTTGAGCCCGTCATAACCGGGGTCTTGAGCGATGCGGGCAACGGCCGATTCGACGCTATAGGTCGCCTCGTGAATGGCAGAGAAATCGGCGGCGCCCAGCGCTGTTTCTATTTTCTGCATATTGGTTTTAAGGAGCGTCACGGCCTCGGCCGTCGTTTTAGGCAGCGGGACTTCGAAGTGGGCGGTCTTACCTTCGTGGCCTTCCTTGGCTTCGTCTTCTCCGCCGGTCGCGAAACCGGGGGACGGCAGGATGAGAGCAAATGCAAGGAGAACAGGCGCAAACCAGCTTCGTGAAAGACGTGTCATTGGTCACTCCGTTAGAAGGGGTTCAAGGCCCCGACAATCGTTTCACCGCGCAAGCACGCGGCCCCACGTTCAAATCTGACAGCCTTGTCATCGTCAACATGAATCGTTCGCGCACCCGCAGATTAGAACGATCCTAATTGGCGGCTCGCGTGGACGCGCACGATTAGTTCTTGGGCTAGCAGGCTGCAAAGATAGCCGCGCAGCATCCAAGAATGACGCGTTGCTGGACGCCGGACAAAATACATGCAGGTACGCATCGCTAGGGTGATGCGGGCGGCGTCGATGCCGCAGGCGATGTTGACGGCAGTAGCGTCGGCTTTGGCGCTGGAAAAGCGTTGGCTGCGATCGTCTGCGCGATCAGCGCAATCGAAAGCGGATGGCGGATGGCATCGAGGAATGCGAGGTGGCGGCCGCGCATCAGGTAGATCACGGCGCCGATCAGCAGCATCGGCGCGATGAAGCTGCCGATCAGCTGGCTGAGTTGGGAGGCGAGCATGCTAACGGCCTCCGGTTACCGCTCATTGATCATCGGGCTCGCGGCTGGCAACGGGTGTCGCCCCTACCCCTTTCCGCCCTCGATATCCGTTACGGCCTTGGCCAGCGCTTCGCCCATGACCTTGCGGATGTCGGCGTCGGGGATGTTCAAGCCCTTGGCGGCGAGATCGGCTTTGACTTTGCCGAACACGTCGTCGTCGCCTTTTTCAGCGAGGTCTGCTTTGCGCACGGCCTTGATGTAGTCTTCGAGCCCCGGACCGATGAGGCCCATCAGGCCGCCCGCCCATTCGGCCAGCGCCTTGTTGCGGCGGCTCTCGGCTTTGAATTTCAAATCCGCGTCGTGCGCAAACTTTTTCTCGTAACCCTTTTCGCGATCGTCGAATGTGGTCATGTGCCTGCCCTTCCCAAATGCAGTATGTGTAGCCTGCAACCCTGAGATGTATCCACAATTGTCGCCCGTTCAGGGCGAGTTGCAGGGGATCCCAGGTGCGCAAATCCGTGTCCGTTTACCTGAGCGATACCCCGCTCTGAGAGCCAAATCAACGGCTTGACGCGGCCGTTACCGATTACCCGCCAAATACCCCATGCGGCTCATGGTCTACATTGTTTCCCGGGGGGCGTTCAGCTAGAGTCGGGTTCACGAAATTCGCCGCGCCACGAACGCCGCCCCTCCGCCCAACATGCAAAAAACACGTTGGAAAATCAATGGGTCAGTGTGCTCGGCGCGTTACGGCCTACCCAAGTCCCGAGCATAAGAGTGAGAGTCCAACGTTGATCCTCAGAGGACCCGGAATGACCAAGCGTCGCCGCATCTACGAAGGCAAAGCCAAGGTGCTTTATGAAGGTCCCGAACCCGGAACCCTGATCCAGCATTTCAAGGACGACGCCACCGCGTTCAACGCGAAAAAGCACGCGCTCATCGAAGGCAAGGGCGTGCTCAACAATCGCATTTCCGAGTTCATCTTCACGAAGCTGAACGAGATCGGCGTGCCGACGCACTTCATGAAGCGCATCAACATGCGCGAGCAGCTGATCCGCGAAGTCGAGATTATCCCGCTCGAAGTCGTCATCCGCAACGTGGCGGCCGGCTCGCTCTCGACCCGATTGGGTCTTGAGGAAGGTGCGCAGCTGCCGCGCTCGATCATCGAGTTCTACTACAAGAAGGACGAACTGAACGACCCGATGGTCTCGGAAGAGCACATCACGGCGTTTGGCTGGGCGACGCCCCAGGAAATCGACGAGATCATGCAGCTCGCGCTGCGCATTAACGATTTCATGGTCGGGCTGTTCCTCGGCATCGGCATTCGGCTTGTCGATTTCAAAATCGAGTTCGGCCGCCACTACGAAAACGACACCATGCGCATCATCCTGGCCGACGAGATCAGCCCGGATTGCTGCCGCCTGTGGGACATCCAAACGGGAGACAAGCTCGACAAGGACCGCTTCCGCCGGGACTTGGGCGGCATGCTGGAAGCCTACCAGGAAGTCGCCAAGCGCTTGGGCGTCTTGACCGAGACGCCGCGTCCGCGCGGATCCGGCCCTGTACTGGTCGCCTCGAATCCGCCAGTCTCGGCAACGGCCATCAAGAAGCCGTCGCTCGAGGATCAGCCGACGCCGCCCTTGAACGGTAAGCCGAATTAGTGCGGCAAGCGGCACTCGGCAAAAGGCAATCGGAGTATCGATGACCCGGTTGCCGAATGCCGGTTGCCGATTGCCCTATGCCGAGGTCCCCATGAAGGCACGAATAAAGATCACCCTAAAAAACGGCGTCTTGGACCCCCAGGGCAAGGCCATCGAAGGGGCCGTGAAGGGCCTCGGCATTTCGGGCATTAGCGATGTGCGCCAGGGCAAGTACATCGAGGTCGATTTGACTGAAAAAGACCCCGCCAAGGCCAAAGTCATCGTCGAGCAGATGTGCAAGGACCTGTTGGCCAACACCGTGATCGAGAACTATTCTTACGAGATCGGGTGAGGCCTCCAAGGCGATGATCCGCTCATTCCGCAATCGTGCACTCAAGCGATTTTGGGAACGTGCCGATCCTAAGAAGCTTCCACCCGACGACGTGGATTGGCGTATTACTTTTGCGTGGATCGAAGAGGACGCACTCGACGTCGATTACGAGGACTACCACTGATGGCAAGACCAGCCGCCAAGCGAAGCAAACCCCATCCCGATCTTCGCCCGTGCCATCCCGGCGAAATTTTGCGAGAGATTGTACTCCCGGCCGTTCATAAGCCGATGAGCGAGGTCGCCAAGGCCCTGGGTGTTAGCCAAAAGCACCTTTCGGATCTTGTGAACGAAAGGGCGGCCCTCAGCCCCGAACTTGCGATCCGCCTCGAAGCCGCATTCGGCCGTACGGCACCGGCGTGGCTTCGGATGCAGGAGACCTATGATCTCTGGCACGCCCGCCGCGCCATCGACATTTCGCGCATTCCCAGATTCAAACCTGCAGCCTGAGATCATCCCATGCTCCGCGCTTCCGTCATTGTTTTCCCCGGCTCCAACTGCGATCGCGACGTCAAAACCGCGATTACGCGCGTGACGGGTTTCGCGCCCAAAATGGTCTGGCACGGGGACGCCTCTGTCCCCTCCTCCGATATGATCGTGCTGCCGGGCGGGTTCTCGTACGGCGACTACTTGCGCTGCGGCGCCATGGCGGCCCACTCACCGATCATGAAGGACGTGATCGCGAAAGCCAAAGCGGGCACGCCCGTTCTCGGCATTTGCAACGGCTTCCAGATCCTGTGCGAAAGCGGATTGCTTCCCGGCGCCTTGATGCGCAACGCGTCGCTGCACTTCATCTGCCGCGACGTATTCCTGAAGGTCGAGAATGATCAGTCGTTCTTCACCAAGTGTTATCGCGCCGGCGAAGTCATCAAGGTTCCCATCGCTCACGGCGAGGGTAACTATTTCGCGGACAAGGAAACACTCGACCGGCTCGACGGCGAGGGCCGCGTCGCGTTCCGCTATTGCGATACGGACGGCAACGTCTCTCCCGCAACCTGCCCCAACGGCGCCCAACGCAACATCGCCGGCATCACCAACGAAACCGGCCGCGTGCTCGGGCTGATGCCCCACCCCGAACGCCTCTACGAAACAGCTCTCGGCGGCACGGACGGACGGCGCGTGTTTGAGAGCGCGTTGTTGAGCGTGCTGGAAGCGGCGTGAGATTAACGCGCGGCGCGTAAAGCCATCTGAGGCATCTCGCGCCTTTCACGAGGCCACTTTCCGCCGTTCCGAAAAAACGTATAGTGGCCCCATGCTCCACCATTCCCTTCGCAACATCTTTGCTCTCACAGTCGTCCTTGGCACTTTGGCCGGGCCGCCCCCTGCCCATGCCGTCGACATCCGCGCCTGCCAAGCTCTCGAGCAGCGCTATTTGCAGATCAAGGCTGTGGCCAGTTCGATTGAGAAAAATTCGCTGCTCTTTTCCGCGTCTAAGCAGGATTGCATCTCTCTCGCCAAACAACTTCTGACAGACGGCGCGTCCGTCGATGCGCGCGACCGCCTTGGCAACATGCCGCTCGCAATGGCGGCAAGGCACGGCCATGTGGAGATCGTGAAGCTGCTCCTTGAATTCAAAGCCCCCGTCAACGCCCGTAATCTCGAAGCTTCCACCGCACTTTTTCTCGCGGCCGAAGACGAACGCCGGGCCGTTGCCGAAGCGCTGCTCGCGGCTGGCGCAGACCCCAACATCCCCGGACGCAGCGGGCTCGCTCCCCTTTCGGCGGCCGCCTATACCGGCAATACGGAACTCGCCGCCCTGCTCCTTGCCAAGGGCGCAGACCCAAAAGCTCTCGACGCAACAGGAAAGACGGCCATTGTCTATGCTGCGGGGCGTGGCTTTGCGCCGGTCGTCAAGCTGCTGCTGGATCATGGCATCGACGTCAATGCGCGGCTCGGCAACAATCTGACCGCGCTGATGTGGGCGGCAGGACACTCGGATGAAGCGGGCGCGGCTGACGTCAAAGCGACGATTGAGCTTTTGATCTTACGCGGCGCGCACGCCGACGACGTTGACGACCGCGGACGCACGGCCCTCATGACCGCCGCAGTGCTCGGGCGCACAGTTGCCGCCGGGGCGTTGATGAAGGCGGGTGCGGACGTGTCGCTAAAGGACAAGTCCGGAAAAACCGCCGCCGATCTCGCGGGAGACGACGCACTGCGCACGGCCCTGGCCGGACGCTAGCGCCTACCTCTCGACACGGATTTCCAGTCCAGACAAATAGTGCGAAAGCGCTTCCAAATCATCGACGGGCGTTGCGTTCATCAGGTCAGACATGCCCGGATTGTTGCCGCGCGAGCGATCACGGAAGGCCTTTGTCGTCTGGTCTAAATATTGTTGTTGCTGGCCCGCAAGGCGCGGCACCGTGCCGTCCCCCTGCCAATCGGCCAAGTGACACCCTGTGCATGCGACAGACGTGTTCGCGTTGATTGCTTTTGTCGCGACATCTTTTGGTGCCGACGACTGTTGGAGATTGGGCCAAGGCTTCGCGGAAAAGTAGGCGGCAAGAGCCTTGAAATCCTCTTTCGATAAGTCGGCAACCACCGCCTGCATGATCTCGTGCTTGCGGGAACCGCTTTTGAAGTCTTTGAGCTGCAAATAGAGGTAGCCTTCGCGCTGTCCCCAAATGTTGGGCGTCACCTTGTCGATTGGCGTGCCCTTTTCGCCGTGGCACGTGGCGCATACGGCGGCCTTTTCTTCGATCGGATCGGCCGCGCGCGCCATAACGCTTGTCAGCATGCAACCAAGAGTGAGAAGTGCGATCGAAACATTTCGTGCGGGGCGCATCTGCTGTCCTATGGGCGAGACCAAGTTTGACATGATTAAGGACGGAACCCTAGCGAAGGTTCCGTCCTCAAAGTTAGTCTTAAGACTTAGCTGATAACGGGCTTTTCATCAATCGGTGGTGAATGCGATGATGTTGTTGCCGCGCTTAGAGTCGATCTGGGCGTTGCCGCCAGCTGCCACGACAATGTATTGCTTGCCGTCGGCGGTGTAGGAGGATGGCGGAGCATTAACGCCGGCACCGGCCTGGAAGCCCCAGAGCACTTTGCCGTCTTTGGCATCGTACGCACGGAACCAGCCGTTAGCTTCGCCCGTGAAGACGAGGCCGCCCGCAGTCGCCATGATGCCACCGATCATCGGCTGAGGTGTTTTTACCTGCCACGCGATTTTTCCGGTGTTGTAGTTGACGGCCGTCACGTTACCCGACTGTTCTTCACCCGGGATAACCTTGAACGCGCCGCCGAGCCACAGCTTGCCATCTGGATAAGGCGAACTCTCGACGTGATACGTCATCGGCTGATGCAGGTTGATGGCGTACGTCATGCCGAGGTCCGGATTGACCGTCATCGGCGACCACTCAACGCCACCGTTCGCACCCGGCAGCATGCGTGCGCCTTCTTTCGTTGGCAGCACCCACATATTTTCCTGCGGCACCATCGCGTCCGAGAAACGGATGAGGCTGCAGTCGCTGCGGTTGTGGACATACACGTGGCCGGTCTTGCCGCCGTGGATCACAGCCGGAACATCCTTGCCGTCTTTGTCTTTTGCAGTGACCAGGATCGGCGGGCTGACGGCGTCAAGATCCCACACGTCATGCGCAATGTACTGATAATGGCAAGCGTACTTGCCGGTCTCAAGATCAAGGGCCACGAGCGAGTCTGTGTAGAGGTTGTCGCCGGGGCGGATCGAACCGTCGAGGTCAGGGGAAGGGTTGCCAACCACGAAGAAGATGCGGTTCGACTTCAAGTCGACGGCCGGGTTCTGCCAGACGCCGCCGCCAAGTGTCTTGTATGGGTCGCCGAGTTTGGCATAAGCGGCTTTCTCGGCTTCGATGTTGCGAT
>JANMNH010000026.1:0-1932 GCA_031373745.1 Hyphomicrobium sp. | reverse complement strand
CGCAAAAACGTCCCCGGTAAACGGCCGCATCGAGAGTCGTCTCGCCAGGTTGGCGATATGCCGGTGTTTCGGTTGCAAATAATTTTTTCTATTCTCCGGCGTTCGCGTGTCGCTCCTTTCGCAGTTCTGCCTTTCGCGCTGTGGCGGCCCGTTCCTGCGCCAGACGTTCGTAGTCTTCGGCAATCCGCAACATCACGCATTTCGCGCGCTCATTCGGCATTTGGCTTGCGCGCAAGCGAGCACCGGCTGCGCGGTGACGGTATTCTGCGGAATCGAAAGTCATGGGTGTCGTGCTCCCGTTGCACACTGACGTGTCTGTAAACGCCTCGCGCAACGAAGTGTTCCGCCCGTGTGAACACATCCACGGAGCAAGTCGGCATGACCCTTCGTTTTGCAGTACCTGCCCTTTGGAAAGGCGATTGCGATGCGACGGCACCCTTATGCACTGCTACCTCTGGGAATCCTGCTTGGCTTGTGCGGAATGAAAATTTCTTAGGCTCGGAACTTAGACGCTTGCACAGCTGGTCGCAGAAGCGACGGCATAGGCCGCACTACCGCTAACCATCGCCATGGCGTTTAGCCAAGCGCCCCTCGCCTTCTGAACGGACGCGTTAATCAAGCCCGCAACCCATGGTCAGTGAGGGTCGTTGGAATGGACCCGGCACCCCCACAGGCGCTTGGCCGAAGATGTCCTCAAGTGATAAAGGATCGTTGGACCCGATTGCGAGCAAACAGCGCTGACCAGAGACGACTTGCCGCGACACTATTCGCTCCGCACGCTCTTGATTGCCTATGGCAGCATGTTGGCGCTGCCTTTGCTTGTACTTTTGGGCCTCTTCTTGTTGCGCACAAGTGCACTGGAGCGCCAGCGGGTCGAGCAGCACCTGGTCGAGGTGACCCGCGACCTCGCCAACGATTTCGATCGCGATTGCGAGCGCCGCATCTCCATTTTGCGCGCGCTCGCGATCTCGCCCACGATCAAGGCGCGGGATTGGCCCGGCTTCTACGCCCAGGCGAAGGCGGCGCTACAGGACGGTACCTATGTCGTGTTGATCGGCCGCGATTTGCGGCAACTCGTCAACACATACGTTCCTTACGGCACACAGCCGGAGTTCACCGGCGACAAGAAAACAGCGCTGCGGATGCTGAAGGCCAAGACTCCCCTGATCTCGGATGTGTTCACAAGCCTTGTCACCAAGGGCGCGGTGTACAACGTTGGGGTTCCGGTGATCGAGCATGGCGAAGTTCGCTTTATGTTGTTCCTCGGCGTCAAGGCCGGTCAACTGCTGCCAGTTCTTGCGGGTCAACATCTTGGTGCGGGTTGGAACAGTTCGATTTGGGACAACAATGACGTGGTGGCCGCGACCACTCATGGCCCCCAGTTCTCGGGTCTCAAGTTGCCTGATGCGATTGCGAAGCCGGCCACTCTGGGCAAAGCGGTCTACCGGTCTCTAACAATCGACGGAAAAACCGAGGCATGGCGCACCGTCGTCCGGTCGCGGCTTTCCGGCTGGCGGGCCAGCATTGTGGCACCCGTCGATTTGATCGAAGGGCCGTTGATCCGCTCGACCTGGTTCTTGGGCGCGGCGGTTGCCCTCGCGTTCATCGCGACAATCGCTTTTGCCGCCCTGTTCGCCAACCAGCTGAGCCAACCCATACAGAGACTTGCGGAAACGGCAGGTGCACTTGGCGTGGGAACGCCTTTGCCGGCGCCGGCAAGAGGCATTCTCACCGAGGCCAATACAGTCGACTCGATTCTGCGGCAGAGCGAGAAAGAACTCCGGGCACGTTCCGAAGCACTTGCGGACCGCGAAGCGGAATTGGCACGCAGCCGATCTGAAATCAATACGCTCTATCACACGGCGCCCATCGGCCTTGGACTGATCGATCGCGACTTGCGTTTCGTGCGGGTGAACCCGGCACTTGCCGGCA
>JANMNH010000019.1:0-24502 GCA_031373745.1 Hyphomicrobium sp. | reverse complement strand
CCATCGTTTTGCGCACGTTGGCAGCCGTTGCCAGCGCATTCGAGCCGGGGCGCTGGAACATGACGATGGCAACGGCGGGTTTGCCGTCGAGCAGCGAATTGACGGTATAGTCTTGGGCACCAAGTTCGACGCGCGCGACGTCCTTGACGCGAATAAACTGTCCGCCCGGCTCCGAACGGATGACGATATTTTCGAATTGTTCGGGCGAGGAAAGCCGGCCGAGCGTTTTGACCGACAGCGTATAGGCGGCATCCGAGGCGGCGGGGGGCTGATTAATGGCGCCGGCGGCAACCTGCAGATTGGACGCGCGCAAGGCCTGCACAACGTCGCCGGCGGTCAACCCGCGCGCGGCAACTTTGGCTGGGTCGAGCCACACGCGCATGGCGTAGTCGCGCGCGCCGAAAACCAGCACGTTGCCGACGCCATCGATGCGTCCGAGCACGTCTTTGACGTAGAGCGAGGCGTAGTTGGAAATATACTGCTGGTCGCGCGTGCCGTCGGGCGAGGTCATGTGCACGACGATCATCAAATCGGGAGAAGCCTTGCGCACCGAGACGCCGAGGCGGCGCACGTCTTCCGGCAAGCGCGGCTCGGCAACGGCAATGCGGTTTTGCACAAGAACTTGGGCTTGATCGACATTCGTGCCGGGCCGGAAGACAACGTTGACGGATAGTACGCCGTCGCCGGTCGAAGCGCTGTCGATGTAGAGCATGTTATCGACGCCGTTGACTTCCTGCTCGATAGGCGTCGCAACGGTTTCAGCAATCACCTGGGCGGACGCGCCCGGATAAAATGCACGGATGTTGACGGTTGGCGGCGCGATTTCGGGGTACTCGGAGATCGCAAGGCTCCGGCCGGCGATGAGGCCGACGATGGTGATCATCAGCGATAAGACGGCCGCGAAAATCGGTCTCTGAATGAAGTAGTGCGAGAAACGCATTGTGGCTGTCCTTGGTAGCCGTCCTGGGGTAGCCGTGCTTGGTAGCCGTCCTGGCTCGATCGCCTATTTCGTGACCACAGCGGCGATCGTGCCGTTTTCCGGGACGACCTTAACGCCCGGCCGGACCATCGGATTTGCAATGCCCTCGATGATGATTTTTTCGTTGCCTTTGAGGCCGCTCTTGACGACGCGCAAACCCCCGCTCATCGGTCCGAGCACAATCGGCACCGGCGTCACTTGATTTTCGTTATTGACGGTCATGACGATCTTGCGCGCTTGGTCCGAGACGATGGCCGCGTCGGGGACAAGAAGCACGTCCGATTCGCCGCCAAAGAGCGAGAGGCGCGCAAACACGCCGGGCGTCAGCAAACCGTTCTTGTTGTCGAAAATAGCGCGCCCGCGCATTGTTGCCGAGCGCTCGTTCATGGCGTTATCGACGAAGTCCATGCGCCCCTCATGGCTCCAATCAGCTTCGTCCGCGAGCTTTACGCGCACGGGGTTGGCCGTGTCGCGTGACGACGGACGTTCGCCTGCGAGAAAAAGGCGCGAATAGCGCAGGTAATCGGCTTCCGAAACGTCGAATACGAAATGGATGGGATCCAGAGACACGATTGTGGCGAGCAGGGTCGCGCCCGCAACGCCGCCGCCGACCAAGTTGCCGGCATCGACCTTTTTGTCCGATATGCGGCCAGAGATGGGCGCGCGCACTTCGGCCCATTCGAGATTGAGTTCGGCCGATTTAAGCGCCGCCTTGTTGGCGAGGAGCTGCGCCTGTGCGCCGCTCAGCGAGGCCTTACGCTGGTCGAACACTTGCTCGCTCATGACCTTCGATTTGGCCAGCGGTTCGGCGCGCTCGACCTCGGACGTCGAAAGCGCAACTTGGGCCTCTTGCCGGGCGACATCTGCTTTTGCGATTTCGACGGCGATCTGGAACGGCCGCTTGTCGATCGTGAACAGCAGGTCTCCGGCTTTGACCAGGGATCCGTCTTTGAAATGCACCTGCTCTATGAAGCCCGAAACGCGGGGGCGCACCTCGACCCGTTCGACAGCCTCGAAGCGGCCCCAGTATTCGTCCCAGTTTGTGATGCGCTTGGCGAGCGGTTGGGCAACGGTGACGGGGAGCGCGGGCGGCGGCACATTCTGGGCCAGTGCCGTACTCGCGAAGTTTCCGCCCATAGTGACGAGGAGTGCAGCGGCGGCAAAGGAACGTCTGGCGGGCAGTCGGGCGATCATGAAATCTGGATCCTGAATGGGCGCGGTGCGCGCCGGAGAAACAAGGAACACGCAACAAGGAACACGCAACAAGGAGCACGAAGACGGCCGGACCACGCTCGCGCGGTCGCGTCTCCAGTTCAATTTACCTGAACACTTATCACTTTCCGGTACTCCGCAACACCGTCAACTTTCGCACCGGTTAAGCCTGACGCGCGGAGCTCATATGCGGAAAAGCCGCCCATTTTTGCGGCAAGGGCATCTGTTGATCGGGATTTTGGTGCCGCTGGTGGGGGCTGGAGTGCCCGCCCCGCCCTTACCCTGAAGGGTGTCACGGAACCCCTGCAAAGCGATTGTGGAACGTCTTAGCGGCGGGTGGCGCTGCGCCATCAACCGGCCGGCACTATTCAAAATCGCTGGAGATGTCCTGGAGCTTCAGTGCGCCCATCCTCGGCGATAGTTTGGCCCACAATGCCTGAGCGGCGCCGAATTGCTGTTCCTTCTTGGTGAGGCGGCGCTCGAAAAGACGATAGGGCTTCCGCTCCGCGTAAAATCGGATATCGGTCAGATGATTGACGTCGAGGAATTTGCCCGCGTGGCGCTCGGCGAGGCTATGGCGCGGAAAAAAGAAGATCTCGGTATAGCCGCGCATTTTCACGTCGTGCAGAGAAGCGCCCTGTTCATACCAATACTGCAGCTTGCGATCGCTAAATTGCGACTGCTTGGAATGAAACTCCATGGCATGCGCGCCATCCGGCGTCCAGTCGTTGCCATAGACGTGGATTTGCCCCCGCTTGAACGAGACGGTGAGGAAGCCGAGGTAAAGAAGCTTGTTCCCGGCCATATCGACGACGGCGAGCGGCCAATCGCCTTCAATGAAGTCGCGCCCGCTCAGCATCCGCCGCAAGCTCCACGATACGAGCGGCACGTTCTCGACGACGAAGTTGGCGAGTTTGTCGGATACGCGGAAAAGAAGCGCGAGGAGGGCGATGAGGGCGGGCACTGCCAAGCCCTTGTACTCGGTGAAAACCGGCTTGTAGTTGGTAATGAAGGCTTCGAGCTGATTGATGTGGCGCAAGACGAGCCAGCACAACGCCGCAATACCGGCGTGAACGGCGGAATGTACGATGCGATACTGGTTCATCCGGCTTCAGCGCCTATGAATAGCCATGTTCAACGGTTGCTGCCGGGCAGCAGAAGGCCGGGTCGTGTCGCGCCGGTTCTGGCGTTGTGGCAACGATATGCGTTCCTTGCAATACGTATGGTCGAAAGTTCTCTTCGCATTCCCATAAATGTCCGTGCCGTTGCTCAGCAAATATCCCGCGACCGCGCGCTGCGTCTCGCCCCAGGGGGCTACAATCGCGAAGCCGCCTGGAAGAAACACGGCATCGACCGTGCCGATCGCGCGATGGATGGCGCCTTCGCCGGTCTCGCCTTCGTCGCGCGCATAAAGTTCGGGGAAGTTGTTGGCGCGAATGGCGTAGATGTTGAGGCGGGCATCGCCGTCGCGCATCAACTGCTTGTCCGGCGTCATATTGGCGACGATCCAGTCGCCAACCTCGGCGGTGATCTCGGACTCCTTACCGTTCCAGCGCGTTTCGATGCGCGTGCGCTCTGTGGCCTGCCGGGCCGAGACGAAACCGATTTTGCGCGCCTTGAATGGCTTGACGCCCGCCGCGCGCGCGATGGCGTCAAAATCTGCAGCCGACAAAACGGTCCTGGCGATGAGACGGGCGGAGCCGCCTGTGCGAACGACTATAAAGGATGGCATGACCGCTCCTCGCTTTCGTCCGGTATTCTGACTGCAATCCATCGTCAAGCCAACTATCATGGAGCCAACTAAAATCGAGCCAATTAACATCGAGCCAAGCGCCCCGATCAAGTTTCGTGCAGAGTCAGCGAGCCAGCCGCGCTACGACCGGAACCACTTCTTCTTCTCCGGCTTCGCGCTTTCGTTGCGGGCGTTGACCGCGCGCCGGATGGATTCGATCCAGATCCCCTCGTTTGCCTTGTTGGTGCCGCTCCGGCCGCCGAGCGCCGGCCAACCGTTGTCGGGAAAGCCCGCGTGATGCAGCCCTACAACCAGCCACGAATCGGCCTCGAATACCGGGCTGCCCGAATTGCCGCCTTCGGTCGGCGTCGAATAATGCAGGAAATGCGGATCCTCCAGCGCGCCGCGTCCGCCTTTATCGAGGAGTACCGCGCGCATCTCGTTCAGCGATCCCTGCAGCGACAGCGACAGGCGCCCGCCTTTCGGATGGCCGAGGACGGCAAGCCGGGTGCCTTTGCGGCTACTCGATTCCGCAACGAGCGCATATGAGGCTGGTGCGAGGTGCAGCGGCTTCGTGCCCTCGACCTTGCGGTCGAGTTCGATCAGCGTGGCATCGAGCGCGTTGCCCGGCGACTGCCAAACGACGCGCGCGGCCATGTAGGTGTCGCGCTTGCCGTCGATTTCCTCGTTCTCGAAAACGATGCGCGCCTGCTCGCGACTGAGTGCTGAAGAGGGATCGGCGCCGGCGACCGCTCCATCGGTCAAGACGTGGGCGTTGGTCAGAACGTAACTCTTCGACGAGTCGAGGCCTAAAAATTGCGTATGCGAAACGAGGAACCCGGTGCCGAGAGTTTCGCCGACGTTTGCAATCGGCTTTTGGATAGCCGCGACGGACGCACCGCGCTCGACGATCATTTTCAGCGTCGCGAAGTTGATGTATTGACCGTCCTTGGTCGCGCGCTCGAACTCTTCCGCATAGGCGACCGTCTCGGCGGCCGCAATCGTGCGGCGCTCTTCGTGAGACAGTTGCAGCGTGCCGCCCTCGGCCACCGCGAGCGCGGATTTCAGGCCGGTTAGAATGGCGCCCGCGCCTTCGGTGCCGGCCTTGATGCGCCAGATTTCCTCGAGTTGCCGGGCGGCACTTGCTAACGCAAAGGCGTCGACCTTGGGGTGGCGGGCGAACAATGCATAATGCTTTGCCGCGTTCGCTTCGTCTCCGCGCGCGAGATAAGCCTCTCCTATCGACGCCAAGACAAACGGATCTTTGGTATTCCGTGCGTTGGGTTCGAGTGCGGCGATCATGCCGCTCGCGAGCTCTGCGGCGTCCGGCGCATCCGCGATTTTCATGCGGTCTCGCTCGGCGCATTTGATCAGGGCCACGGCATTGATGCCGTGCCAATAGTTGCCATCCGGCTTTTTCGGGTCGTAGATGGCTGCATAGTGTTCGATCGCCGAAACGAGATGCGGCTCGAACGATTGCCTCAATGCAATAGCTTCGCTGGGACTGCGCACGTGATTGGCATAGACCTGCTTGTGCGCGCGGCCAAGGAGTCCCTTGATTTCCGCAATCTGCTCGTTCGTCAGCCCCGGGTGCTGTGCCGCTCTTTCGAGTAGGGCAATGCCGGCGGAAATCCGGCCGCCGTCGATCAGGCCTTGCGCGTATATGGGTGCGACGGTTCCCATCAGTGCGGGGTTGCGCGTCAGGATGCGGTCTGCGAGCCAGGAAAGTTCGTCAAACATCCGCTTGCTTTTCAGAGATTTCAGAACGCGTTCGGCGGCGTCGGGGAGAAGCGCAATACGCGCATCGGCGAGGAGACCGTGCAAGTCCTTGGTCAGCGTGCGCGCCCTGCTGAAATCGGGTTTGGCGGCCTGCAGCACTTCTTCGATATCGCTCACCATCAGATAGGGATCGTGCCCCGTGGTGCCCTGCACCTGCTCCATGAAGGCGCTGTCGCACAGGGCCTTGATGAGCCGCGATGTCTGCTCGTCGCTGATCTGTTGGCCGGGGTCGTCGATTATTTTGCGCAGGCCGGTGAGATAACTGCGCACGCCGGCCGCATCGACTTTCGCGCCGAAGGCGGACTGCTCAATGAGCCCGAGTAGGTTGTCGATTTTGGCGGCCGAGCCGGCGTCGGGCATAGGTGCGGCTGCTGTGGCGATGGGGCCCGTCGTCTTGATGGGACGTGCGGCGGTAAGCGGCTCGGACGCTGCCACTGCGCCCACCGCGTAACGCTCCCCGATGTTCTCCTGCCAGCGCCGGCAAAGCCACGTCACGCCGCCGTCGATTCTGTTGATCGCGGCAATGCCGGCCTCGCCGGCTGCGGGCTGGATGAGGCGTACGAGCAGCACATCGACGAATTTCTCAATCGTCGCACGCGAGACGAACCAAGTTGTGGTGGTCGAGATGATGCTGACGAGGCACTGCTTGAGCACGCCTGCGCCAAGCTTTGCCGCGCCGTCCACCTGGTCGCGGATCGACTGCCGGTCGACCAAGCGGCTGATCGTTTCGGGTCCGCAAATGTAACTCTGGACTTGAATTTCGATTTCCTTGGCAATCGAGCGGCCGACGGATTTGAGAGCTGCAGGGCCGAACTCCAAGTGCGTCGCTTCGAACGATGCTGCGTTTGTTCCCGCCGCTTCGAAACTCGTGCGTCTGTTGGTCTCGTTTTCGAGGCCCATCTGATAGAACAAGCCTTCGAGCTCATCCTTGGGATCCCCGCCACCGGTGCGCGCTTCCAGCATGGCAATCGCAGAGGGCGCAAAAACATCGAACCCGAAGAGGCTGTCGAGGGCGGGTGCGTACGTCCCATCACACCATCCGTGCGCTTTCTGCCGCCCTGCGAGTGCCTTCGCCGTGGCATGGTCGAAGATGCCGGTAGCCTGAAGGTTCAAGTGGTGCTGGAGCCGCTTGACACGCGGCCCCCATGACCCCTGGCGCAGTCGCGTGACAGGGGTCCGGTCGTCCGGTGCGCCGTCCGCCCTCTTACTCGCCTTCACGATGCTGCTGGCTATTGCGCCTTCAAGGCCCGTCAGCAGGACGAAGTCAAACGTATTGCCGTGTCCGCCCGTGCCGCGATCGGGTAATCCAAGCGCCTTGCGGTAAAGAGCCCATTCGCCCGTATGTTTCACCTGCGTGCGGTCGCCGCCACGAAGTGGATCGACCGAACCTTTAACGACGAGGCAACCCCATGACGAGAACGGGAAGGGCCCTTCGCTCTTGCCGGGATGATTGTTGTCTCCGCAGGGCGCGGCATTGTCGATTTCGTCGGTAATCTCCAGAACGCAATCGCGATTTGTGCGCAGTACGGCTTTCTGATGCCCGTTTTCGACAAGGCAACCCGGAATACGCTTTTCTGCTTTGCTCCATTGGTGCCAGCCGACCACGAGCGGATAGCAGCCCGTCAACATCATGTTGGCCTGCTTGGGATTGGCGACATGCGTCGCTATCGCTTTTGGATTGGGCACGGTTGATGCGGCATATCCGGAGATGCGGCGCTTGTCGAAATCGTAGACGCCGATCACGCAGCGGAACGTGCGATGATCGGGCCGGGTATCGCGGATCGTGAGCGCCGGGCGGTTCTCCTGTTTCGTTTCGGTCAAGGGGTTCGTGAGCGACGTGACGAGCTCGGCCCCGCGTAAGGCAAAGGGAATTCGGCCGAACTGCCGGGACGGCTCGAATGCGTTCGACTGAACGAGCAGTTCGAATTCGTCGGGGCCGAACTCGTAGACAGTCCGGCTCAGCGAACGATCGGCTATATGGCGGTAGTCGGGGGCCCGCGCATCGTCGCTCGGCCATTGGGCGAGATCCCACTCTGGGATCGCCTTCTCGAAGAAGGTCTCGGACAGCTCCTCGTAGTTGTATCCGTCACCTTCCAAGTACGCGTCGCTGTTGGCATTCGCAGCGCTTTCGAAGGCCGTTGCGCCTGGCACCGGCGTCGCGGCAGCGACGTACATGAGTTCTAGCCCGCGCTCGAAGAGAAGAGCCTCCGCCTCGCGCCTCTTGACGACGCCGGCAAGGCCCGGCAGGCCTTCCCACAACCGCTTCATTTTCCGGAACTGTGCCGGTATGCCGTTCCAAGTCTGTGCCGCACACAAATCGCGAATGGCGCGCATTTCCTCGCGCCGCTCGCCCGACATTTTAGTTCCACGATTATAGACGAGCGAAAAGAGCGCGCCAAAAGCGTGCCCTGCCAACAGCGCGCTGTTGGGGAACGTTTTGAGCGTCATCCGGCCGAAACGCGGTGTCGTCGAGCGCTGGAATAACTCCAGCGCGGCATTCCACGGCACACGCACGTCGCGAAACTCGGGCAAGCGCCGTCGTGCGATGTCGCCGCGCAAGCCGCAGGCTTTGACGAGCGTTTCGATATCCGGGCCGGGGATGAGACCGCCAAGATCGCGGCGAACGCCATCGGGCTCGTTGTAGCCAAGATCGTAGCCAATGCCGATAGTGATGCCGGAATCGCCGGCAGGCGCGATCGGCCTCTCGTATTTTCGACGGTAAGTGTCTTCGCTCGTAACCTCGAAGCCAATGACCGCGAGCCGCGCTTCTTCCGACACAAGCGCGCGGATATCGTCGTCTGAGAGGCTTGTGGTCTCGAATTGGCCTTTTGGGCTCTCGCCGGCCTCTTCCTCGAAATCGGAGCGGCCGCGCGCCTCGAATGCTTCGGTCTCAGTGATGGCCGAGTTGGCGGCTAGTCGCCTCAAAATTTCGAAATCGGGCAAATTACACCCCCTGAACGCAGTACGTCAGCAATTCAGGCAATTTGCTACGAGACCGGATCAAAGTGAAGTGGCAAGAATGCCAGATTGCGCGCCATTTTGTTGGATATGCGCATGCTTATGAGTGCCGCTGGTACCGGCAATTAAATGCGCGGCAATTTCGGGCCGGATGGGTGCGCTCATCGAACGTTGGGCCGATCAAGCCAAATGCGCCGCGACAAACACGGGCTGCATTAGAGGATTTTAGTGTTTCCGGTTGTAGCCCGACCCGTCCGGAGCGACCTCCATTCACCTTCGGCAAGACCTGGGTTTACTCTTGACGGAAATTTGCAATCACCTCCGCGGGTTGAGTTTTGCCCACCGAGTGCGGCACGTGGTGCCGACGGGCGCACATGACCCGGGGCTGCCTAACACGCTTTCCGAATCTTGTTTCCAGGCCAGGGCAACCTTTTAAAATTTCTGAAGATGCAGGAGTGGCCCTGCGTTGAAGTGAAGATCAGATCTTCACCTCACGACCCCGGTACTGGATTGATTATGTCGGGTGCCATGACAGGCTGGAAGTGCTTACTTTGGATTTGCCGTCCAGTCGGTTCTGATCTGGCGGCCGTCTTTCATGCGCCGGGTAAAACCCGTTTTGTCAAAGAACTCCATCAGCGGCATCACCATGTGGCGGCTGACATGGGTCGCCTCGCGATAACGGCCGACAGTCAGAAGTTTTTCGGGGTGGGTCTCGGCCGACTGCTTCGCTTCGTCTGCAAGACGCATCACGACGTCCGGCAGCATAAAATAGGCTTTCGATACCCGTCTCAGACGGCCGATCTGGCCGAGCTTCAAGAGCAACGGCAGAAGTGCTTCGGGTTGAAGCTCGAGCTGGGCGGCGAGATCGTTGACGCGTGGCTGATCGTATCCGGCGAGCCGCAGCGCCTCCTCGATCTGCATCCATAGTGCTTCCTCGCCGTCCAAAAGTTTGACCTCGTGCCCCGGCAGATGTACGAGCTGCCCATAGCGCAGGACGGCGCCGCTTTCGATCAGGGCTTTCAGCGCCTCCCTGGCCACGAGACGCCGCCGCGGCTCCTTGATCAGCCGCATCAGTTCGTCGATCGAGGCGCCCGGACTGTCGGCGTGGGTGCGCTGATACTCGGCGAGATGTCCTCCCACCTCGGCGCACAGTTCCGCCCACCGATCCGCCGAAAAGCCGATGAGGGCCGCGCCGCTGACGACTTGGACGGCCTTAGCGTCGTCGAAGAGGGATGCGGCTTCCAGCTCCGTCAAGTTTCGCGACAGCCGAATTCCCTTGAGGTCGATGCCATTGGGACTTTCGGACAGTGCTTCCTTGAGCGCATCGCGCGGGTTCGACCGGTCCAGCAATCCAAGCAAATGCAAGCGCTCGGGCGCCCGCCCGCCACGCGACGGCGGCATTGGGTCGATGACGTGACCGCCGCCCATTGTGCGCAGTGCCGACTGATCGCGGATCACGAAGCGGTCGCCAAAAAGCGCGCCGACACGAGCGTCCAAAATCAATTGGGCGAGCGCGGCCCGACCCGGCTCCAGCGCCTTGTCTTGCACAAGGCTAACGCGCCCGGTTACATCTGCCGCGCCGATGTGAACGTGCACCGGGGTCCAATGTTTGAGCGCGCGCGTCTCTTGCGGCAGCAGCCGCAGCCGGACGTCGAGGCGTTGCGTGGGGGCGTGGACCTCGGGCGCCAGGATCCAGTCGCCGCGCTTGACGTGTTCTTTCTCCAACTTGCGGCCGGTGAGGTTGAGCGCGCAGCGCTGACCCGCCGTTGCCACGTCCGCCTCGCGGTTTTCGGCCCGGATGGCGCGCACCCGGACTTCCGTCCCGGCGGGCGAATGCAGTAGCGTATCGCCGGCCTTAACAGTGCCGGAGTAGACCGTTCCGGTGACAACCACTCCGATCCCTGTGAGCGTGAAACATCGATCGACCGCAAGGCGGAAATTGCCGGCACTCTTGCGGGTCAAAGTATCTCGCGCGGCCGCTGCCAGATGGCGGCTAAGCGTATCGATCCCTGCGCCGCTCACGGCGGAACACGCGATCACTGGCGCGTCCTCTAGTGACGTGCCGACGGTCAAATTGCGGATCTGGTTTTCGGCCTCGGCCGCTCGATCTGCATCGACGAGGTCGATCTTCGTCAGGGCGATGAGACCGCGCTTGACGCCGATCAAATCGATCACCGCCAGATGTTCACGCGTTTGCGGCATGACGCCGTCGTCGGCCGCCACGACCAGAATGACGAAATCGATGCCAATGGCACCGGCCAGCATATTGTGAATGAGCTTTTCGTGACCCGGCACGTCGAGAAAGCTGATCGAGGGCGCGTCCGCGAAATGCTGATAGGCAAAGCCAAGATCAACCGTGATGCCGCGCGCCTTTTCTTCCGGCAACCGGTCGGCATCCGTCCCCGTCAGCGCCTTTAACAGCAAGGTTTTGCCGTGGTCTATATGTCCGGCCGTGCCGACGATCATGTAGGTTCCAATGCCCTAATTTTGCGAGATCAAAACACATCGCCACCACAAACAAAAGAGGGCCCCATTGCTGGAGCCCTCGAAGCGTGTTGGATAGCCGAAAGTGACTTACTTCGCCGCGACCGAGGTCTCGGCAAGTTCGAGCATCCACGACTCGTAGGGCGTGAAGTTCACCCGGTTCGAGACTGCGTAGAGCTGGTTTGGCGAAGCCAGAAACACGGCGGGTGCCGTATCGTAGGCCCACTGTTCCATCTCGGACATCACTTTGGCCTGGGCAGCAGGATCCGGGTTCGCGAGCGCTTTAGCGTAAAGCGCGTCGAACGCCGAACTGTCAGCTGCCAAGAAGCCGCCGCCCGTCGCGAAGAATTCGCGGAAGACGACGCCCGCGGCAAATGCCGGCGACCAGTCGAAGTGTTCAACCATATTGATGTCCCAGTCGGCGCCGTCGCCGCTGTGGGCCGCTGCTGCAACACCCGCTTTCGCGAGACTCGCAATCATCGAGTCCACAACTGCTTTCGAGCCGCCCTTGATCGCGAGCGACTTGACGCCGGCTTTTTCAAGCACGGCTTTAGCGGCTCCCGCATCGAAGGCATAGGGCTTCAGACCTGCGATAGCACCGACCCGGCCAGGCTGGATCATGGCGGCCAAGACGGAGCCGTAGCCCCCAAGGCCGTCCTTCACCACTGCGTCCTTGTCGATCGCCATATTCAAGGCCTTGCGCACCGCCACGTCGGCCAATGCGCCGCCCTTCTTCTGGTTGATGACACCAGCAAGGACAGTCTTGGCGTTGTTGGCAACGATCTTGGCCTTGTCGCTCTTGAAGGCTTTGGCTTCATCGACCGTGAGATTGCTCACGATATCGACTTTACCGTCGCCCGCCGCAACGGACGCAATCGCGTCTGCCCTCGACATGATGTTGTCGAAGACAATGCGGGCTTTCGGAACACGATCTTTGTTCCAATAGGCGGTGTTCGGCTCCATCACGACTTCTGGAGACCGCTTAGCAAGCGTCGAAACACCAGTTTTGAGCACGAATGGACCAGTCCCCCACGGACCGGCGGCATCGATCACTCACCAGTGGCCTTCGGCGTTCTTTTTCTCCGCGTCAACGAAGCCGAGCTTGTCCCAGAAGGCGGACGAACCTACGTGCATGCCGCGGAACTTCATCATTGCCGCACCATCCGCTTTCGGGAAGGTGAAACGCACGGTGTAGTCGTCGACCACATCGAGCTTGGTAGCCTTGTCGAAGTTGAGGAACGCGCCCGGCGGATGCGGGTTGTCCCACTTTTGAACTTCGTCGAACGACTTGCGGAACACCTTCGCGTTGAAGGCCTCTCCGTCTTGGAATTTGGCGTCCTTGCGGAGCTTGAATTCCACGGTCTTGTCGTCGATCCACTTCCAGCTTTCAGCAAGGCCCGGCACCATGTTGCCTTTGTGGTCCACGCGGACCAATTCTTCCATGGTATTCCAGGTTACCGAGAGCCAGTTGACCGGTGAGGTGTCGACCACCGTCACCGTGTTGCTCGCATCCCATGCGCCAAAGGCGAATGAAGGCGAGCAGGCGAGCGCCAAGCCAAAGGCAGCAGCTTTAAAGCCACTCCCTAAACCCGGCAGAGCGCCAGCGGTCTTCTGGTTTCTAGTCATGCTTCCTCCTTGAATTGCCTGCCTTGATGGCGGGCAACGTGAGCCTCAGCCGCCGAGCAACGGGGTGATAATCCCCTCTACCCGGCCGTCCTTGGTCTCACCTGTTATCCTCTCGACGATTTTCCCGTCCTTGCCGATAACGACAAGGAACGGAATACCGCCGAGAGAATTCCCTAGATTTTTGCTGAGTTCGATCGCTTCGCGTCCGCCATAGACGATCGGGAACGTCAGCTGATTTTTGGCGACGAATTCTTTCACTTTATCGGCATTATCCATGGCGATACCCAGCACTTCGACGTTTCTGTCGCGATACTTGTCGTGCAGCGCCTTGAGTTGCGGCGCTTCCTTCTGGCAAGGCTCGCACCAGGTTGCCCAGAAGTAGACGACGGCGATCTTGCCTTTGAGACCCTCGAAGGTTTTCTGTGCGCCGCTGGTATCTTTGAAGCTCGCTGTCCACAGCGCATCGGCGGTCGCCGCCGGCATTGCGTCTTCAGCGCCGGCGTTATGGAGGCCGGCGCCGGCGAGAGCCGCGGACATCAATACGGTAACCGCTAAGGCAAACGTGTGCCGCCGGATGCGCAGGGCCGTCAGATCGATAAGGTTGGGCATTTAAGTTCCATCACGCTGGCGGGTTTCTGTTCCGATATCCGAGGATGCCGATTTGCCCGAGGCTTTGTCGATGGCCTTCAACACGGCATCCTGGGTCAAGAGTTCCGGCAGCAAAATGCCGGCGGGCGCGCCCGGGCCGTAGACGACATTGAGCGGGATACCATAGCGGCCGAAGCTCGAGAGAAATGATGAAATCTTCGGGTCGGGCGAGGTCCAGTCGGCGCGCATGGGAACAGTCACGCCGCCGATGCGCTGACTGACCGTTTGTGTGTTGATCACGAGTTTCTTGTTCGATTGACAGACGACGCACCAGTCCGCCGTCACATCGACGAAGACTGTCTTGCCCTGTGATACAAGGCTCTTTATCTGATCGCGATCAAAGGTGGTCCAAGCGATTGTTCCATGATCCTTGCCAGCGAGCGCACCGGATGAAGGAGACTGTTTCAAAGCCAGAGGCAAGGCGATCGCTGCGAGTGCAAATATTGCAGCCGCAGCGCGGCCCGCGAATTCTGGCAGCTTCGGCAAGAGGGCGTGCGATGCCAGTGCGATCGCCATTGCGCCGATGAGCCCGGCAACGGCCATGGTTGCGTTCCAGCCGATCTGGCCGGGGAGAATCGACACGAGCCATACCGCCGTGCCCGCGAGCGCAAGACCGAGGACTTGGCGGAGACGAACCATCCACATGCCAGGTTTTGGGATGTAGCGCGCAACCGAGGGAAATGCAGCAATCGCCAAGTAGGGGGATGCGAGCCCGACACCCAGTGCAAAAAAGATCATCAAGATTTGAAGCGTTCCACCAGCAAGGGCAAAACCAACCGCGGTGCCCACAAACGGCGCGGAGCACGGCGTCGCCAGCAGCGTCGCAAACGCGCCGATGACGAAGTTGCCGATGATGCCGTCACCAGTCCCGGCCGTACCCGCGAAGTTGGAGATCGAGGATGGCAGAATGATTTCGAAAAAGCCCCACATATTACAGGCAAACAGCGCGACGATCACAGCGATGGCCGCGATGAACACGGGCTGCTGGAACTGGATACCCCAGCCGACCGAAAGCCCTGCCGATTTGAGCGCGATCAGCGCCCCCGCAATCAACATCAGCGAAAAGATAATGCCTGCTGCCGTCGCCAGGAAGTTGACCCGGACGCGCGCGGGCGGTGCATCGCCATGATCGACGAGCGACATGAGCTTCAATGAGAGAACCGGCAGAACGCACGGCATGAGGTTGAGAACAACGCCGCCGAGCAGCGCGAAGGCAAACATGAGGGCGTTCAGCGACAGCGAACTGCCGAGGCCCGGCCCGGTGCCCGCCAAAATCTTGGTTGCTTGCTCGGTCGCGTGATCACCGTCGATCAGCGTCAGGGTTACGGCGCGGCCGGCGAGCGACGTGCCCGGTGGTAGGTCGCTTGTGAGTGGCAGGGTAAAGTTCGCGCGATGCCCGCCGTCGGCGAGGCTGACTATAGGCGCCCCAAAGGCAGCAGCAGGTTCCAATTCGACGAGAACATCCGGTGCCGAAAAAACATCGTCCTTGCGGACTGCAGACACTTCGAGCACGTGTTTGCCGTCTTTTTCGCTTGTCTTGACCTCGCCGATCTCAAACCCGCTCGCGGTGCCCACAACGGGCACTTGGGACTCGAATTGGTTGAGGAGTTGGGCATCGACTCCAGGTTCGGCCGCACCCTTGGGGAGTGTCAGCTCAAGATCGAGGCTTTGGGGCACACAAATCTTTTCGCATACCAAGACATCGACCTTCGCCTTCAACGCAACGGCTTGTCCGGGTTCGGTCACACTGGCGCGGACCGGAAACACAACCTGATCTTTGTAGCCAAAGGTCTGATGATTAAACAAAGTAAAGCGGTGCGGTCTCGGATAGCTCAGCGTTGCGGATTTCAGATTGGTCGATCCGGTCCAATCGAGAACTGGGGGCAGCCCTGCATCTCCAGGAGAACGCCAGTAGGTTTTCCAACCGTCTTTGAGGCGCAATTCAACGCCGAGCGGGAGCTGCGCGAGCTGGCCGGTGCGATCGACCGCCGAGATAAGGCGCGCCTCCACAAACTCAAGTTTCTGCCATTCGCCCGACGCGGCAGCCGCCTCGATCGCGCAAGACAATGCCAGTGGAAGCAAAGTGCCGGCAAAAACGATCAATGATTTCGATGTTCGACGGTGCACTGGGCTCTCCGCTTCCGAGCTGGCCGCAATGGCATACCCTGTTCCAATACTTGGCGTAGCGGCGTCCCCCACGGACTAACCTCAAGCACTTTATTGTGCTATTGCCTTGCGCGCAATCTTTCTTCCGCATAGCTTATCAAGAAATCGTGCAAGGGCGGCCGCAGCTTTGCAAACCAAGGCAAGTAAGGATCAGATCCGGCTCCCCTCGGTCGATGAGGTGCTGCGCCATGACTTGTGTTTGGCGGCGGCGGCGCAATTTGGCCGTGCACAAACTGTTACTGCAGCGCGGCAAACGTTGGACGCATTGAGGACGAAGGTACGTGCCGGCGCAGTCGCCGTCCTTCCCGCAGACGCTATCGCGACTGAAATCATAAGCCAACTCGAAATGAGCGAGGTTCGTCATCTTCGCCGCGTTTTCAACCTTACCGGCACCGTTCTTCACACCAACCTCGGCCGCGCGCTACTTCCTGAAGAAGCAATCGCTGCCGCGATTGAGGCGATGCGGTCACCGGTGGCACTTGAATTCGCCCTCGACACCGGCGGGCGAGGCGAGCGCGACGATGCCGTGCGCGGACTGATCTGCGAGTTGACCGGCGCGGAGGATGCGATAGCAGTCAACAACAATGCCGCGGCGGTCATTTTGGTGCTCAACACCTTGGCGGCAGAAAAAGAGACCGTTGTTTCGCGAGGTGAGCTGATTGAGATCGGCGGTGCGTTCCGCATGCCCGATGTTATGGCAAAGGCAGGAACCAAACTTATCGAGATCGGCACAACCAATCGCACGCACGTAAAGGATTACGTCGAAGCAATCACGCCTCAAACCGGGCTGTTGATGAAAGTTCACACGTCGAACTATCTCATTCAAGGGTTCACAAAAGATGTCGAGGCACGCGAACTAGCCGAGGTAGCGAGGAAATCAGCTGTTCCGTTTGTCGATGATCTGGGATCCGGCACGCTCGTCGATCTCTCCCGCTATGGCCTGAGACGCGAGCGGACCGTTCAGGACGCCATAAAAGATGGCGCGGACATCGTGACGTTCTCAGGCGATAAGCTGCTCGGGGGTCCGCAGGCAGGGTTCATCGCTGGCCGCCGCGACCTCGTTCGCGCCTGTGCCAAGAACCCTATGAAGCGCGCTATGCGCCTCGACAAGGTGCGCCTTGCAGCACTCGAAGCCACGCTGCGGCTCTACCGCGATCCCGAGACGCTGGTTCAAAGACTTCCAACGCTCAGACTATTGACCCGTCCCGTGGCAGATTTGCAAAGCATGGCAGAACGGTTGCTCGTGCCTGCGCGACGCGCGCTCGACAGCACCTTCGACGTCGCAATTGCTGCGTGCTCCAGCCAAATCGGTTCAGGGGCATTGCCGCTTGAGACCATTCCAAGCTGCGGTCTGTCGATTAATCCCAAGGACAAGAAAAAATCAGGACGGCTACTTAACGCTCTTTCGCAGACACTTCGGGCACTTCCCATTCCTGTCATTGGCCGAATTGCCGGCGACGCCATGATCTTTGACTTGCGGACGCTTGACGACGAAGGCGCGTTCGCCCAACAGATCGCCGGTATGACTTTCCACTTTGCGGAGGTGGCATTATAGCCATCAAAACCGCGCCGTTGAAGCGCCGAAAAAATTGGAGGAGAAACGCTCCCCGGTGGGACGTCCGGACTTCAAATCCGGGAGGGGTGGCTCAAGCTGCGTCTGGTGGGTTCGACACCCACTCTCCTCCGCCAATTTTTGCCTCCGCCAATTTTTGAAAGAAATCGAAACATGAGACCCGAGAAACCCCGCTGATGCAATCGGGGGAGATTACCACTGACATTGTGCTTCTCGGCGGCGGACATGCACATGTGTTCGTGCTGAAGGCGTTCGGCATGAATCCTATGCCCGGCGTTCGCTTGACGCTGGTCGCCAAGGAGCTGGCGGCTCCCTATTCTGGCATGCTGCCCGGTTTTGTCGCCGGCCATTACACACTTGACGAGTGCCACATTGATCTCGTCCGCCTTGCGCGATTTGCGGGCGCACGGGTAATCCACGGGGCCGCCAACGGCATCGACCGCATCCAGAAGCGCGTCGCAATCGAAGGCCGCCCCTCGATCCGCTACGATCTGCTTTCAATCGATGTCGGCATCACCCCGCTGATCGACGAAATCGAAGGTGCCGCTCAGTACGCGATTGCCGTCAAACCGGTTTCGATTTTTGCGCCGAAATGGCAGGCTCTCGAAGCCCGAGCAAAGGAAACAGACGGTCCGCGCCGGATCGTTGCCGTGGGGGGCGGAGCGGCTGGGGTTGAGCTAATTTTAGCAGCGCACCACCGATTTCGCACTCTTGCGCCTGGCGCCGGAATCGCCGCAGACGCTTTCTCATTTACACTCGTTGCAGGCGGCATTCTGCTGCCCAGCCACAACGCGCGCGCCCAGACATTGGCGCGAAAGGCATTGACAGACGCGAACGTTGACATCATCGAAAATGATTTGGCGGCCCGCATATCACCAGATGCCGTCGCCTTGGCAAGCGGACGATCCGTTGCGGCGGATGCGGTCTTGATCTCGACCAGGGCCGCCGCGCCGGCGTGGTTCGCCGCCACCCATCTCCCATGCGATCCGCAAGGCTTTCTTGCCGTCAGACCTACGCTGCAATTGATCGACGATGATGATGTGTTTGCCGTCGGCGATTGCGCCTCTGTAGTCGAACATCCTCGCGCCAAATCCGGCGTCTTTGCCGTTCGTCAGGGGCCCAAAGTTGCTGACAACTTGCGCCGCCGTGCCATCGGCGAATCAGCAAAGCCCTTCGTTCCTCAAAAGCAATTTCTAACGCTGCTTTCGCTTGGCGCGAAGCGCGCAATTGCAGCACGCGGGTCTGTCGCAGCGGCTGGCACCTGGGCATGGTTGTGGAAAGACCGTATCGACCGCGCCTTCATGGACAAGTTCAATATCTTGCCGGAGATGAACGCCGGCGGAGACGAAACCGTGTCTGCCATGCGCTGCGGCGGGTGCGCTGCAAAAGTCGGCCCCGCGACGTTGGCGAATGCGCTCGATCGGTTAGCTGGTAACAGCGCAATTCTCAAGATGCCGCCGCGCGACGATGCTGCAATCATCGACGAAGGCGGAGACTCGGTGAGGCTTGAGACGGTCGATTTTTTCCGCAGCTTCTGGCCAGAACCTTACCTGCTCGGCGAGATCGCCGCAAACCACGCACTTAGCGACATCTTTGCCATGGGCGGGACCCCCAAAACCGCGCAAGCGATTGCGGTGCTTCCTCATGGCCGGTCAAAAAATGTCGAAGAAGACCTATTTCAGTTACTAGCCGGCGCCCGCGCCGTCTTTGACAGAGAAGGCGTCACGCTCATCGGCGGACACTCAAGTGAGGGCTCCGAGATTTCGGTTGGCTTTGCGATTTCAGGTGTTGCACAGCGCGACAAGCTTGTGCGCAAGTCTGGTCTTCGCGCGGGCGACAAACTGATACTCACCCGGCCGCTTGGCACGGGGCTGTTGTTCGCTGCCGAGATGCGCGGTCTGGCAAAGGCTGAAGCAATTCAGATCGCTATGGCAAGTATGCGCCGATCTAATCGCACCGCCGCAGAATGTCTGGCACGACACGGCGCAACGGCTGCGACCGATGTGACCGGATTTGGCCTTGCCGGACATCTCATTGAAATGCTCGACGCCGCCGGCATGGAGGCGGAACTCGATTTGACTAACGTTCCGGCGTATCCGCAAGCTACAGCACTTGCACAATCCGGTATCGCATCGACTTTGCTGCCGGCAAACCTTAGCTTTTCGTGCCGCTTGAGCGGAGACGAGTTGCCGTCCGCTGCCACACTCGCGGTGCTCTTTGATCCTCAAACGTCGGGCGGATTGGTTGCGGGCGTTCCAGTGTCCCGCGCTCAAGCGTGCGTCGACGATCTGAAACGCAATGGCATCGCGGATGCGTGCATTATCGGCGCTGTACTGAGATCCACCGGAGATCGAACCGGTCAACTTCGCTTAAGGGGAACCTTCACCACGTGAAGTCAGCCTTCCACCGGCTCGGCCAACGCTTCCTCAAGACAGACACGTCGACAGAACGAGCAATCCATCTACGCTGCCGAACGATCAGCCGTCGACCATAAGGGGCAAATATGCTTCATAATTTCAGTAGGATCGCGTGTCGCGCAGCCATAATTACTGGCGGTTTAGTGGTCAGCTTTGTGAGTTCCGCCCTCGCTGAAGGCGATCCCCAAAAAGGCGCGCGCACCTTCAACCATTTTTGCTCACCTTGCCATTCGGTGACCCCTGACCGGCATATGACAGGTCCAAGCTTGTCGGGAATTGCCGGTCGCAAGGCGGGTTCAATAGCTGGTTTTGAGCGTTACTCGAAAGCCTTGCCGCAGAGTTCCATCGCATGGAACGAGCAAACGCTGACCTCGTGGATGGTAAATCCGCAAGCTCTTGTGTCGGGTACGACGATGCCAGGCATCGGCGCCGATGAACAAGCGCGTATGGACATCGTTGCCTATCTCTTGGCAACGCAGACGCCGGGCGCACCACCGCGCGACGACATTCCCAAACTACTTGAAAAAATGCACGACTTGAAAGCCTCAGGTCCCGCAACCCGCATCGCATCGATAGGTCTCTGCCGCGATACGTACGCGGTAAAAATGGAGAACGGCACGACGCTGCTATTTTGGGAGCCAAACCTCCGTTTCAAAACGGACGGAAGCAGCCAGGGCCCAATGCCTGCAAAACCTGTTTTGGTTCCAACCGGCATGCAGGGTGATCGCTCCTATGCCATCTTTGCAACGCCTCAAGAAATCAGCGGGTTTGTGAAATCCGACTGCCCAAGTCGCTAGCCCACTCGCAAACAGAGAATTAAATTGCCCGCAATCAAGTTGCGCGTTACTCAATTTAAATGCAAGTTACGGCGAGATCGTTGAAGGGGATTGCGTCATGAGATTGAGCAGAAGATCGATGTTGGAAGGTACTGGAGCGGTAGCTGCTTCTTTCGCTATTTCGCACGCGGCACGCGCGGAAGCTCTGTTTTCGCCGGTTCCGGGCGAGTGGCGGACGTTCGAGACGGTCACCAGCATTCAAATCGCGAAACCCGAAGGCAAGGTGCAGGCATGGGTACCGCTCCCTGGTGTCGACCAGGACGATTGGATGCGCTCGGGCACAAGTACGTGGACGGCCCGCGGGGCTAATGCAATCGCGGTATCGGAAAAAAACTACGGCGCGAAAATGCTGCACATCGTTTGGCCGGAGGGAACAGTTGCCCACGTGGCCGAAGTGACCAGCCGATTTTCTACGCGCGACCGTGCCGTGGAGTTGAATGCTGCCGGCAATGCCAAACAACTCACCAAGGCCGAACGCCAATTTTACATCCAAGGTACCGAACTTATTCCTGTCGATGGTATCGTCAAGGAGACGGCCGATAAGATCACGGCTGGCGCGAAAACCGATTTCGACAAGGCGCGCGCCATATACGAATGGGCTATCGAAAACACGTTTCGAAATCCAAAAACGCGCGGCTGCGGCGTTGGCGACATAACTTACATGATTAAGTCCGGAGATTTTTCGGGAAAGTGCGCCGATATCAACGCGCTCTACGTCGGGCTTGCGAGAGCTTCCGGTCTGCCAGCGCGCGATTTTTACGGTCTGCGACTTGGACCCTCGAAGTTCGGCTACAAAAGCCTCGGTCCCATGACCAACGTCGTCACGAAGGCCCAGCACTGCCGTGCCGAAGTTTTCCTCGACGGCTACGGCTGGGTTCCCGTCGATCCGGCAGACGTGCGCAAAGTGGTCCTAGAAGAGCCGCCGGGCAATCTTGCAAAAGACGACGCTAAAGTTTTGCAAGCCCGCAAAACACTTTTGGGCGCCTGGGAAGGAAACTGGCTGGCCTACAATTTCGCGCACGATATCGCTCTGCCGGGCTCTGCCGGTCCGAAGCTGCCGTTCCTGATGTATCCTCAGGCCGAGACCGCTGCAGGACGCCTCGATCCACTCGAACCCGATAGCGTCAAGTACGCCATCATGGCGCGAGAAATTACCCCGCGATAACGAGCGGATGCAATTGTTGATTACATTGACAGCGGGTCCGCGAAGAGCTTATCGGCTGTATCCCAGATGCTCTGTGCGACGAACTTAAAAGCATTAGGCGGCGACACGGCTGATACTCCCTCACGGCGAGAAGTTGTTTTCGTCGGAGGCACTTGCTGATTATCGGGCATTCCGCGGCTGTTCCGGTGCTCCAGCGCCGGTTCATCCACTTGCTCAAAACAACGTGCAATGGGCTTTTCCGGGCGCAAAAAAACATCTTGGCCGTGCATTCGGAGATGTTATCGGTGATGCAGACAAGATCACCAATTCAAACCAGTCAAAAACCCAACAAAAATCTGGTGCTGCCGGAGGGGATTGAACTCTCGACCTCTCCCTGACCAACAGTGCGGCGCGGAACCCCAGTAAACACAGTGGGGTAATGTATTGGATGGGATGGCGTTTTCGGAGCCTGTTTCAATGAGCATCGCTCAGTCCCACCGCGTTCTGCTGGAAACCGAGGTTTCTGCTACCCAGGCGATACCCGCGAGCCCTCACGGCAGTTCCTTTTTTGGACGAATACTTATCGCACACAACGCCATCTTAGGCCGCGGCCTGCAGCAGACCAAGCCCTGACCCAACTTCATTAGTAGGAACCGGGGCATAGCTTCAACGCCTGCGAACTCTTGCTCGCAACTAGCGGCTGAGGTCAAAATGGTCAACGCTTTCCGGAATACGCTGCTTCGCGGACGCTTTCGGCTGCCGCATCGAGGAAAGATTGAGCGAGTCGGGGGTCGTTGACGACGCGCGAGAGCGTGAGGGCGCCAACCATCGTCGAGAGGATGGCCATGGCCTTGTCGCGCTTCTCTTCCGAGTCGGTTTTAAAGATCAGACGGGAAAGGACGCGAAGATGCTCCCTGATCCCGGCTTCGAACGAGGCCTTCACCTCAGCGCTTTGCCTTGCGGCATCGGCGCCGAGGGCCACGATCGGGCAGCCCTCCATTTTTTCCTTTCTATGTTCCTTGGTGAGGTAGAAAGCGATCACCGCGCCGAGCGGGTCGTTCGGGTTCGCGGCAGCAGCATCCGACCATCGGCTTGTGGCGCATTCTAAGGCCCGTGCCGAGGCCTCTGCGACCAGTTCCTCTTTCGACTCGAACTGTTTGTAGAAGGCACCCTGGGTCATCCCGGCGTTTTCCATCAGATCTTTGAGACCGATTCCATCGAAGCCGTGCTCTCTGAAGAGGCGGCTTGCGACATCGATCACGTTCTGGCGGTTTTCCTCTGCCTGAGCGCGGCTTACTCGCATCTTGGCGATTCCTTTGCTTAGCTTGCTGATAAACACTATAGCTAATATAGAGTGCGAATGCAAGCTATATCAAAGGATCGCAAATACTCAGGGGCAATATTTTGTCAAATACGCGGCATTTAACCCCTTTGTCCGTGCTCAGTCGTCACTCAAAAATTTAGCTTGCATTCGACTTCTATCCATCTTATGGATGTCAATCAAAAGCTAATTATCAAAGGGTATCCGCTCATGTGGCGCAAGTTGCTTTTTTTCATCGGCGCGCTCGCACTGACGGCAGCTAGCATCGCGGCCGTCGCGTTCGGTTTGAATGCGCCGGGTCGGGGGGCATCAGCTGCTGCCGATCCCCGCACCACGCCGCCGCTGGTAAAGGTCGTCAACGCCACGAGTGTGGCCGGCGTTCAACGTGCCTTCACCGGCACAATCGCAGCGCGAGTACAGAGCAATTTGGGCTTTCGCGTTCCCGGCAAGATTGTCGAGCGGCTTGTTGATGACGGCCAGCAGATTACGGCCGGTCAACCTCTCATGCGCCTCGATGAAACCGATTTGCGCCTCGCCTTGACCGCCAAACGCAACGCAGTGATTGCAGCCCGCGCGGGCTTCGTTCAGGCGCATGCGGATGAGAAGCGCTACGCCACGCTCGTTCGTGGCGGGCTTGCAGGGACCCCGCAGCGCTACGAACAGGCGAAGGCCGCGTTGGACACGGCTGAAGCGCAGCTCGCAGCGGCAGAAGCGGAAGCGAAAGTGGCTGAGAACGAAGCGACGTATTCCACCCTCGTAGCCGACGCAGATGGGACCGTCGTCGCGACGAACGGGGAGCCGGGACAGGTCGTTGCGGCGGGACAGACCGTCGCGCAGCTTGCACGAGCTGGACCGCGTGAAGCGCTTGTTGCGCTCCCGGAAACAATCCGTCCCGCGATCGGCTCGCTTGCCGAAGCCAGTGTCTATGGCAGCGACGGGCAGCGCGGGGCTGCGCGCCTTCGCCAAATTGCAAACTCCGCAGATACCCAGACCCGCACTTACGAAGCGCGTTACGTGCTTGAGGGCGAAGCTGCCTCCGCTCCTCTCGGCGCCACGGTAACGATTAAACTAGCTGACAACGAAAAGCGATCCGACGTGGAGGTGCCGATTGGCGCTGTGTTTGACGACGGCACGCGCACTGGAGTTTGGATACTGGAGGAGAACGCAACAACCGTGCGCTTTGCCCCCGTGCAGATTAAGCGGCTTGGCGACGAAACCGCGGTGGTCTCCGGAATTGAGGTCGGCCAGCCGGTTGTAGCGCTCGGTGCGCATCTTTTGAAAGACGGCGCGATCGTCAGGACCAGCTTCAAGCCAGAGGTTTCGAGCCGATGACCCTTAACCTTTCCGCGATTGCGGTCCGCGAGCGAGCTGTCACTCTGTTCTTCATTATGCTGTTGGCAGCCGCAGGTGTCTACGCTTTCGTCAATCTCGGGCGGGCAGAGGATCCACCCTTCACCTTAAAGACCCTGACGGTTACGACGGTTTGGCCAGGCGCGACCGCGCGAGAAATGCAGGATCTGGTCGCGGAACCGCTCGAGAAGCGCATTCAGGAACTGACCTGGTACGACCGCGTGGAGACGACGACGCGGCCGGGCTTCGCCTTTCTGACTGTCACGCTGAAAGACAG
>JANMNH010000093.1:0-61178 GCA_031373745.1 Hyphomicrobium sp. | reverse complement strand
GAAGTGGTGAATTTGCGGGTCGGTGTCTGACCCTCCGGGTCCGACACCGTATCTTCCCCCTCCCCCCATTACTGCACTAAATGGGGAGAGGGTTGGGGTGAGGGGCGGCCGCTTGTTCGAATGTGTGCGGCCCCTCACCCTAGCCCTCTCCCCGTGAAGGACGGGGAGAGGGGAAAATCACTCCCCCTTCTTCGGCTCAATCCTCCCCGGCGGCTCGGATTTCGGGCGCTTGGGATAGGGCCCATCGGAAAATGAATTAAACACCACGTCGGGCGACGACGTGTTGTGCTGCGACGGCGACAAGCGCCCCATCCACACGTCCGTCGCGCGCGCCTTGTCGAACTTCAGAATATTTTCTTCGCGCCAGCCTTTGGCTTCCCGTTCGCGCACCGCAATGCGCGCCATGTCGTTGTTAAATTCCGTCACATACATCGAGCGCAGCATCGCAAACGGGCTGCCATCGATCCCCTTGTCGAAGGCCACGTCGAGTGCGAGGCGATTGGTATCGGCCTTTGCCATGCGCACCGTGGCACTGCCGCCCTTTTCGAATTCAAGCGTAAAAGTACGCGTCTTGGGATCGAACACGACTTCCTTGAACTTGACGTGCGGGCGCACCTCGCGATCAATCGGGCCAACGAGAAACGACGACCCATAGCCGGTGTTGCGCATATTGGGCGGCGTCATCGGGCGCGGCCGCCAATAGCCGTCCTGCGGATAAAGCACGAGCACTTCCTCCGCGCCGTCCGTCCGCAAAAGCCACACCTGCAACATGTGCAGGCCCTTCTCAACACGGTCGCCGACGCGCACGGTCGCATTCGAAGGCCGCCAGAACGCGGGGAACGCATAGCCCACAACCCACATCTCGGTTTCTTCGTAGAGCGTCACTTTTCGAGGTTGCCCGGGCGCCGCGTAGGACGTGTCGGCGCTCATATCGCACGCCGTCCAATCGGCTTCGAAGTTGTCGCGCATACCGGCCGACAAATAAACCGGATGCGCCGCCTCGATGCGGAACGAGCGCACCTCTTTGTTCGAAAACGCGACCGCGACGTTATCTTTTTCCGCGCACAAAACCGGCTCGGTCTCGTTTTTCACGTCCACCGCGAGCCCATCGAGAGACGCCGCAAAACCTGATCCCGCCACGACGAGCGTTGCGAGAAAAGCGAACAAAAAGGCACCCAACTTCTGCATTCCGGTCTCCAAACCTATCTTCAAGCTGCAGTATAACCCATGCGGGCTAGGCGGGCATAACAATCGCCCGAGTTTTCCTCGTGACTGAGTCCCATGATAAACTCCATCATGCTTTTTGCGTTCACCCAGGGCGCTAACGTTAACGTCTGATTTTCGCCAAACGAGACGTTGAATTCATAGTCGCCCAGGCTTCCCAAACGCTCGAGCGAACGCAACGCCACATCGCGCGCAATGGTTGTAAACTCAAACGAGAGTGCGGGCACGGCGGTCTTCAGTCCCATGAGCACTTGGTCCTCATAACCCTCGACGTCGATTTTTATAAAAGCCGGAACGCCGTGCGCCGCGATCAGCCGGTCAAGCGTAACGGCGGGCACGCGGATCTCGCTGTCCCAGGTTTGTCCTTCCCATCCGGCCTTACCTTCCGCCTCTGCGATGAACGCGCGCGAGGCTGTCGAAACAGTCGGATTGGCAGAATTCACATGCAGCGTCATCCATCCCAGCGCCGCACTCGCGGCCGACGGCAGAATGCGCACCTGGTCGTCGCGGCCGTGGATGAGGCGCAGCGCACGCAGTATTTTCGGCTGCGGCTCAAGCGCGATGACGCGCGCACCCAAACGGCGGAACGAGGAAATGCGATCGCCCGCGTGCGCGCCAACGTCAAACGCAAGATCGCCCGGCTTGATAAACTGAGAATAGAGCTTGTCCATCGCCGCGCGTGGCGCTTGCGGCCCGTGGTAAAGCCTGAGCGATCGAAAAACTCCTTGCAACGCCCCGGATGCCATCCCTCAACCCGCTTTCAAGTTTTGCACCGCGACAATCTCCGCCGGGGCTGCGAAGTCTTCCGGAATTCCGGCAACACCGTTTGCACGCATGAACCGCCCCAGCGCCGGGCTTGCCGTCACGACCGCGAACGGAATGGCCAACACATACCCTGCTGTCAATGGCAAACTCCACACCAGCACCGCCGGCGAAATCCAATACAACGCTGATAGCACAATCGCGCCAAACATCGTCTGCGGCCAGAGCGCTCGCGCGGCCCCACCCCACGTCAATCCGGCGGCATCGCGCTGCTGTCCGCTCCACACAATCGATTTTCCAAATAGCAATCCAACCATGAAGATCGACGTGCGAATGGTCGAGACCGCGCCTTGAAAAAATGAAAAGACGAGTTCCAGCGCTGCACTCGACGCAAATCGCAACCCTCCGCCAAAGCGTTTGATCTCTCCCGGTGTCAGCACCGCATCAATCAATCCCGCAATCTTTGGCGCCAGATACATGAGCAGAAACGTGACGTAGAGCGTCTTCGCCGAGGCAACCGGAAAATCAGCGATAGTCAAAGCTTCCGCCGCCACCAGCGGCAGCAGCGCAATCATGATCGTCCAGGCCGGAATGCCAACGAACATCAATATCGCCCACAGCAATTGAAACCGGCTCATGGGCCGCAGCCCCGGAAGCCCAAGCAGCTTCACATACTGCATGTTGCCCTGGCACCAGCGCACGTCACGGCGAATGAACTCCAAAACATCCGGCGGATTTTCCTCATAGCTCCCGTCCTCGACCGGCATTACGCGCACCTCAAAACCGGCGCGGCGCATCAAGGTTGCTTCCACTTGGTCGTGCGATAACACATGCCCGCCAAACGGCGGCCCGCCAGAAAGAACGGGTAACGCACAATGCTCAAGGTAAGGTTCGCAGCGCACAACGGCGTTGTGCCCCCAGTACGGCCCGCAATCGCCCACCCACCAAGCCTGCGCAACCGTGTAGCTGCGCATGCCCATACGCATCCCAAACTGAAACACGCGGGCGAACGGCGACGTGGATGGCATGCCCACCACCAAGCTCTGCAGAATGCCGAGCCTCGGATAGGCCTGCATGATGCGCACGAGTTTGACGATCGCGGCGCCCGTCATCAGGCTATCGGCGTCGAGCGGCAGCATGAGGTCGAAGCCCGCCCCGAGTGTTTCGCAAAAGTCGCGCACGTTGCCGGCCTTGAAACCGGTGTTGTCCGCGCGCCGCCGATAGTTGATCCGCGCTGCATCGGCGTCTTCCGCGCGCCATGCCGCGACCGCTGCTTCTTCCGCCGCCGCAACTTCCGCCAGGTCTGTATCGCTCAAGAGAAAATAGCCGAACGCCGCACCCTCGCCTGTTGCGTCCAGGCTCGTCTTCACAGTGCGCAGTCTCAAAATAGCGCGTGCAGGGTCTTCGTTGCGCAACGTCATCAACACGGCCGTCTTGGGCGTCAACGGCGCTCCCGTCTCGCCGGCTGCCATGAACGGCGCAACTTCCCCAATCGGGTCCTTCGCGCCATGCAGCAGCCACAGTCCGATTGCCGCGTTCCAGAATCCAAGCACGGACCAGGGCGTGCCCAGCACGAAGCACCCAAACACCACGCAATCGGTCCAAGTCCACCCCCCGGCGCCGAGAACCGAAGCGGCCCAGGCAAGCAACCCGGTCCACATCACGGCGTTCAAGACAAGGACAAGAATTCGCCGCCTGTTAAGCGTAGCGTTTGCCTGCAACCCCGCAGGTGTCGTAAGGCTCCTCGCGGACGAGACCGGAGCGCGCTCGAAAGTTCCGGCACTTTCTCTCATCTGGCACTCATCTGGCGCTGATTAGGTTGTCAAAGGCATTGCGAGGACGTTCGTGGACGCGAATTTGACACACACCCAGCGCCGCAGCGCCGGCCACTTGGTCGTGGCCCGCGCGCTCTGGTACGTCAAGCCCGGCGTCGCGGAACTGAGAACCGAACGGCTTGCAGCACCAAGACCCGGAGAAGCGCGCGTCAAAACTCTTTTCAGCGCTTTGAGCCGCGGCACGGAACGCCTCGTCGCGTTTGGACAAGTGCCGCCCGCTGAAAACCAAAGCATGCGCGCGCCAATGCAAGCGGGCGAATTCCCATTCCCCGTCAAATACGGCTATTCGGCGACGGGCGTAGTGGTCGCAGGCTCCGATGATTTAATGGGCAGCCGAGTATTTTGCTTGCATCCGCACCAGGATTATTTTCACGCGTCCGAAACGATGCTGATCCCGCTGCCGGATGCAGTGCCCGCCAAACGCGCAACGCTCGCCGCCAATATGGAAACGGCTCTTAACGCGCATTGGGACGCAGGCACGGGCCCCGGCGACAATGTTCTCGTCATCGGCGCCGGCATTCTTGGCTTGTTGACGGCACATCTCGCCAAACGTATCGCCGGATGCAGCGTCACCATCACCGACATCGATCCTGCCCGCGCCGTTATTGCCGCTGCTCTCGGCCTCACGTTCGCCGCGCCCGCCGAGGCGCCGCGCGAGAACCGGCTGGTGTTTCACACCTCCGCGACTGCCGCCGGTTTGCAAAGCGCGCTGGACGCTGCCACCTTTGAAGGGCGCATCGTCGACATGAGTTGGTATGGCACCACGCCCGTCTCGCTCCGGCTCGGCGGCGCCTTCCATTCAAAGCGCCTGCACCTCATTTCGTCGCAAGTCGGGCACGTGTCACCCAGCCGGCGTAACAGCACCACGCATCGCCAACGGCTGATCCAGGCCCTCGCCCTCCTCGACGATCCCGCGCTCGATAACCTTATCGCCGCCGAAGTCTCCTTCGCTGACCTCCCGAGAGAGATACCCCTGCTCCTTGGCCCATCGAGCAGCGCCCTGCCGCCCGTCATCCGTTACCCCGAATAGAGCCGAGGTCCCCAGAACCCATGTACTCCGTCGAAGTCCGCAACCGCATCATGATTGCCCATTCGCTGCCCGATCCCTTCTTCGGGCCTGCACAGAACATGCACGGCGCGACCTTCGTGGTTGACGTTGCTTTCTTCCGCCAAAAGTTAACGGGCCAAAACGTCGTCGTCGATATCGGCGCGGCGCTTGATTGCCTAGACGCCGCACTAAAGCCGCTCGGCTATCAAAATCTCGATACTTTACCGCAATTCAAAGGCGTGCTGACGACAACCGAATTTCTCTGCAAGTATGTATTCGATGCTATAGCAACGGCGGCCCGCTCCGGCGCATTGGGGTCCGAAGGCAAGACGCTTGCCAAAATCCGCGTTACACTTTCGGAGACGGATTTGGCGCGCGCGACATTCGAAGGACCGGTCAGTGGCTGAAGCAGTTTTCGCAATTCCCGGCGATATCAGAAGCCCAACGGGCGGTTACGCCTACGACCGGCGCGTGATCGAGCTGCTGCCGCACTTCGGCGTCAATGTTCAGCACTTGAAGCTCTCCGCCGCATTTCCCAATCCAGCGCCCAAAGACATCAAGGACGCCGACCGGCTCATTGCAGCAACGCCGAAATCGGCAGCGCTTCTTGTCGATGGACTTGCCTTTGGCGCGTTTCCCGCGTCCAGCCTGCCGTGCGACGGCCGCCGCCTGATTGCAATCGTGCACCATCCGCTCTTTCTCGAAACAGGATTGCCGCACGCCCGGAAAGTCGAATTGAAGGCGAGCGAACGCAACGCGCTTCAGCGTGCCGACCACATCGTGGTGACGAGCCGCACCACGGCGCGCATCTTATCCGACGAGCTTGGAGCCGATCCGCGCAAGATCACGGTCGCCGAACCCGGCACCGATCCCGCAGGCCGCGCAACGGGCACCGGCTCGCCGCTGCATATTCTTGCCGTTGGCGCTGTCTCGCCCAGAAAGAGCTATGACCACCTCGTTGAAGCCCTGGCACCGCTCAGCGGCCTCGATTGGAAGCTGACGATTGCCGGTGCGCTCGACCGGCACCCGCAAGCCGCTGCGGCGCTGCGCCAGAAAATCGAAAGCACAAAACTTACCGACCGCATTACGCTTGCCGGAAAGGTCGTGCCGGCGACCCTCGACCGCTACTATGAAAGCGCCGACCTCTTCGTCTCGGCCTCGCTCTTTGAAGGCTACGGCATGGTCATCGCGGAAGCTATGGCGCGGGGCCTGGCGATCGTCACGACGACGGGCGGAGCTGCAGCCGATACGGCGCACAAGTCTGCCGCCATCCATGTTCAACCGGGAAATATCGCTGACATGACCGCAGCCTTGCGCAGGGCCCTGACCGACAAAAAACTCCGCGACAAACTTGCGGACGCATCCTGGGACCTTGGGCGGACCTTGCCGACGTGGCACGAAACTGCGCGCCGCATTGCAGCCGTTGTACTAGGCCTCAAGCCATGAGCGCTTTTTCGGCCGAGTGGCTGGCACTACGGGAAAGTGCCGACGTGTGCGCACGCAACCGCGATCTCGCTCAGGGCGTCTCGGCGTGGTTCGCGCTACGCGATCACATCAGCGTCGCCGATCTTGGCTCAGGCACCGGCGCCAACTTGCGCGCCGTCGCACCGTTGCTGCCTGCGCGTCAGCGCTGGCACCTTGTCGACAAAGACGAGGCGCTATTCGCCGCCGCCAAAATTGCACTACGCAAGTGGGCTGACAAGGCAGAAATGGCTGGCGATACCTTGAAGTTGACGAAGGGCAACGCCGAAATCGAAGTCCACTTCCAAATAGCCGACCTCGCCCGCGATCTCGACAGCGTGCTCGTTGCAAAGCCCGATCTGATAACCGCATCGGCCTTTTTCGATCTCGTATCGTTGGATTTCATTCGCGCGCTCGCGCGGCAAGTTGCCAACACCAGGGCGGCACTATACGCGACACTGACCTACAACGGCGTGCAACGCTGGAGTCCGCATCGCCCATTAGACAGCCAGATGGCCGCCGCCTTCAACCGGCATCAAATGACCGACAAGGGCTTTGGTCTTGCCGCCGGGCCAACTGCTGCGGGCCTTCTTGCCGATCAGCTTCGTCTTGAAGACTATACCGTGATGGAAGGCGAGAGCCCATGGGTACTCGGGCAGAACGACAGATCGCTCCTCGAAGAACTTCAGCGCGGGCACGCACTTGCGGTGCTTGAGACGAAGGGGCTCGACGCCAAATCCGTGGAGACATGGGTTAAGGTCATTCGCGCCGCCGCGGAAGTCGGACACACCGACGTTTTTGCGACGCCTGTGAACGGCTAGCCGCGTCTCAAACCGTCCGCTTCGGCAACATCCGTTCGACCACCCGGTCTTTGCGGATCATTTTATGATAGAATGCCGCCGCTACATGCAATACCGCAACGGATAGCAAAAGCGTTGCGGCGATTTCGTGCCATCCGAAAACAACGTCGGCAAACTTCTTGTCTTCACCCGTCACGGCCGGAAGCACTATTCCGAAAACATCAAGATACCGCCCGTACGAGATCGCAAGATAGCCGAGGATCGGCGTCGCGAACATCAAAGCATAAAGGCCCCAGTGAACAAGGTGGCTGATGCCCGTCAAAGCTGCGGGCACCGACGGATCGGACCGCGGCGCGCCGTGCGTCAAGCGATAGAGCAGCCTCATGACCACGATCGATAGGATCAAGAGCCCAAATAGTTTATGTCCGCTGAATATCGTGTCCGTGAGGCCGCCATCGGCGACGCCATTCCACACACCTTTGACCGCCTCGCCCTTGTCGTTCAGGCCCGGCATTTCCTTGGCCCGGTACATCATGTAGAAGCCGCCGGGAATCTGGAGCAAGAGCAACAAAACGATCAACCAGTGAAATTTACGGGCAGCGCTTGAGTAGATTGGAATGCCGTAATCGCCACGATCTGCCATCTCGTTTAACTCCGCTGCTGCTGCCTCAAGTCACAATCGAATACCACATCGCCGCCGTCAAGAACATGCACGCGGGTCAAAGGCCGGCGCGCTTCCTCAAGGCCCCGAATTGGCAAAAGTGACAATCCTGAAATGCCCGACCCTAAAATGACGGGTGCCACAAGAACATGCAGGCGGTCGACAGCGTCCGCGTCAATGAAGGCCGAGACGGTCTTGGCGCCGCCCTCGATTAGAATTTTTCTCAATCCCAGTGCATAGAGCGCGTTGACGATCGCCCCGGGCGGCATGTGCCCATCGACGCGCGGCACAACGACGGTCTCCGTGCCGCGAGGCGCGGCGCCCGGCTCAGCGCGCACGACGAGGCAACGCGTTCCATCTTTGGCAAAACACTTCGCCGCAGGATTGACGCGCCCGTTCGGATCGATGACAACACGCGCTGGATGGGTCCCGCGTACGCGGCGAACCGTCAGCAAGGGATCGTCTTCTCCGACCGTTCCCGCGCCAACAACCACGGCATCGACGTTGGCGCGCAAACGGTGCAAATGGTCGAGCGCGGCGCTGCCGCTGATCCATCGGCTGGCGCCCGTCAGCGTTGCGATGCGCCCGTCGAGAGATTGCCCGAGTTGGGCGATGACGAACGGTCTTTCGGGCGCCGCGGCGAGCAAAGGCTCGATTAGCGGATTTGAAAGGTGTGCTGGAAATGCGCCGTGATGAACTGGCATCGATTGCCCGATCGCCCTTGATGAGTTGAATGCCGCTCACGGAGTTTAACGCAAACGCAGCAGCTCGGCCCGCTTGCGCCCGCCCGATAAACGGTTATTGCGATGGGGCAGCCAAACGGAATACCCTTCCATAGCGAGCGCGCATGGCCGAAACAAGCCGTGAAATGCCACAATCCCGGCCCACTGCATTGACAAACGGAATGCTGCATTTCGATGGCACCAGGAACGATGAACAACGAGAGTAAGTTCGCCCCAGATCTGACGCTGCCCGAGATCTACAAGCGCGCACTTGCCATGCTGGCACCTGAAAAGTGGCTGGCAATCATGCTTGCTTCCGCCGGCATCGTCATCGCCGCCATCCAACTGGCGGAGCCTATTCTCTTTGGCCGCGTGGTCGATGCCTTGTATAAGGGCAGCGGCGCATTCCCCATCATCGCGCTGTGGGCAGCACTCGGTCTCTTCGGCGTTCTTGCAGGCGTCGTCGTTGCGACATACTCGGACCGTCTCGCGCACCGCCGACGCTTAGCAATCCTGGGGGACGTATTCGAGCGCGCCATGACCTTGTCCCAGGGCTATCACGCGGCGCGCGGCTCCGGTGCCGTCATCCGCAATGTTCTCTCAGGCACGACTTCGCTGTTCTGGCTCTGGCTCGGCGCTTTGCGCGACCAGCTGACCGCCTTGTTCGGGATTATCCTCTTGGCGCCGGCCGCACTCAGCATGGACTACCGCATGGCCCTCATCCTGCTGACGCTCGCGGCATTTTACACCGTCATCAATGTCATCGTGATGCGGAAAACCGCGAGCGGCCAAGCCTCAGTCGAAATCTTGGAATATGCCATCTCCGGCCGTGTCGGCGACGTCATCTCGAACGTGTCCGTCGTGCAGGCTTATGGCCGCATCAATGCCGAGACCCTGGCCATGGGCACGCTCACGCGCGACTTGTTATCGGCACAATACCCCGTGCTGACTTGGTGGGGCATATTGGCCGTGCTCCAGCGCTCGGCGGCTACTCTGACCATGGTCGCCGTATTTGCAGCCGGCGCCGTGCTCTCCGCACGCGGCGAGCTGACGGTCGGGCAGATCGTCTCGTTCGTCGCGTTCGCGGGCCTCCTGATCGGCAAGCTCGATCAGCTCTCGGGCTTTGCCGTGCGCATCCATCAGCAGGGCCCAGCGCTGCGCAATCTTTTCAGCCTCATGGACGAAGCGGCCGCCGTTGCCGAGAAGCCCGGCGCAAAACCGCTGGCTTCTATCCATGGCAACGTGGAGTTCGAGAATGTCTCGTTCCACTACGACAAGGGACCGCAAGGCGTGGACGCGATCTCATTTGCAGCTAAAGCAGGTGAGACCATCGCGCTCACGGGACCGACGGGCTCGGGCAAATCGACGACAATCGCACTCCTGCAGCGCTTCCGCGCGCCGGACGAAGGGCGCATTCTCATCGGCGGCCAGGACATCGCGGACGCGACCATGGCATCGTTGCGCAGCGCCATCTCGGTCGTGTTTCAGGATGCGGGCCTCTTCAACCGCTCGATTGGCGACAATATCCGCATTGGCAAACCGGATGCGACGGACTCGCAAGTGGCGTACGCGGCAAAGCTTGCCGAGGCGCACGATTTCATTTCGGCCAAACCCAGCGGCTATGATTTCGTCATCGGCGAACGCGGTGCATCGTTATCGGGCGGGGAACGCCAGCGCATCGCCATCGCGCGCGCGATTTTGAAAGACGCGCCGGTCCTCATTCTGGATGAGGCCACAAGCGCGCTCGACGCGGAAACGGAAGCCAAGATCAAGCGCGCGCTCGATACGTTGCGCAAGGGCCGTATCACATTCGTCATCGCGCACCGGCTCTCGACCGTTGCCAACGCCGATCAGATTATCGTTTTGGATAACGGCAAAATCGTCGAGCGCGGGCGCTTCGCGGAGCTTTCCAGAGGCTCCGGCCTCTTCGCGCGCCTCGTCGCAGAAGGCGGCTTCACAATTCCGAGAACCACGGGCGGTGCAGAGTTGACCGCGGAAATGATGGCCGGACAAGCAGCCAGCGCAACGACCGGCACGGCAGGTTAGAGCTTATGCGACATGCGCTGGCGCTTGGTTTCGAGATAGCGCTTGTTGTGCGGGTTCGGCTTGATCACGATCGGCAATCGCTCAACCACGCGAATGCCGAGTGCCTTGAGCGCTTGTTCTTTCGCAGGGTTGTTCGACAACAGTTTAATTTCCGGCATGCCAAGCTGGGTCAAAATACGCGCCGTCAAAGCGTAGTCGCGGCTGTCGATCGGAGCGCCGACTTCGATGTTGGCCTCAATCGTGTCGAGGCCCTGATCCTGCAAGGCATAGGCTTGGATCTTTTTGAAGAGGCCAATGCCGCGCCCTTCGTGATAGGGCACATAGACGATCACGCCGAGAGGCGCTTCAGAAACCGCTTTCAGCGCGGCCTGAAGTTGCTGATAGCAGTCGCAGCGCAGCGAATGGAAGATATCCCCAGTTACGCAGCCAGAATGCACGCGCACGACCGGCACCGCATCTTTCGCGGCAGAGGCAGCGCGGTGCACGAGCACAAGCGCCTGCTCTTCGGGCGTCTCGCCTTGGTAGGCGTGTGCTTCCAGCGTCAACTCGCGGCCATCGAGTTCAATCGGCAGAATTGTTTGTACCGACCAATCCATGTCCAATTTGACCGAGTCCAGCTTGACCGATTTGAGTGCGCCGGATTTCATGGCGTCTCCTAGTTTCATACCTGCCATATGCCTTAAGTGACGGCCGAAGGCAAAGGGTACTGGGGGTGAATATGATGTGAAATAAGTAGAGCGCTACCGATAACAATAGCCCTCGAAGCTCAATCCAGATCACTTAACAATAACAAATGGTCAGCTTCGTGGCTCCAGAAGACCTGGAACGCGCAGCCTGCCCAGGCGACCGGTTGGTGAATCGGGTCACTCTCTGCTATCGCTCAAGATGCATACAAACAGGGGAAAGGTGCCTTGTCTCTCTTGTTGACGGCCTTGATCGCTGCAGCCGCCTCTGCGCTTTTGACGCGGGCTATGATCCCGTGGCTCAAATCGCAAGGTGCGGTCGCAACCGAGAACGACCGCACCATGCATACGGGCACTATACCAAAGGGTGGCGGATTGCCGCTGCTCATTGCGGCGGTTGCCGTTACGAGCGCTTTTCATCCGCTGACGGCACTTTCTCCGGCACTCGTTGCCGGCCTCGTTGCCGTCGCCGCACTTTCCTGGCGCGACGACAAGGCGCCGCTCCCCGCACTCCTGCGTTTGCCGGTGCACTTTGGAGCGGCGGCACTCTTCGTCATGAGCCTTCCAGCAGAGGCTACCGTGTTCCAAGGCTGGCTCCCCTTCCCGCTCGACCGCGCGTTCACCATCCTCGCGCTCACCTGGATGATGAACCTCTACAATTTCATGGACGGCATCAACGGCATCGCGGGCGCGGAAACAGTCGCAATTTCTGCGGGATATTGGCTTCTCGGCGCAACGGCCGCCGCGACGCTTTCGCACCTGCCGCTCGCAGCGGCGCTTCTTGGCGCGAGTGCCGGTTTTCTCGTCTGGAACATGCGCAAAAAGGCGCTTGTGTTCCTTGGTGACGCCGGCAGTGTGCCGCTTGGGTTTCTCACTGGCGCGCTTATGATCGATCTCGCCGCCAAGGGTTTCTGGGCCGCGGCACTCATCTTGCCCTCGTATTTTTTTGCAGATGCCACGATCACGCTTTTGCGCAGGCTCACGCGCGGCGAAAAAGTTTGGCAAGCGCACAAATCGCATTTCTATCAGCGCGCGGCGCAGGGTTACGGGCGCCACTTGCCAGTCGTCGCGAGAATTACCGCCGCCAATGCGCTGCTGATCGGAGCAGCGTTTCTTAGCGTCAACCGTCCGTGGCTGGCGCTTGCCCTTGCCGCAGCGATCGTCACGGGATTGCTCATCGCCCTCGACCGGGCAGCGAAGCCGCTATAATTTCTTACCAATCGACAGGCCTTGCACGCCGCCCGGCGACAAGAGCGGCCGCTGGCTCGTTAAGCGCCCCGAGTTGACTCCGAACCAGCCAATTTCGCCCGAAAGCCGCCCGTATTCGATTTTGGGGCAGCGGTTCATAACGACGAGCAGCCCTGCCGACTCGGCTTCAGCAGCGGCCGCGTCGTTGTGCACGCCAAGCTGCATCCAGACGACCTTGATGCCAAGCATATCCTTGAGCGCGATGGCTTCTCGTGCGATGCCGAGCGCCGCGTCCGAATTGCGAAAGATATCGGCCACATCGACGGGCGCGGGCACATCTGCAAGACGCGCATAGGTTTTTCGCCCGAACAGATCTTGTCCGGCTAAACCAGGATTGACGGGATGAACGCCATAGCCTTTTGCGAGCAGATATTTGATGACAATGTAACTCGGCCGCGCTGGATTAGCGCTCGCGCCGACGGCTGCGAATGTGCGCACGCTAGACAAGATTCCAGCAATATACGTGTCGGCGTAAGTGTCGTGGTTCATGGCGCGGGCGCAGTCCGGGCGGCACTCAAGGTCAAGAGTGTGCGATGCGCCGCCATCTTCACGCGTCCTTCCAGACGGGCTGGCGCTTTTCGATAAAGGCACAGATGCCTTCACGCGCATTCTCATCCATCATGTTCATAACCATGATGCCTGCCGCATAGGTGTAAGCCTCTTCCAGCGGCATTTCGAGCTGCCGGTAGAATGCCGCCTTGCCGAAGGCGACCGTTGCCTTCGATTTCGAAGCAATCGTGCGCGCGAAGCTAAGCGCCGCGTCCAACACTTCGGCGGCTGGAACGGCACGATTGATCAATCCATACTTTTCCGCTTCGGATGCGGAAATAGCTTCGCCCGTCAACAGCATTTCCATCGCGTGTTTGCGCCTGGCGTTGCGCGAAAGCGCCACCATGGGAGAGGAGCAAAAAAGACCGATTTGAACGCCGGGCGTAGCGAACCGCGCATCGTGCGCCGCAACCGCGAGATCGCACGAGGCAACAAGCTGGCAGCCTGCCGCCGTCGCCATGCCTTGCACCGCAGCAATGACGGGCTTTGGGCAATTGACGATAGCCTGCATCATGCCCGCGCACGACGACATCGTTTCGGCAAAAAACGCCCGCCCGCCATCTGCGTCGCTTCTGCGGCTCGTCATTTCCTTGAGGTCGTGGCCGGCGCAAAAAACCGGCCCGTTCGCCGCCAGAACGATTGCCGCAACGGAGCCGTCGTTCGCGAGGGCGTTAAGCGCTGCGGTCAATTCCCCGATAAGCGACAAGCGCAGCGCGTTGCGCGCAGCCGGGCGATTGAGCGTCAGTAACGCTATGCCGGGTTCGGGCCGGGCGTGAATGAGAGCGGCCGCCTCACTGCCGGCAGCAGCGGGCGCCTCACCGGCCGCCTCCATGTTTGCTTCAGGATTTCGTTCCTGCATGGCGGCGGCCGGCCTCTAATGACAGATTTAACTGCTCTTACTGCAGCTACTGCAGCGCCTTTTCAATATCGGCGCGATGCGTCTTCACGACATCGATATTTTCTTTGTTCTGCAGCGGCGGCGTGGTTTTGATGGCTTCCGTCAATTCATCGACAAGCTGCTTCTTGTCGGCTTCCGGGATGCTCTCGTCCTTCTTCACGTCTTCGAGCTCTTTCTGCAGCGCTTCCACGGGATCGACAAAGTTTCCGGTTTGCGTGTCGAGACCGGCCATGACGATCGAGATGTTAGCGGCGACATCGTCCAACTCGGCAAAGTCGTTGAAGCCGTGCTTCTTGGCGATCGCCTCAAGCTCCGCTTGCAGCGCCGGGTCGGGCTTTTCGCCGGCCGACTGGATTTTCGAGGCAATGGCCGCAAGATCGCTCTGCGCGGCGATAAAATTCTTCACCTGCGTGTCCGACAATTTCATCTGCTTGACTTCTTGAGCCGATGCGCTCGCGACGGCCAAACCGCACACCAGCAGCAGCGTCACGAACAACCGTTGAATACGATCCAGTATGACCGGCATAGAAACTCCTCCTCAATCAGCCTCGGGCGGTCTCAGGCCCGCAATGCACGGGCAGACTCGCCGCGAACGTCACACGTCAACTGCGTCCACATTAAGAAACGAATGTGCCACCTCTATTTCCGTCGCACATAAAAATCATGATTTGCCCGCCGATGCACGGGATACATGACCGGCGGGCCGTCAAGGGGACGAAACGAAAATTTGGCGGTATTATATTACCGTAATAAGGTATAATAATACCTACGATAATATCTCATTGTATTTGCTGTATTTTATTCCGAAAGTGAATTTCTGATTGACGGGCGAGGCGCCTCTAAAGTATGCACACGACGTCCGGTGATGCTGCTCGCGGTGCGCCGGTCATTTTTTTGAACGATCCGGCAAGCCGGCAGGAGCCCGCGCACCTATGTCAACCTATATCGCCAAGCCCGCCACGGTGGAAAAGAAGTGGATCCTGATCGACGCCAAAGGGCTCGTCGTCGGCCGCCTCGCTTGCCTCGTCGCCATGCGCCTCAAGGGCAAACACAAAGCGACCTACACACCGCACGTCGATTGCGGCGACAACGTCGTCATTATCAATGCCGAGAAGGTGGTCTTCACCGGCTCCAAGCGCGAAGACAAGGTCTATTACCGGCACACCGGCTATCCGGGCGGCATCAAGGAACGCACGCCGCGCCAGATCCTGGAAGGCAAGCATCCCGAACGCGTTGTCGAAAAAGCCGTTGAGCGCATGCTCGCCCGCGGGCCCCTGCAGCGCCAGCTGATGCGCAATCTGCGCATCTATAAGGGCACCGACCACCCGCATGTGGCCCAGAACCCCGTAACACTCGACGTTGCCAAGATGAACCGCAAGAATGTGAGGGCCTAAGTTCCATGGTTACCGAAACAAAGGCTACCGAAACAAAATCGCTTGGCGACCTCGCCGGAATCAAGACGGCAACTCCCGACGCTGCACCGGTTCGCGCTCAAAAGCTCGACAAACTCGGCCGCGCTTACGCCACGGGAAAACGCAAGAACGCCATCGCCCGCGTCTGGCTGAAGCCCGGCAAAGGCATGATCACGGTCAACACCAAGGATTTTAAATCCTACTTCGCCCGGCCCGTGCTTCAGATGATGTTGCAGCAGCCTCTCAACCTCGCCAACCGCGCGTCGCAGTACGACATTCGCGTCACCGTCCTCGGCGGCGGCCTTTCGGGCCAAGCGGGTGCCGTGCGCCATGGCATCTCCAAGGCGCTCACCTACTATGAGCCGGATCTGCGCGGCGTGTTGAAGAAGCAGGGCTTCCTGACCCGCGACAGCCGCGTCGTCGAACGCAAGAAGTACGGCCGGGTCAAGGCCCGCAAGTCCTTCCAGTTCTCGAAGCGCTAAGCCCGGACGAGACAAAACGATTGGTACAGCCCGCCCGGATTGGCGGGCTGTTCTGTTTCTACGGGCAGAAGGCTTGCCGTCCCGGCGAAGCAATGCCACATAGCCGCTGCAAGTTGCCCAGCACCGGACCGGCGGGCCGGACAAATGAATGGGAGTTCACCATGAATCTTTTGGCAGCCGACGCCGGTGCGATGATCGCGGGATTTTTGGCCGAAGCCGGCCAAATGCTTTCTCCCGATTGGTGGCGCACGCACGCGGTCGCGCTTTTCAACATTCTCATGATCGACCTGACGCTTGCCGGCGACAACGCCATTGTCGTCGGCATGGCCGCCTCGCGCGTGCCCATAGGCATGCGCTCGAAAGTGATTTTCTGGGGCATTACGGGCGCCGTCGTCCTGCGCATTCTGTTCTCGAGCGTCGCCCAGCAAATGCTGCAAGTCATCGGCCTCACACTTGCGGGCGGCTTGCTGCTGCTATTCGTGTGCTGGAAGATGTACCGGCAGATCGTGGACGGGGAAGAGCAGTCGATCAACGAGATCGAAGCGAACCTCGCCTCCAACAAAGTTACCGGGAGCGAAGCAACCTTCTGGTCGGCTCTGTGGACCATTATTCTCGCCGACCTCTCAATGTCGCTCGATAACGTGCTCGCGGTCGCGGGCGCGGCAGGAGAGTCGACGCTGGTGCTCGTCATCGGCCTTGCGGTTGCAATCATTCTCATGGCGGTCGCTTCCAGCTATATCGCCAAGCTGTTGCACACCTATCCTTGGATTGCGTGGATCGGCTTGCTCATCATTCTCTTCGTCGCAATCGATATGATCTATCGCGACAGCCACAAGGTGCTCTGCGCCACATATAATATCGGCTGCTCCGAGACGATATTGGAGGGCATCAAGCACCGGTGGAGCCTGGGATGGGGCGGCGGCTGAGATGGCGGCAAAGCGGGGCGCAAACATATTCATCGACGGCGAAGCCGGCACGACCGGCTTGCAGATCCGTGAGCGGCTCGCAGATATCGCAGGGATTACCGTAAAAAGTATCGACGCAAAGCTGCGTAAGGATGCTGGCGCCCGCAAGCAGCTCATGAGCGAAGTCGATCTCGTCGTCCTCTGCCTTCCCGATGACGCAGCCATAGAGGCTGTGGCGCTCGCTGACGAGTTGGGCCGCAATGCCCCGAAGATCGTCGATGCCTCGACCGCGCATCGCGTGGCCCCTGGCTGGGTCTATGGTTTCGCAGAACTCGACCACGATCAGGCGGATAAAATCCGCAAAGCGCCGCGCGTTGCCAATCCTGGGTGCTATCCGACCGGCGCCATTGCCTTAATACGCCCGCTCGTCGATGCCGGTCTCGTTCCTGCCGGCTTACCGATTACGGTCAACGCGGTTTCCGGGTACTCGGGCGGCGGCAAAAGCATGATCGAATCCTACGAAGTTTCGAAAGCTGCGCCGTCCTTCGAACTTTACGGACTGGCCCTGGAGCACAAGCACGTCCCCGAACTCATGGCCTACGGACACTTGGAGCGCCGCCCGATTTTCGTGCCGAGCGTCGGCAACTTCAAGCAAGGCATGCTGGTGTCCGTGCCCCTGCATTTGGATGAACTTCCGGGCAACCCGAAAATCAAGGATATCGAAGCGGCACTCGCCAAGCATTACACGGGCTCCGACAACGTGCGCGTTGTGCCAAACGCAGCGAGCCAGACGCGGCTTGAAGCGGAAGCTTTAAACGATACGGACAAGCTTGAACTCTTCGTCTTCGGCAAAGATGCGCTCAACCATGCCGTACTCGTCGCCCGGCTCGACAATCTCGGCAAAGGCGCGGCCGGCGCTGCCGTGCAAAATCTAAAATTGATGCTGGGGCTCGCCTAAGTCCCCGCATTCGTTCGCGTCGCATGCAGGTGCCAAACAGCAAGCGCCATGACGATGGCAGCGCCGCCCTGATGCACAAGCCCGAGACTCAATGGCACGTGCGCAAGCAATGTCCAGATGCCGAGTGCGGCCTGGAGCCCAACAGCCGCGGCCAGCACAAACGCGGAGTTGCGCACGCGGCTGCCCGATGAGTTTGTGAAGACAGACAATGCTTGAATAAGCGCCGCCACTAGAACGACATAGGCTGTCAGCCGATGATTGAACTGGGCCGCTGCGTGGCTCTCGAAGAGGCTAAGCCAGCCGCGTTCTTCAACGAAATAGTCCAACGGCACAAATTGCCCGTTCATCGACGGCCATGTGTTGTAGACGAGACCCGCCTTTAAACCGGCGACAAACGCGCCGAGCGCCACTTGTGCGTAAACGAGCGCGGTCAAAATTGCAGCTAGGCGGCGCACGCGATGCGCCACCACTTCCGGCTTGGAACCCAAGCGGTGCGCATGCTCTACGAGTGCCAGCCACACAAGGAGCGACAGAATTGCGAACGCCACCGAGAGGTGCAGGGCGAGACGGTATTGGCTGACGTCGACGCGCTCTGAAAGGCCGGAACTCACCATGTACCAGCCGATCGCGCCTTGCAGCGCACCGAGCCCCAAAAGTCCCAGCAGTTTAGGCGCAAGTCCCGCTCTGATCCGCCCAGTCCACCAAAAAGCAAGGAGCGGCAGCGCAAAGACAAGTCCGATCAACCGGCCAAGAAAGCGGTGGCTCCACTCCCACCAGAAAATGAATTTGAAGCCGGCGAGCGCCATGCCCTTGTTGACGAGATGATATTCCGGGATCTGCTTGTATTTCTCGAATGCCGCCTGCCAGTCGGCCTCATTCAAAGGCGGAATGGCGCCGAGGATCGGCTTCCATTCGGTGATCGAGAGGCCGCTGTCGGTCAGCCGTGTCGCCCCGCCGACGACGATCATGACGAACACGAGGGCGGCACAAAGCCACAGCCACAACTCGACGCCGCGATGTCCGCCTGTACCCGGGTCTTTCATACGCTCGCCCATTTCGCCGCCGCACCCGGCTAGCAGCACTGTTCCACCGCGCCGCATTGTGCCACCTCTGATACTGGTCCAGAAGGGGCGAGGCAATGCGCCGATCGGGCGCGGAGGGTGCCGCACCACGTCGCGATCACCGAGTTTGGATCTCCCAAGTCGAGACCAACATGGCAGGACCGACATGACCCCGCGCACGCGCAAACTCGTTGGCACCATAGCCCTCATCGTCATGATAACGGTCTACGCGTTTGCGGCGCTGGCCGTTGCTGTTGTTCTGCAAGTCAGCAACATCAATAAAGCCGGCGAATTGGCATTCTACGTAATTGCGGGGCTGCTGTGGGTCTTGCCTGCCGGCATTCTCATTATGTGGATGCAGAAGTCGGGCTCTTGATCGCGACTCTTAAATCTGCCGGTTAGTTGCCTGCGGCGGCCTGCTTGGCGCCCGAAGGTTTCAGACGCCGGGCCGCATTCCACAATGCGAACGGCGCACCCGATAGAAGCACTTTAATATAGCGCGCGTCCTGGAAATCCCCATTGAGCGACAGCCGCGGCAAGGCCGTCATATTGTCCTTATGACTCGCGTGCAGCAATCCCTTGCGCGTTGTGACGGCCGTTGCCAGATCCAACCCGCGCGCAAATTCAAACTCGCGTTCGCCGGCACTCAACTCGCAACCGTAAGGGTAACTGAAGTGCCGGCACGGCTTGCCGAACTCGGCCGTAATGCGCGCGACGCTTTCTGCGATTTCTTGGCGCGCCTTGTCCGCAGGCAACTTTGAAAGCGCGTAGTGGGTATGCGTGTGGGCCCCAACCGTCACCAAGGGATCGCGGGCCAAATCTCTGAGTTCATCCCAGTTCATGACAAGTTTTGAGCAAAGTTCCGTGTGATCGAACCCTGCTTCGCGCGCCAGCCTGTGGGTCACGGCGCGGGCGCGGTCTTCCGGTATCTGGCGCAGCCACCAGTAGATATCGTGGAATGCGGCGTCCTTCCCGGCAGCCGTCGACAGATTGAAAGCCCGCCGTGTTCCGTTCATCTCGAGCGTTGCCGCGTGAGCCCGCCGCAGCGCCTCTTCCAATGTCAGCCACCACAGATCGCCCCGCCCCTCGGCAAAGTCGGTTGGCACATAGATGGTGAAGGGAACGCCAAACTTCTTGAATATGGGGTAGGCGTGATCGCGATTGTCCTTGTAGCCGTCGTCAAGCGTGAACGCGGCAAAGGGCCTTTGTCCGAGGCCGCCCTTGATGCGATCCGGGACATCGTCCATTGCAATGCAGTCGAAACCGGAATCCAGAACTTGACGTATGGCCGTTTCCAGGAATTCCGGCGTGATTTTGAGTATGCCGTTGGGTTCGAATTCTCGAGGGGCATCCGGCACCACATGGTGCAGCATGAATATGACGCCGTTACCGCTCAAAAACGGAGCGGCCAATCTGTCCGCACCCGAGTAATGAAGCGCCGAAAGTGCGGCCTTCAAAAATTTCGTCGAACGGCGGCTCATCTCATCAAACTTTGCTGCTTCATTTCAGGCCCGGCTCATATCGATGCAACTGGGCCGGCGCTCAAGTTGGCCAACGATGCAAGTTGCGTGCTCACCCGGGTTAAGGTTTCCGGCCAAAGGTTAACCCGGCCAAATCGATATGAAGAGGGCGCCAAAAAACGCCAACTCTCCCCCGGGCACCCGAAATCAACCGGTCCGGACTTCAGAGCCAGACTTCTTAGTCGCCCTTAGGATGCGCTGGTTCGAAATGGGACCGGACCCTTTGCGCTCAACGCGGATGACGTCGATGTCCGTCACCTCGAAACCCAAGAACGTGCCGGGCGGATCTTGTAGAACGGACGTGCGCTTCTTGGGATCGGTTACAAGGATGCCGGCGTCAAATCGCCCCTGGATCGCCTCGAATAGCACGCGGGCTTCTTCGTTTTGCCCCACAACGACGATGTAGTCGTAGGCCTCGTCAAGCGCGTCGAGGACAAGATTGAGCTGATCGGGATCGACATCGACGCCGTCAAGCGGCGCGCCGCTCGCGATGAAGTGGACCTGGCTCTGGGGCAGCCGCTGGACCACTTCGTCAAAGCCGGCGGCTCCTGTCACCAGTTCCGTCAATCCTTGGCCCGTGGCGATGCCGGCCGTGGCCGCCATGCCGTTGCCCGATGGGCTCCAATCGACGAGGATAACGTGGCTGCCTGTGTCCGCCAGCCCTTTCGCGATTTCAATAGCCTCTTGGCTGGCGTCGATGACCAAAGTTTCGCCGGCGACAAGTGCGCGATGTCCGCCCTCTTTGGGGGCCGTGCGTTTGATGCGCTCGACGACGCCTGCAATAGATGCCTCCGTGCCTGCGCTGTCTCCGGCTTCCGCAATGGCATCGGATTTCAGTGGTGCCGCTTTCGCGGCCTTCGCGGTGAGGACATGTTCGGCTTTTTGTGAAGGCTTAGCATTCAGGCTTGGCTCGACGAGGGTGCGGCCACCGCTCCGGGCGCCCGAAAAGAGCGCGCGCGTGATGGTCCAAAACGTTCCGAACAAGAGCGACGCGAATGAAATAAGGGCTGCATTCTGGCTCTTCTTCGGAGACACCGGCAAGCTCGCTGCCTGAGCCTTCGAAATGATTTTGGCTTCGACGGGCTGCGCGCGCGCATCCTGACGCTTGCGGTTGGCTTCGACTTGAGCCTGAAGATTTTCGAGTTCCGTCTTCTTGGCTTTGACGCTCGCTTCGAGTTCCTGAAGCTTGGCTTCTTCGGGCGCGTTCTTGACGACTTTAGTCTTCAATTCGTCGAGGCTTTTCTTGATCGATTCTTCCCGCCCTTGCGCAATTTTGGCTTCTTTGTCGAGGCTATCCACGATCTTGGAAATCTCGCCCGTCAGCTGCCGCTTCAAACCGGAAAGATCGCCGTTCAACTGCTGCATGCGCGGGTGGGCCGGTAGAAGTGAAGCCGAGAGTTCCGAAATTTGCCGTTCTAGGCGCACGCGCTGTTGCACCAAATTCTGGATCAATGGCGATTTCTGAACGTCGGGAAGCGCATCGGCCGAACCGAGCTTCATCATTTCGCGCGCCGATTTGGCGCGCGCGTCGGCCTCCCCGCGCGAGGCCTTGGCCTTAGTCAATTCGGCATTGAGCTCGGACATCTGCTGCTCGTTCATGCCGATGTTCTGGTTGCCGCCCTTGAAACTGTCGATCTGCCCGCGGTAGCGCTGCACTTCGGTTTCGGCTGCGGCGACTTCAGGGATCAGTTTCTCGATTTTGCCGGCGAGTAGCTTCTGCTGGTCGTCGATTTCTGTCACACCCGCAGTCGCAAGCGAGTTGCGATACGTTTCGGAAATCTTGTTGGAGATTTCGGCGGCGAGAGCCGGATCGATCGATGTCACGCGCACGCCGATAACCCGGGTTTCCTTGGTGGAATACACTTCGGTTTGTTTGAATAGCGCGCCGAGAACCCGGTCGCGTTCGGATTCGCCCGGGCGCGCCCCCCCAATTCCAACGAGCCGGAGAACCGTGTCGGCAAAATCGACTGAGCCAATTTTGCTATTGAACTCGCGCTTTTCATTAAGTTTCATTTCGTCGGCAATTATGGCCATCAGGTCCGGCGATTGAAGCGCGCGAACGTGCGTATTGATGGCTTCCTTGTCCATCTTCGTCGTGACGATATCTGTGCTAGAGCCGCTCGACTTTGGATCCGAGAATGCGCTTGAAGAGCCTTTGGCCTCGATCTGAATTTCAGCCTGGCTTTGAAACTTTGGCGCCAGCATCGACATCAAGCCGTAAGTTATTGCGCCGAGCAGCGCGCTCCAGAGCAGAAGTTTCGGCAGGCTCTTCTTCAGAGCCGAGAATACCGAACTCATCTCAATATCGTCGGGTGAGGCGGCAGCACGTCCGGTCATGGCTCAACTCGGTTCTAGGATTAAGCGTTGATTCGGAAGTAAACGGCGCGGGCGGTTAGCAACTCATTAAATGTATCAAAAAAAAGCACGCGCTCAGATTTTCTTAACCCAATCTGCCTAGGATGCCCAGAGTTGGTCTTTCCAGTTGGGATGTCAGTTGTCATGTCAGTACGCTTAAAGTTCGTTGCCGTCGGCTCTGCTTTTCTCCTCAGCGGGTGCTCGCATCTTACAGCTAACTTGTTCTCTGGCGACATGATGGCGGGCCCGGACGCCACGGTCATCGCCGATGCCGACGGCTCGATCAAAGACGCTCCCCCCTACTCCGTTGCAGACGGATACCCAGTCCCTTTTACATCCGGCCCTGTCACATCCGGCGCAGCACTACCCCCCGTTGAGCAGGCTGCCTGGGGCGAGCCGGCTAATCCGCCCCACGATCTTCACGGGCCACAGGCCGTCGCCGATACGGACGGGCCATATTTGCTCGATAGCGGCGATCGTTTGCGCATTTTCGTCTATGGCCAGCCGAACCTTTCGCGCCTTTACATCGTCGACCATGACGGCAGAATCGCGGTTCCGCTGATTGGCGAAATCTCCGCCCGCGGCAAAACAACAAGCGAACTCCAGGGCACGATCCGCGCGCGTCTCGGCGCCGAATTCGTCAAGGACCCGCAAGTCACCGTCGATGTTCAGCAGAACCGCCCCTTCTTCATACTAGGCGAAGTGAAAAACGCCGGTCAATTTCCTTATGTCTCGGGCATGACCATTGAAACAGCAATCGCCATTGCCGGCGGGTACACGGAACGCGCGAGCACCCGCAAATACCGCCTTACACGGCGCATCAACGGCTTGGTCGAACAAATTGAGGCCCCCGGCGACTATGTCGTAAAGCCCGGCGACACCGTTCACGTGTTTGAAAGATTCTTCTAAGAGCGAAGGGGCACGTCGCGTTCACACCAGCCGGAGCCCCTTTGATGCGTATTCTTCACTGCTTGCGAGCGCCCGTCGGCGGGCTCTTCCGGCATGTCCTCGATCTCGCGTCCGAGCAGGCGGCACGCGGTCATGAGGTCGGCATATTCGCGGACAGCAACGCCGCAGACCGGCTGACGGGGCCAAAGTTCGCCGCGATCGAACCCGCCATGATACTCGGCATTTCGCGTATTCCGATGGGTCGCCAGCCGGGTTTTGGCGATTTCGGAGCCTACAGAAACGTCCTCAATCACGCCCGTCATCTGAAACTCGATGTGTTGCATGGGCACGGCGCAAAGGGCGGCGCTTATGCGCGCATGGCGGCGCGTTCCCTCAAAAAAGAGGGGCACGCAGTGCGGGCATTTTACACCCCGCACGGCGGCTCGTTGAATTTCAAGCCGGGCACAATCAAAGCCCAGGTTTTTCTGGGGATAGAAGGACTGCTTGAGCGCCAGACGGACGGTCTCATTTTCGAAAGCGCCTATGCGGCGCGGGTCTACCGCGAACGCGTCAACGCGGCTGGCGCGCCCGAACGGGTGATCCCGAACGGTCTGCAGCCGGAGGACTTCGCTGAATTCGCGCCGGATCCGAAGGCGACGGACTTTCTGTTCATCGGCGAATTGAGGCCCATCAAGGGCATCGAATTTTTGCTTGAGGCGCTTGCGGCGCTGAACGTAAACAGGCGAGCGACAGCGACAATAGTCGGATCTGGCCCCGATGCAGAAGCTTTGCAGCACAAGTCGGTGGCGCTTGGCTTAGCGCCCGTCGTGACATTCACAGGGGCATTACCGGCGCGAGAGGCGTTAAAGCTTGGCCGCGTCATGGTTGTGCCATCGCTGGCCGAAAGCTTCCCTTACGTTGTATTGGAGGCGGCAGCTGCCGGTCTGCCGCTCATTTCAACATCCGTCGGCGGAATACCGGAAATCGTGGCAGGAACCGATACAGGGCTTATTGCGCCGGGAGATGCCATCGCCCTTGGCACTGCCATGCTCGACGCCCTCGCCAGCCCTGACGCCGCCGCAGCGCGAGCCACGCGGCTCAGAGATAATGTTTCGTCCAAGTTCACGGTTGCGGGCATGACCTCGGCCGTCCTAGACTTCTATGCGTTAACCATTGGTTAACCCTATAGGGTCAACGCACAACCTTATGAAGCGCCGTTAACCGCTCTTGGCACGGATGGTGCTTGCTGTACTCTATCTTCGCTATATAGAAGCAGTTGCGAGTTAGACCAGTTATGTCCGCGTCCACGAAAGCCGCCCACTCTCCAAAAGACGTCCAAAGCGGCGTTTCCGAGCCTATCCCGTTTCGCGCCGTTACGCCGCGGCTTGCCGATAGCGGCGTCGCTGGCAAGACGAGCGGTATTTCTCCCGTCGTGGTTCGTGGCTGTATGCGACTCGCCGATTTTCTGGTGGTCACGCTGCTCGGTCTCGCGATTGCGGCGATGTACATCGATGAAGCATATGTTGCTTCCAATCCGCGTTATCTCTCGGCCATTTTCCTGACAGGTTTGGCAACCGTCGGCGCATTCGAACTGCTCCGGCTCTACGAACTGCGCACCTTCTCGTCCTTTGTGAAAAAGACGCCGCGCGTGATTTTCGGCTGGAGTATCGCATTTACAGTCCTCGTCGTCGGACTGTTCCTCCTCAAGATTGGGTCGGACGTATCCCGGTTTTGGCTATCGGCCTGGTATGTCGCCGGGGCCGCCGTTTTTGCCGGCGAACGCATGGTTCTCGCTTGGCTGATGCGCACTTGGGCCAAAAGCGGGCGTCTCTATCAGCGCGCCGTCATCTATGGTGCAAGCGCCGTCACCGAGGAACTGATCGCCCAGCTCGAAGCCGATAGCGACCAAATCGTGCGTATTGCTGGCATTTTCGACGACCGGGATGACGATCGCGCGCCGCGCACGATCTCCGGTTACCCGCGTCTTGGCGGCCTTGAAGACCTCATTGCCATGAGCCGCACAATGCGCCTCGACCTCGTGATTGTCGCCTTGCCGCTCGCAGCAGAAACGCGACTAACGGCCGTTGTAAAGCGCTTGTCCGTTCTGCCAGCCGACATCAAGATGCCGGCGCGCGCTACCGCGTTGCGTTTCTCGCCCCGTACCTATTCGCACGTCGGCTCGGTCGCCATGATCGATCTCTACGACCGGCCGCTCGCCGATTGGGGCACGATTTCCAAATGGTTATTCGACAAGGCCGTTGGCACGCTGGCACTGGTACTCCTTGCGCCTGTCATGGCCGCCGTCGCCATAGCCGTCAAACTCGATAGCCGCGGCCCGGTCCTCTTCCGGCAGAAGCGCTACGGCTTTAACAACGAGCTGATCGAGGTCTTTAAATTCCGCTCGATGTATACCGACCGCTGCGACGCAGCCGCCGTCAAGCTCGTGACCAAGGACGACCCCCGCGTCACGCGCGTTGGACGCATCATCCGCAAAACCAGTCTCGACGAGCTGCCGCAGCTCTTTAATGTGTTACTTGGCGATTTGTCTCTCGTCGGGCCGCGCCCGCACGCCGTGCAGGCGAAGGCTGGAACGCAGCTCTATGACGAAGTGGTCGATGGCTACTTCGCACGCCACAAAGTGAAGCCCGGCATCACCGGCTGGGCCCAGATTAACGGCTGGCGCGGCGAAACCGACACCGAGGAAAAAATTCAAAAGCGCGTCGAGCACGATCTCTATTACATCGAGAACTGGAGCGTGTTTTTCGACTTCTACATCCTCCTCAAAACACCGGGCTCGCTGCTGAAAACCGAGAACGCCTACTAAGGCCGTGTACTCAATCTAGGAGGCCCATCGACGCGAGGGCTTTTGTCTGGATGGCAGGAGCGAGACCACAGCAAACCCACGCGGTTTGCAAGGTCTTGCGACGCACTAGCCGGGCAATAAGCACCGCGCCGTTGTGCGGTGAGCCAAGGACGCCTGATCGCTGTGTCGAAGCACTTGCGCGATGATGGGCATCGCGGCGGCGCACTTCTCCTGGCGCTGAAGCGTCCTTGACTCATCTATGGGCCTCCTAGATTGAGTACACGGCCTAAGGCCCGATCCTTGCAATTGCTCGTGTGAAACGCGAGCAACAGGATCGAGGCCGTCATGCTGGGACAAATCGTTAACGCGCTGGCGCAAAGCGGCGGCGCACTTGGCGGACGCAGCTTCGCTCACACCGCGTGCCTCGGCCTCGTTTGGCTCGCCATGGCAACTAGCGGCTTGGTTTTCTCGGAGCCCGCTCCGACCGACGTTTTGGTGCTTGGCCTGATCGTCATTCTCCCAGTCGTCGCTCTCGTCCGGCCGTCTCCGCTACTCGCAATTTTGATGCTGCTGTTTGCCGGCGTTGCAGCGTCTGGCCTCGTGTCGGCAACTCTCGCCAACGACCCGGGCAAAGCCGTCACGCATACGCTTGTTTCGCTTTATCTCGCCGGTGCTGCTTTCACGTTTGCGGGCTTCATTGCGACAAATCCAACGGCCCACCTGCGGCTCGTTCTGAACGGGTTGACGTGCGCCGCCGTGATTGTCGCGGCAACCGGAATCGCCGGTTATTTCGATGCATTCGAAGGAGCCGGGATATTCACGAAGTTCGGCCGCGCGTCCGGCACATTCAAAGATCCAAACGTCTTCGGACCCTTTCTGGTGCCGGCATTTCTTTTTGCCATCCACACCGCTCTCGACCGGTCGATGAAGCGCGTGGCGTTGCCGCTGGCGCTGGCCGGCTTTCTCGCTTTCGCGACGTTTTTGAGCTTTTCGCGCGGCGCTTGGATGAACCTCATTTTGGCGCTCACAACTTATATCTCCCTCGCTTTCTTGACGGCCGAAAGCAACGGCCGCCGGCAAAAAATAGCAGCCCTTGCCGTGCTCGGCGCCGCCATGATCGCGGGCGTCGTTGCAGGCGCGTTGCAGTTGGAGAAAATAGCGAGCCTGGTCAGTGAACGGGCGAGTGTCGCGCAAAGCTACGACATTGGCCCCGAAGGACGTTTTGGGGGCCAAGAGAAGGCGACGGGTCTAATCCTAGAGTATCCGCTCGGCATTGGCGCCGGATCGTTCGCCCTCGACCATCACCACGAGGAACCGCACAACGTCTATCTGAGTATGCCGTTGAATGCAGGATGGGCAGGTGCCGGGCTCTACCTCGCAGCGGTCGCACTGACACTGATGCTCGGCCTCAAGCAAGCCTTCAAGCGCACGCCCTGGCAACCGCTCGTTTTGATCGTCTTCTCGGCCTTCTTGGCCAATGTTGCCGAAGGACTGATTATTGACACCGACCACTGGCGCCATTTCTATCTGCTGATGGGGGCCATCTGGGGCGTGGCGTCGGTGCCGAACCCGGCCCTTGCTTCGCACGGCGTGCGCAAGTTGCGGGGCCGCCTTCAGTTTGCGACGGCCGCTTAGCAGTCCCATGACCACATCTCTTACCCATCCTGGCTCACCTGCGATCCTCTTACAGGCCAACCTGCGCGGCAAGGAGCGCAAGAAAAGCGAAACACACAAACTCGCGCTGGCACTGGTGTGGCTCAGTGTCGCCTCAAGTTCGATCGTTTTCTCGGAGCCGGCGCCCGTCGACATCTTAACCTCCGGCCTTTTCATTCTCTTGCCGGTCATCGGCCTGATCGATGCGCGGCCTATACTCGTGGCCGGCCTCGCGATTTGGATGCCCATCGCCGCCTTCAGCTTCTTTGGTGTAACGCTCGCGTTCGACAGCCAAACGTCCGTTACGCACGCCGCCGTCACGCTCTACCTCTGCGGCGCGTCGTTCCTGTTCGCGTGCTTTGTCGCCAAGAAGCCCTTGGCACATACGCGCCTGATCTTGAACGGCTATCTCGTTGCCGCGACCATCGCAGCCGCACTTGGTATTGTTGGCTACCTCGATCTAGTCCCGGGAGCTTATGACGCTCTGACGCGATACGACCGCGCTGCCGGTCTCTTCAAGGACCCCAATGTTTACGGGCCGTTTTTGATCCCCGGCTTGCTGACGGCACTGCACCTTTGGCTCTCGCGCCCAAAGGCACGCGGGCTCTTGCCGCTCATGGCGGCCGGGCTGTTTATTACAAGCATTCTGTTCAGCTTTTCACGCGGCGCCTGGGCAGGTGCCGCCATCGCGCTCGCGCTCTATTGCTATCTCTATCTGATCTCGGCCACGCGCAATATCGAACGCCTCAAGCTTGCGGGTCTTGTTTTATTCGGCGTGGCAGTGGCCGGCCTTGTGGTCGCCGCATCGATGCAGTCGGAAGGCGTTGCAAGCCTCCTAGAAGAACGCGCGGCATTGACGCAGCCATACGATGAAGGACCCACGGGGCGCTTTGGCGGGCAATTGAAGGCCGTCGATGTCATCCTCGGCAATCCGCTTGGAATTGGTCCGCTTCAATTCGCACCCTATTTCCATCATGAAGAGGCCCACAACGTTTATCTCAGCATGTTGATGAACGCAGGCTGGCCGGGCGGGCTCTTATACCTAGCGCTCTGCGCTTTGACGCTTGCGATGGGCTTCAAGCACGCACTGAAAGCGACCCGGACCCGCCCCCTTTTTCTTATCGCCTATTCCGCTCTCGCGGCTGCAATCCTGCAGGGCATGCTGATCGACAGCGATCACTGGCGCCACTTCTACCTGTTGATGGGCGTCGTGTGGGGCCTTATGGCGGGCGACGCGCGGGAATTGCGCAAGGCCAAAATCGTTCGCGACCGCCGTCCCGTTCTGTTACTGCAAGAACTGGTCATTCCGCCGTCGCGGCGGAAGGCGCGCATTGTCGGACGCCTGCCGAGGCGTCCCGCAATCGGACGTCCCGAACGGCGCTTGCCGCCGCAACGCGAACCACGCATCCTTGCGCGTTACCGCTGACGCGCGAGCGGGCTAAGTTCGGAAATCGTTTTAACTTTGGGGATTGGCGGGCCGGCCGCGATGTTGAGCGGGCCTATGACCGGTATTTAGGGAGAGAACTCAGGCTTAAGCGTCCGAGGCGTGAGCGTCGATTTCAGCAGGGGCGTCATAGGCATGGCCCGTGACAGGGTTCACAACAAGCGAGGCCCGGAACGATTTCATTCTTATCTCCGCCTGGCAGTCATCGATCAACTCGACGAAGCGCACGCGGTTGAGATTACTCACATATGACTTAAAATCGTAGGTCGACATGGTTTGCATTTCCCTCTGGTGCAGCTGTGGTAAATGCAAGCGGCCTGCCAAGTCGGGGTTCGCGAAAGTACGCGACGGCTCTATGGTTAAACAAATCGAAAGACCCAAAATGCATAGGCGAACGAGAGGGCCAGCGCAGGCCATAGGTTCGATCCGATAATTCCGAGCCAAGCCAAATGAATAAAAGCGCTGCCAAGCAGCGAGATGAATAGCCGGTCGCCGCGGGTTGTATCGAGGCCGAGCGCGCCATGCCGCGGGTCACCTCCCGGCGAGACCACTTCCCAGATGGTCATCGCCACCAGGCACAAGGCAATGAAGCCGAAAAATAGCGCCGTCTCGGTGGTCCAAGCCATCCATGAGAAGAGCGACGTTCCGTGCATGTCTTCCATTTCGCTGCCTCCTCTCAACCCGGCCCGAGTTAAACGCGGCCCTATTTATACGCGACCAATTTATACGCGACCAAGGGCAAAACCCTTGGCGATATAGTTTCTAACGAAGTAAATGACGAAAGCGCCGGGAATGATCGTCAGCGTGCCCGCCGCCGCGAGCAGACCAAGTTCATAGCCCGAGCTGCTTGCCGTCTTGGTCATTGTCGCCGCGATGGGTTTTGCTGCAACCGAAGTCAGCGTCTTGGCGAGTAGCAACTCAACCCATGAGAACATGAAGCAGAAGAAGCACGCAACGCCGATGCCGGCGGCAATTGTTGGCACGAAAATCTTGAAGAAGAAGCCCGGAAACGAGTAGCCATCGACATAAGCCGTCTCGTCCAGTTCCTTCGGCACACCCGACATGAACCCTTCGAGAATCCAAACCGCCAAAGGCACATTGAAGAGCGTGTGCGCGAGCGCAACCGCCCATGGCGTATCGAACAACCCGACGGCCGAATAAAGCTGAAAAAAGGGCAGAGCGAACACGGCAGCCGGCGCCATGCGGTTCGACAGAAGCCAGAAGAAGAGATGCTTGTCGCCGATGAAGCGATAGCGCGAGAACGCGTAGGCCGCCGGCAAGGCAACCGATACCGATAGTATAGTATTTGCGATGACGTACTTCAGCGAATTGAGATAGCCGTTGTACCAAGTCGGATCGGTGAAAATCTTGACGTAATTCTCGAACGTGAACGTGCGCGGCCAGAGCGTGAAAGACCCGAGGATCTCGTTCGTCGTCTTAAACGACATGTTGACCAACCAATAGATCGGCAACAGCAGGAACAAGATGTATATGGCGGGAACAAGAGATTTGAGGCGCATCTCAATTCTCCTCGTTGCGCATCATCAGCGTGTAGAACAGCCAGCTGAGGAACAGAATGATCAGGAAGTAGATGATCGACATGGCGGCGGCCGGGCCGAGGTCGAACTGGCCGAGCGCCATTTTGACGAGGTCGATAGACAGGAACGTCGTCGAATTTCCGGGACCCCCGCCGGTCAGCACGACGGCTTCGGTGTAGATCATGAAGCTATCCATGAAGCGCAGCAGAATGGCAATTGTCAGCACGTGCTTTAGTTTCGGCAATTGGATATAGCGAAACACCGCCCAGCGCCCTGCGCCATCGACTTTCGCGGCTTGATAGTAAGCGTCGGGTATAGACACGAGACCGGCGTAACACAGCAGAACGACGAGCGACGTCCAATGCCAGACATCCATCAGGACCATCGTGAACCACGCGGAGCCCGGCTGGCGGGTATAATTGTAGTCGATGCCAAGCCCGTTGATCGTGCGCCCCAGCAATCCGATATCCGGCAGCGCAAAGATGTTCCACATGGCGCCGACGACGTTCCACGGGATTAGAAGCGGTAACGCCATGAGCACGAGGCAAACAGAGACCCACGGACCCTTCTTTGGCATCGCAAGAGCAATGGCAAGACCAAGCGGAATCTCGATAATCAGAATGATAGACGTGAAAATAATTTGACGCCAAAGCGCTTCATGAAAGCGCGGGGAATGCAGCACCTGTTCGAACCAAAGCGTGCCGGACCAGGTGAAGACATTGTCGCCGAAAGTTTCCTGGAACGCGAAGTTGACAACCGTCATCAGCGGGATGATCGCGTTGAAGGCGACCAGCAGAAACACCGGAAGCACGAAGAACCAGGCTTTCTGATTGACCGTCTTCTTCATGACGCCGCTCCTTCGGCGCCGACCAGCCAGCCGTCCGCATAAACGCGGGTGCGATCCGCGTCGAACTGCAAGTGTCCATTGCCAGTGGGAACCGTAGCGCCTTCTGGAACCAGCAGCTTGATGTGATGTTCGCCCGCGCGCGCTGTCACAATGCGGAACCGGCCTGCGTCCGCGACTTTCATAACTTGAACCTGAACACCGTTGGCACCAAATGTCACGAACTCGGGCCGCACGCCAATCTGCACCGATTTTGCGCCGCCTTTATAGGCGGCGGCATTCGCGGTCTCGACGATCCCGCCCGCAAATACCGCTTTGCCGTCTTTAACTTCGCAAGGGAGCAGATTCATGCCGGGCGAGCCGATGAAATGCCCGACGAACGTATGCCGTGGCCGCTCGAAAAGATCGACGGGCGTACCAATTTGAACGATCTGCCCGTCGTTCATGACGACGACTTGATCGGCGAAAGTCAGCGCTTCGGTCTGATCGTGGGTTACATAGATCATGGTGCGCTTGGTGCGCTGGTGCAGTTCCTTGAGCTTGTAGCGCAATTCCCATTTCAAGTGCGGATCGATGACAGTCAACGGCTCGTCGAACATAATGACGTTGACGTCGGAGCGCACAAGGCCGCGGCCGAGAGAAATCTTCTGTTTGCCGTCGGCCGTCAGGCCCGAGGCGCGTTTCATGAGCGTCGGCTTCAGATCGAGCATCGACGCCACTTCCTGCACGCGCGCATCGATCGTTGCTTCGGCGACGCCCCGGTTGCGCAGCGGAAACGCGAGATTATTGTATACCGTCATCGTATCGTAGATGACGGGGAACTGGAACACCTGAGCGATATTGCGATCTTCGGGCGATTTGTGCGTCACGTCCAGATCATTGAAATGGATGCGGCCCTTCGACGGCGTCAGCAGTCCGGAAATCAGATTGAGCAACGTGGTTTTGCCGCAGCCCGATGGGCCGAGCAGCGCGTAGGCGCCGCCGTCCGCGAAATCCAAATCGAGCGGCTTCAGGGCCCAGTCCGCGTCGGCTTTCGGGTTCGCTACGTAACTGTGCCCAAGATCGTGGAGCGTGATTTTCGCCATTAGCCGACAAGCTCCCCATTGGCGCCGAAATAGAGGAGTTGATCGACATCGACGTAGAGCCGCGTTTGCGAACCGAGCGCAAGCCGGTGAATGCCGTGCGACTGAGACACCCAGGTTTTATCGCCCAGCGCGAAATGAATGATGCTTTCCGATCCGCTGATTTCCGTAATCAGCACTCGCCCGTCGACCGTACCCGACGCCGTCGATGGAACCGCCGTCGTGACGTGGTGCGGACGGACGGCAATGGTGTAATCGCCGTCCGGAATGGCGGCTGCAGCTTTTCCGGCAGGCCAAATCAAACCGCCGCTTAGAACCACTTCGGCGCCACGCTTGGTTGCGGCGTGCGTGTTTATGGGCGGATCCGAGAAAACTTTAGCTGTCAGCAAGTCTTTGGGTTTGCGATAGCCTTGCAAGGTCGGCGCGAATTGCGTGATGCGGCCTTCATGCATTGTCGCGGTATTGCCGCCAAACAGTAATGCCTCTCCAGGCTCGGTCGTGGCATAAACGACGACGCATTTGCGGTCGGCGAAAAGTTTCGGCAGTTCGTCGCGCAATTCCTCGCGCAATTTGTAATCGAGGTTGGCGAGCGGCTCGTCGAAAAGAATGATGTCGCTGTCTTTGACAATGGCGCGGGCAATTGCCGTACGCTGCTGCTGGCCGCCTGAAAGCTCCGAAGGACGGCGCTTCAACATTGGCGTCAAACGCAACAGTTCCGCTGCTTTTCCAACGCGCCGGTCGATTTCGCTTTGCGCCATGCCGGCAACACGCAAGGGGGTCGCGATGTTTTCTTCGACGCTCAAATTCGGGTAATTGATGAATTGTTGATAGACCATCGAGACGTTGCGCCGTTGCACGGAAACGCCCGTCACGTTCTTGCCGCGAAACCAGATCTCGCCGCTCGTCGGCTTCTCGAGCCCCGCGATAAGCTGCATCAGGGTCGTCTTACCGGCGAGCGTCGGCCCAAGCAAAATATTCAGATTCCCCTCCTCAAGTGTGAGGCTGGTCTCGTGAATATATGTTTCTGCGCCAACGCGTTTGGTGACATTCCTGAGTTCAAGCGTCATGGAAAAGCGAATGCGCCTCCCTGGGCGGGTTCAATAAGGTGAGAATTTATCCTCATGGTGCCAGACCAGAGCCGGGGCGCGCCAGCGTGTAGCGCGCCCCGGTTGGTCCTTTTCAAGTCACCGGCAAAGCTGCCTTATTTGGCAGTCCAGCGTTTGATCAGTTCGTCATAAGCGACGGTCTGGCCTTTTTCCTTCTCATTGGCGAGCTTCGCAGCAGGGCCATCGGCTTTGCCCAACCACTCCTCCGCCTTCTTTTCAGGATTGAGGCGCGGACCGCAACCGCCATAGGTCTTGTTGGCTTTGTCGGCTGCTTCCATGCGCGACATAATCAAGTCCATTTCGCCGGCGAGCCGGTCCATGGCCTGTTGCGGCGTGAAGGCACCCGAGTTCACGTCGCCAATCTGCTGCCACCAGAGCTGCGCGAGCTTGGGGTAGTCAGGAACGTTGACGCCCGTCGGAGTCCAGTTCACGCGGTCCGGCGAGCGGTAGAATTCCACGAGACCGCCAAGCTTTGGCGCGCGTTCGGTGAAGGACGCGTGTTTGACGGTAGAATCGCGGATGAACGTCAGACCGACATGGCTCTTCTTGACGTCGACCGTTTTGGAGACGACGAACTGCGCGTAGAGCCAGGCTGCCTTGCGGCGATCGACGGGTGTCGATTTGAACATGGTCCACGAGCCGGCATCTTGATAGCCGAGCTTCATGCCGTCTTTCCAATACGGTCCATGCGGCGAGGGCGCCATACGCCAGAGCGCATTACCCTTGTCGTCGACCGTGTTGTTGCCGGACTTCTTGTCGGCAACCATTGAAGCCGTGAACGCCGTGTACCAGAAAATTTGCTGGGCCACGTTTCCTTGGCTCAAAGAGGGAAGCGACTGATAGAAGTCATAGTCGGCAGCGCCTGGAGGCGCATACTTGCGCAGCCATTCGTCCCACTTGGCAATGGCGTAAACCGATGCCGGAGCATTGGTGCCGCCGCCGCGCGTGACAGAAGCGCCAGCCGGATTGCACGAACCCGCTTCCATGCGAATGCCCCATTCGTCGATCGGGCGTCCGTTTGGCAGACCGGGCGACGTTGAGCCGGCCATAGAGAGCCACGCGTCAGTCATGCGCCAGCCGAGGTCGGGTGCGCGCTTACCGTAGTCCATGTGGCCGTAGACTTTGACGCCGTCGATTTCCTTCACGTCGTTGGTGAAGAATTCGGCGATGTCTTCGTAGGCCGACCAATTGACCGGCACGCCGAGATCATAGCCATATTTGGCTTTGAACTTGTCCTGCAGATCCTTGCGGTCGAACCAATCTTTGCGGAACCAATAGAGGTTGGCGAACTGCTGGTCCGGCAACTGCCAGAGCTTGCCATCGGGACCGGTTGTAAACGGCGCGCCGATGAAGTCTTTAACATCGAGGCTCGGCAGCGTGACGTCTTTGCCTTCGCCCGCCATCCAGTCGGTCAGGTTCACGGCGCTTTGGAGCCGCGAGTGTGTGCCGATGAGATCGCTGTCGTTGATGTAGGCGTCGTAGAGATTGCGGTTGGTCTGCATCTGCGTCTGCACGGCCTGGACGACTTCGCCTTCGCCCAAGAGCTGATGGTTGACCTTGATGCCTGTGATTTCCTGGAACGCCTTGGTCAGCGTTTCAGATTCGTATGTGTGCGTCGGGATGGTTTCCGACAGCACGTTGACCTCAAGTCCCTTCAAGGGTTCGGCAGCCTTGATGAACCATTCCATCTCCTTGATCTGCTCTTCTTTCGAGAGAGCAGACGGTTGAAATTCCTTTTCAACCCACTTCTTGGCTTCGTCCATGCCGGCGAAACATGTGCCTGACATCGTGACGGCCGCAGCGAACATAGCCACGGCGGATATACGTTTTCTCATTTGTTTTTATCCTCCCAGTGCGTAGCAAGACGAGTGCTTAGAGCGACAGTAGCGTCCAGTGCGTAAAGAGGCGCCAACTATCAATCGAACCAAAACGAGTGTCAATTAGAAAGCCGCGAGGCGCGAGCGAATGCAGCGCAACATGCGAGCAAGGCGCGTTTACCCGGAGTTTTGGGAGTTGATCCCGGTAAATGAATGACAAGCCGGTGGTCAGTTGAGTTTCGAATGGTGGCGAAATGCTTGAAAATTCGAATGTATCGCGCTATCTTTGCGTGATCTGGGAGGATTCAATGCTCGCCGTTTCTCCGCGCCAACAAGAAATTGTGCGTCTCGCCCGCGATACGGGACGGGTCCATGTTGAAGGTTTGGCCGAGCGCTTCAACGTTACGCCGCAAACCATACGCAAGGACTTGAACGATCTGTGCGATCGCGGCGTACTGCAGCGTTATCACGGCGGCGCCGTCATCTCGTCGGGCGTCGCCAACTTCGGCTATGAAGCGCGCCGCCAACTTGCCACCGACGGAAAGCGGCTGATTGGCGCCAAGGCGGCATCCCTCATTCCCGACAATTCCTCTATTCTCATCAACATCGGCACCACCACCGAGCAAGTCGCGACCGCACTCAGAAATCGCCACGGACTTTTGGTGATTACGAATAACACCAATGTTGTCAACATATTACTCGGATGCGCCGGCATCGAGGTGATTGTCGCTGGCGGCGTGTTGAGGCATGCGGATGGCGGAGTCGTCGGAGAAGCGGCCGTCGACTTCATCCGTCAATTCAAGGTCGACTATGCCGTGATCGGGACGTCGGCGATAGATGAGGATGGATCGCTCCTAGACTACGATTATCGCGAAGTCAAAGTCGCCAAGGCCATCATGGACTGCGCACGCCATACCGTGCTGGTCGCCGACAGCATGAAGTACGAGCGCACTGCACCCGTTCGCATTGGCCACATCTCGGAAATCGACACCCTTGTGACCGATAAGGCCCCGCCAAGCGCCATCGCTGCCATCTGCCGGGAACACAAAGTCGAGATCGCCGTCGCCGATGCGTCTTGAATTTTCGTTTTAGTGCGATAATCTTCGGTTTTGGGTGGCCCGCGAAGTCCCGGTGCCGTCTGGCCCAGAAAACGAAGCAAGTCCGGCGCCTGAGGCGCCCGCATAGCATCCATATCGAGCAGGGCACGTGTACGATATCGCGATCATCGGCGGCGGCGTGAATGGGTGCGGGATCGCACGCGATGCGTCTGGCCGCGGACTGAAAGTTTTTTTGGCCGAGAAAGGCGATCTCGCGTCCGGCACATCGTCCGCATCCACGAAACTCGTGCACGGCGGATTGCGTTATCTCGAACACTACGAATTCCGCATGGTGCGCGAAGCGCTGAAGGAGCGCGAAGTGCTCCTTTCAATGGCGCCGCACATTATCTGGCCATTGCGCTTTGTACTTCCGCATCATGCGGCGCTTCGGCCCGCGTGGCTGATCAGGACCGGCCTTTTCCTTTACGATCACCTTGGCGGGCGCAAAATCTTGCCCGCGTCGCACCAAATCAAACTTGCGCGCTCAGCGGCGGGTGCCCCGCTCAAAAGCGAGTTCACGCGCGCGTTTGAATACTCGGATTGCTGGGTTGACGACGCGCGGCTCGTGGTTCTCAACGCCATGGATGCAAAAGCACGCGGCGCGGAAATCAAAACCCGGACAGAAGTCATAGCTGCGCGCCGCATGGCCGATCATTGGAGCGTTGATCTCGAGAACAAACTGTCGGGCCAACGTCAGACCATCGCAGCGCGCACATTGATCAATGCCGCGGGGCCCTGGGTGGACGATGTGTTGACGCGGCGCGTTGGACAAAACGGCAAGCCGCGCATCCGGCTCGTCAAGGGCAGCCACATCGTCGTACCAAAACTCTACGACCACGACCGCGCCTACATTTTCCAGAATGCCGACCGGCGCATAGTTTTTGCTATTCCCTATGAGACGGACTTTACGCTTATCGGCACGACCGACGTCGATTACACCGGCGATCCGGGCTCTGTCGCTATCACGGATGACGAAGTGAACTATCTTTGCAGCGCGGCAAGCACTTATTTCAAAACACCGACGCGGCCAGATCAAGTTGTGTGGACCTATTCTGGCGTGAGACCGCTGCTCGACGAAGGCGGCGGCTCGGCGCAAGACGCCACGCGCGATTACGTGCTTGAACTCGATACTGCAGACGGGCACATGCCGCTCCTCAACATCTTTGGCGGCAAAATCACAACTTATCGCCGTCTCGCAGAAGAGGCCATCGCCCAGCTATCCGGCACTCTCGGCACTCGTGCTGCTTGGACGGCAGGCGCGACCTTGCCCGGCGGCGATTTTCCGGTCGATGGCTACGAAGATCTCGTTCGCGACATCTCCCGGTCTTGCCACGGATTGAGCTTAACGAACGCGCGGCGGCTTGTGCGAAACTACGGCACGCGCGCGCGCGCGATTATTGCCGGGGCCAAAAAGGCCGAAGACTTGGGTCAGGACTTTGGAGCCGGGCTGAGCGAACGCGAAATCCGCTATCTGATGGACAACGAATGGGCGGTCACCTCCAGCGATATATTATGGCGCCGCACAAAGCTGGGTCTACGCTTTGACTCCGCCTCAAAGGACCGGCTCGATGCCTGGCTCTCGAAGAACGCGGCGGCCGTGGCATAGTCGGCCGCGTGCCGGCACGGCACACGCAATTGAAGGCGCGAGCAGGAACGCACATGGAAAAGTTTGTCCTAGCCATCGATCAGGGTACGACTTCGAGTCGCGCTATCCTTTTTGACCAAGGCTGCCGCATCAAGGCCACTGCCCAAGAGGAGTTTGCCCAGCATTACCCGCATTCGGGCTGGGTTGAACACGACGCCGAAGATCTCTGGGAAACAACGATTGCGACCTGCAAAGCCGTCATAGCGAAGGCCGGTATCGGCGCATCGGACATCGTCTCCATCGGCATCACCAATCAACGCGAAACCACCGTTGTCTGGGACCGTTCGACAGGCAAAGCCATCCATCGCGCCATTGTCTGGCAAGACAGGCGGACGGCAGAAATTTGCGCAGGGCTCAAGAGCGCCGGTCTTGAAAACACGGTCACGAAGCGAACGGGACTCCTGCTCGATCCCTATTTCTCCGGCACAAAAGTCGCGTGGATTCTCGATAACGTGCCCGGCGCTCGCGATGCGGCAACCGCCGGCCGACTGGCGTTCGGCACCGTCGATAGCTTTATTCTATGGCGTTTGACCGGCGGCAAGGTGCACGCGACAGACGCCACAAACGCCAGTCGCACGCTGCTTTACGACATCAATAAAAAGCGCTGGTCGCTCTATCTTCTGGATCTCTTTCGCGTGCCGGAAAGCATGTTGCCCGCAATCAAGAATTGCGCGGCCGACTTCGGCAGTACGGATCCGGAACTCTTTGGCACCTCCATTCCAATCACCGGTATAGCCGGCGACCAGCAGGCTGCCGCCATCGGTCAAGCCTGCTTCACGCCCGGCATGGTCAAATCGACCTATGGCACCGGGTGCTTTGCGTTGCTCAATACCGGAACCACGCCCATCTATTCGAAGAACCGCCTGCTCACGACCGTCGCCTACAGTCTCGACAACGAAGTGCATTACGCACTCGAAGGATCGATCTTCATCGCTGGCGCCGCCGTGCAGTGGCTGCGCGACGGGCTCGGTCTCATCAAAGCTGCGGGTGAATCGGGTGCGTTGGCGGAACAAGCTGACCCCGAGCAGGATGTTTATCTGGTTCCCGCGTTCGTCGGTCTTGGCGCACCCTATTGGGATGCCGAGTGCCGCGGCGCAATCTATGGGTTGTCACGCGGCACGACATCGAAAGAAATCGTGCGCGCGGCGCTCGAGTCCGTCTGTTATCAGACGCGCGACCTGGTGGACGCTATGCGCGCCGATTGGGGCGCATCGCGCGAAACGGTGCTGAGAGTCGACGGCGGCATGGTCGCGTCCGATTGGACCATGCAATGCCTCGCCGACGTTTTGGCGGCACCTGTCGACCGGCCTAAGGTACTTGAAACAACGGCATTGGGTGCCGCCTATCTCGCAGGCTTGCACACCGGTTTCTATCCAAGGCCGGCCGAATTCGCCAAGCTGTGGTCGCTTGATCGCCGGTTCTTACCAGCCGTTGATGAGCCCGAGCGAGCGCGGAAATACGCTGGATGGCAGGATGCCGTGCGCCGCACGTTGAGCCGGCCTTCGCCATAAATTAAGAGCGGTTGCCGGTATCGTTACTGGCCCGGTTGACTGCGCCGATGGCAATTCGTGTCGCCTCAAGCCAACCAAGGAGCCAATACCGAATCGATGGTAAAAGACCGAGATCGCAAGAGCGCTCAGACTTAGGTCTGAGTTTTCAACACCGACCAGACCCGCAAACAGGCTGCAGACCTTGGCAACTAGCTGGAATCACTAAAATCAGCGTAGAATGTTGACATTGAAACGGTTTTGGCGGGTCGCACCCCGTCGCCAGACCGGTATCGTTTAAAAGCGCCTCCGGCCATGCCGCCGTCAGCGGTTTGTCAGTACTCTCATGTAAACTCAAATTCCGTTTCAACTGGCCTTTGGTATTTTTTCCAGCGTCATGGAGACTCTTCCTGAACTTTCTGAGCAGCCAGATTGTGTTCCAGACGCGCTACAAGAACGAAGGCATACGCATCGCTTTAGTCGATGATCATGCGCGCGTGCGTGATGCGCTCGCCGCCGTGCTCGGGCGCGAAGAGAATTTTTCGGTGGTCGGGACCGGGGCTTCGGCCGATGAGGCGGTTCGGCTTGCGGAAGACCTTTTGCCCGACGTCCTCTTGCTCGACATCAATATGCCCGGTGACGGCATCGCTGCCGCAGGGCGCATTTTCCGGTCCTGCCCTGCCGTAAGAATTGTCATGCTAACGTCCGCCGATGACGCTTATCTCGTCGATGCGGCGCTCTCGGCGGGCGCGCGCGGCTATCTAATCAAGGGCGAGCCGGCTTCGGTGATCGCAAAGTCGATCCGGGATGCCGTTGGCGAGCGCTCGTTCATTGCGCCATCGCTTGCAGCAAGATTGCTGTCGTCGCCCGGATATGGCTCGCCATGGGATGCCAGTCCCGACAGCCCTATCGAACTCGTTGAACGCGAGGAACAAATTTTGCGGCGTTTGTCGCAAGGCCTAACGTACATTGAAATCGCAGAGGGCACGGGCCTTAGCGAAGCGGCGGTCGCTGCATTCGTCACGAATATCTTGATGAAACTGCACGCTCAAACGGTCGCAGAAGCGGTGCCAAATTCCATTTGAAAGCGCTTGATTAAGCGTCTGGCCAGCCGGCACGCCAATCCTCAGCTGCCTTTCTTCCTGACGACAAGCGCTGCTTCGACACGGTTGCGCACTTGCAGCTTGTGCATGATGTTGGTCATATAGTGCTTCACCGTCTTCTCGCTGATATTGAGAATCCTGGCAATCTCCTTGTTGGTCTTGCCTTCCGCTACACCGTCGAGAATTTGCTCTTCGCGCTTTGTGAGATCGGGCAACGCGTCGGCAACCGGGGGCGTGGAGCCCGACTTTTTCATAATAGACAACAGACGCGCGGCCAGCTGTGGCGTCACGTAGTGTTCGCCGCCGTGGATGGCGTGGATCGTTCTGATGAGTTCGGCGGCCCCGATGCCTTTGAGAATGTATCCCCGCGCGCCAGCTTCCAGTGCAGACGATACGTGCTGCTCGTTCTCGGATGCGGTCAGCATGATGACTTTAACATAAGGGCAGAGCCGCACAATCTCGCGCGTGGCTTCGATGCCGCCGCCCGGCAAACTGATATCGAGCAACAGAACATCGGGCAGCAGATCGAGCGCCAGCTGAATCGCTTGTTCGGCGTTGCCGCCTTGGCCTATGACTTCAAGCGCAGCATCGTTGTTCAGCGTAGCCGCCACACCTTCGCGAAACAGCGGGTGGTCGTCGACAATCGCTATTCTCAATTTATCGTTGGAATGAACTGTCGATTGCACTGTCAAAATATTCTTCCTGAAATGCTCATGACACTGCGGAAACTATCACACGTCCCGCGCATCAAGTCTATTGAACGCACTCTTGTCAAACCGGATTCGCAGCTTCGTCCCGGTGCTAGGGCTCGACACGATATCAAAGGTGCCGTCTAGCGATTCTACCCGGTCCAGAAGCCCTTTAAGGCCCAATCCTTTTGTATCGTCCGCTGGGGTTGACGGCTGCTCGGGAATGCCGGGGCCTCCATCTGCAATCTCTAACACAAGCTGGTCCCCGTCACCACTAATCCGCACCGCTTGGTCTTTGCCTTCGGCATGACGAAACGCGTTGTTCAGTCCCTCCTGAACCGCGCGGTAAAGGCAGGTCAGCAGGATTTTGGGCAGGCCCTTTGGCAAATCGGGCCCAAGTTCAAGAGCAACGCGGCTGCGAGTCCGCCGCTCATGATTTCGCACTGCATATTCGATCACCTGAACAACCGTCGAACCTTCCATTTTCGGGAGCGATAGACCCGACGACATGCCCCTGATTTCTTTTAGGGCATCCCGGAGCGCCGACTCGACGGCCGTAAACTCTTCGACACTATTCTCCGCAGCCGTTGCCGCGTTAGCCGCTGGCTTCAAGCCCTCAAGGCGGAGCAACGCGAGGGCAATGAGTTGCACCGGCCCATCGTGCAGTTCGGCACCAATACGCCGCAAGAACCGGTCGTTGGTGTCAGTTGAACGCCGGTTGACCTCAGTGACACGCGCCTGCAATTCTTCGTTGTGAACCAACGCCATGGATAATTCTCCGACGCGCTCGCTCAAGATTTTCTGTTGTTGCGCGATCGTTTGTCCGCCGCGCCGGACAATGCCTGAAAGCGATGTCAGCATGGCGAGCGACAACAGGGCAAGCACGCCACCCGTCTGCCAACGCGTACGGGTAATGTCCTTGTGCAGCTGCCCCGCGGATTCATGCACTTCGGCAACGGCCACGATGCGCGCCGTTCCGGTCTGATGCATGGGAGTAAATATCTTCAAGACCGGTTCTGCCGCCAGGCCCCCAGCCCCGTCTTCGGGTTGTACCATCTCGAACTTATCTTCAACCCGGCCCTGCCAGGCTTTCGCGACTTTCGCGGGCATCAGCCGGCGCTGCCCCTCTAGTCGCGGAATGGTTGAGTAGATGACGGTTCCATCCGCGGCCCAGATGCTAATGGATAGAATCGAATGCCCGTTATTTCTGCGCAGAACTAAAGCGGAAAGCTGCCGCTCGGCTTCCTCGCCGAGTTGGTCGCTGCTAACGAGTGTCTGCAAATGCGGCTCGACGAAACTGTCAAGGTGTAGCGATGCGTTCGTCGCAGCATGTTCGACGACGCCCTTTTCAATGCGCCCCGCAACCCAAGAGCCAAGCACCGCCATACTGGTGCCGATCACCAGCGCGGCAGCTAAAGCAAACTGAGACGCCAAACCCAAGGCACGCCACCAGCGCGATAACGCTTCTGATGTCTCGCTCAACATGGAAAGCACCGATGGCATCGCTCGCGCGCGCAAGGCAGGAAAGACGCGCCCTTGCAATGCAGACCGCTGCCAATCACTCAAGTCACGCGAATCCTTGTAACAGCCCGCCCGACATTGACAGGGCTTAACGCGTGAGCATTGCGAATGGCCCGCTTTTCCCAATCCAGGAATTCAAATGTCACGAGATAATCCCCACCGGCAACAAGTCCGCTCTTCTCGGGATCGAGATCGATCAGAATATCGTTTCGCGCTCCTGTCGCGAGGTAGACGGGGTGATTCGCCTTCACAGGGCTCCATTTTGTCCAAGGATGCTCGGCACTCGCCAGAGCTTTTCCATCGACCGCAATAATCTGCCCCTGGATCCCTTCGATTTTGACGCGCACCAGCGAGAAGCTGGCGTTGAGCAGCCGGATGAGAACTTTGTCACCTGCTTTGGCGTCAATCGCCACGCGCTCGTCGTGAAGTGCTTCGGTGTTCGGCACGCCATTGACGAGAAAATACTTGGGTACGAACGGCCGTTCGCGATCTGCGCCGGCGACTTGTGAATTTAAACCGGCGCCCGTGTGCCAGTCCGGATCGACGTCGTCGAGTACCCAGCAACGTTCGACGTCATAGGCCGGCCCGCCCCGGTAGGCGCGCTGCAACCCATCGGCCTCGGGTTCGGGATCTACGATCAACAATCCGAAAAGCCCCATTTCAAAGTGGGCCGCAGAACTCAAGTGACTCTGATAAAGCCAAGTCCCCGCCTGTTTGGGCTGCCACTGATAGATGTAGCTTTCGCGTTTTTGCACAGCCAACGGACCGGTGGACTTCGAATTCCAATCGCGTCCCGTGCCGCCATTTCCCTTGCCGCCGTTGTGAATGCCTGCGTGAATGCCTGCGCGCCCGTGCGGCGCTAGCGATGCCGCGTCACAAACAGTCTCCAGTTTGACGTGAGCGATTTCTCCTTCACGCATGCGAATAACAGGCGAAGGAAATGTTTTCCGGCCCGGCGCCGTGACGGGATCTTCGAACCCCCAATATGGCACGTCTGTTCCATCGGGCATCGACATGACGCCGTCCGTAAACATGCGGCGTTCGAAATAACTCTCCGGTGCCCGCCACGCATTCTTGGCCTCGCGCCCGTTGTGAACCGGACCTCCAGCTGGCTGAGCGTTGCGATTGTCCGCCCCCGGCTGGGCAGCGGCCGCAACGACAGCGGCCTCTTCAATTACCGGCTTTAAGGCTGTGTACGCCATAACTTTAGCCCGCACCAAAGTCGAAAGATTACAAAATCAATACGCGAATATAGCTGTAGATAACGGCGAATTCAATTCAATTAGAGGCAGATTTTAAGCACGCTGAAGAGAAAATATTTTCTGTTGCAAGCAGGCAATTCGGCCAGCCTGAACAAGCCCATGCCATATCTCGATTTCCCCAAAAGTCCGGCCGTTCATTCCTCGCGGAAGGCCCGCGCGATCTGGTCGCTGAACGGCTTGAAGAGATACGAAATTGCCGTCCGGCTGCCCGTCTCGACGAAGGTTTCGACCGGCATGCCGGGCACCAGTTTCAATGCGCGAACGTCATCTTGATGTTCGTCCGAAATGGCAATTCGCGCCACGTAATAGGACACGCCGGTTTGCGGTTCTTTGGTCAAATCGCCGGCAATCTGCTGCACTTCGCCGATGAATTCGGGGGTCGTGCGCTGATTGAAGGCCGAAAACCGCAATGTCGCCTTTTGCCCGATTGTCACTTGATCGATATCGGTTGGCGCGATGCGCACCTCAACCGCTAGTTTGTCGTCGCTCGGAATAATGGTCATAAGCGTCTCGGCGGGCTGAATGACGCCGCCAACGGTGTGGACCTGCAGCTCGTGCACGACGCCCGAACGCGGCGCCTTGATATCGATCCGATCGAGCTGATCCTGAGCGGCATTACGCCGTTCCGCCAATTCCGCGAGCCGCGCCTCGACTTCGCGCAATTCTTTCATGGATTCCGACTGCATTGTCTGGTCGAGCGAAATGATCTGGACTTCCGTTTCGCTGATTTGCCCCTTGGCGCGGGCAATATTGGATACCAGAGCACCTTGTTCGCCCTGCAGCCGCGTCACGTCGCGTTCGGCCGACAGCACCCGCGTCACCGGCGTGAGGCCTTTCATGTGCATTTCGTTGACGCGCTCGAACTCTTCGGTAACGAGTTTCACCTCTGTCGCTTTCGCGGTAAGCTGAGACTGCAATCCATCGATTTCCTTGCGGAACTGGCCGATGCGCTCGGCTAACTGAGCTTTTTGGCCGTCTTTGGCGGAGATCCGGGCTGCATAGAGGCGTTGTTCGCTCTCGGCAATTTCTGCCGCCTCGGGTGCACTTTCAATATACCCCTTGGAGAAGATGACGTTCTTGGCTTGGTCGCGCTCGGCCGCGAGACGGGCCCGGCGTCCTTCAAGCTGAACTTGTTGCGACGTGACGACGCCAAGTGCCGCCCGGGTTTGCGTCGGGTCCAGCCGGATAACGACCTCCCCTGCCTCGACCTTTGAGCCGCCTTTAACCAAAATCTCGCCAATCACGCCGCCGGTCGGGTGCTGCACTTTCTTGCCATGGCCGTCAACGACGATGAGGCCCGGCGCAATAACGGCGCTCGAGATCGAAGCGACCGCGCCCCATCCCCCGAGCCCGCCAACCAGCAGCACCGTGATCGCGACGCCCATTAGCAGGCGGCGGCGCATATGAGATTCCAGTTTTGGTGCCTCGGCCGTCATCTCGATCCTAGCTCAGCAAAAATAATCGTCCGCCCAAAGGGCATGGTGACGGAAGCGGCTGCCGCCGCCGTCACGCGATCTTGCCGCCTCCCTGATTGCTGATGGGCTGCACGTTTTGCGCCTGCTTGGTCGCCTTGCGGATGATCTCGTCGCGCGGCCCAAACGCCGTTAGCTGACCATTGCCAACCACGGCAACCAGATCCACAGCTTGGAGCACCGTCGGCCTGTGCGACACGACGATGGCAATGCCGTTGCGCTGCTTGACCGAAAGAATTGCCCTCATGAGCGCAGCGTCGCCGTCTGCATCAAGATTTGAGTTGGGCTCGTCCAAGATGACCAGGAACGGATTGCGATACATCGCGCGCGCAAGACCGACCCGTTGACGCTGCCCGGCCGATAGCGAGGTCCCGCGGTCGCCAATACGCGTCTCGTATCCATTCGGCAGCCGCAATATCATCTCGTGCACGTCAGCCGCGCGCGCCGCCTCCAGAATAGCGGCACTATCGCCATTCTCTTCAAAGCGCGAAATGTTCTCTGTAATCGTGCCTTCGAACAGATCGACTTCCTGCGGCATATAGCCGATATGCATGCCGAGGTTGGCATTGGACCAGCGATCGAGGCTTGCGCCGTCGAGACGAATGGACCCGCGCGCTAGAGGCCAAATGCCGACCATTGCACGTGCGAGAGACGACTTGCCGGCAGCACTCGGACCGATGATTGCAAGCGCCTGTCCGGCCGCAACCTCCATCGTGATCGAGTTCAACACGAAGCGCTGACTGCCCGGAATGAGAACCGCCACGCCCTCAAGGTTGAGTGCTTTGTGCGGCTTGGGCAGATCAAGGGGATCTTGTTCCGCGGGAAGTGCCGAGAACACTTTGTTCAAGCGCTCCGCCGCCTGCCGCGACGCAACGAAACCTTTCCAGTTCGCGATCGCCGTTTCGATGGGTGCCAAAGCGCGCGACGCGGCAATCGAAACCGCGATGATAGCACCGGCCGACATTGCCCCCTGAATGGTCAGATAGGCGCCGGCGCCGAGCAGCGCCGACTGCAAGAGCATGCGGAAGACTTTAGATACGACCGAAATGCCGCCGCCGACATCGCTCAGCCTTTCATTGGCCGCGAGGTGGCGCTCGTTCGCTGCAATGAAGCGGCGCTGCAAGCGGTTACCAAAGCCCATCGCCCGCACAACTTCGGCGTTGCGCTCGCAGGCCTGGGCAATTCCCAGCCGTTCGGATGCTGCAATGTTTGCGTCAGCCGCAGGTTTTTTCACCATACGTTCGCTGGCCATCGTCAAAGCAAACATGACAAGGGCGCCCGCGCACGTCACCAATCCGAGAATCGGATGGAGCAGAAACACAAAGCCGATGTAGAGCGGCATCCATGGCACATCGAAGAGGGCAACGGGTCCGGCGCCCGCCATGAACGAACGAACGGTGTCTACGTCGCGCATCGGCTGCAGCGCTTCCGAGCGCGATCCACCGTAAAGCGGCAGGCGTAGAACGGCGTCGTGCGCCTTCGCCGACAACTGCCGATCGACGCGGCTCGCCAGCCGGACGAAAATCTGTCCGCGAATAACCTCAAGCGCGCCTTGGAAAATGTAAAGCCCGATGGCCAATGCCGAGAGCGCTATGAGCGTCGGGATGCTGCGGCTCGAGAGCACCCGGTCATAGACCTGGAGCATGTAGAACGAGCCTGTGAGAGCCAGGATGTTGACGACGCAGGAGATTAATCCAACCGTCGGAATGAGGGGGCCCAGCGATCCCATCGCCGCCCGGACTTCCCCAATTTTGCCTTTTACCGCCATAACGCCCGCCTTATTACTAGTAAAAACTCTATCTCGAAATGGCCTCGACTTACCCCGACCTTAATCACTCAATCCGCCAGCGAACCCTTAATGTTAACGGGTGCCTTTGGATCCAGTTGCATTTTTCGTGCCGTCTCATTTCAAAACGCCCCATTGATGTTAAAGAGTTTCGAAGTCGCGGATGACGACGAGATTCGACGCGTCAAAGACAAGAACTTCGCCGTTGCCGTTGTCGTGCAGCGCATTTGCAAATTGCAGCGCGTCGAACATGTCCGCCACCGGTTCGGCGACGTCAAACACGTGGTCGTCTTCGTAGTAATCCTCAACGTCGTTTCCGTATCCTACGGAGAACGCGAGGTTGTCGTAGCCGCCGTCTTTGCCGCTGCCAGAAGCGCCGCTTCCCGAAGAATCGCTGGCGCTTCGATCATCAAGTTGGTCGTCGTCACGATGATCATCAACCTGAGAGGCATGGTTGCCGCTGCCTGATCTGGAATCCGTCGAGCTGGAACCGGAATTCGAAGGCTGAGATCCCCTGTTGCTGCCGGATAGTTTAGAATTATAGCTCTCGACACTCTCGAACACCCGAATCAGATCGCTGTCCAAATCGGCGACGACTAAGCCCGTTGCGGTTCCGGATTCCCGACTGATGCCAGAGTTGCTGCCGCTGCCAGAGTTGCTTCCGTAGTTATCGCCATCCGCTTGCGATGGCGTTGTAACGATCGTGGCAACCGAGGATGATCCGCTGCTTGCATCTAGATCGCTCGGAGCCGGAGCAGAAACGATCAAGTCGCTCGCGCTATACTCAACGCTCGCGCCGCTCGGCTCGCTCATGCTGCCCGGCGCCGTCTGCACGATCAACGCGCCGATGTCGGTATCGTGGCCGTCCGTTAGCGTATAAACAACGACGATATGGCCATCGGAAAGCCCGGCAACGCTCAGGTCGCCATCGTTGGCGCCCAAGCTGTCATTATCGCCGCGAATGCGGAAAACATTGCCTTCCTGGGTCCCGTCGAGATCGAAGTATGCGCCACTTACGCGCCCGCGATCATTGCTCCAACTCAACAAAATCGTGGGATCGCCGCCGCCTTGCAGCCCGAAATCCAAGTTCTGCGGCACCGAGTCGAAAGTTCGCAAAACATGCGCCGCGTCCGGCACGGTCCAGCCGCCCGTCGCGAGGGCGCGATAAACCGCGACGGCTGCTTCATACTGCCCGCCGCCGCCGGCTTGAATCCAGCCAATAACGATATCGCCATTGCCGTCGGTCAGCAGTGCCGGTTCGGTACCATGCACGATGCCATTGCCAATCAAACCTGTGAGATTGATGGCAAGCAAAGAACTACCGTTGCTCGCTTGAAGAACGGCACCTTCAATTACTTCAACGCCGCTGCCCGCGCTTGTTTCCTGCACCCAGGCGACCGCAATGCCCTTGTCGCCGCAACCCGATACTTGCGGGGCGCGGCCAATAACTTCGCCAGTGTCTCCGGAAGGCATATTGAAAGCTGCGTCGCCGTCACCGCCGCCTGTATCGCCAGATCCGTCCCGGCCGAGCGCAACGAGTACAAATCCGCTGCCGGCATCGCCAGAATGGCCCGAATTGCTGTCGCTGCTTGCACTATCATCGTCGCTTTCAGCGACGCCGAAGCGCTGGCCCATGATGGTGCCGTATCCGCTCTCGTTGGCGTTTTCCACCCAGACAACGGCAACCTGAACGCCGGCGCTGCTATCTTGGCCGCCGTCATGCGATCCCGACGAGCCTCCTGCGTCATCGTCCTGTGAAGGTCCCCCGCCGCCAATGCCGCCTACGTCGAAATCGGAATAGGTCGTTTCATGGTCGCCAGCCAAAGCCACAACGGCCGGCGTATCGCATATCGCGCCGCCTTGTCCGTCGAAGACCTGAACGTTGAGCTGATAAACGCTCTGCTCGCCTTCTCCCGATTCTGTGACGAACGCAACGCCTACGCCCTCGCCGACGGCCGCGATTGTCGGATCGAGTTCGAGATAGGGCTTTTCTTCGTCGGCTACAACGGCGTGATCCGACACAATCGTTACGGCCGGATTGCCGTTTGCATCCACGATTGGGTGCCCATCGCTGCCGAGGGGAGTAATTTTGATGACAGCCGTGCCATTTTCCGCACCAGGTTCGACATGTAATACAACGGGGTTACCGTTTCCGGCAACGACCACCTGCGGCTGCGATTGTTGCACCGTATCGCCCGCACCGCCGGCAACTGTAACCGGCGTGCCGCCGAGTTCCACTTCACCGGTAACGTCCGGCAAAATGGGAACGAGCGAGGCGTCAATGCCGCCACCGGTTTGTTCGTCCGCAGTACCTTGCCCATCGCCTGCCGGACCGGCAGCGTCTTGCCCAGCCGCCGCATCTTTCTCGTCACCGTCGCTGGCAGCGGCGTTTTGCAATTTTACAGGCGCAGAGCTTCCATGCGGCGCTTGAAAACCCGAAGCTTCCGGCCCTGGCGCCAGCAAGTCGCCTGCGTCCGAACCGCTTAATTCATCGTCGCCTGAGTCCCCGCGCGCAATCGCATCTCCGACCGGAACCGAAAACATCGACCCGCCATCGCCCGGTTCAGACCGATAGCTGACCGAGATCTGGCCATCTTCAGAAATGTTGATCGCAATATCGGATGCGTGGCGCGGCACCGCGACGGGTGAGATGTCTTTGATAGTCCAAGACGCCGACTGAGCAGATTGACTATCCGCTTCGGTGCCGCCGCCCGGGTCTTGTTGCATCATGTAAAGCTTGCCCATGAGGGCAGCCGTGAAGCCAAAATCGGCGATCCAAAGCGCTGCGACGCCGCCTTGTCCATAAGCGGTGACCTTTACGCGCCCATCCGCGTTTCCGGCGCGCTGACCAGCTCCGCCAAGATCGGCAAGCAAGTCGTTGATTTGACCCGTATGCTCCGCGCGCGCTGCGATGTCCTCGTCGCTCGCGCCCTTTCCGTCGCCTTCGGCCGGATAATATTTCGCATGGACGACCCTATCAGGTCCAATCCAGGCAACGACGGAGCTTCCGTCTGGGAGTGTCGCAGCATCGACGTCGCTGCCGTAAACGCCACTATCTCCGTTATCGTTTTCGTCGCCGACCCAGATAACGTTGTCGTTGGCCGCAGACTTTGTCTTGATCGCAATGTTTCCGCTGACTTGCGGGCTATCCGGCGCTAAGACGCCGAACATTTTCTTGAGGTACGAAAAACTCGAAGGCACCGTCGCAACCGGATCGGTCTCGCCGGTTGCTGCGCCGCTCCGCGTCAGCATGATGCGCCCGCATCCTGGAGGGGCGTCTTTGTCAGGCGCTATCCACGCGGTGGCTTCAACTGATGATTCATTAGCCGAAGTGCCGGGCGCATCGATGCCAACGCCGGTGAATTCGCCAGGACCAATAATGTCATTTGCCATGTGATCGGCCCCCACCTGCAACGCATGGGACAATCGGCATCGTGTCGACCAAATATTCGCGCGTCACACCACGCACAACATGTGACGCGAGGGGCACGCCCAAAACAGGCGCGGCAATTCCAAACGATTGACAGAACCAAATATTCACTGTCACGCCCTACGACGCTTGAAAAATCCGGCTTACAAATTCAGCCAACGGCACTTCGCGCTGAAATTAAAGCGCACGCATCCGTCCAGCAACCCTATCGTTATCCTACGGTCCAACGAACACAAGATACTTTTGACCCTAACTCGAGATAACTTTAAGTCTGAGAACCATCAGACCTTGGTCTGAAAAGTGACGGGCTCGGGACACCAAGACCGGCCGGGAACGGCGTCAAGCTTTGAACGGTATGCGACCCTTAGAACTGTCTCAAATTTGCTTTTGGTGCTTCGCACTGGGGGCATTATAATTGCGTTGCGAGTCGGTCTTAAAGCGCCAAGGAAACCAATATCATGCGGAAATTTACGGGCGTTTTGGCACTCCTCCCCTTGCTTGCCGCCGCCCCGGCGGTCGCGTCCGACCACCCGCGGCCGGCCCGGGCCGCCATCTTTCACAATGTCAAACCTGGCGAAGCCGTCGGTTGTTACTGGGACCGGGGACGTCAGTTTTGCGGGAACTATTGCTATTGGGAGGTCAACGGACGGCGTTATTGTCAAAAGCGCGAGGAGATCGCGTTGCCGCAAGGGGCTTGGATTGACGGTTATCTGTTGGACGAAGGGCGCAGCACTATTAACCGTCGGCCCTATAGCCGGGTTAGGCGTGCTACGCGTGGTCCGGCACCGTGGTAACACCCGGCACAAAACCCGAGCCGCTCGAAACTGAGATTTCGGAGCATCGTCTAGCTGTCGGTTCCGCGACGCGTATTGCCCTTTCAACAGCCGCTTTCCTGCTTCTTTATATAGCGATTGGGTTGGCTGCTTCGGCCATAAGTGGACGGCCGGCGGCTTGGCTCGTCTGCGCGGCAATTCTCGCATTAACGCTCGCGCGACTGAGTGCCATCGACCTCGCTACGTTCAGGATGCCCGATACCCTCACAATGCCATTGACTGCCGGCGGGCTCGCTTTGTCGTGGATCCTCGCAGATAGCGCTACTTTGTTAGAGCGCGCCCTTGCGGCGGCCGGCGCCTTCGCCTTGATTGTTGGAATTGACATGATCTATCGGCGCCTGCGCGGCCGCCAGGGTATGGGACTTGGAGACGCAAAACTCTTTGCGGCAGCCGGCAGCTGGCTTGGCGCCGAGCCCCTTAGCCAAGTCCTGCTCTGGGCGACGGCCTCGGCCCTGGCCGCTGTTGCCGTTGCAGCTTTACGCGGCGGCGCGCTAACCAAAGAGACGCGCATTGCCTTTGGGCCGTTTCTAGCTTTCGGGTTTTGGATGGCCTGGATTGGCGCAACATAGCCCTTAATCGCAGATCGGCACTGCGCTAACGCTGGAGGAGTGCGACGCTTGCCGCAGCAGGCGATCCGGGGCAGAGTAGAGCAACTCTCATTTTACAAATAGGATTGTGCGCTTCATGCAGGCTCGACCAACCGGTTACATTCGCCAGTCCGCGCGTGCCGCTTCTCGTTTGCATGCCAATTCAAGTGCGGGCTTCACCTTGCTTGAGTTGCTGGTGGTGCTCGGCATCCTGGCACTCCTAGCGGCCGTCGCCGGCCCTAGCGTTCTGCGCTACATGGGCAAGGCGCGCACCGAAACTGCTAAAGCGCAAATCGCCTCGATTTCGACAGCGGTTGAACTCTACGCGCTCGATATGGGCGCCGCTCCGGGCACAGAGGTTGGACTTGGCGCACTCATCGCAGCGCCCCAGGGCGCTGCGCGCTGGCGCGGGCCGTACTTAAAGAATGCAAACGGCCTCATCGATCCCTGGGGACGCCCCTACAATTACCGCTCGCCCGGACAGCATGCGCCTTACGAAATTTTCTCGTACGGCCAAGACAACGCGCCGAGCGGCACAGGAGAAGATCAGGATCTTGTGAGCTGGTGATGTCATATGTGCAAACCTAATTTACAGGCGCGAGCCTTAACACAACAATAAGCGGGCGCTCTGCAGCGGGTTGTGGGCTTAGGAACCCAACCTGCATTTCGACCAACTGCGGGAGAGCGTTCTCGCTGTTCCATTCATCGTGCCAGCGGGGCCCGTCCTCTCCGCTGCGCCGTCCGAAATACCGGAAAGAAAGCTTTGTAACATCGCGCAGCAAAACGGAACTCGTCGCCTGTGTCGCGCCTTGAAGTGCGTACGGACGTATGGCAACCGAGAGCGAGCGTCGCGACGCTGCGGATCCGTCGCCACTCGTTACAAGCCCAATTCTATAGTGTTGCATTCCCGTTTGCTGGGCCCCGAGTGACGCTGGGGCAACGAAATCCAATTCGTCCCGGCGGCCGTCAAATGCGGGTTGTAGCCGGCCTTCCGAACCCCGTTGCAAGACCGACGCGGCGCTCGAGAGTTGCTGGGCGATGAACTGGCGCGCCGGCCCCGCGGCCGAGATCGCGTCTAACTCTGCACGCGACTGCATTGCACGCGTGCCAAGTTGTAATAGCCCGGGCAAAAAGGCCACGACCAAAGCCAGCAGCATGATCGACACAATCGTCTCTATAAGCGTGAAACCGTGTTCACTGTCGACGCCGCTGTTCTTGGATCGAGCGCACGGCATTATGGATCTACCTTCGCGGGCCGTTGGATCTTGAGCGTCGTCAAGCTGATCTGGCGCCCGTCGCGCGCACGTCCGTCGTTCCAACGCACCTGTACCGTCGTCCAAAAGCCGCGCGGACCCTTGTTTGCGTCATCGGAGGGCGGCGCACCTTGCGGCTCCGTTATCGACGTCCAAGTAAAGCCCCCGCCGGCATCGCCTTCCGCAACACCCGCTTCTAATGCCGTCTCAATTCCAATGGTTGCGAGCTTCGCTTTGGCGATCTCAAGCGCTTCCGTTTCCATATTGGCCGCACGTACGCCGCGCCAACCGCCGCCGAATCCGCTTTGCAGCACACTCACGGCCGCGACGAGTATCGCGAAGCTGACCAGGACTTCAATCAGCGTGAAGCCGCCGTCACGCCCACTATCCGCATTTAGCGCGTCCATTGGACCTCGGCGTTGCCTGTCAGACCATCGATAGAGATCGTCGCGGTCGCAGCACCTTCTCGCAGAACGATTTTGCCGCCGCTCGACGTGCCGTCTGCAAAGAACGCGTAGCGGCCGGATAAAGCCGTCTCGCGCGTGCGCGCTGAAAATTCCGCGTCGATGCCAAGCGCGGCAGGGATGGCGCGTGGCGCAGGTTGAGCATCCGTCCAATACGTGCGCTGCGCGGGATCGATCAGAAAAGCGCGCTCGTTGTTGCGGCGAACCGCGTCCGCCCGCGTTGCGCGCATCATTGCTGCCATGTCGAGCGCGGTCGTGCGCAATGCGATATCGGCCGGTTTTCTCCATAAATTCGGCAGCGACAAAGCTGTAATCGCAGCCACCATCGCCAGCACGACGATGAGTTCGAGGAGGGAAAAGCCCTCGTCGCGAGTTTCGTTTTGCAATAACCGCCGCGTCGTCATCGGAGCGCCAAATCGTTGATACTAAGGATCGCCTGCATCACGGACAGAATCAGGCCGCCCGTGAAAAGGCCGACAACGAGTGTCAACACCGGGCCGATGAGCCGCGTGAGGCGATCGATGTCCCGCTCGAGCATCGCCTCGTGGATTGTGGCCGCCCGAGCCAGCATGCCGTCGAGTTGCCCGGTCTTTTCCCCGACAGCCGCCAGACGAACCGAAAGCTCGGAGAAAAGCTTCGACGCCTGCATCTGGTGCGAGAGCGTCGCGCCTTCCGCCACCGCCCCTGCGAGCGCGCCCGTTGCCCTTGAAAATACTCCGTTCGTCAAAACTCCCGCCGTGCTGCGCAAGGCATCCAACAGCGGTACGCCGTTTTTCAGCAATGCGGACATCGTGCGGCAGAACCGTCCCGTCTCGCGCAGGGAGGTTATGCGGCCGGCGAGCGGCAGCCGCAGAAGCAACCGGTCGCGCGCGGTTAGAAATCCAGCGTCATGGCGCAAAACCAGCGCTGCAAATGCAAGAGCACCAAGCACCGCCGCGGTTACCTGCCAATGCTCCGTCACCGCCGCCTGCACCGACGACATGAGGCGCAGAACAATGGGCGGATCGGCTCCGGCTTCGGCAAAGAGCGGCATCACAGCCGGCAACAGTACCAGCATAATGACGATAACGGCCGCAACTGCCGCAACCATGAGCAGCAAGGGGTAGAGCATCGCGGACGCCACCCGGCTGCGCATTTCCGAAGCCCGTTCAAGAAGCGTGCTGAGTTCTCCCAAGACGTCGCCGAGCGATCCGCCCGCTTCGCCAGCGCGCACCAGCCGCCAATAGAATTCGGGAAATGCCTCTCCCTCCCCTGCGAGCCCTTGCGACAACGATTGCCCCTCGCGGACACGATCCAGAATCCGGCCCGTGAGAGCGCGGGCGCGGGAACTCAGCCCCGGCATCAAAACGACGACGCCGAGTGCTTCGTCCAGTGGCAATTCGGCCTTAACCAGGGTCGCGAGTTCCCGTGTGAAGGTCAGGCGCTCCTCATCACTGAGCCCTTTCGGCAAGAACACTTCGCGCTGCCACCAGGCCTGCGGCCCGGCTTCTCCAGATTGGACGACTTCAACGGCCAGCTGACCGCGTGCCGACAAGAGCTGCAAGGCTGCGTCACGCGTCGCCATTTCGAGCGCGCCGGTGAGCAGCTTGCCCGACTGATCGTAGGCCTTATAACTAAAGCGCGGCATTAATCGATCCTAACCGCCCGCATCACGTCATCCAGTGTCGTCTCGCCAGCAAGCACTTTCGCCAGACCGTTCTCGAACATCCCCGTCATGCCCTGGGCGGCGGCCGCTTCGTTCAGCGCGGATTCACTTGCCCGGCCAAGAATGGCGCGGCGTATGCCCTCGTTGATAAGCATCAATTCGCCGATTGTGGTGCGGCCAGCGTAACCCGTGTTGCGGCACGCGCTGCACCCGGCGGCCGTGCGCATTTGAGATGTACCGGCCGCCCCCGCCGTTTGCGCCAGTCCCTTCGCCAAAGCACGCACCCGTTCGGCAAGAAGCGACCCCTCATCGACCGGTGCCGCGCAAGCGCCGCATACGCGCCGCACGAGGCGTTGCGCCAGAATGCCCTTAAGGCTCGAGGCCAAAAGATATTCTTCAACGCCCATATCGACAAGCCGCGTGATCGTCGCCGCCGCGCTATTGGTATGCACGGTTGACAAAACGAGATGCCCGGTCAGGGATGCTTGAATCGCTATTTCCGCCGTTTCAAGATCGCGCATTTCGCCAACCAAAATGACGTCCGGGTCCTGACGCAGGATCGATCGTAACGCCGAGGCAAACGTCAACCCGATCTTCGGTTGCACCTGGATCTGGTTGATGCCGGTCATTTGATATTCGATCGGATCTTCAACCGTGAATATCTTGCGCCCCGGATCGTTCAAGGCCTCAAGAGCGGCATAAAGCGTCGTCGTTTTGCCGCTTCCCGTCGGCCCGGTAACAAGAATAATGCCGTTCGGCTCTTTGAGCAGGGCGTCCAAACCTTTCCGTGCGGACGGATCGAAACCAAGCGCCGCGAAATCGAGTGCAACGCTCGACCGGTCCAGCAGGCGCAGGACTACGCTTTCGCCCCGCAATGTCGGCATGGTCGAGACGCGAAGATCGAGTTCGCGCCCTCGCACCGTTGTCTTGATGCGTCCGTCCTGCGGCAAGCGCTGCTCGGCAATATTGAGCCGCGCCATGATTTTTACGCGCGATGTGACGGCCGGACGCAAACCCGGCGGCAACTGTTCGACAGTCTGCAACATGCCATCGATCCGGAATCTCACGACAAGGCAATCTTCGCGCGGCTCGAAATGGATGTCGGAGGCCTGCATCTCCGCCGCCCGCGTGATCAGATCGTTGACAAGCCGGATAACCGGGGCTTCGCTGCCGAGATCGGCAAGCTGGCGCACATCGTCGTCATGTGCCGAATCTTGTGCCGTATCTTGTTTGGCGCCCGCAACGCCCGGATCCGATTTCACCGCTGCGTCGTCATACAGCCGGCCGATCGCGCGTTCGATATCCTTGCGGACGGCGAGTTGTATGATCGCGGGCTGGCCGATTAAATAGGAGAAGGCTGCAACCGCGTCGCCCGCCATTGGATCTGCGATCGCAACCGTCACCCCATCGGGCCCAGCAAAAACAGGAAGCAGTGCGTTAGCTTTCAGAAACGCCGTATCGACCTGCCCTGCGAATAGCGGCACCTGCGGAAAGCTATCTGCGCTCGCGAGGGGCAAGCCAAAGAACTGCGCGATAAATCGCGTAAGCTCTGCGTCCGAGACGAGACCCAAACGCGAAAGAACGAGATCGAAACGCTCGCCCGATTGCTTTTGCGCACGCTCGGCGCGGCGGGCGGCGAGTTCATCTATCGCGCCTTGATCGACGAGCAGGCTTGTGAAGCGGCGCACGAAATCATCGCTTCTCAAGTCAACGCCGTGTGTCAGCTTCGCCGCACCTGAACCCGTCATCTCAAACCTGCTAACTAAAACTCATGAGACTGCGATGTCATATTATCGAAATCCTAGAAAGTGCGCTATAATCATATAACCGTTTGCCGTCCCTTCGGGACAAGCTGCGTGTTGACCTTAATGAGCCAGCGCACCACCCATGCCGACTTTAATCGCAACTCAAAACCTGCCGGTTCACAGCCAAAGAAACGGCTTTTTCGCCTGGTGGGGCCGCGAACTGCGCGGCATTTTCGTGCGCCCGAAGCGCGCCGGATTCGTGCACCCCAAGCGCCGCATCGTTGTGGCGCTTGGTGGCGCCTGCGTGCGCTGGCTCGATGAAACAGACCAAAGTCTGAAAGCGCTTGGACCAGAGTCGCCAAGCGCCGAACTCGATACAGCGGCACTCAAAATTATTCAGCGCCTGACAGCGCGCCGCCGCGCCGTTCCGTTGGGGCTGCGCATTGCAAAATCGGCCTGCTTCGAGCGGCGCATAGAACTCCCGGAGACCGCCCGTGCCGATGTGGCGCGTATCCTTGAACTCGACCTCGAACGCGCAACGCCCTTCAAGCACAAAGATGTCTACACAGCCTTCTTCGAAGATCGCGGCGCGCCTCCGCCGCCCAAAGGCAAGATTGCCGTGCGTCAATTCATCGTCAAACGCGAGCGCATCGACGAAGCCCGGCAGGTACTGCGCGCTCAAGGCTTGGACGTTGCGTTTGCCGATTGCTGGGACGACAGCGGGAAGACGCCGCTCAAAATCGATTTTCTCTCGACGCCGCACGCAACAAACGCCGCGCCGCACACGCCGCAAACTCTTGCCAAGCTTATGGCTCTGACTGCACTCGTGCTTGCCGGTTCGGCGGCAGGTTTAGCAATCCAACGCGGCAACTCGGCCATCGAAGCACTTGAAACAAAAATCGCCGGCGCCAAAGTGCGCGCGCAATCCATCCGCCAATCCGTCGATCAAGCAGAAGCGGTTTTCAAAGGCGCGGCGGCCCTGAAAAATCTTAAGAAGCGCCGCATCCCGGCACCCGAAATACTTGAAGAATTGACACAGCTGTTGCCGGACACAACCTTTGTCACCGACTTCCGGATCGACGCGGGCAAGGTGTCGATCACGGGATTATCCCAATCGGCAGCGGCACTCATTCCGTTAATCGAGAAGTCGGATTTATTCGACGGCGCCGCCATGGCCGCGCCCATTCTTTTCGATACGAATGCCAATAAGGAACAATTCAGAATTGAAGCCCGCCTCGCTGCCGCTCCGAACGCCAAGCTTCAATCGGAGACCGCGCCATGACGGAACGTATTTCAAAGCCGGTCCGTCAGCTCGCCGCCATCTCTCTTGCCGTGGCGCTTTGCATCGGCCTGTGGGGCTTCGTCTGGACCCCGCTCGTCAATACGATACGCGACCAAAACGCCAAGACTCTCGAGCACCGCGAAGTTCTCGGCCGGCTCGCTTCTGCGGAGAATATGGCCGGTGAAGCCAGCGCACTTCAGCAGAAATCGAAATCGATCGACATTGGCAAGCTAACGCTCAAAGGCGACAGCGACCCATTGCGCACCGCAGAACTCCAAACGGAACTGACAAAAATCGTGACGGCACTCGGCTTGCGCTTGAAAAGCACGAGAGCCTTGCCCGCGCGCGACGCCGAGGGCGTGCGCCTCGTTGGGGTGCAGGCGCAATTTCAGGCCACTCTTGCGCAACTGCAAAAAATACTTCTCGCCATTGAAGAGAGCGAGCCCATCCTCGTCATCGAGGCGCTTCGTGTTGCCGCCGCCCCCGGCAGTACCGATCCTAAGACGGAAGCTCCGCTCGACATCAATATCGAGGTATTCGGCGCGACCGGAACCGGGAAAGGCTAGCGCCAATGGCAAACGGACAACCCTCGCGCTCCTGGCCCATCTTGCGCAATCTCGGTTTGCTTGGCTCGATTGCAGCACTGGGCGCATTGAATTGGCAAATCTTGACGACACCCGTAGATATTCGCCCAATCGCGCTTGATCGTGCCGCGCGCCCTAACCTCGAAAACGGCGGTGGCATCGCGGGCACTGCGCAACGATCCCGGGAACAGGGCAACTACACGGAGACGCTTGCCCGCCCTCTGTTCCGGGCCGGCCGAAAACCCTTCGTTGCCGCTCCCGAAGCACCGCCGCCCGTTGTCGAAGAGACCGTCGAAGCGCCGCCCGCCGCTCCAGGGATCGAGCCTCCTCAAGGTCTAAAACTTTTGGGCGTTGTGCGCGACGGCGACGGGCAGGATCGGGCGCTCGTGAAATCGGCGGTCACGCCTGCCGCATCCTGGCTGCAAATTGGCGATGAAATCGACGGCTGGCGCATATCTGCAATTGCGGCGTCGGCCGTCACGCTTTCGGCCGAAGCGGCAAGCATCAAGCTCGAACTCTACCCTGTTGCCGCGAGCCGGCCTAACGCAACCGAACCTTGATCACTTGACGGCGGGTTGAGGGGCCCCGGCATCCTTCTGCGTGCGCGCCATCTGTTCGCGCAACAGGGCGGCCATCTTCTCCGGCGCCAACGTATGGTAGAAATAGGTTCGCGTCACGCCGCTCGGATCGACGAGATAAAAATACGTCGTGTGATCGATGCGCGGCCCTGTTTCTTTTCCACTATAAGCCGAATTCCCATAGTCCCGTCGCACACTGAACAGGCGCACGAGTGTGAAAATCTGCGCGCGCGAGCCGACGAGCCCCTTGAGCTTGGGATGAAAGTTCGAAACAAATTGCTGCACGCCTTTTGGATCGGGCTTTTCCATGGAAAAATCGATGAAGAGCGGCTGCACGTTGTCCGCTTCGGCGCCGAGCTGGATGAGTGCCTGGGTCATGTTCTCCAGCGCAAGCGGACACGCTTCCCGGCAACTTGGGTAACCGAAGTAAATCAGAACCCACTTACCTTTGAATGTGGTGTTGGTGACGGCCGCGCCGGCGGTGTCGTTGAGTTCATAATCGCCGCCAAGCGTTTCGGGCTCGGGCGGTTTCACGGCATAGCCGTCGTCCTTCGATGGTGTAACTTTATGCTCCTCTTCCACCAGGACGCCCTTGCCGCTGCTATGAGCGTATACCGGACCCAAATATGCGAAGAACGCCATCACCACGATTGCCGGCAGCTTCCAACTCATAACATTCGCATCCCTACACTCAGAAAATTCTAATAGATGTTTCCGCACGCCCTACGTTCACGGCGTTCGACCCACTCGAATTGTGCATCTTGCGCGAGATCCAATCCTGATACTCGAAAATGACTTTATAAGTTTGCCCGGCCTTGACGAGATTCTTTATAGGATCGAGATCGATAAGCAATTCCTTGCGGCCGGCGGTCGAAATAAATACCGGTTGCTTTGAGGGAACCGGTTCCCA
>JANMNH010000145.1:0-1616 GCA_031373745.1 Hyphomicrobium sp. | reverse complement strand
CGAGATTATCGACGCCGCCGAGTTACGCCGCCAACACGAGATTGCCAACCGGTTTGATCCCCCCGAGGTCAACTATGTCAAGCGACTGCTGCAGTACGCCCTGCCCTCCGCACTTCGCAGCGAGATCGCCGGCAAGCTGTTCGCGCGCTACGTCTCGCAGGATTCCATCGGGTTCTCGGAAGAGCTCTACATGACCATCGACCAGATCAGCGTCATGGCCAATTGCGGCATGCATTTTGGCGGGCATGGTGACCGTCACGTCTGGTTGAGCCGCGTATCCCAGGCAGAAAAAGCCGCCGAGATTGCCGGAGCCCGGAACTTGCTTGACACGATCGGTGTTTCGCCGGCGGTGCGCAGTTTCTGTTATCCCTACGGAGATTATGATGCGGCCACCATTGACCTGCTCCGCGACAGTGGATTTAACATCGCCTTCACCGCACGGGTGGACCTGGCGCAGCCTAACGCCGATGCCCGATTTGAATTGCCTCGCCTCGACACCAACGATATACCCAAAAAAGCTGACGCGGCCCCCAACCAATGGACACAAAAGGTACTGAATTGAGCATGAACTGGGCGGATAAGCGAACTCACCTCGACATTCAGTCGCTATCGCAAATCGCCACGGCGCGTGCCGAGAGCTTCTTCAAGGCCGATGTGTTGGCCCTGTACGAGACGATGCGTTCTGAAGTGCAGGGAAAGCGCGTTCTGATCGTCGGCGGTGCCGGAACCATTGGATCGGCGACCACAGATTTTATTTCCGCTTTCGAACCTGCCTGCCTGCACGTCGTCGATCAGAACGAGAATGCGCTTGCAGAACTGACACGCCACTTGCGCAGCCGCGCCAAGGGCATGAACAGTGGGGATTTTCGCACCTTTCCGATCGACTACGGCTCGCCCATCATGCGGGTGGCGCTTGACACCACCGAAAATCATGATCTTGTTCTGAACTTTGCGGCCTTGAAGCACGTACGCTCGGAAAAAGACGTGCCCTCGCTGCTTCAGATGCTCGATACCAATCTCGTCAAGAACCGGTTTCTGATGCGTGAACTGGCGGAACGTGGATTTGACGGACGCTATTTTTGCGTGTCCACGGACAAGGCCGCCAACCCGGTCAGCCTCATGGGCGCCAGTAAGCGGGTGATGGAACATCTGATTTTCTCACGCCGATGCACGCCTAGTTTCAATGGCAAGGTTTCATCGGCCAGATTCGCCAATGTCGCGTTTTCCGATGGCAGCCTGCTGCAAAGCTTCATCCACCGTCTGGCGAAGCGCCAACCTCTGGCGGCGCCGCGGGCAACTGAGCGCTACTTCGTTTCCCCCAGCGAGAGTGGCGAAATCTGCGCCGTCGCGGCACTCACTGCGCCGGCTGACACAATTGTCGTTCCCAAACTCGACCCGCGTCAGCATTTGAAGCGGCTCGAAGACGTCGCGGTTGGATTTCTCAAGGCCCACGGCCTGACACCGGACATTGTCGATAGCGAGGCGGCGGCCCGGATGACCGCGGCCACGGCAAGCAACGGCAGCTATCCCCTGTTACTTACATCGCTCGATACCAGCGGTGAAAAACCCTACGAGGAATTTGTCGGCCGCGGCGAGATGGCGCGCGATCTCGGGCT
>JANMNH010000144.1:0-63326 GCA_031373745.1 Hyphomicrobium sp. | reverse complement strand
TTTCGTGAGCGTTGTCCGTCGATTTTTGCGCCGTACCGCAGCAGCACTTTGCGTCGGTCGACTTTTCGAGGGCGGCTAAATGATCGCCCTTTTTATGGAGATCAGCGGCGTTGTGATGGGCCTTCGCGGCCGCTTCATGATTTTCGGCGGCTTTGATATGGCTTGCGCACGGCATGGGTCGTCTCCTGTAACGGTTGATCGCCTTACACCAACTCTCGAACACGATATGCGTTCCAGTTGCCATCCACGCAGCAATCGTTCGAGTTCAGCCCGGGCGATCTCAATCGTGTCGAGGGAACCCGCTTCCGCACTTAAGCGTTACGCTTATGTCAGGAGACCATGATGCTAAAATCCAAGCAGAGTTTGACAACGGTCGAAGCCCGTCAAGGCTCGCCACGCCGGATGAACTTACGGGTTCTGATCGGCTCGCTCACCCTCGCGGTAATTGCGGGCATTTTACTTTACGTAACATTTGTTCCTTCACCTCAAGCCACGCCAACCCCGCCGCAACAAGGAGAACTGAGATGATTGCGCTTGTGGTGTCTGCTTGCTTTTTGTCCGATCCCGCGTCGTGCCGGGTGTTTCGAGTTCCCGTTCCCGATCAGTCCAACGTCGTCGAATGCGCCATGTCTGCTGTGCCATATCTTCCGCAATGGTCCGAGGAACATCCCGGTTGGCACATTCAAAAATGGTCCTGTGCCAGTTCGGAAATAGCCGATTTGTAGTTTGCTTATATTTTTGTCGGCACATTTCCGAAACCGTCCGGCGTGCGGTTGCCAGGATCCATTATCGAAAGCGCCTCGTTCACGGCATCAAGGGGCGATTGTTCGCCGCCGCCCATGCTCTCATCGGTGGCGCGCTGTAAAGCGCGTGCGTCCAGCTCCCACCGCTTCAAGATATCGATCTTCTCCGATGGCGACAAGTCTGGGGCCTTAACCACTTCCATCGGCGTATCGAATATCGATCCAGGCGTAATCAAAGCTTTATCAACCTCAGTCTTTGTCAATCGTTTCGATTCTATTTTCATCTCGGGTCCCATCCTCGATTGTTCCGATTAGGCCTTCGGCCGGGAGCATGTCCGGACGCCGAAGCGTGGCCGCTTTTGATGAGCTTCGGGCTTGCTCGAACTATCGGTGGCTGACCGCATGCGCCGCGAATGGTTTCAACAAACGGCGAATTCCGCTCAACTGCGGAAGACAAAGTTGCGGAATGCCCGGATTGCGAGAGCTTATGGCAGAGTACAAAAGAGAGGCGTCATACTTGACGACGCCTCTCTCGAGCTGCGATTTTACTTTGTCACGATGCCGAGGTTCGCATTCGCTTCCTTGATGTGCCGGGCACAGCTGTCCATGTCCTTGGCGTTGAGGCTTTTCTTTGCCAATTCCAAATGACCCATAGCCATCTTTTGCTTTTCTTTGTCCGTCAAAGCGCCGGCTTTGGCGATCAATCCCGTCAGCTCGGCCTCAGTGCAGGTAGCTGGCGCTGCGGCGGCGCTAGGATTAGCCGCTGCACCCTTGTCCTTCGTGGCGGCATCGGCGGCGGGCTTCATCTCGGGCACTTGTTTCGATACGGCATCCGTCGGTCCCGTGCCGGGTTCGACTTTGACCGCGTTGTCGGCCGCAAAAGCTACGCCGGCGCTGAAGATGCTGGCCATGGTGAGGGCTACGAGTGATGTCTTGAACATTGCGAAATCTCCTATTTGTTCAAATGAAGAGCGCTGAAGCGCCCAGTCGTTACATGCGTCGCTCAACGAACTTCGATGCGGCATTCGTTTTGCCAAACCATCCGCTGAGTATTGCCCCCAGCTTTTGCTGGGGGCATAGGTTCCGGACTCCATTGGAGGTGGAAGGTGCCCGGACGTGGTGGTTAGTGCCGCTTAGCCGATGCAATCGTAGTACTGGCGGCGCCAGTAGCGGCTACCGGTGTTTTGCCATTTGCGGTACGAACGGCGGCAGCTTGAATCGATGCTGCCGAGGTCGATTGAAATGCCGCCGAAGCTTAAGCCGCGGTTCCGGCGATTGTAGCGGCGATAGTTATCGTTGCCGTAACCGTTGTTGTAGCTGTAGTAGCGGCGCTGCTCGTTGGAGAAGCGACGTCCTTCGCGGTTGCCAAATCCGCGGTTGGCTTGCCGATTGTTTAACCCGCGGTTGGCCCCGGAGCTCTCAATATTCACGGAAACGCCGTTTTGCTTACGATTACCTTCGGCGGCGGATAAGGCGCCGCTAAAGCTGATGGTGCTCATCAACGCGACGAGCGCGATGCCCGCAACGGTGCTGAATTTCGATTTGGCTTTACGCATGATTTCGTCCTTTTGAAATGGTGTGAATCCGCGCTTGCAGTGCAATTGTGGAGGCATGGCTGCAAGATCTTCAGATGTCTTTACGTGGCTCGTGCCAAGCGGTTTCCCGACACTCGTGATTACAACGCCGATCCGGCGCGATCGTTCCGAACTCAGTGCCGCTGGAGAGCAGGGGGCAACTTGCCGCAGCCGCTCGTGCGGCTAAATCCGGACACTTGCTCAAGTGCGAGGAGCGGGTGGGCACACGTGACCTTAGAGATCACGAAGGACATTCAATCCGTTTCTGCTATGGGCTCTGCCGGCAGAGCGATGCCATGAGCCGCCAGCCAGGTCGCGGCACAAATTGAGGTCAAAGGAATATTGAGATTATAGGTCAGACCCTCTAAGGCGTAATCGAACGTCGCTGGATTTTCCGACGTATCGATTGCGCGTTGCAGCAACTTAGATCCAAAGCCCCGGCTCGACGGCGGCGTGACCGGAGGCCCGCCGCGTTCTTGCCATCGAAAGGCAAGACACGGACTGATTGCCGCGAGATCCGTATGCGACCACGTCACGAATATTTTTCCATCTTTGCCTGCGAAACCGCCGTACTTGGCGGCGTTCGTGGCAAGTTCGTGGATGATGAGTGCAAAGCCTTGTGTAGCTGCCGGCGTCAGGACGATAGACGGCCCTCGAATGTTCGCCCTTTCCGAAAAACCATCGAGTTCGCCGCGTATGATACTTTCGAGCGATGCGCCTTCAACAAGATCGACGGATAGCAATGCGTGGGCCTTGGCGAGAGCCATAAGCCGCGCGGAGAACACCTGGCGAGCGTTTTCGATCGACCGGTCTCCCGAAAGGGTACGGTTGGCGATTGAAAAAATAACAGCGAAAAGATTGGCGGTCCGGTGCTGCAACTCCTTGCCAAGCAGCACTTTGAGATCGTCGTCGCGGCTTCTCTCGGTGATGTTGAAAAACGTCAAAACGACGCCGTCGATCAGGTTCGTTACCGTGCGATATGGCCGGATACGCATTAAATAGGTCGCGCTCAGGTCTTTCATCGAGACGTCGCGCTCGATGACCTCCTGGGAGGCGTAGATTGCGTCGACGTCGCGTTTCAAGTCTTGGTAGTCGATTAAATTGACAATATCGGTGATGGGCCGGCCGCGATCGCTGTCGCGTACCGGAAAAATTTCAGTCAGCGCGGGTGTGAAATGCCGGATACGCAGTTCGTCGTCCAGAAATACGGCGGCGACGCGCGTCGAATCGAGCAAATTCTTGAGGTCGCTGTTGAGACGCATCGTCTCATCGTTCTTGCTCGATAACTCGCTGTTGACCGTCTGTAACTCCTCGTTGATCGACTGCATCTCTTCCTTTGCGGTTTCGAGTTCCTCGTTGGAGGATTGCAGTTCCTCGTTGACGGCTTGGAATTCCTCGGTTGTGGACTTCATGTCCTCGATGGCGGTCTCGAGTTCGTCGCTGGCAGCCCTCAGCTGAAATCTGGTAGCATTGAGCTCGTTCTCCAGCGCGTTGTTCGCGATCGGGGTATCCGTCGCCGGGGTTATCCCCTGAACGGCCTGAGGGGAAGGCGCGGCATCGCGAAACGCCACCACGCAAATTCCCCGGTCTTTGCCTGCGGTCTCGATGATTGGCTCGACGATTAATGTCAGGTCGCGGGTCTTGCCGTCGATGCGGATCGAAAGGTTCCCGGTCACAACGGATTTGCGATCTGCAACGGCGGCTTGCACGGCGGCGCGGACGGCAGGGCGCAGCGACTTGTGCAAAATGCTGAATAGTTGGAGATTCGCCGCGCCCGGTGACGGCTCAAGGTAATGGCGGGCTTCGCTGCCCGAGAAGCGCAGGATTTCGTGGTTGCGATCGATGACGAAGTAGGCGGGCGCATATTGCTCCATGATGCGCCTGACACTCTTGTCGATACGATCCTCGACGTTGGCCAGAGTTGAGATGGCGGGCTCAAGCGGAAGCGGCGCGCCCGCCGTTAGTGCCTCCGGCAGTTGAAATGGCGGCGGCATGCCGCGTCCGGTATCGTGGCGGGCTAGAATGCGATGCTTCTTGTCGAGCACGGTGAAAAAATTGCCATAACGGCCGATGCTTTCCGATGGTCCCAGAAATAATGTGCCGCCGGACTTGAGAGCAAAGTGGAAGGTTCGCGTCACGCGGCCCTGCAACTCGTTGTCGAAGTAGATGAGTAGGTTGCGGCAGGAGATGAGATCAAGCTTAGAAAATGGCGGGTCCTTGATGACGCTGTGTGCCGAGAAAACGCACATTTCACGGATTTCCGCCAACGCGCAGATGTCAGTGCCGTCCTGGGTAAACCAGCGCTTTAGGCGTTCCGGGGAGAGACCTGTAGCCGTCTTTTGAAATCGCCCGGTGCGCGCAAAGCTCAGTGCGTTGGTATCGATGTCGGTTGCGAAGATCTTTATGTCGAGAATTGGAGGATTATTCAGCTCGCTCAAGACCTCTTTCAAAAGAATGGCGATAGAGTAGACCTCCTCTCCCGTCGAACAGCCCGGAATCCAGACGCGCACGGAATCGCCGGATTTCTTTGCGGCGAGCATCGGCCGGATGGCTAAGGTCTTGAGTGCCTCGAAAGCCTCCGGGTCGCGGAAAAATTCAGTGACCCCAATCAGCACCTCGCGAAACAGCGACGCAGTTTCATCCGGGTTGCCCTTCATGCGTTTGATGTAGTCGTCCACGGTGTCGAGTTGAAGTACCTGCATGCGCCGCTGCAAGCGGCGAATGAGCGTTGTTTCCTTGTAGCCGCTGAAATCGTGTTTGACGCCAGCGTGCAACAGCGTGGTAATTTCTGAAAGGTGATCGCGGATGTCCTTGCGTATTCCGTCGCCATCCTTGCGCACCGCGACGTCGTTCATATGACCGTGATAGCCGGTCAGCATATTGGGCATGGCTTCGACCGCCATCACGTGATCGACCATGCCGGTGGCGGCGGCGCTGTGCGGCATTCCGCTCAAGGCGTGGTGGTCAAATTCGGCCTGGGCCATGGTCAGCCCGCCATGCGCCTTGATGGCACGAATTCCAAGCGAGCCGTCGCTGCCGACACCCGAAAGAATGATTCCCACGGCACACTCGCCCTGATCCTCTGCCAGTGAAACAAAAAAGGAATCGATTGGGCGACGATGCTGACGCGCGGGCGCCGGTGTCTCAAGGCGAAGAACGCCATCCTTGATGGTGAGCGTCGCATCCGGCGGGATCACATAGACGCAATTTTCCTCGACAGTGACGCCGTCCACCGCCGTGATGACCGGTAAAGGAGAATTGACACCCAATAACTCCACCAGCAAGCTCTTATGGTCGGGAGCAAGATGCTGTACCAGCACGAACCCCATTCCAGGGTCGGAGGGCATGTTGGCGAGGAAACTTTTGAACGCGGCAAGACCGCCGGCGGAGGCACCGATACCGACGATCAATGGACGCTTCGTGCACTCCGGTATCGTCATTGTTGACTCTTATGCGTAACTGAACCCTGACTATTTATCACATCATTCGACCTCGTGGTGCCGGAAGTTAAGTGAACACGTTCATAGTTAGCATGGCATCGCCGCACGCCTAATCTGCGCTCCAATAGGATAACGGCAGTTTGTCTTTGTTCGATGCGAGCGCGTCGTGGAGCGGTATCCAACCCAGGAGACCAGACTGCGTGTCTGCGAATTCGACGACCGAACTGGCATTCGTCGCAGCATATTGCAGGGCTTCACCCGGCAAGACGCCGTTCGCGTACATCGCTGTAAACGTTGATGTGAACGCGTCGCCGGCGCCTGCCGTTCCAACCACTTCGGTTGCAAGTGACGGGCAAAATACTATCTCGTGGCCGGCAGCCGCATAGGCGCCGCGCTTTCCATCTGTCACAAGGATACATTGTGGCCCCAGGGCGAGAAGCGCTTCACAAAAGTGCGCCAGCGTCATCTCAAATCCAAACGCCGAAAGACCACGCCGCATTAAGTCTGGAGTGTCGCGGGTGACCGGAGGTTGAAACGTCCGCGACGGCTTCGGGTGCCGTTCTATTAATCGCGGCAAGAGAGCGGCTGCTTCCTCGCGGTTCATCGACAGGAGCGATATTTTCGCGAGCGCCGATCGAAAAGCGTCCCCACGCGCAGCCAATTGGCGAATGCCCGGATTTACGGCCACGAAGGCGCCTTGTGCCGCAGCGCAATCAACGATGTCCGGAAAGACGTCAGCCGACTGGTTGCTGAGGCCGGTGACATAGACGATGTCTTGCGAGAAGTCCGCGCGTGTTAGGTCCGATCTTTCAAGATAGCCATTTGCCCCGCGAAACGTGAATATTGCTGCATTTCTTTCATGAGCCGAAATGAGAACCGAAGCTCCGGTCCCTGCGGCGCCGGTCTCTGCGACTAGTGTCAGCGAAACACCTTCGGCATGCAGCGCGTCGCGAACGGCCTGGGCGCGAGCGTCCTTGCCCACTTTGACAAGAGCCGTCACGGAAAAACCAAGCCGGGAAAATGCCACTGCCGAATTAACCGCTCCCCCGCCTGGGTGCGTTGAAATGATGGAAGCTTCTGTCTTCCTACCCTCTTCAAGCAACAAGAAGGCCCTCTCGGCATTGTTCATGCTCATGCGTTCGATTAACGCGTCGTCGATCACTGCAATTGTATCGATCATCGCCCCGCCCACGGTCAGGACAGTGCTGCGCTTTTGGAGAGCTCTCAGGTTCGCACTCTTCGGTTTGCCGTTTTCGTCCGGCGGTAGCTGGCCTCAAGTTCTACGGAACAAGCCAGCAGCTAGCGACACGCTGACCATAGCAACTGAGAACCAGAACAAAAGGCGAGCCACGGGCGCGGCCGGACCCGCTCCTTCAGCGAAGCCAAGAAATGCAGACAAAACGCCAATAATAAAAAATGTCGTAGCCCAATGTGTGAATTTGCCCATGAGCGCACCTTGATAGCACATAACTCCCAAGATTATTCTAATTAAACGCATCGAAGGGTTGAAAGTTCCGGGCACCGGCTGCAAACGCCAAGCAGAAAGTTTTGCCGTTGATGGAACTTTTCCGGCTCGACGACGGTTATCTGTTGGGCGCCGAGGCCCGGGGTCATTACTTCAAAACATTTTTAAGGGAGCGGCAGCGCAATGGCGTTATGGCCACGCCTCGATGAAAGGCGAGAAAGCCCGCCATGGGACAGTGATAATGCCATTCGCGAGGAAGTATTTGGACGAGAACGGCTTGAGCAACATGCAGAAAGCCTTGCACGGGCGCAGCGCATAACAGATCACCCGCCGAAGGTCGTTCGGCTGCATCGGAGATTGGCAGACAACGAAAAGGAGCTGCTGAACGCGCATCGCATTCTTGCCGCGGCCGTGCTCGATGGTCACTCTGTTTCCCCAGGTGCCGAATGGTTGATCAACAACTCTCACGTCGTAGAAGAGCAGATACGCGACGTTCGCAAGAATTTGCCGCAATCCTATTATGAACAACTGCCGAAATTGGCAGACGGGCCTTTGGCAGGTTACCCGAGAATAGTGGGCGTCGCATGGGCTTATGTTGCGCATACTGACAGCCGCTTCGACAATGAGATGTTGAAGGCATTTGTCGCCGCATACCAGCGCGTTGAAATCCTTAATATAGGCGAACTATGGGCGTTGCCTCTGACCCTTCGCCTGGTTCTCGTTGAGAATCTGAGACGCGCCGCCCGGCGCATCGTGAACAGCCGTGAACAACGAAAGGAAGCCGACGGCCTTGCCGATCGAATTTCTCATAACCTGGAATTCACACGATCGGACTTAAAATCTTATCAGATCTCCGATTCGCGCGGCGAACTTAAATCGGCGTTCGTGGTTCAACTCGTGCACCGTTTGAACGACGGCTCGGCAGACTTAGGATATGCGCGTGACTGGCTTGAGGCTGAGCTTGCCCGGGTCGAATTAACTCCTGATGAAGTAGTCCGGAAGGAACATCACAGCATTGCCGCAACGAACAATAGCGTACGCCACATCATTCGCAGCATGCGCATCATGCCGGACACCGACTGGCCGGATTTCTTTGAAAGTGTGAGCCGGGTCGACGCTGCTTTTAACGTCAATCCATCGTTTGCTGAAATGGACTTTGCGACGCGAAATTCATATCGAAACGAGATCGAAAGGCTGGCGCGCGGCTCTCTCTTGGCCGAATTCGAGATCGCGCAACGCGCAGTCGATATGGCAAAAGCCTTGCCGCCGGAATCGAAAGCCCGGGATCCGGGTTACTTTCTCTTAAGTGGCGGGGTCCGCGCGTTTGAAAAAGAAATAGGGTTTCGGCGGAACTGGCGCGACATGCCGGCTGCGATAACTCAAAAAGGCGGATTGCTCGGGTACAGCAGCAGTATCATGCTTTTAGCAGTCGCATTTATCGCGTTGCCAGCACTTGCCCTCATAGGACAGAACGTCCCGGCCGCAGTTTTCGCAATCCTGGTCCTTGTAGGAATTCTGCCAGCTATCGATCTTGCGATGGCAATCGTCAATCAGGCGATTGCATTTGAAATTCAGCCGCGAATTATTCCAGGACTCGAATTGGCCGAGGGGGTGCCAGACGCCGGCAGAACGATGGTTGCCGTGCCGGCCTTGCTTACCGACGAAAAGAGTATCGACGAATTGATCAATAGGCTTGAGGTTCATTACCTCGCGACCCAACGGAACAATGTCTTCTATGCGCTCGTTTCGGATTGGACCGATGCGGCCGCCGAAACGACTGGCGGGGACGGCGAATTGTTGGAACGCGCGGTCGCGGGCGTCGAGCGCCTCAATCGTTTGCATCCCGGTTTCGCTGCAGATGAGGATCTTTTTTATCTGTTTCATCGACGACGGAAATGGAACTCCGGCGAGAGTATTTGGACGGGATGGGAAAGAAAGCGCGGCAAGCTTGTTGAACTGAACAGACTATTGAGAGGGGCGACGGACACGTCGTTCATTGCGGGCGATACGCAGGCTATCGCCTGCCCGGCGATGATCAAGTACGTGCTCACTTTGGACGCAGATACGAGATTGCCGAGAGACGCCGTATGCCGGCTGGTTGGCAAAATGCTACACCCGCTCAACAAGCCCGTTTATTCGGAAACCGAACAGCGCATCGTAGACGGGTACGGGCTCCTACAGCCGCGCGTATCGCCGAGTCTTCCGACGGCACAAGATGCTTCGCTCTACCAGCGCCTGTTTACGTCTGCCGGCGGGATTGACGCATACGCCGGTGCCATCTCCGACGTCTATCAGGACCTTTTTGGCGAAGGATCGTTTGCGGGCAAGGGTATTTACGACATCGACGCGTTCGAGGCGGCTACGGCTGGACGATTTCCCGAGAATGCCGTTTTGAGTCATGATTTGATCGAAGGTATCTATGCGCGCGCGGGGCTCGCAAGCGACGTAGAACTTATCGAAGAATTTCCCAGCCGTTATGATGTGGCGCGCAGCCGCGAACATAGGTGGGTGCGGGGCGATTGGCAGTTATTGCCGTGGATCGTCGCCGGCGGCGGTGAGTTTAGAAGGACTAGGCACAGCGGGAGGCGCAATCGTTTGAGCGCATTGGCACGCTGGAAAATGATCGACAATCTCCGGCGGTCGCTGACCCCTGTCGCTAGTGTCGCGGCGCTTTGGATCGGCTGGCATCAACCGCTGCCAGCCGCTGCGCTTTGGACCACATTTATTGCAATTACAATTGGTGTCCCGACATTCCTTTCGATTGCCGCAAATCTCACGGGCAACGGCAACGCTACGACGTGGAAGAGCCATCTCGAAGCATCGATAGGCGATGCCAAGCTTGCAGTGGCCCAGTCGTCTCTACATTTAATACTCCTTGCCGACAAAGCCTATGCCATGACCGATGCAGTCTTGCGAACAGTCTACCGCGTCTTCGTCAGTCGAAGAAAAATGCTGGAATGGACGACTGCAGCGCAAGCCAAGTCGGGTGCTGCGGCGACCATGTCCGCTTATTACGGACGCATGTGGGGAGGCGTTCTGATCGGCATTTTTGCGCTCGGCTCTGTAACATTGTCCGGCTCAAGTGGAATTGCAATTGCACTGCCCGTCGTTGCGCTATGGTTTGCTGCACCCGCCATTGCCCAATGGGTGAGCTTCGAGCCGGCCGGCATTCAACGCGAAATCTTGTCGAAGGATAACAGCAATAAGCTTCGGGCCATCGGTCGCCGGACGTGGATATTTTTTGAAGAATTTGTAACCGCTGAAGATCACTTCCTTCCGCCCGACAATTTTCAGGAAGAGCCGCGGGCCGTAGTCGCGCATCGGACGTCGCCGACGAATATCGGACTTTACATGCTCTCCACGGTGAGCGCCCACGACTTTGGCTGGATATCTATCCTCGAGGCGGCGGAACGGCTGGAGCAAACACTTAGATCGTTAGAAGAATTGGCGCGTTATAAAGGACACTTTTTTAACTGGTACGACACGCGAACCACGGCGGTTCTTGAACCGCGATATGTGTCGGCCGTCGATAGTGGAAACTTAGCTGGACATCTGATCGCAGTTGCAGTTGCGTGCCGGGAATGGGTGCATGATGTTCGCCCCAACCCCGCTGCAATAGAGGGCATAGCCGACGGACTTTCTTTACTTAAGGGATCGCTATCAAAGGCTTTCGGAAACGAAGCTGTCAGGGGAACCTTCGAATTTGTTGAGAGCGCCGTAACGACGGCCGCGCCCGGCAATGCGAACTCAACCGATCCGCCAAATATTTGGGGCGAGGTGTGTACTGCGTCCATCAAACTAGCCGATCTTCTGGAACACGATCAGGCTTCGCCAGCCGCGTACGCGTTTGCACAGGCTGTTGGCCGGACCGCAGACAGTCATAATCGCTTTTCGCTGTTGAAGCCTGAGGAATTGCGCGCCTTGCGCCGCCGCCTTACGGCGATTGCCGACGCAGCGGAATATATGGCTATGTCGATGGATTTCTCGTTCCTGATCGATGAAGAGCGAGAACTTCTGTCCATAGGCTACCTGGTGGACGAAGGTAAAACGGATCAGAGTTGTTACGATTTGCTAGCGTCGGAAGCACGTCTCGCCAGCTTTTTTGCGATCGCCAAGGGTGACGTGGCAACGCGCCATTGGTTCCGGCTTGGCCGGACGCTTCTGCCCGTCGGCGGCACGTCGGTGCTGATATCGTGGTCGGGGTCGATGTTCGAATATCTAATGCCGGACCTTGTGACGTTGACCCCGCCCGATAGTTTGCTTGGCAACACCATTCGCGCAGCAGTCCGGGAACAAATACGCTTTGGTGCAAAAAATGGCACGCCCTGGGGCATCTCGGAATCGGCATACAATGCGCGCGACCTAGACTTCACCTACCAATATTCCAGCTTTGGTGTACCCGAACTTGGATTGAAACGAGGACTTGGCGAGAATCTTGTCATCGCACCGTATGCGACGGGACTTGCGAGCATGGTGGCTCCCAACGCGGCCGCAAAAAACTTCGATAGCTTAGCGGAAATTGGCGCCAGTGGACTTTATGGGTTCTATGAAGCCATCGATTTCACGCCCGCGCGTGTCGCGCACTCACAACGGTTTGCAATTGTCAAAGCGTATATGGCCCATCACCAAGGCATGACAATCGTCGCACTTGCCAATGCGATATTCGACAACGTGGTCGCGCGCCGGTTTCATGCTGCTCCAATCGTGCGAGCCGCCGAATTATTACTTCAAGAACGCGCGCCGCGACTCGTACCTAAACCAGTGCAGCGAGCAACCCTCATAAGGGTGCGGCCGGATGAAGATGATCTGAGCGTTGCGGCCGTGCGGCGCGTTACCCGCCGCGCTGGCTTGACACCTGATTGTCAATTTCTCGCCAATGGCCGGTTGAGCGTGTTGGTGACGGCGGCGGGATCGGGCTACACGCGATGGAGCGGTCTTGCCGTAACGCGCTGGCATGGCGATCCAACGCTCGACAACTTGGGATCCTTCATCTATTATCGCGATTCACAGACGGGCGCGTTTTGGTCTGCAGGGCGCCAGCCTGCAGGCGGACCCGCAACGAACTTCGAGGCGTCTTTTACCGAAGACCGGGTGCAGCTGGCGCGCACAGACGGCTCGATAAAAACTCTTCTCGATGTAATCGTATCGCCCGAAGACGACGCAACGTGCCGTCGCGTCAGCATAACGAACGATGGAAGAAAACCACGCACAATCGACGTGACGAGTTACGAGGAGCTCGTGCTTGGCCCGTCTGATTCAGATACCGCCCACCCGGCCTTTTCAAAGTTATTTGTTGAAACTGAATATGACCGCGATGGCGGCTTTGTTTTGGCGAAACGGCGCAAGCGTGGTGCCAGCGATCGCGATATCTTCGTAGCGGCGTTTGTGACTTCCGACGCCGGCGTAAAAGATGAGTTTGAATTTGAGACCGACAGAGCCAAATTCATCGGCCGGGGCCGGTCGTTGGTATCGCCGCTATCGATCATTAACGGACGTCCGCTCGGCAGCAGCATTGGAGCGGTCGTCGATCCGGTTTTTGCACTGCGCAAACAAGTGACGGTCGCTCCTGGGGATACGGTACGTTTGGCATTTTGGACGGCGGTCGCGTCAAGCCGTGAGACCCTTCTGCCGCTGATCGAGAAGTATAAGGATTCTGGATCCTTCGCCCGCTCAGCTTTGCTTGCCTGGTCGCACGGCCTGGTGGAACTTCGACATCTCGGCGTTGGTGCCGATGATGCGATGGTGTTTCAGCAACTCGCAGGCGCATTAATTTATGGTTCGCCGGCGCTGCGGGCACCTGAACTAGTTCTGCAAAACGGGGCGCTCGGTTTTGGCGCATTGTGGCCCGTGGGGATATCGGGTGATTTGCCTATCGTGTTAGTACGGATAGACGAACTCGAGGACATCGGCCTCGTCCGTCAATTGCTGCATGCCTTCGAATACTGGCGCAGCAAGGGAGTGGAAGCGGATCTGGTGATTTTGAACAGTCACGCCGCATCATACCAGCAGGAATTGCAAACCGCGCTTGAAACGCTTTGCCGGACCGTTCCTAGCCGTCATCGGCTGGGACGCGACAATTCCAAAGGATCCGTCTATCTCTTGCGCTCCGATCTGCTGCTACCACAGACGCTCGCGGCTTTACCGGCCGCCGCCGCCGCCGTTTTCCATGCCCGGCGAGGAGCCTTGGCCGAACAGATCGTGCGCTTGACATCACAAAATCGGGTCACCGACGCGCCGCCGCGCCGCCAGGCGCCTCCAGAACTTTCGGCGCGCCGCGCCAACACGAGCGATTTGGAATATTACAACGGCTACGGCGGTTTTCGACGCGATGGGCGCGAATACGTCATTGTGCTCGACGCCGGCCAGACGACCCCCGCGCCGTGGATCAATGTCATCGCCAACCCGTCGTTCGGATTCCAAGTCGCCGCCGACGGTGGCGGATACACGTGGTGCGCTAACAGCCGCGAATGCCAAATCACACCTTGGTCCAACGATCCGGTCAGCAACCGGCCGGGCGAGGTGTTTTACGTGCGCGACGAAGAAACCGGAGAAATTTGGTGTCCAAAGGCGACGCCAATCCGGGATCACGCGAGTCCATACATCATTGCACATGGACAGGGCTATTCGCGTTTTGAACATACATCTTGCGGAATTGAGCTCGTTCTCGAGCAGTTTGTTGACGGTGAAGACCCGGTCAAAATATCGCGGCTCACGTTGCGCAATGTTTCTGGCAAGCCGCGCCGGTTGTCTGTCACGAGCTACGTCGAATGGGTGCTTGGATCGTCGCGCCGGTCGACGGCGACACATGTTGCCACCGAATATGACGCCGGAAGCGGCGCTATTTATGCGCGCAATCCGTGGCATCACTTTTTTCCTGAGCGCGTGGCCTTCTCGCGGCTCTCGGGCGGCATTACGGCATGGACGGCTGTACGCGGCGACTTTATCGGCCTCGACGGCACACTCGACAATCCGGCTGGACTTGCATCTAAACAATCGCTTCGCAAAACCGCCGGAACAGGCCACGATGCTTGTGCCGTCCTGCAAACTTCGGTCGCACTCCCGGCGTCGGGGGAAGCAGAAGTCGTCGCGCTGCTTGGCGATGCGGCGAACAAAGCCGAAGCACACCGCTTGGTTGCCAAATATTCTAACATCGATGCCGGGGAGGCACTTCGTGCCACGGTAAAGGCTTGGGACGGCGTTCTCGAAAAGATACAAGTCAAAACCCCGGACCGTGCGCTCGACTTACTCGTCAACCGGTGGCTGCCGTACCAAACTTTGTCGTGCCGGATATGGGGCCGCGCTGGTCTCTACCAAGCTGGCGGCGCCTTTGGGTTCCGCGATCAGCTTCAAGACGTGATGTCGCTCGCCATGACGCGACCCGATCTCACGCGGGCGCATCTCCTGGTGGCTGCCGGCCGGCAATTTGTCGAAGGCGACGTGCAGCATTGGTGGTTGTCTCCCTCCGGACATGGCGTGCGCACGAGGATTGCCGATAGCTGTTTGTGGCTGGCCTATGCCACTTCCCACTACGTCAAGACGACGGGCGATGCCGCTTTGCTCGATGAAATTGTTCCGTTTATCGACGGACCCAGTCTCAAAGACCACGAGCACGAGGTCTACTTTCTCCCCGAATTTTCCGGCGAAGCCGGGTCCGTGTTCGAGCATTGCGCCCGCGCACTTGACCGCAGCCTCGGCGTTGGTGCGCACGGGCTGGCATTGTTTGGAGGAGGTGACTGGAACGACGGAATGAACCGCGTCGGTATCGAAGGCAGGGGGGAGAGTATCTGGTTAAGCTGGTTTCTTGTGAGCTGCCTCTCCAATATGCTGCCGTACGCCGAAGCGCGCGGCGAAACATTTCGCTTTGATCGATGGACCAAACATAGTGCAGATCTTCAAGCGGCGCTCGACGCGCACGGCTGGGACGGGCGTTGGTACAGGCGCGGATATTTCGACGATGGCTCGCCCCTCGGCAGCTCCGCCAGCGAAGAGTGTCAGATTGATTCCATCGCTCAGTCGTGGAGTGTAATCTCCGGTGCCGGAGATCCTCAACGGTCGCGGCAAGCCATGACGTCCGTGCAAGAGCGGTTGATCGATCGCGACGCCAAGTTGGCATTGCTGTTCACCCCGCCCTTTGACAAGACCAGTCTCGATCCGGGTTACATCAAAGGCTATCCACCAGGAATCCGTGAAAACGGCGGTCAATATACGCATGCGGCCGCATGGAGCGTTATCGCGCTCGCTGACCTCGGCGATGGCGACGGAGCGGGCGAACTTTTATCACTCATCAATCCTATCAACCTGTCGGCATCGCAGGCTGACAGCCGCCGCTATAGACTCGAGCCCTACGTTGTGGCCGCCGATGTGTACTCTGTCGGGCAAAACCAGGGCCGTGGCGGCTGGTCGTGGTACACCGGTGCCGCAGGATGGATCTACCGTGCAGCGCTGGAGCACGTGCTGGGTATTAAGAAGCTCGGCAACAGCCTTGTCATATCGCCGTCGATCCCGCGCCGCTGGCCGGGATTCGAAGTGACGTACAAGCACGAAATGACGACGTATCGTGTCGTAGTCACCAACCCCAACAGCGTGTCGCGCGGCATCGTCGCTGCAGATCTGAACGGCACGGCGCTGAACGTTTCCAATGAAAAGGCCGTGACTGTACCGCTCGTGAGCGCCGATATCGTACAAGTGATTACATTGACAATGGGTCACGAAGCCAAGTCCGTGCCGGCGGCGCTGGAGCCGATGGAGTCGGCAAAATGAGGTCGCGCAGGTTAATTTTAGCCTTGCGATGGAACGAAGTCACGTCCCGGACGTTCGCCAACGATGGCTCATGTTCAAGGGAGATATTCAATGACAACCGCAGAACTCACAAGTTATCTGACGCGCGATACGGTATTGAAGCTGTTGTCGGACGCGGAGATCGCCAAAGTCAGCAATGCCGAGACGGCGTTGCAACTGGAGGAAGGATCGGAATATCTCGATCTTGAACAGCTTGAAAAGGGCGTCCAGCGCTCTCAATCCGGCACTGCGGTTACAATTGGCAACGCACTCCCGCGTTCTGCTGTTTCCCAAGAAACCTGGGACAAGCTGATCGCTACAATCTCCGCTTGAGCGATGCCGCGCGATTCCTGTCCGTTCATACCCGTGCTTGGCGAATGTTGGCAGTCGCGCATTTTCTAACGCGGGTTGCGGAACCCACTTCGATGCGCTGCGTTCTCCGACAACCTTGATCCAATTCAATCCGGAGATCGCCATGGAAACGTTAGCTGAACTTTTCGAAGACATGCTCAAAGACGTCTACTACGCCGAAAAAGCCATTCTTAAAGCGCTGCCCAAGATGGAGAAATCGGCGACTGCAGAAGACTTGAAAGCAGCATTTGCCCACCATCGTACGGAGACCGAAGGCCAAGTGCAGCGCCTGGAAGCCGTGTTCGGCATTCTGGGAAAAAAGCCGCAAACAAAGAAATGCCCCGCCACCGATGGGCTGCTCCAAGAAGGTGAAGACGTTATGACAGACGCCAAAGATCCCGCCGTCCGGGATGCTGGTCTCGTCGCCGCTGCACAGGCCGTCGAACATTATGAAATCGCCCGCTACACGGCACTTTCCCGCTGGGCGGAAGTGCTCGGCATGGACGATGCCGTTGAACTCCTCACCGAGACGCTTGAGCAGGAAGAAGCCACCGACGGGGCTCTGACCGAGTTGGCAGTGGCGATCGACGGCGAAGCTTCTGGGTCAGACGACGACGACGAAGTCGCTGAAACTGACGACGAGGACGCTCCGGCTGCGAAAGAGATGCCTGTCAAAACGCGACGCGCTCGAGCATAAGAGCGACTGAACTATTAGGTCCCGCGGCCCGGCCGCGGGACCACGTGGTAAAAAAAGCCGGTTAGCTTATAATTTGGTTCTGATCGTAACTGCTCGTTTCCAAGGTATATTCAAGAGGTCCCGTGAGCTTCCAGTAGAAGCCGCTTTCGCGATAGTCTATTTCGGCAGAGCCGCTGATGGCCGATTCAGCCATGCGCCCGATCACCATCTGTCCGAACCCGCTGCGCGTTGGTTCTATAACCGCTGGGCCACCTTCCTCGGTCCAGGATATTGCAAACTCTGGCGTACCCTGCGAAGCAATCTTCCAGCAAATCGTCACTCTGCCGGTGGCGTTGGAAAGTGCGCCATATTTCGCCGCATTTGTCGCCAGTTCGTGAAGTGCCATACCGACACCTTGCGCCGCGGCGGCCGTCAGTCGCGCCGCGCCGCCCCTGAGCAAAATGCGCGTACCGATCAATTCCTTGAAATGTGAAAGCTGTGCAGCGACGAGCTCGCCAACGTCAACGCCTTGCCAATCATTTTTGACCAGAAGATCCTGACTGGCGGCCAACCCGTCGATCCGCTCCGACAACCGCGCCACCAAATCGACCGGGTCGCTGCGGCGCGCCGTTTGCCGGGCAATCGCCTGTACCACGGTGAGAAGGTTCTTAGAGCGATGATTAACTTCCCGCATCAAGAGATGGACGTGCTGTTCGATGCGTTTGCGTTCGGTGAAATCGTAAGTCACGCCGTTGGCGCGCACCGGCTGTTTGCCGTCAAACACAATTTGTCCTTGTGAATTCATCCAGCACTCAACCCCATCGCTGGGGCGGCGAATACGGTATTCATAATGGAAGTGGCCGTCACCGCCGGGATTCGCCGCTTGCGCAAGCGCGGTCTGAACCATACTGCGATCGTCTTCGTGAACGAGCGATAAAAACTCTTCTTGCCTGATGTCTGAAGTTTGCACGCCGAACATCGTGCGGATGCGTTCGTCGCCGCGCGCAATGTTGGTTTTAAAGTCGAGTTCCCATGCCCCCAGCCCGCCAGCCTCGAGCGCGCGTGCAATGCGGCCGGCGCTTTCGAGCAAAGCCTGTGCCGTTTTCTTTCGCTCGGAAATGTCTTCGATCACCGAGACAAAATACTCGACCTGACCGGCATCGTCACGCACGCAGCCCACAGACAAATTGGCCCACAGCACGGACCCGTCTTTGCGGATGTAGCGCTTCTCCATTGCGTACGCGTCGGAAGCGCCCGATTTTAATCTTTCTACATGATCGAGATCGGTCTTGAGATCGTCTGGATGGGTGATGTGTTGGAACGTCTTGCTTCGAATGTCGTCGTGCGAATAACCGATGATCGTGCACAGCCGCTCGTTGGCTTCAAGCCAGGTACCGTCAGGTCCAACATGAGCAATTCCGACTGCGGCATTCTCGAACGTCGCTCGAAATCGTGCCTCGCTTTTGCGCAATACGTCTTCGGTTTGCTTCCAGTCCGTGATGTCGCGCGAGGATGCGATCATGTTGACAGGCGAACCGTCCGGGCCAAGAACCGGAGTGACAATGACATCCCACCACTTCGGTGTCCCTTTCATTGTCAGACAAAGCCCGGAGAAGTGTGCGGTGCGACCGGCACGTGCCTCCTCGACGGCGGTATCGACAGTGTATCTAGAGTCTTCCGGCCATAGCGCACTCCATCGCTTGCCTCGAACTGCATCAAAATCTTCGATCTCAAGGGACGATCGGCCAGTATTATTTACCTGTTCAACACGGCCATCGACGCTCAGAACTTTAACGCAGTCCGGGCTCGATTCGAAAATGGTCCGGCGATGGGCTTCGCTTGCTGCCAGCGCCCTTTCGTTTTGCCTGCGTTCCGTAATATCGAGATTGGTTCCGACAATCCACTCCGCTTGTCCATCGGCATTGGTTCGAACGGTTTCTACTGCGTGTATGATACGGCAAAGTTTGTCGTCTTTGCGCAGAATGCGAAATTCGCGCGTGCTACGCCCCCGGGTACGGATCATAGCTTGTAGTATTTCTTCGCTGCGGGGCAAGTCTTCTGGCAGCAGGGAGTTGCTCCACGTGCTGTAGTCGACACGGCCATCCGGCGTTGGAGGGATGCCGTAAATCTCAAACACTTGCGCGTCCCACCGCATTTCTCCGGTAACGATATTCCATTCCCAGATGCCAACACCAGTCGCTTCCGTTGCCAGACGCATGCGCTGGTCGCTATCGCGCAGGGATTGCTGGGCCACGACGCGCTCGGTGATGTCAATTACGGCAAGCACGCCGGTTGTCGGGCGACTGGGCCCACCGGCATCCGGTTCTGCAAATTCCACATGTTTGCGCGCGCTCAGCCAACGCACCGAGCGATCGGGTCTGAGGATGCGATGATCGGCATCCATGAGGCCATTACCGGCCGGGTCGAGCACACCGGCGATTTTGGCTGCGAGAACGGCAACGTCTTCTGGATGAAACCGCGCATGAACCTCGCCACGCCGTAGCGGTGTGTTAGCCGGAAGTGCAAAAAGGTTTGCTGCAATAGTGTCCAGTGTGATCGTGTCGCTCAAATAGTCGATCTCGCCCAAGCCAAGTCCGGCAACTGCTGCGCCCAGACGCAACTTCGCATTGCTGGCGCGAGATTCGACTTTTGAGCGCACGAGAGACAATTCAGTTTCTGAAGCGCTAGCACGGCTTGCGCTGGTACTTTGCTCTCCCGCTAAAGCAGGTTGGCCTGGTCGCTTTACTTGATCCGCCATGTGCGGTGACCCCTTAATTCAAACGTGCGCCGTTAGGTGGTCAATGCGTCATCGAAGGAAAAGCCACTTGGCCGTTGCTGGACTAAATCTATTTGATGCGCCATCTAACCGCCAACCTATTCTATGCTGCGCGACAAAGCGCACTGTAATCGCGTTTTTTTGCAAGGTTAATACTGGACCAATCCAGGGGCTCGTCAGTTGTAGCGTATGCTCGGCTGTGTAACGGTCTGCCCCACGCGCTGATAGATGCAAGCCGATGTTTGGAACTCTCGGAAGGGGTAACGCGTTTGAATGATGCTGTTCATCAGGAGTGACCTAAATGCGAAACGTTGTTTTGTGGCTAGCGGGCGTGCCGGTTGTTGTGATTGTTGGGCTGCATCTCACCGGCATCTTGTGAGCCTTTGCGATTGCCAAGCCCGGAGGATAGCGATCGACAAAATCTATATAGCCAGCGCGGGATGCGTTTACGGCAGCTCTCCATGTGCCAATTGGAAAGAAACGCGAATCGACGGGCTTCGGTTCCCGCCTCGCGCTTCATGATCTTTGTTTCAACGGAATACGCGCGGCCGCGAGCAGGGCCGCATGAGCTTTTAACTTGGAAATGCGCGTACGCCCAATTCCATGCGGCGCATATCTTCGATCTTTGCGTTTAACGAGTCGCGCTGCTTGAGCAGTTCGTCGTACCCATTGTCGCTCGGATGGGATGCTGCGATTGCTTTGTCATAGGCGCCCACGATCCACTGCTCACCGCTTTCGAGCGCCGGTAGAATATTCTCGTGCAATCCCGTCAATGCGGCTCGAATGCTAATCACGGTGCGGTGAACGGTGGTCATGAAAGAGCCGGACTGATCGGCCTCGACGCCTTCCGTGACGAGTAACGCCGATACGCGCGATTCATCCCTTTTGCGCATGGCAATCATATCGCGGAATAAGGGGGTCAGCCCCTTGCCTTCTGCGTCGGCGAGGGCTTCCTCATAGCCATGGCGGCTGTCGATCATCGCTGTGAGTAAGTTCTGGAGAGCTTCGGTACGGCCGGTCATATGCGGTCTCCTCAAGGGATGAATTGGACATATGCTTTTCAAACGCGGATCGAAGTATACGGTTCCCAAATTCGAGCGGGCTAAGACGTGCGCCGCTAATCAGCCAACAAGATTACGCAGTGTTGCCGTGTTTCCGTTTCGCGTCATCCGATCGAGTTTAGCATATGATAATTCTTCCAGCTCAGGCCGAACGCCTCCTGCCGTTGCCATTCGTGGCTTCTGAAATACAACAACATGCGCTTCTCATTGCGCCAGGATTTTAGTCTTTTCCTTCGTCGTGAGGTGTTCGGGTTGCGACGGCTCCCGGAACGAGACGTTTTTCTCGACGCTTAGCGAACCTCGCCTGATCATCGAATCCTGGCGGGTCGACGACAACAACGGACGGCCGCACACGCGCAACAATGGGCTCGTACCGAACAAGTTTGCAAGCCGGTCCAGCGAGGACAATAATCGGCACAAAGATTACTTAAAAGCGAGTACCAATCGGGGGAGGATCACTCGATCATAACGACAAAGGCCTCGAGATCCAAACCGAGGCCTTAGAAGCAAGAAACCATTACGAGTTTTACGATAGGCGGCGGTCGGCATCCCGTGGCGCCGGCCCTGCATTTGATAGAATGAGGGCGCCGACTACGGGCGCGATAAGAAGCCATAGCCACAGTAGCATTCCTGGATTGTCCATAATCAATCTCCGAAATTAAACCAAGTCACGCTACATCAACACACGCTCGCAATTTTGGTTCCGTCTCAGCCGGGCGCGCCCTTCTTCAAGCAAAGCACTGGCCTTATTCGCAGGTGCGGGCGACGGCGGCGTGAATGCCATTGAAGCAATCGAGCTTCGAGCTGCAGTAAAGCTTCTCGATTTTCGAATAGGAAATGATGCCGGTGCCGGTTGGGCACTTGACGATCATTTCGACGATCGGCCCGCGGTCGGTGTAAGCTTCGACCAGCGCGTTCTTGTTCAAGAAGCCCGGATAGTCCGAATAAACCTGCGCCATGACTAGTCCGATTGCGGCCAGCTTCAACATTACGCGCACCCTTGGTTGACTGTCTCAGGTCCGCGCGACGGCGCGGCGCTTGGCTGCAACAGAGCAAGGGTCTTGCCAGTTCGAGGCACGAGCCCCGCCGGAATTAATATTAACCCGAGTATCTAGACGGGAGCGTGGCATCGGCTGCGGGGCGACAGGTGTGTGGCTTCAAAAGGCTTACGCCGCCTGAAACAGAAACGGGGCGCGCTGTTGATGCAGCGCGCCCCGGAAAAGTCAGTCTAAATTGTTGCGAGCCTTACTGAGCGGCCATCTTCTTCGGCAGCTTGAAGGCCCACATCATGCCGCCCTGGTTGAGGTTGGCAACGGTCTTGGCGACCTCGCCACCCCAAAGAGGAACGGCGCCACCCCAGCCCGAGATGATAGCGATAAACTGCTCGCCATCCTGTTCCCAGGTGATCGGGTTGCCGATGATGCCAGAACCGGTGTTGAAGCTATAGAGCTCCTTGCCGGTTGCTGCGTCGACGCCTTTGAAGTCGCCTTCCGGCGTTCCGTAGAACACGACGCCGCCGGCTGTCGCCATCACGCCACCCCAAAGCGGGGTCTTGTACTTGTTCGACCAGACGATCTTGCCGGTCATCGGATCGACGGCCTTGAGGGCGCCGATGTGATCGGTGAAGTTCGGCTTCACGGTGAAGCCGGCACCGAGGTAAGCAGCGCCCTTCTTGTAGGCAACGGGCTCGTTCCAAAGATCCATGCCCCATTCGTTAGATGGCACGTAGAACAACTTCGTGTCTTGGCTGTAAGCCATCGGCATCTGGTTCTTGCCGCCGAGGAAGCTGGGCGTTGCATAAACTGCAGAACCCTTCTTGCCGTCGGCCGACTTCTTCGGATCGCCGGGGCGGTTTGCCGGATCGAAGACGGGACGCCCGTCCTTGCCGATTTCCTTAGCCCAAGTGATCTTCTCGACGAACGGCCATGCGCCGATAAAGGCGCCGTTGGTGCGATCGAGTGTATAGAAGAAGCCGTTACGGTCGGCAGTAGCGGCGAACTTTTTGCCGTCGATGTCGAACGACACGACTTCGTTCACGCCGTCGTAGTCCCAGCCGTCGTTCGGCGTGGTCTGATAGCCCCACTTGATTTCGCCGGTTTCGACGTCAAGGGCGATGCGGGCGCATGTCCACTTGTTGTCGCCGGGACGCATGTTGCTGTTCCAAGGTGCCGGATTGCCCGTACCGAAGAACGCGAGGCCCGTGTCCGGATCGAATGTGCCGACGAGCCAAGGCGCGCCGCCACCGGTCTTCCAGAGATCGCCCGGCCAAGATTCGTTCTTTTTGCCGGTCATGGTCGAGTCTTTGCCTTTCATCGTGCCCATGTGGCCTTCGACGGTTGGGCGCGACCAAACGATTTGGCCGGTATCAACGCTGCGCGCGTCGATGCGGCCGACGATGCCGAATTCGCCGCCGGAAACGCCGTTAAGAACCAGCGGTCCATGCGTTTTGGTAGGCACGATGAGCGGGGCTGCCGAGAACGAGTGGCCGGCTTTGAAATCGCCGATTTCCTGGGTCCAGATGGCTTTGCCGGTCTTGGCGTCGAGCGCCACGAGCTTCGCGTCGAGCGTGCCAAAGATGAACTTGCCGCCGATCAGCGCGCCGCCGCGATTGATAACGTCGCAGCAAGGCAGAATGCCTTCGGGCAAGCGGTGGTCGTACTGCCAGATTTCGCGGCCCGTCTTCGTATCGACGGCCCAAGCGCGGCTGTAAGAACCGGTGAAGTACATAACGCCGTCCTTGACGAGCGGCTGGGTCTCTTGACCCTTCATTTTTTCGCCGCCAAGCGCCATTGTCCACGCAGGTACCAAGCCGCCGACAGTTTCTTTGTTGACTTGGTTGAGCGTGCTGTAACGCTGGGCCTGAAGGCCCATGCCGTTAGTGACGACGTCGTTGGTGGTCTTGGCGTCGTTGACGATGTCTTCGATCGTGACATCTGCAAGTGCAGGCACGGCGCACGCAACCGCCAGCGCAACGGCGCTCACGGTGGCGTAACACTTCAATGCTTTCATGGGTGTCTCCTCGTTTTATTCTAAGGCTGCTTCCAGTGCCCGAACGCGGGTCCGGTTTTAAGTGCCAAGGAAGTTTTGCCGTGCGGGAAACTATCGCAGTGGCAACGCGCCGCTTATTGCCAAATAGTACAGAGGGACTAGAGCGTTTGGGGGTGACGCCTACGACTATTTGGCAATATGAATTATTGGAGTTTATTGCCCGTTCCGGGCAAGCGCGCGGCTTCAAGCTTCGGGTAGAGATGCATCACCGAGCGCTCGTACTCGTAACGCGATAGCGATATTTTTTCAAGACTTGGCGGTAGCGGCTCAGCCGCCGCTTCAAGAATATCGAGGCCCTTTTCGTAGGCTTTGGTGATGATGGCTTCAATCGCCTCAAGCCAATCGCGCGTTTGAGTGATGGCGCGTGTGCCGTTTTCCGCGGGCCCATGACCTGGGATAATTTTAGCAGGCTGCAGATTTTCGAGCTGATCGAGAGTTGTGCTCCAAACAGCAAGATCCGCGTGCGGCGTGGTTGGCGCGCGATCGAGGAACGTCAGATCGCCTGTGATAAGAAGTCCCGATTTTTCCTCGTAGATTGCAAGATCGGATGACGTGTGACCTGCGAGCGCAAAGAGGTTCAAGCGCCGGCCGCCGATCTCTTCGATGCCTGTCGCGACGGCCTTTCCAGGGAGGACAATTTCGGTGCCGCGCATCCAATCGCGGGCGATGTAGTACATGGCGTCGGAAAAGCCATTTCCCGATTGCTTCAATCCGTCGATGACGCCTTGCGGAGCGGCTATTGTGTCAGCTGTGAAGGCTTGATTTCCGAACACGTGATCGGGGTGGAAATGCGTGACGTAGACGCGGGCAACGCTTTTCCCGGTCAGGTCTTTGGCGAGTTCTGCGAGTTGTTCGCCGAAACGGCGCGATGGGCCGGTGTCAATAATGATTGCGCCGGCGGACGAGTCGAGAATTGTGATGTTGGCGATAGCGCCGCCGTTTTCAAACGTGATGGCTTCGTTGGCGCCTGCAATCATCCATGCGCCGTCACCGATCTTGATGGGCTTCAATGCGTATGTGAGGGGCGCGGCTTCGGCGGCGAACATTGGGAGCAGCGGCGCGGCGATGGAACTTGCCCCGGCTGCGATCAACTCTCGGCGGGACAAGCGCGGCATGTTTATTGAATGCTCAATTCGGATGGGCGGATTGCCGTGCCGCTAATGCGCTTTCATTCCAGGGCGCGGGAACTGTCGAGCGGTAGATCGTGCCGTTGTTGTCGCGGCCGTCGATTGTGACGGAGGCATCCGACGGAGGAACCTTGAGTTCCATCGTTACCGTTGGATCCTCGGAGACGGGTTCGAACATTTCGAGCGTCGCGAGCGGATCGCCGCCGGCACCTTTGATATCGAACTTCTCGATGTAGAATGCGGGCGTGTTGTCCTTAGCAAGTCCCGTGTCCATAGGGTGGCGCACCCGGAAGCGCAGGCGTGCCGCGCCGTCGTCCTTGCGCCACATGCGACCTTGTGCGTTGCCGAGTGTATCCGTCCAATCTGCGTCTCCCCGTGCCATTGCGGGCGACGAGCATCCGCCGCCTGCTGCATCGAGGTTGACGCCGCCGACGTGCCACACGCCGTCGGAGGTCAGCGCGGCGGCGCGCACGGGGGTCGCTTGTTCGACCTTCATGCGGAACGATATGAAAGCTTCGGATTTGCCGGGCGCTGGGGTTAACGTCAGCACGTGCTGGATGGGGTTGAGATCGGCAATGATTAGAATTTTTTCGACGTTCGGCAACTGACGCGCGTCGGCCGTGACGGGGACCTGTGCCTGGTTTTCGACGACGGAAGGCACTAGCACCTTGACCCGGTCGTCAAATCGAACTTCGGCGTCACCAAAGGTTTTCTTGGCGATATCTTTCCAAACCGGCGACTGCAAGGGATCGGCCGGCGGCTCGGCGCGCAGCGGCATGGCGAGACACGCGAGGAGACCCAAGGCGGCTAGAGCGCGGGATATGCAGGATAGCATGGGGCGTCTCTCCAAAGCCGGCCGCTAAAGAGCGCCCGCAGTGCAAATCAGAGTTGCATCCTATCAGTTCGCGGCTTTTTCGACATGCGTTACGCCATAATTGGCAAAGATTTTGGCTAGCTCCCCGGATTTGCGGAGCTTATCCAGGGCTTTGCCCAATGCGTCGCCAAGATCGCGGCTGCTTTCATGAAGCGCCATGCCAACGACCCAGCTTTTGCGGATGATGCCGGTCATGTCGGGCTCGATGAAAGTGGCCTTGGCTCCGGCTTCGTGCAGCAAACCTTCGGTTTCGGAACGCACGCCGAAGATTGCCGCAGTCTCGCCGTCGAGAAATTCTTTGATGCCGACCGGATCGCGCACGTAATGCGAGATGTTGTTGACGAGAGCGCCGTCTTCAAAGCCCATGAGAAAATAATCGGCAACGGTCGCAAGTTTGACGCCCACTTTTACTTTTTTGAAGATTTGGAAATCGGCATCGAGCGGAACGCGCTTCGGGTCGATTGCCAATGCCACGCCCTCTTCGAAATACGGATTAACAAGAAGAGCTTCTTTCTGCTTTGCCGCTAGTTCTTCGTCCGTTGGAATGTGCAGGATTAGATCGGCGATGCCGCCGCCGCCGGGCGATCCGCGCCAGAGGTTGATGCGCAGGTCTTGATCGACGCGCTCTCCGTTCATGCGCAGTTCAATCGCAGGTTCAACGCCGAGTTCGCGGGCGAGAGCCTTGGCGAGTTCGACGTCGATGCCTTTCGCATTCCCCTCATCGGTCCAGGAAAACGGCCGGTTATCCTCGTAGAGTATGACCTTGAGGGTTTTGCTTTCCAGCACATCGGCAAGAGGCCGGGATTGCGACACGCCGCTTTGTGCTGCGAGCAGCAAGCTCGAAAGGGCGAGGGTGGACAAGATCTGGCGAGCGTCGCTCATCGTCATCATTCCGCCGGCACCGATTCGATATAGGTACGAATGGCCCACATAGCTTCTTGATTGAACAAGCCTTCAAAGGCCGGCATCATCGTGACGCCGTCGGGTTTCTTGGCGCCGTGGCGGATGCGTTCCATGAACCATTCGTCGCCGACCTTATTTTTCTCAAGATATCTCAAGTCCGGTGCCATGCCGCCGGAGATGACCTGCAGGCCATGACAGCGTGCGCAGTTTTGATTGTAGCCGGAGGACCCGATCTCCTTGGCCTTTTCATTGCCGCGATAGGGGTTCTCTGTCAGCCACTCGCCCTCTTTCAGGGCATCAAGCCCGGCCGTGTCGATAGGCTGGGGCGTGACGTCGCCATGGGCGCGGACAGGCGAATATGACCCCACGGCCACACTGGCTGCCGCCAGCAAGGCCCACACGAATTTTCTATTGAGCATTGATTTGATTGTCCCTCAGTGGCGTTACCTGTCAGGGCATCGGACGCGCCCCGTTACGACCAATGTAGGGGCCGCTGGGGCCCGGCTGAATTGGCAAATAGTGTAACCCTTGGGTTGCCGAACAAGAGCCGCCAAAATGTTACACAGTATCATTATGGCAACGTTCGCCGCCGACTGCTCCGGCAAAGCTCCGGATGAGTGACACGCGCCGTGGTAAGATGCAAAGCGTTCAAGGGAGGATGCCTGCGACTGAGGCTTTGCAAGGACCACATGAGTTTTATTACAAGATTTCTGCTTATTGCAGGGGTGCAGCTGGTGTCCGCCGGCGTGGGCAGCGCGGCGGGGCAAGACGAAGCGACCTTCGATCCGGCAACAGGCTACCGCATCGCGCATTACCGCGCGGCGGTCCCGGAGACCGTCCCCGGCGGAACGCGCGTCGATCTCGACAAAACCGATGCACTCATAAAGCACGGCGCAGTCCTTCTCGATGTTATGCCGTCGGAGGGCGCGGGCGCGGACCCAGCAACGGGCCAATGGCGCCTCTCGCGGCCGCATCAAACAATTCCCGGCGCGACGTGGCTGCCAGACGTGGGACGCGGAAAATTGAGCGCCGGGTTCGATTCTTACCTCAAGACCAACATCGAGCAACTGACCAAGAGTGACAAGGCAAAACCCATCATCGTTTTCTGTCAGTCGGATTGCTGGATGGCTTGGAATGCCGTGCAACGCATAGCAGCGCTCGGCTATTCGTCGATTTCCTGGTTTCCCGAAGGAACCGACGGCTGGGTCGAGTGGGGCGACAGAAAGCTCGTGCCGGTAGAGCCGGTGCCAGTGACGGTTGGCAATCCCTAAGCCGAGCGCGCCCGGCGGGTTCAGTTCATCGCAAGCGGCGGTTGGCCCAAGGTGGCAAGGCGCTCATTCAGGATTTCGATATTATTGACGATGTAGGGGTTGCCCGGATCGCTGCGGTAAGCGGCCGTCAGCGTCGCGCGCGAGCGGTCGAGATTACCTCTGAGCAGATACGAATAGCCAAGATTGTTGAGCACGCTCGGCGTCGGCCCGATGAGTTCTTGCACGCGCGCGTAAGCTTTGTCGGCTTGGTCGAAACGCCCGATCTGGTCATAGGCCGCCGCCAACCCAAGCCAGGCCTCGGGATTGAGCGGATCGGTCTCGACTGTCTTTGAATAAGCATCGACGGCCAAGCCGTAGTGGCCCTCGCTGAACTGCAGTTGCGCCTCTTGAACCATACGCGTGGCGTGCGGCAGCGTCGTGCCCGTGGTCAGTCCTGAAAACGGTTGAAAGATCTCGCCATCCTGTGGCGCGCAGCCGGCAAGCGACGCCATGGCACAGATCGCAGACACGAGTTTCGACGCTCTTTGAAACTTCAACACGACTGACCCCACAACCGACAACCAAGACTTTTTCTTAGCTGCAACGGCGAACCCCACGCCGCAGTCCGGATACAACTCGGTACGCTTGACGCTGAACGCTGAAAAAAACACTTTCGAATGGGGGCTTCCAAAGGCGCTCGACGCCGGTCCCGCAGTCGTGCCGCTGTTGTGCCCGAATATCGGCCGCGAGACAATTTTCTGTCGCATTTGCTTTCCGGAGCACCGGCAACCTGTTGATATTCTGTTAACGGTTGGTGATTACAACTCGCGCGGATGCGTCGTTCAGTTCGATTCTCCGGGCTTTTTTGGCATGCGGCGGTGATACGGAAAACGTCGGCAGACATTTCCACAGCATGTTGATAACTGGCCGCCGGCAGCACGGGCAACGGCGCATGTGTCGGATTTTTATCACGCTAGGAAAGCTCCCATGCGCCGTGAATCTGCTCTGGCCCTGAGCCTCGCCGCCGTCAGCGGACTTTTCGCCGCCGTTGGGGCCTACAATTGGGCGCCCGAGCAGACCGCCGTGCCAAAGGAAGAAATTGCCGGGCCCGGCATTGCTCTAACGACAGTCGTTGTCGCCAAGGAAGACTTCGGTTTTGGCAAAGCACTCACCAAAGAAAATCTTGACGAAGTTCAATGGCCGGCCGGCAGCGTGCCCAAGGGCTCGTTTAACTCGATCAACGCTCTGTTTGCCGAACACGATAATCGCGTTGTGATAGAAGCCATCCGCACCAGCGAGCCCATTCTCAGCGGAAAAGTGACGGGGCCCGGCCAGCGCGCAAGTCTTTCGACACTGCTGGGCGACGGCATGAAAGCCGTAACGATCAAGGTCAACGATGTGGCCGGAGTGGGCGGTTTTGTCCTGCCGGGCGATCGCGTCGATGTATTGCTGACAAACAATAACAAGGATGCCGACGGCCAGCCGAAAAACGACGGCGATGAATCGGTGACGGTAGCTTACACCGATCTGCTTCTGCAGAACGTTCGCGTGCTTGCCGTCGATCAATTGGCGGATACGAAAAAAAACGATCCTGTTGTGGCGCATACCGTGACCGTCGAGGCCAGCATGCAGGACGCGCAGAAGGTTACTTTGGCGGCCACCATCGGCAACTTGTCGCTGGTGTTGCGGGACGAGGGTACGGCCGTATCGGCCTCGAATATGAAGCGCGTGACGGCCTTCGACTTGTCTGGGGATAGCGGGGATAAAGACCGCCTTGCCACGCTTCAACCGACGAATGCCGTTGCCGCGCCGGCAGCGCCCGTGTCAGGTGGAACTACGCCTCCGACGGTGAAGATCAATATTGTTAGGTCGGTTGATAAGAAACTTGAGCAGAAAGAATATACTGTCAGGCGCTCGGCGTCTGAAGAGTAGAGACCGGGAGCGGAAGTTTCCGCGAAGTTTGTGTACAAGGCTGCAGCGTCCGCGTTCCGGGCGCGATGCGGCCGAGCGTTCATCGTGCATGCGTCCAGTATCCGAGTTCCGTTTTGCGTTCGGGACAGTGATATAAGTTGAGGACCTGTAGCGATGTTGCAAATGTATCCAGGCCGCGTTTCGCGGCTGTCAAAGGCGTTCGCGCACGGCGCCGGCCAATTGCGCCTGCCGCCTGCCCTTAAAACCAACGCAAGGCCTCGACGACCGGGAGCAGCGCGCTTGATCGCAGGCGTTGCCGGTCTGGGACTTGCGATTTTTCTTCCTGTGCCGGTGGCCATGGGCGACGGGCGGCAGGTCGATGCGGGTCCTGCGGCAAAGGACGGGCATTCAAACAAGAGGGTCGTCTCCAAGGCCTCGGTCAACGTCAAAAAATCGACCGTTATCGAGGTCGGCCGCCCATTCTCGACGGCCCTCATTGCGGAATCCGAGATCGCCGACGTCGTGCCCATTTCCGATCGCTCCATTTATGTTGTCGGCAAGAAAGTTGGCGCGACGCGCCTGACGATCATCGGCGAGGATCAGCGCGTTCTGCAGATCGTTGAAGTCGATGTCACACCCGACCTTGAAGATTTGCGCGCAAAGCTCAAAGAAAACGTACCCGAAGCCGATATCCGCGTGAGCGCGGTCGCAGGCGGTATCATGCTGAGCGGCACGGCGCGGGACGCGCCCGAAATTGAAAAGGCGATCAACATCGCGCGGCGCTATTCGCCCGACCCCGTCACAAACGCGATTGGTGTCGCTTCGCCGCAGCAAGTGATGCTGGAAGTGCGCTTTGTCGAAGCGTCGCGATCGGCCTCGCGCGAACTTGGCGTGAGCACGCGGTTGAGAGACCCGAGGGTGAGTTCCGACACAAACAACCAGGTTTTCGGCGCAGTAGCCGGCGGCGCCATCCAGACGGCGGCGCTGCTTTCCGGCGCAGAACCCTTCGGCACAATGCTCGCGCGCGTGCTCGACGGCGGCACCAATGTCGATGTCATGCTGCGGGCGCTTGAAGAACGTGCCCTTGCGCGCCGCCTTGCCGAACCCAACTTGGTGACGACTTCCGGCGACACTGCGAGCTTTCTGGCCGGCGGCGAGTTTCCGTTCCCGGTTGCTGCCGAAAACAATAGGATCTCCATCGAGTTCAAAAAATTCGGCGTGGCTCTGGCATTCACACCGACTGTGCTGGCCGGCGGTCTCATCAACTTGAAGATCGCGCCGGAAGTAAGCGATATCGACGACACGATTACGATCGAGTTGAACAACGTGCGCATACCGGGACTCGTCGTCCGGCGGGCGAATACCACGGTCGAACTGAAGGACGGGCAGAGCTTGGCAATCGCCGGATTGCTGCAGCACTCGCATCAGAAATCGCAGCGGCAACTGCCTTGGATCGGTCAGGTTCCAATTCTCGGCGCGCTCTTCCGCAGCGCGGATTTCCAGAAGTCGGAAACGGATCTCGTCATCATCGTGACGCCGCGTCTCGTCAAACCGAAAAAGCCGGGCGAACTGCTTAAGACGCCGCTTGACGAGCCTGTCGCGTCAAACGACGTGGATTTCTTTGCGGGCGGCCGGATGGAGGTCTCCGAGAGCGACCGCCGGCGCCGCCAGCGCGATGAACCGAAACAGTTCGGTCACATCATCCACACAGGACCCGAAAAGGTGGCTCATGTCCCGACAAAGTAATCTCATGAGATCGCGTCTCAAATTGCAACGCCTCAAGGCCGTGTGCATTACGGGCGCTGCTATGGCCGCCGCTTCAGCAATGGGCGGATGCCGGGAATACTTCGACGAGCGCGATACCGTTTCGCATGTTGCGGGCGACGCTATTGCCGTCAACAAGGCGACGCAGACGATTGAACGCTTTCCCGAGGCCGCGCGCCAAGACCGCTGGCGCTCCGACGGCGAGCGTGCACGCGTTGCCGCCGAACGCTATCGCACCCGCACCGTGCAGCAGCCGCAGTCGCTTGGAACGGCCGATGATCCTCCGCCGGCCGCGCCGCCACAGCCCCCTGCGCCACCGGCGCCCGCTGCGGCGTCGAAGTAACGGCGAACAATCGGTGCCGCAGACACAAAAAAGAGCCGGGCGAGATGCCCGGCTTTTTTGAATATGTTGGTCTCAACAGAAATCAAGCTTAGTTCAGCTTGCCTTTGAGATCCTTGATCGACTGATCGATCAGACCGTCGCTGGTCGCGCCCGATACGCGGGATTTCAGAAGTTTCTCGGCAGCCGCAATGGCCATATCTACGGCACTGGCGCGAACTTCGCTGACAGCCAGAGCTTCTGCACGGGCGATCTTTTCTTCTGCCAGCTTGGAGCGGCGCTCGATCATTTCAGACAAGGACTTCTTGGACTCGGATGCTAAGGCTTCTGCTTCGCGCTTGGCCTGATCGATAATGCCCTTGGCTTCGTTCTCGGCTTCCTTGGCTTTCTTCTGGTAGTCGGCGAGAAGGGCTTGTGCTTCCTCGCGCAGGCGCCGGGCTTCGTCCAGTTCTTTGCGAATAGCGTCGGCGCGGTCGTCGAGCGCTTTGCCGATCAGTTTAGGAACGCCATAGTACGCCAATAACGCCATGAAGCCGATGAAGGACAGCAGCACCCAGAACAATGCGTCATGCGGATCAAACATAGTGCGTTACCTCACTCGCCTGCAGCCGGGGAAAGCATTTTTTTGACATCCGCGAGACTGACATCCTGGCCGATCAGCTTGCCGACCACGGCGCTTGCCGTTTCGGCGGCGATATCGTTCACGGCCGACAAAGCCTTGGTCTTGGTCGCGGCAATGCGCGCTTCCGCTTCCTGCAACTTGGCAGCAAGCTTGCCCTCGACCTTGACCTTTTCGGCTTCGGTCTCGCGACCCAGAGCTTCGCGCGTGTCCTTGGCAATGGCAGACGCCTTGCCGCGGGCATCGCTCAGCGCTTTCTCGTAGTCGGCCAGCGCCTTGTCGGTTTCGCCCTTGAGCTTTACTGCCGCCTCGATATCGCGGGCGATACGTCCGCTGCGCTCCGCCACGACGTCGCCGATGCGCGGCAATGCCACCTTGGACAGCAAGAAGAACAGCGCAGCAAACGTCAGCGCCAGCCAGAACAGCTGAGGCGCAAAGTAATTCGCATCAAGCTGCGGCAGTCCCGGCTTGGCGGCCCCATGGGCTGCCTCTACCGCGACCGCTGCGAGCATTGTCATGCCGGCAAGCATTTTTGCCTCCAGTACCCTGGTTTCAGCCGATTAGCCGTTGAGAATGATAAACGCCATAACGAGGCCGAACAGGCCCGTTGCTTCGGCGAGAGCAAAGCCGATGAGCAAGTTCGTGAACTGGCCGGGAGCCGCCGACGGGTTGCGCATGGCGCCCGAGAGGTAGTTGCCGAAGATGTTGCCGATGCCGATGCCGGCGCCGATGAGCGCGCTGCATGCGAGGCCCGCGCCGATAAACTTTGCTGCTGCTGGATCCATGGTAGTTCTCCCTTTTGAGACTGTGTGTTGGATTGGACGTTCGAAACGGCGGGTAGCGCCTAGTGGTGCATGTTCACCGCGTCGTTGAGGTAGATGCAGGTTAGAAGCGTGAAAACGAGGGCCTGCAGGAACGCAACGAGGAACTCGAGACCGGTGAATGCCACCATGAAGCCGGCGGGCGCGATCTTGCCCCACCACGGCAGGCTGACGGCGAAACCGGCAAAAACCTTCAGCATCGTGTGGCCCGCCATCATGTTGGCGAAGAGACGCACGGAGTGGCTGATGGGACGAATGAAATAGGAAATCAACTCGATCGGCACGATGACGGGCATCAGCCACCACGGCACGCCAGCCGGTACGAAAAGTCTCAAGTAGCCAATGCCGTGCTTGGCGAAGCCGATAAGCGTCGCCGTGAGCCAGACCATGGCGGCGAGCGCAAACGTCACGATGATATGACTGGTGACCGTGAAGTTGCCCGGAATCATGCCGAGCAGGTTCAGCGTCAGAATGAAGATGAAAAGCGAGAAAACCCACGGGAAATACTTCATGCCTTCTTCGCCAAGTACGCCTTTGACGATGTTGGCGACGTAATCGTAGGTGATCTCGGCAACCGACTGCAGCCGGTCGGGGATCAACGCGCGGTTGCGCATGGCGAACAGCAAGAACCCGATGATGAGGCCAAGAGCCACGATCATCATGAGCGACGAGTTGGTGAAAGATACATCGTAACCGAACAAGTTCAGCTCGACGAGCGGCTTGATCTCAAACTGTTCGAGCGGGCTATGTTTGCCCCCGTGTTCGCCTTCTGCAGCCACAAGCTCCCCCTACGTCTCGTCACTATCGTCCGGAACGGATGGAATGGGCCCTTGAGCCGCACTCTCCGCTTGGGCTTTTTTGGCCGCGCGCACCAGGTTCAGGAACCCTGCGGCGAAACCGAAGAACCCGAATAAAACCATCAACCACGGCTTCGTGCCGAACTGAGCGTCCAGCAACCAGCCGATAAAACCTCCGACGCCAACGCCGACCACGAGTTCGGCGGCAAATTGAAATGCCCGGCCAAATGCTGCTCCGCGCTGACGCTCCTCGTCGGTTGCGGCTTTAGGCTTGCGCGCGTGAATCGCGTCGAGCTTGGAGCCGATTTCCGAGGATCGTTGCCGGATCGCTTCGCGGTCCTCGGGACTGATTTGGCCGCGTTTCTGGTCTTGGCCCCTGTTATCACCGGTGCCGTCACCAGACATGGCTCACATCCGTCCGATTGCTTGCGGGAATCCTTTACGCGCCGGGCTTTACCGACGGGCCGCACCATAGTTTCGGGGGGAGGGGGTGTCAAGGAAACGACCCCCCTTGCCGGGGCCACGCTGGGTACGGCGAAACCGCGCAGGGGTGGGCTGCCGAAGGGAGGCTAATTTAAACAGCCTCGCGGAAGCTCTGCGCCGTCTCGAGATCTACGGAGACGAGCTGAGAGATGCCCTTCTCGGCCATTGTGACGCCGAACAGTCGGTCCATGCGCGACATGGTCAGCGGGTGGTGGGTGATGACCAGGAAGCGTGTGGCGGTTTCGGCCGCCATTTGCTCCATCAAGCGGCAGAAGCGCTCGGTATTGGCGTCGTCCAAGGGCGCATCGACTTCGTCGAGAACGCAGATCGGCGACGGGTTGGTGAGGAACACCGCGAAGATCAGCGACAATGCGGTCAGCGTCTGTTCGCCGCCCGAGAGCAGCGAAAGGGTCGCAGGCTTTTTGCCGGGGGGCTTGGCGATGATTTCAAGTCCGCCTTCGAGCGGATCTTCCGGGCTCTCGATCATCTCTAAGCGCGCCTCGCCTCCGCCGAAGAGGTGGGTGAATAAACGCTCAAAGTGTCCGTTGACGGTTTTGAACGCTTCGTCGAGCCGGACCTTGCCTTCCTTGTTGAGCTGGCCAATGGCGCCGCGCAGCTTGGCGATCGCTTGATCGACGTCGGTGCGTTCCTTGGTCATGCTGTCGAGCTGGGTTGTTAGCTCGGTCAAGTCTTCGTCCGCCTGCAGATTGACGCCGCCCAGCCGTTCGCGATCCGCTTTGATTTGCGTCAATTTGCGATCGACGTCGGCAAGCGGCGGCAGTGCGCTGCCCGCTTCAACGGCGGCGAGCTTCAGGCAGTCTTCAGGCGCGACTTCGAGGGTCTCGCGGATTTTGCGCGCGTCGTCCTGGCGGCGTTGGCGCGCGCCTTCGAGCCGGGCTTCGATGCGCGCTTTGGCTTCGCGCGCGTTTGAAACGTCTGATTGCGCGGTTCTGAGTGTTTGCGTGGCAGTGCGCACGGCGTTTTCGGCTTCTGCAAGTTTATCGGCCGCTGCTTGGCGCGCGCTATCGGCGCGCGACAGTTCAGACAGAAGCGTGTCGCGTTGTTTGGCGATTTTTACCGGCAATTCGGCAAAGGTTTGCAATTCGCCGCGCGTTTCGGTGAAGCGCTCCGTCAGCGTCGAAACGTGTGTTGCGGCGCTGTCCCGGCGCGCTTGCCAGCGGGAGATGTCGGCTGTCACATGACGCAGGCGTTCGGCGCGGATTTGGCGGTCGCGTTCGAGAGTGGCGACCAGCACGCGTGCTTCCGAGACGGCCTTGCGCGAGGCTTCGGCCTGGGCTTGCGCATCCTTCAATTGGGGTTCCAAATCTTCGCCCTGGCTCATGGTGACGATCTGGGCTTCGATTTCAACGTGGCGAGATTGCGCAAAGGTCAGTTCCTCGTCGGCGCGCGAACGCTGGGCGTTGGCGGCGGCGAGCCGGGTTTCGCTTTCGCGCGATTGACGTTCGAGAACGGTCAATTGCTCGCGCGTTTTAGCCAGTTCCGATTGCTTTTCGCGCCAGAGCTGGCGCAAGCGGCGCTCTTCGGCCTCAGCGCGGCTCGCGGCTTCGCTCGCGGATTTCTCAGCGTCGATGGTGTCCTTGGCTTGTGCCAAGACCTCTGCCGCTCTGCGGTCGAGTTCGAGCAGGCGGTTCTTTTGCGCCAAGCGCTGGGCGGCGGGCGTTACGCCATCGGCGGCGGCGACAAATCCGTCCCAACGCCACAGATCGCCTTGGCGCGACACGAGGCGCTGGCCGGGCTTCAGGTGCGGCTGCAGGCGCGGGCCTTGCGCGCGGTCGACAACGCCGATCTGGCGCAAGCGGCGCGCCAATTCGCCCGGAGCTTCGACGTGCATGACCAGCGGTTCGGCATCGGCCGGAAGGGCGTGATCTTCGTAGCTGACGTCGAGGTGGCGCCAATGGATGCTGGCGTCTGCCGAGACCGGCGCGTCGAGGTCGTCGCCAAGCGCCGCGCCGAGTGCCGTCTCGTAGCCGGGTGCGACGCGGATTTGATCGACGACGGGTGGGAAGTCGCCGTCGTTTGCGGGTGCAAACAATTTGGCAATGGTCTCGCGCTCGGTCGAGAACGCGTTTGCGGCAAGGCGCACGCGGGCGGCTTCGTCCCGCCGGGCGCGCGCTTCGGCTTGCGCGGTTTTTGAGGTTTCTTCGGCTGCGAGCGCTTTGGCTTCGATATCGGTTATTTCCGCCGCGAGACGCTGGCCGGCTTCGGCGATGCCGCCGAGCCTTTCCGATTCCGGCGCGAGGCTTTGGATATCGCGGACTTGCGTGTCGAGCCCTAAAAGCTGGTGCGTAATTTTGGCGACGAGGTCCTTGCGCTCGGTGAGCGCGGATTCGAGGCTGCGCAATTTCGCGCGCGCTTCGGCGGCCCTGTGCGTGATTTCGGCAAAGCGGGCATCCGCGTCCGAGCGCTGCTTATCGGCCTGTTCGGCGGCAACGCGCGCCTTTTCTTCTTCGGCACCGGCGCCTGACTCAGCCTGCTTTTGCGCTTCGTGATCGGCTTCGAGGCGCAGCAACGTTTCCTTGGCTTCGTTGATGAAACCATTTTCGCGCGCGAGATCCGCTTCAAGCTGCTTGACGCGGGCGTCCAATTCGCGCGCGCGGTTCTGCGAACGCTCGGCCTCGCGATCGAGGTTTTCCTGCTCGATTTTGAAACGCGCAACGATGGCGGCTTTGGTGACTTCTGCTTCGCGCAACGGCGGCACTGTTTCGGCCAAGCGCACTTCGTCGTTGAAGGCTTTGGCTTCCGCTTCTGTCGCCGTTGCTAAGCGTGTCTGAGCGTTTTCCAGCGCTTGTTCTTCGGTCGTGACTGCCACCTGCGCTTCGCTCCAGGCGAGATGCAGTACAAGGGCTTCGCCTTTCTTGATTTCGCTGGAGATTTCCTTATAGCGGCGCGCTTGACGCGCTTGGCGTTTGAGGCTTTCGGCCTGACTGTTCATTTGACCGAGAATATCGTTGAGGCGTTCGAGATTTCCTTCGGCTGCCTTAAGGCGCAACTCCGCTTCGTGGCGGCGGGTATGGAGGCCGGCAATACCGGCTGCGTCTTCGAGAATGCGGCGGCGCTGCTCGGGTTTCGCGTTGACGAGTTCGCCGATCTGGCCCTGGCGCACGAGGGCCGGAGAACGCGCGCCGGTCGCCGCGTCTTCGAACAGAACCTTGACATCGCGGGCGCGCACTTCCTTGCCGTTGATGCGGTAAGCCGAACCCGCATCGCGCTCGATGCGGCGCGTAATTTCGAGAACATCTTCGCCGTTGAATCCGGCAGGCGCTAAGCGCTCGCTGTTGTCGAGGAACATCGTGACTTCGGCGGTGTTGCGCTCGGGGCGCGTCGTCGTGCCGGAGAAGATGACGTCTTCCATGGCGGCGGCACGCATGGACTTGTGGGAGGATTCGCCCATGACCCATCGGAGCGCTTCGAGCAGGTTGGATTTCCCGCAGCCGTTGGGCCCGACGACGCCGGTTAGGCCGGGCTCGATGACGAGTTCGGTCGGCTCAACAAACGATTTAAACCCGAGAAGTCTCAGCCGCGTAATCTTCATTGCAACAATCCTAGAAATTTCAGCTCAGAAATCCGAGCACTCGCACGCGGCGAAGGGGTGAGAGGCGCGGAGGCCGCCGGCGCCCGTCAGCGCGGCGCAGGAGCTGCTGCCGCTGTTGCAGCGCTGCCGGAGAGCTGCGGCTCAACGAGCGCGCGGATCTCGTCCAGGGTCAGCACGCTTTTGACGAGTTTGTCGCCAACGAAGAAGTTCGGCGTTCCGATAATGCCGAGCTTACGCCCTCGCTCTTTAACCCACTTCAAGTTTTCGATCATGGAGTGATTCTGGGCGCAAGCGTCAAACTCCGGCCGAGTCATCCCCACCTGTTGTGCGACGCCAAAAATCGCGTCGAGCTTAACTTCCTGTGCCACCCAATTTGGCTGCTGCTCCATGAACTTGCCGTAGAGGGTGAGATATTTGTCGGGGGGCGCGCAGCGGAGCGCAATTGTTGCGGCGCCCGACGCCTTGCCGATTGGGAATTCTCTCAAGATATACCGCACCTTGCCGGTGTCGATGTATGTGCGTTTCAGGTTTGGGAACGTCTCGGCGTGAAAGCGGCGGCAGTGCGGGCAGGTCATCGACGCATATTGGACGATTGTGACGGGCGCGGTTAGGCCGCCAAACGACATTTCAGGTAACGGGCTGGGCGCCATGATGTCGGCGATTGTGGGTTTCGCGATGATTTCGCGCCCGCCGGGGGGAGTAGCCGCTGCGTCGCCGAACGCTTGCAGCATGCCCTCTTCTTTTTTCTCGGCGCTGGCCGTGTCGAAAGCGCCACCGGCGGCGCTGCCATCTTTGCTGACGGCGGCAGTTGGCGGCAAACCGTCCGCGCCGCAGCCCGAGAGTGCGAACACAAATCCCAGCACTGCAGCGCGAATGACGATTTTCACAGCGAAATCCTGCTTATTTCAGCAGCGGCTCGATCAACTTGTCGAAGGCCGCGACTGTCGGCGTTTCCTGCAAGCGCTTGCCGTTGACGAAGAACGTCGGCGTGGAACTGACGCCGAATTTATCGGAGGCGGACTTGCGCTGGCCCGTGATCTGATCGAGCAGCTTCTGGTCGGTCAGGCACTTGTCGAAGCTTTCCTGGGTGAAACCGGCCTGCTTGGCGATGTCGAACAGCTTCGGCACAGGATTGCCGTTGGTGAAAGCCCAATCGGCTTGTTTTTCATAAAGCGTTTCGACCATCGGGAATGTCTTGTCGCCGCCAGAACAGCGCGCCAGCATGGAGGCTGCGGCTGCGAGATTGTCGAGCGGGAATTCGCGGAAAATAAAGCGGACTTTGTTGGTATCGATGTATTTGGTCTTGAACTCCGGGAACACTTTGGTCGCGAAGTTCGCGCAGTGGCCGCACGTCATGGAGCCGTATTCGACGACAGTGACCTTGGCATCGGCAGCGCCGATGGCTAGGTCGGCGAGATCGTCGGCTTTCATCAACTCGTCGACGGGGACTTCGGCCGGGCCCTTTTTCGGGTCGGCGAGCGACATACCGGCGCTGAACGTCAGGATGGCGCAACCGGCGGCAACGCCCAAAGCGGCGCTAAAGGCGGCGCGCCGGGTCCATAGGGAAGCGTTGGAAAGCAACGAAGTCAGGTCAAGCACAGCAGGGCTCCTTTAAGGGATTTCGCGCCGGTTTGCGGCCGCGCGGGCGGGCTTTTCCGCCATTTGGGTCCGCCTAACATGGAACGGACGCGCGATTAAGGCAAATCCGCGCTGAATGGCAACTGAATGGGGCGATTATTGCCGGGATTTAACGCTTGGGGCGTTCGTGCCGAACGCTGGACCAGAGGCTGGTGAGCGCAGATTTCAGGCCGTCGTCGAGAACGGAGACGTCAACCGGGACGTCAGTGGGTGGCGGGGCGTCTGTTGCCGGTGCGGTGATGGCGTTCGCGGATTTCTTCAGCGGCGCCTGGATGATTTTCAGAGTTTCGATGGCCCGGTAGCCGAAATAGCGGTTGATGCGGTCCATGATCTCGGCCGCGCGGTATTCGATGTCGAGCGCGCGGGAGGGATCGACGCGCAAGATGAGCGTACCGCCGGGGCGCGCCTCGCGCCCGTCCGCGAGTGTTTCGCCTGAGGAATAAGTGCGCGGCCACTTCAGCCGCTCGGGCTCGGTATATTTGGCGATGTCGGCGCCAATGATACGCGCCCAGTCGGTCATGATTTCGGCGCTGTGGAAGCTGAATTTCTCGAACGCCTTGGCGGCGATCTTGGGCACGAAGCTGCCGGCGGCGCGCACATAGCTGTTGGTCTTGCGCCGCTGATCGGGCGGCAGCTGGCCTGGGGGGAGCTTAAATTTTCCTGTCAGCATGTCGATTTACGCCACAGCTTGCGAGTTGAGGTGTCCGGTTAGAAGCCTACCATTGCACGACCGATTCGAAAGTCGCATTTCGTAAAACTCACTGGGCCTAAAAATTCACTGGGGATGAGCGGAGAACAACCTTGGGCGCGCCAGCCTTAAAAGAGGGTCGCGAGAGGCTCAGGCAGAGAAATCTGCCGCTCCGGCCGGCTGGGCCTGAGACCGTGTCGGCGCTGCTCGCGTGGTACGACGCCGAAGCGCGCACGTTGCCGTGGCGTTATGGGCGGCGCAAGAAGGCTGACCCCTTTCGCGTGTGGCTCTCTGAGATCATGCTGCAGCAGACGACGGTCAAGGCCGTCATTCCGTACTTCGAGAAGTTTACGGCGCGATGGCCAACGGTTGTGGCGTTGGCGGCGGCATCCCAAGAAGAAGTCCTGCAGATGTGGGCGGGGCTCGGGTACTATTCGCGCGCGCGCAATTTGAAGAAATGCGCCGATGTGGTGGTGCGCGAGCATGGCGGCGTGTTTCCGTCGAGCGAAGAGGCGTTGCGCACGTTGCCCGGCATCGGGCCGTATACGGCGGCGGCGATTGCGGCGATTGCATTCGGGAAAAAAGCGACGCCCGTTGACGGCAACATCGAGCGCGTGGTGTCGCGATTATTTTCCGTCCGCCAGCCGTTGCCGACGTCGAAGCGCGAGATCAAACGGCTCGCCGAAACGCTGACGCCGTCGCGCCGCGCGGGAGACTTCGCGCAAGCGATGATGGATCTGGGTTCGCAAATCTGTTCGCCGAAGCGCCCGTCGTGTCTGATGTGTCCGTTGCAGCAGGATTGCGCCGCGCACGCGCAGGGACTTGAGGACGTGCTGCCGTATAAGCTTGGCAAAGCGGCGCGCCCGGTGCGGCACGGATTTGCGTTTCTAGCTTTGCGCGAGGACGGATGCGTGCTGTTGCGCCAGCGCGCGGAAGCGGGGTTGCTGGGTGGAATGCTCGAAGTACCGTCAACGCCGTGGGGCGATGAAGCGCCGCCATCGAAGCAAGCGTTACGCGGCGCGCCTGTCACGGCCGATTGGTGGCAGGTACCGGGCACCGTCGTGCATGTGTTCACGCATTTTCGCTTGGAATTGAAAGTCTACCGCGCGCTGGTGCCGGAAGATGTGAGTTTGACATTTTGGGCGGAGGCTGAGCGCTGCCGCTGGGTCAAGCGCCGCGATCTCGGGGGCCAAGCGCTTCCGAGTTTGATGCGGAAGGTGATTGCGCATGGGATGAAGGAGGGGTGATCTGAATCAATTGATGATATCTCAATTTTGATAAAGGGAATTTCAGATGCTCAGTTTCTTCAAGCGTGCAAAAGCCGAAACGTCCGTAAGTTTGCGATTTGACCAAGTAAGGGAGCAACTGGAGCAGCACTGTGGGCCGATTTCTAGCGAGGTTTGGGCCAATCGCTTTGTGATGGGATATTTGGCTGGTGCGTTTCAGACACTCCTAAGAGTAGAGAACCCTCTAGACACGAAGCCTGAGTATAATTCTTTTCAGAGCGGCCGACTGTGGCACAGGTTTACTGGGCTACAAGCCGAACAGTATTTGCGAGACGCTTTTGTGCTTGCTGACAACGAAGATCCGGACTTTCTCAAAGGATTTGATCGGGGGACACTTTGGGGCGCGATGGCGACCGGAAATGTTAAGCGCGATCATCCAGAAGTTGCCAGTCTACTCAGTTCTGCGAAACAAATGCGCTCAAGCTACGAGGCCGCCCACAATGAGCCCAGTCATCATATGTCCAGCGCAGCCTCAATTTCTTTGATAGGAGACTTCTTCAACAAGCTCGCAATGCTGAACCAGTTTGCGCGATAGCTATCAAGCAACGCGACTGACGTCATCCCCGCGCTCGCGCACCAAGTGCGCGAGAAGTAGGGCGGGGATCCGTCCAGGCATGATGGGGGCACGAAAGCTCCAATCCAAACCGCGCGAAGGATTTCATTTCCAATTGACGCTTGGATGGGTCCCCGCCGTGCTACCGCGCATGTATCATGCGCGGCGCGGGGATGACGGGCGTCGAGAACTGAGCGCGACACTCACCACTTGCGTTCCCGGGCGAGCAGGATGGCGTGAGCCATGTTGCGCAGACCCGGTATCGCGTCGGTTCGGAATTGTGAGCGATGCCAATGGGACGTGATCCCGGGTCTTCGCAACATGGCTCACGCCATCCTGCTCGCCCGGGAAAGCAAGCCTTGTGTTGGGTGATTTTTTCGTAGTGATCCGGCACGTCGCGCGCTCGCTCGCTAAACAAGCTCTTGGCGTTGGGTTTCGGCCGGGTTGCGTTGAGAGAACTCGCAATTGGATAACCGGCCTCTACCCAATCTACGGGCCGGAACTCTTTGCGAGGCTACGATATGCTTGCATTAACGCTGATTTTGCTGGAGCGATGCGCTGCTTTGTAGTAGTTTATCTACAGTGCCGAAGAGGGGCATTTCGTAACGCCGGTTCGCAATTGCGGGCTGGCGTTTTGTGTTTCTGCAGTGTGTGGGCCCCGCATCCCCGCCGTTCACCAAGGTTTTTGGATAACTCAATTTCTTTTGGGGCGGGTACTGCTCAATCGCGAGAAGCGGCACACTAGTGGCGTTCCGGGTTTGAGTTTGGGTTGACGCAACTTACATGGGCGCTTCACTTCATAAACGGCTGACGGTGCACGGCATCGTCTTTGACGTAACCATCAAACATGATGCTGGCGGTCGCGAGACGGTGCGCGTCGAAGGGCCCGAGCTGCAGAACCTGATGCAGGTGAACGAACACGCCGAGCTGAGACAAGCGTTTCGCCAAGAGCTCGAACGCGTGCGCGCGAAGCAGCGGTTATAGGATTGACCCACCCCCTCACCCCAACCCTCTCCCCAAGGGGAGAGGGAGGAGGGAGAATCCTACTCCGCCGCTTCGATCATCGGCATCCGGACGAGGCCGAGCTGGCGTTTGGCTTGTTCGCGCAGCACGTCAATCGGTTTTAATTTGCCATCGGCTTCGAAGTGCCAATAAGTCCAGCCGTTGCACGCGGCCTTGCCTTGCACGATCGCACCCAAGCGATGGATGGACGCCTGATTGCCCGCGTGGACGAGCGAGCCGTCGGCTTTGACTTCGGCGCGGAATTTGCGGTGGTTATCGAAGAGTTTGGTGCCGGCTTCCAAAATGCCAAGCTCGATGATGGTGCCGAACGGCACGCGCGGCTCGGTGCGCTTCGAGCGGACGGTTTCCAGCGCGCTTGGTGCCATCGGCTGCACGCGGGCTATGCGTTCGGTTGCGGCTTTGGCGTAATCGGGATCGCGTTCGATGCCGATGAAGCGGCGGCCTAAGCGCTTGGCGACGGCGCCGGTGGTGCCCGTGCCGAAGAAGGGATCGAGCACCACGTCGCCCGGATTGGTGCAGCCGATGAGAATGCGCTGCAGAAGTGCTTCGGGTTTTTGCGTTGGATGGGCTTTGCGGCCGCCGTCGTCTTTCAAGCGCTCGGGGCCGGCGCAAATCGGAAACAGCCAATCGGAGCGCATTTGCAGATCGTCGTTCGAGGCTTTGAGGCTCTCATAGTTGAAGGTGACGCGCGATTTTTGGTTCCGGCCCGCCCAGATCAAGGTCTCGTGCGCGTTGGTGAAGCGTTTTCCCCGGAAGTTCGGCATCGGGTTCACTTTGCGCCAGATGACATCGTTCTGAATCCAGAATCCGAGGTCTTGCAGCGCGACACCGAGGCGGAAAATATTGTGATACGAGCCGATGACCCAGAGCGCGCCATCGGGCTTCAAGATGCGGCGGCATTCGGTAAGCCAGGCGCGGCTGAACTGATCGTACGCGGAAAAATCTTGGAACTTGTCCCAGTCGTTATCGACGCCGTCGACGCGCGTGTTGTTGGGGCGCATGAGTTCGCCGGCGAGCTGCAGATTGTAAGGCGGATCGGCGAAAACCAGATCGACGCTGTGCGAGGGAAGCTTGGCGAGCTCTTTCAAGCAGTCGCCGAGCAAAATGGAATTAACGGAAATATTGCCTGTACGCTGGCTCGAACCCATGAACGCAACCCTTAACAAACGCTTTACGAATGAAGCCCCGCGACCGGCGGCGCTCGTGGTCTTCAGAGTTGCCACCTTATAGGAGGGCGCCCGCCTTTGGGTAGGGCCGGATCGTGGCGAAACGCTCTTGGGGCCATGATTTTTCGGATTCGATAGGCAACTCGAAACGAGTGCGGGTTGCGCAACGCCGGGACCCGCCGGAAGCGCGGTGTTCTGCGTCGAACGTTGCAACTTGAGACACTTAAGCGAGCAATTTTATCGACCCGCATAACAGGGCCTTCAAGTGTTCCGGTTATAAATCGTGTTTGGTACCGGCCATCGGGGGGCTGGATTTTTTTGGCGTAGCATCTTTGTAAAGCGTGTGTGATGGCAACGATTGTTCGAGGTTCGGCCAACGATTTGATCAACGGAACATCTAGTTCCGATTTGATTTATGCAGGTGCCGGAGATGACCTCGTCAATGCCGGCGACGGCAACGATACGGTCTATGCCGAAGACGGCAACGATACGGTCGATGGCGGCGACGGCAACGATTACGTCGATGGCGGCAACGGCAACGACACGCTTAAAGGCGGAGACGGCAACGACAATATCTACGGCGGATCGGGCGACGACGTTCTCGACGGCGGCAAGGGCAACGACAATATCTACGGCGGCGACGGCAACGACCGCATGTATCTCTCCGACAGCAACGATCACTTCGACGGCGGCGCCGGCATCGACTGGCTTGACGCGACGAATTCTTCCGAAGGCGCCTCGATCGATCTTTCGACCGGCAAAGTGCGTGCCGACGGCAATAGCGTGGTCGGCGGCGTAGAAAACGTCACGGGCTCGAAGTTCGCGGATATCATCACCGGCGATTCTGGCGCCAACGTACTCTATGGCAACGGCGGCAACGACACGCTCAATGGTGGCGGTGGAAACGATACGCTAATCGCGGCCAACGGAAACGGCACGTACAACGGCGGCACCGGAAACGATTCGCTGGTTTTCAAGGTTGGAACCACAGGCACGCATGTTTTCGATGGCGGCGCAGGTACCGATAACGTTCAATTCGTATTGACCGCCGCGCAGTTGACCCCGGCTGTGATTGCAGAGTTGCAGTCTTTCCAGGCGTTCGGCGCCACTCCGTCGAACGCACTGCTATCGTACCAATTTTCCGCAGCCGGCAATCTCAAGGTCACCGGCGCCGAAACGCTGACGCTTGTCGTCGATGGTGTGGTCACGCAGCTCTCGGCAGTGGTCAATCTTGCGCCGGTTATCAATACCGGCGCATCGACGTCATCGTTTAACGTTGCTCATAACGGCTCGGCAAACGGCGTTGTGGTTGCGACCGATGCGAATGGCGATACGCTGAGCTACGCGGTGCAGAACGGCCCGCCGCATGGCACGGTCGCGCTCAATGCAGCGACGGGGCAGTACACGTTTACGGCCGGCGATTTCGTCGGCTCGGATAGCTTCGTCTTGCGCGTTTCCGACGGACACGGCGGCTTTGCCGATCACACGGTCAATGCCGGACTGACAAACACGGGTCCTGCGGTTGCGCCATCGGCGGCGTTGTCGGTGGTGCATAATCAAGCTGTGTCCGGTGCCGTCACCGGCACGGACGCTGACGGCGATACGCTGAGCTACGCGGTGCAGAACGGCCCGGCACATGGCACGGTCGCGCTCAATGCAGCGACGGGGCAGTACACGTTTACGGCCGGCGATTTCGTCGGCTCGGATAGTTTCGTGCTGCGCGTTTCCGACGGACACGGCGGCTTTGCCGATCACACGGTCAATGCCGGACTGACAAACACGGGTCCTGCGGTTTCGCCATCGGCGGCGTTGTCGGTGGTGCATAATCAAGCTGTGTCCGGCTCCGTCACCGGCACGGACGCTGACGGCGATACGCTGAGCTACGCGGTTCAGAACGGCCCGGCGCATGGCACGGTCGCGCTCAATGCAGCGACGGGCCAGTACACGTTTACGGCCGGCGATTTCGTCGGCTCGGATAGCTTCGTCTTGCGCGTTTCCGACGGACACGGCGGCTTTGCCGATCACACGGTGAACGTTGGACTGACGAATGAAGATCCGGTGGTCGGCGCAGGATCGACATCGTCGCTTGTCGTCGGACACGGAAAGAGCACGACGGGCACTATCCAAGCGACGGACGCAGACGGCGACGCGTACAGTTTCACGATCTCGTCGGGCCCCGCGCACGGCACGGTGACGTTTACCGACGAAAGCGGCAGCTACGTATATACCGCCGACGACTATGTCGGCGACGACAGTTTCACGCTGCGCGTTTCGGACGGTCATGGCGGTTTTGCCGATCACGTTGTGTCGGTCAATCACACGAACGATGCCGCTATCGTCAACACATCCGCTTCGATGGGCTTCTTCTCGCTCGTCTATGGAAACAGCACCTCGGGGCGGGTCATTGCGACCGACGCCGATGGCGACGCACTGTCGTACTCGGTCAAAACCGGCCCCGCACATGGCTCTGTCACTGTCGACGCGAACGGCAATGTAACGTTTAACGCGGTCGATTTCGCAGGAACCGATAACTTCACGATCGAAGTCAACGACGGACACGGCGGTCATACGGACCACGTCGTCAACTTCGGTGTGTTTGGCACGCTCGACGTATCAGCCAACGCTGTTGCAACAAACATGAACCTTGCGACCGACGTCGCAACCGGCGTCGACGCGTCGCGCGTAGCCTGGGCCATCGACGTTGTCGGTTCTGGTTTCAACGACGTTATCATTGGCGATGCTCGCGCCAACATTCTCTCGGGCGGCGCGGGCAAGGACGACGTGCGTGGAGCTGCCGGCAACGACAAGGTTTATGGCGGCGCGGGCGACGACAAGGTCTTCGGCAACGACGGCGACGACTACGTCGAAGGCGGAGAAGGCAACGATACGCTGAACGGTGGTGCGCACCAAGACACGCTCAAGGGCGGCGTTGGCAATGACGGGTTCTTCGGCGGCGGCGGCAACGACAAGATCTACGGCGAAGCCGGCAACGACCGGATCTATGGCGATGGCGGCGACGACATTATTTCGGGCGGGGCCGGCAGCGATATCATGACGGGTGCCGGGTTCAATAACGGCGGCGCACGCGGCAACAACACCTATGCTTGGGAACGCGCGGACGTCGTGACACCAACCGGGGCAAGCAACGGCCTCGATCACATCACCGATTTCGGCGTTGGCGACCGGCTCGACTTCTCGCAGCTGTTCACAATTCACCCCTCCGCAGCGCACGATGCGGTTCGCCTGACCGATACGGCGTCGGGCATTGTCGTGGCCGTGGATATGGGCGGCACGTCAGGTTTCATCGATGTTGTCGTTCTGGACAACGTGCACGGGCTGACAGTCGACGATCTCGACGCCAGCCACGCCGTGCTCGTGTAATTCAGAGCATTCAGAGTAATCCAAGCGCCAGTTGCACGGGCTTGAACGAGCGCCGGTGTATTTGGCAGACGCCGAACTTTTCGATGGCCATTTGGTGCTCGGGCGTGCCGTAACCTTTGTGGCGCTCGAAGCCGTAACCCGGGAAATCTTTTGCCAGTGCCATCATTATGCGGTCGCGCGTGACTTTGGCGATGATTGACGCCGCCGCTATAGACAAGCACTTGGCATCGCCTTTGACGATGGTGCGCGTTTCGATTTTGATGTGCGGCGCCCGGTTGCCGTCGATGAGCACGAGCTTGGGGCGGCACTTCAAGGCAGCAACGGCTTCGCCCATGGCCCAGAGCGTTGCCGAGAGGATGTTGTCGCGATCGATACGGTCTATGTCCGCGATGCCGACGCCGACGTCCGCGACTTTCATGATGCGGTTGTAGAGAAACGCGCGCCCGTCTTCGTCGACGATCTTGCTGTCGTCGATGTTCGCGGGGATGAGATCGGGGTCGAGAATGACGGCGGCGGCGACAACGGGCCCGGCCCAGGGACCGCGGCCGGCTTCGTCGACGCCCGCAATGGGTCCGCCGCCGACTTGCAGTTCCGCGGCTTCGAGTTCGAAGGTGGGTTTAATGCGCGAATCGGAGATCTTCATGAGCGGCACGTTCGCAGACCGGTGCCGCCCCTGTCAAAAGAGCGGGAGTTGTTGTCCCCTTACGATTGGGCGTTTGAAGAGATCGGTGCGCAGTTTCAGGCGCTCTATGTCGAGGTTTAGGCGATTGCGGGCGAGTTTGAAGCGGAGCGCGATCTGATTGGCATAGGGACCCGAGCCGCGCTGGCGATGGCCGAAGGCAGAGTTGTAATCCTCGCCGCCGTGCATGCTTTGAAGTAAGGTGATGACGCGTTTGGCGCGATCGGGGAATTCCTGCGCCAGCCACTCCCGAAACAAGTCTTTGATTTCGAGCGGCATGCGCAACAGCACGTAGCCTGCGTCGCGCGCGCCGGCGTCTCGTGACGCTTCAAGAATTGCTTCCAGCTCGTGATCGGTGAGACCCGGGATGATGGGCGCGACCATGACTGTGACGGGAATACCGGCTGTAGTCAGTTGACGAATGGTATCGATGCGGCGGCCGGGCGATGCGGCGCGAGGCTCCATCGCGCGCGCGACGTGGCGGTCAAGGGTTGTGACGGAGATCGCAACCTTGGCGAGGCCTTGGGCTGCCATGGGCGCTAGAATATCGATATCGCGCGCGACAAGCGCCGATTTGGTGACGATGCCGACGGGATGCCCGGTTCGCGCCAGCACTTCAAGAATTGATCTTGTGATGCGCCGCTCGCGCTCGAGGGGTTGATAGGGATCGGTGTTGGCGCCGAGCGCGATAGTTTTGGGTTCATACTTGGCGTGTGACAGTTCTTTTTCGAGAAGCGCGGCCGCATCTGTTTTGGCGTAAAGCTTGGTCTCGAAGTCGAGACCTGCCGAGTGGCCGAGATAACAGTGCGAGGGTCTTGCGTAGCAATAGATGCAGCCGTGCTCGCAGCCACGGTAAGGATTGATCGAGCGGTCGAAGGAAATGTCCGGGCTGTCGTTGCGCGAGATGATGCTTTTTGCGCTGTCCTCGAAAACTTCGGTCTTGAAGGCATCGAGCGCGGCGAGGCTTTCCCAGCCGTCGTCGAAGGCATCTGCCGTTTTAGGCTCGAAGCGGCCGGTTGCGTTTGAAACGGCACCCCGCCCGCGCCGGCGTTCGGGATCGATACCCAACTTGGGAGAGTTGGGGGTTTCGTTGGCATCGTCGTCTGAAGCCGTGTCGTCCATCGGCGCCTTCCTGGTTACCGTGGCCCTATCATAGAAAAGAGAACAAATAAAGAACAACTATCGCGTGGCCGAATGCCGGTGGCTGGGATAGTGCAAAGCGAGCGCGTGCGACGCGCGCCCACCCGCGTGCGAGACAGGCGCCATGATTTCAGTCGTCATCCCAACACTCAATTCCGAACGCACGTTGCCCGAGACGCTGTCGGCCCTGATTCCGGCAGCAGTGGACGGGCTGGTGCGCGAAGTCATCATCTCCGATGGCGGCTCAACTGACGAAACGCGCAAGATCGCCGAAGGCTGCGGCGCCGAATTCTTGATTGGCGCATCCGGACGCGGCGGTCAGTTGGCGCGCGGCGCCGACCGGACGAAGGGGTCATGGCTGTTGTTTCTGCATGCCGATACGGTGCCGCAAGGTGAGTGGATGCGCGAAGTCGCGGATTTCGCGTGCGCTGTTGACCAAGGCAAACGCCCGCCCGCAGCCGCTGCATTCCGCTTCAAGCTGGACGATCGGGGTTTGAAACCGCGCGTCCTCGAAAGTCTCGTATCACTGCGCTGCCGGATGCTGGGTCTGCCCTATGGCGATCAAGGCTTGCTGATATCGAAGCGGCTTTACCTTGAGGTTGGCGGATACAAGGACATGCCGGTCATGGAGGATTTGGATCTGGTGCGCCGCCTTGGCCGCCGCCGCATCGTCATGCTGCAATCGCCAGCGATAACATCTCCCGAACGCTACAAGCGCGACGGCTATGCGCGCCGGACTTTGCGAAACTTGATGTGTTTGGGCTGCTATTTTGGCGGCGTACCGGCTGAGCGGATTGCGGCGATCTATAACCGCGGGCCTGTTTCGTGACGCAGAATTTCCAGCCCCGGCTTGTCATCATGTTGAAAGAGCCTAGGGCCGGGCGCGTCAAAAGCCGCTTAGCACGCGATGTTGGTGCGGCGCGGGCAACTCAGTTTTATCGCGATGCGTTGACGTCGGCGGTCTGGCGTCTTGGGCGAGATCCGCGCTGGCAGACGCTGCTGGCGGTTAGTCCAGATGTTGCCGTTGCGAGCAGAATGCTTCCGGCTGGTTTCAAGAGGATTGCACAACGTGGCGGAGATTTGGGCCGCCGCTTGCAGCACGTCGCGGCAAGTGTGCCGCCAGGCCCGGTCGTCATCATCGGCACGGATATACCCGGCATATTGCCCGCAGATATTTGGGCGGCGTTCCGGGCGCTCGGGACTGATGACGCCGTGTTCGGCCCGGCCTCCGATGGCGGCTACTGGCTCGTTGGATTGAAACGGCGGCCGCGGTGCCCCCGGATATTCGATGGTGTGCGCTGGTCGACCGCGTTTGCGCTCGCCGATACGAAAGCAAATTTATGCGGGCTGAAATGCGCTGAAATCAGCGTCAAGGACGATGTCGACGACGGCCGCGATCTCGCGCGACTCGCACATTTGACAGGCCGGCGCATTGTTGCCGTTCGCTAGTCTTTTGCGCGCCGGTGTTCTTCGAGCCGCGGCATGATCTCGACGAGATTGCAGGGCCGGTGACGCATATCGAGTTGAAATTGCAAAATTCCGTCCCAAGCATCTTTGCAGGCACCGGGTGAACCGGGCAGGCAGAAAATGTACGTGCCGCGTGCAACACCTGCGCACGCCCGCGACTGGATCGTGGACGTTGCCACTTTTTGATAAGACAACATATGGAAGAGAACGGCGAAGCCTTCGATGTCTTTTTCAAAGAGCGGTTTGACGGCTTCTGGGGTGACGTCGCGGCCGGTGAACCCTGTCCCACCTGTGGTGATCACGCAGTCTATCTCAGGGTCGGCGATCCAGCCCTCGACTTTGGCGCGAATGGCGGCGATGTCGTCCTTGACGATGGCGCGATCGGCGACCGCGTGCCCCGCCGATTTTACTCTTTTCGCCAGAACGTCGCCCGATTTGTCTTCGCTGGCGCTGCGCGTGTCCGACATCGTCAAAATGGCGATGCGGATGGGAATGAATTCGCGCGTTTCGTCGATGCCAGCCATGACCTGCTCTCAAGATTGATCCGGCCCATAGCCGGAAAGACGCCGAGTGTCGCGCGTCTTTCCGCTGCCGTCTAGTATGGCCGCGTCACTTGAGGATTAAGCGGCTTCGAGTTCGCTGCGGCTGGTCTTGGCTTTGACCGGAACGCAGAAGTCCGAGCGCAGTTCAGCCGGGGGCATGCGGCGCGGGTCATCGAGATAGATCGTCACTACGGGGCGCTTGTCGTCGATGGTCAGACCGGCCGGCGCCTCAAAGGCAAGATGCAAATTGGCGACTTGGGCGCAAAGGTCCTGGTAATCGCCGATCCTGCGTTCGCGCACATATGAACCGCCGGGAAGCGTTTGCGCGCCGAGTTCGCGGATCGCGCGTTCTTCGAAGATCGGCTCGAGTTCAATGCAGGCGTCGTAGCGGCACTTGTCAGCGCCAACAATATTGGGGTTATCGCGGGCCAGGCCATAGCCGCGCCCGAACGACGAGTTGCAGCCAGTCTTTTCGAGCCAGGCAAACATCTTTTCCCAGGCGGCAGGAATGGTGGTCTCGTAGGCACCCGTCACGCGCACAAACGTCAACCGCGACGGCCTCAAATACAGCAAACCGATCTTCATATTTTTTACTCGCTTCTTTGGCGGAACACGCAAGCGCGAAGACTTGCAACTCTAGCCGCATTATGCGCCAGTTGCCGCTCAAGGTCGCTTAAACCAATCCGTAAAATTTTATCTATTCGAGCGGGATTTGATTCAAATTTAATGTGAATTTCCGGTTAGGGAAAAGGAACTCCTAAACGCCTATGCGCCGAGCCTGGCCTTTAACGCCAGCAAATCCTGCCATGCCATTTGTTTGGCAGCGGGCGTGCGCAACAGATAGGCCGGGTGCAAGGTCGCCATGGCGGACACTATGGATCCGCCAATTTCTATCTCGCGCCATTTGCCGCGCAGCCGCATGATGCCGTCCGCGACGCCCAACACTTCCTTGGCCGCCGCGCCGCCAACGGCCAGAACAATCTCGGGCGCGACCAGTTCCATCTGCCGTTCCAAAAACGGACGGCAGGCAAGGGCTTCTTGAGGCGTCGGCGTGCGGTTTCCAGGCGGGCGCCAATAGACAATATTCGTGATGTGGACGTCGGCTTCCGTGAGACCGATGGCGGCCAGCATCTTGTCGAGCAATTGCCCGGCGCGGCCGACGAACGGTTTGCCCTCGATATCTTCGTCGCGGCCAGGCGCTTCGCCGATCAGCATCAACCGCGATTTTTTCGCGCCCCGGTAAAAGCATAGGTTCGTTGCGGTGGCTTTGAGCGTGCAGCCGTCGAACGCCTTCAAGGCAGCGCCCAGGCTTTCAAGGTCTGTTGCCGCGCTCGCAATGCGGCGCGCATCGGTTTCGGCGGCTCTCGGCGCAAGCGGCGTTTGCGGCCGGACCGGGGCTTCAACGCGGAGTGCGGTTGGGGGTGGCGCAACCGGCTTTACCGCAGAAGCGGTTTGCGCTGCAGGTATGCCGGCCGCCGCCACTTGGGGGTCCCTACCTGGCCAAGAAAATCCTGCACCAGGGGTAACCGGCCCGCGGGTAAGCCAGTCCACGGGCTTGTCGTCTAGCACCGCGTCGGCGCCCATGGCGCGTTGCCAGTCGAGGAGCGCAAGGAGTTCTTCTTGTTCACGGCTGGTGATTTGGGGGCTGGCGATCATCGGCGCGACTATAGGCGGTTCCCGCCCACAGCAAAAGCAAATGAAATGGGGGTCCCACTGTCGCAGGCGCCGCGCTGCGCTTGACGCTTGCAGCTCTCCGGCCCTAATCGGGTCGATAAATAACTTGAGACAGGACGAGAGCAATATGGCTTTGAACGGCGCCGCGCTTTCCCCAAGGGACACCCCAAGGGACACCCCAAGGGACGCCCCAATGGACACCCCAAGGGAAGCCATGGATTTCGATGTGGTTATTGTCGGCGCGGGGCCATCGGGCCTCGCTGCCGCGATCCGCTTGAAACAGCTAGCCGCCGCAGAAGGCAATGAGATTTCGGTCGTCGTCCTCGAGAAGGGTTCGGAAGTTGGCGCACATATCCTGTCAGGCGCCGTGATCGATCCCGTGGGTCTCAACCGCCTGATCCCGGATTGGAAAGCCAAGGGAGCGCCTATCGACACGCCAGTTACCGAAGACCGCTTTTTGGTGCTTGGGCCGGAAGGCGACATGACCATTCCGAACTGGCCCATGCCGCCGTTGATGAAAAATCATGGCAACTACATCGTGAGTTTAGGCGCGCTGTGCAAATGGCTCGGCGAACAGGCGGTTGATCTGGGCGTTGAGATTTATCCGGGCTTTGCCGCGTCCGAAGTTCTCTACGATGAAAAGGGCGCCGTTGTTGGCGTCGCGACAGGCGATATGGGCATCGACCGCGGAGGTCACGCCAAGGACAGTTTCGTGCGCGGCATGGAGCTGCGCGGCAAGTACACGTTGATCGCGGAAGGCGCGCGCGGCTCGCTCAGCAAAATCTTGATCAAGAAGTTTTCGCTCGACAAAGGCCATGAGCCGCAAAAGTACGGCATTGGCCTCAAGGAGCTTTGGCAGGTGAAGCCCGAGAACCACCGGCCGGGTCTCGTGCAGCATTCCTTCGGCTGGCCGCTCGACAATCGCACGGGCGGGGGATCGTTCCTATACCACTACGGAGACAACCTCGTGTCAGTGGGCTTCGTGCTGCACCTGAACTATGAAAATCCGTATCTCTCGCCATACGACGAGTTCCAGCGCTTCAAAACGCACGCGGCAATCCGAGGTGTGTTTGAGGGCGGCAAACGCATTGCCTATGGCGCGCGCGCCATTACAGAAGGCGGATGGCAATCGATGCCGGATTTGACATTTCCCGGCGGCGTATTGCTTGGCTGTGCGGCCGGCATGGTCAACGTGCCGCGCATCAAAGGCAGCCACAATGCCATGCTGTCCGGTATCGCCGCAGCGGACGCCGCATTTGCTGCGGTGGGCAAGGGCCGCGCGCACGACAAGCTCACCGATTACGAGACGGCCGTGCGAACGGGCGAGATCGCGGCCGATTTGAAGAAAGTACGCAACGTGAAACCGTTGTGGTCCAAGCTCGGCACCGCGTTCGGCATCGCGCTGGGCGGGGCCGATATGTGGCTCAACACGCTCATTCCGGGGATCGGCTTGGGCTACACGTTGAAGCACGGCAAGACGGACGCGGCTGCGACCAGGAAGGCCGGCCATTATGAGCCGATTGTCTACCCCAAGCCCGATGGAAAACTGACGTTCGACAAGCTGACGAACGTTTCGTTCTCGGCAACCAATCACGAGGAAGACCAGCCGGTGCACCTGAAGCTTGCAGACCCGCACGTGCCTGTTGCCGTCAATCTTCCGGACTACGCGGAGCCCGCGCAGCGCTACTGTCCGGCCGGCGTTTACGAAATCGTCCAAGATGCAGAAGGGCGGCCGCACTTTCAAATCAACGCCCAAAACTGCGTGCACTGCAAGACCTGCGATATTAAGGATCCGAGCCAAAACATTACGTGGGTTTGCCCTGAAGGCGGCGGCGGCCCCAATTATGCCGGAATGTAGGCCGGAATTCTCGGCCGGATTCTGGGCCAACGTGGCGATCGCGTCGCGCGAGGCAATTCGCGTACTCGCGGTGTGCCGGATGCCGCCGCATTCTTCTGTTGAAAAGACGACTGTCAAGGTCCGATTTCGAGACGCCGCAACGGAAACTTTATCAGCAAACACGGCCTTCTCCGGCTGCATCGCTAAGGCTTTCCGCCGTTCTACTTTTAATTGCTGGATTTTAATGCAAAGCAGGTCGCCAAGAAGCCCCTAGTCTTGCTAGTCTGTCCCATATTCATGAATCGGCGCGCGACGCCGGGTATAAGGATCTGCTCATGCGCATGCGCCTCGGACGGTTTCTTGTCATCGGAATAGGTGCTGCAGTGTTGACCGCCGCGGGGATGACCGGCGGCACGGTTGCACGCTCGCCCGACGAGGCCGAGTTTACCCGGTCGCTGCTTGGCAACTATCTTGCCGGCAGATTTGCCAAGGCGCAGCAGGATACGGAAAGCGCCGCCGGATTTTATGGGCGTGCTTTGGCGCGCGATCCGCAAAACGAAGTACTCCTTGAGCAAGCCTTCCAGATGGAATTGATGGCGGGCCGTTGGGAGCAAGCGCTGCCGCTGGCCGAGAAGCTCGCCGAAGTGCAGCCCGCGCATCGCATGTCGCGCTTTCTCCTCGGCGTGACGTCGTTCAAAGCAGGCAACTATGCCAAGGCCGAAGAGCATTTCAAGGCAGCGTCGGAAAACCCGATCGGCGAGTTGACGAGCGCGGTTGCCATTGGCTGGACGAAGTTCTCAGCCGGCGACGCGGCGGGCGCGCTCCAGGCCGTCGATCTGCCGAAGCAGCCCGAGTGGGCTCAGTTTTACCTGCGCTATCACAGAGCGCTCATCGCCGATATGGCGGGCAAGAAAGACGAAGCACGCGCCTCTTACGAACGCATGTTCAAGCAGGACAGCCGCACATTGCGCACCTCGCTTGCCTATGCGCAGCACGCGGCCAGTCAGGGTGACTACAAGCACGCGCGCAAAGTTTTGAAAGATCAATTCGAGAGAGCGCAAGGCGAGCCCCATCCGCTGGCCAAAGACATGCGCAGCCGCATCGATGCCAAGCAGAAGATCGGACCGTTGATCGCGACGCCGGTCGAAGGATTGTCGGAAGTGTTCTATGGCTTGGGCGAAGCGCTGACCGGGGAAGGCGGCGTCAGCCTCGGCACGATCTATCTGCAGCTTGCGCTCTATACCAAGCCCGATCACGCTTTCGCGCTCGCGGCCCTTGCTAGTGCCGAAGAAACCGCGCGCCGCTTTGACGTCGCCATTCAAACCTACGACAAGATCCCGAAGGGTTCGGCACTGCAAAGCGCGATTGAGATCCGCAAGGCCTTCAACCTCAATTCGCTGGAGAAGGCCGAAGAGGCACAGGCACTGCTCGAAGGTCTCGCCAGGAAAGATCCGCGCGATGTGCGCCCGCTCGAAGCGCTCGGCAACATCATGCGCGCGCGTAAGCGGTACACGGATGCCGTCGGCTATTTCACGCGCGCCATCGATATCATCGGTAAGCCCGACAGCCGCCACTGGGGCTACTATTACGCGCGCGGAACGGCCTATGAGCGATTGAAAAATTGGCCCCTTGCGGAGGCCGATTTGAAGAAGGCGCTGGCGCTGGCGCCGGAGCAAGCCTTGGTGCTCAACTATCTCGGCTACTCTTGGGTCGATCAGGGCCGCAATCTCAAAGAGGGTATGAAGCTGATCGAAAAGGCCGTGCAGTTGAAGCCCGACGACGGCTACATCGTCGATAGCCTCGGCTGGGCGCATTACATGCAAGGCAACTACAAGGAGGCGGTGCGCTATCTCGAGCGCGCTGTCGAGATCAAGCCGGAAGACCCGACATTGAACGATCACCTGGGCGACGCGTTGTGGCAGGTTGGGCGCGAGCGCGAAGCTCAGTTCCAGTGGAGCCAAGCGCTGACGCTTAGCCCGGAGCCGGAAGACGCAGTGAAAATTAGGTTGAAGGTCGAAAATGGATTGCCGGCCAAGGCCGAGGTTAAAGCGGGTCCGAAGAACAAGCAGGCGCAGCGCGTCGAGAGTTCGCGCCGGCGCAGCGAAAACAACCGCTCCGGCCCGCAGCGGCGTGTGGTGGAGTAGGCTTCTGGAAATTTTCTTGAACATCTTGGAACGGGCGCTTCGGGCGCCCGTTTTTGATTTGAGACGGGCTCGCGTGTCATGACCGCTTACAAGGAATTTGCGCCGGCCAAGATCAACCTGACCTTGCGCGTTTTGGGCCGGCGGCCGGACGGCTATCACGAACTCGAAAGCCTGGTGGCGTTTGCGGACGTTGGCGATTGGGTCACGCTCGATACATCGAAGCCCGTTGGTGTTGCGGTGTCGGGGCCGTTTTCGGGTTCGATTGCGGGCGCGAACCTCCTCGAGGTGGTATTGCGGCGGCTGGAAATTGAAGCGCCGCAACTCAGGCTCGGCGCGGTGCACTTGGAAAAAAATCTGCCCGTTGCGGCCGGCATCGGCGGCGGGTCGGCGGATGCGGCGGCATTGATACGGGCGGTGCAGCGGGCTAATCCCGAGCACGTGGAGACGCTCGATTGGCACGCATTCGCGCTGCGCTTGGGGGCTGATGTTCCTGTTTGTCTCGTCGCTCGCGCCGCTTGGATGACGGGGATTGGCGACACGGTTCGCGCGCTATCGGGCCTGCCGCGCTTAAGCGCGGTGCTGGTCAATTCGCTTGAAGCCATGCCGCTGGATAAAACGGCGCGTGTTTTTGCCGGGCTTGGCGCCGCGCCGCTTGTGGGGCTCGGGGCTCAATCGCCGCCGCCCGGAGCATTCGGCGATGCGGTCGAGCTATTGGCCTTCATGAAGGAGCGCGGCAACGGTTTGCAAGCGTCCGCGTGCCGCGTCGCGCCCGTGATTGCCGGGTTGCTGCAGGCCTTGGGAGAGACGGGGGATTGCGCATGGGCGGCGGCATCTGGCGGCGGGCCGACGTGTTTTGGAGTTTTTGCGAGCAATCCGCAGGAAGCTGCCGACGCTCTTCAACGGGCACATCCGGAGTGGTGGGTGCGCGCAGTTCAGCTGAGTTAGTTTGAGGGAATCGGCGCCCGGCGCCGTTCTTATTGCCCGCTCGATTTTCCAATGGCGCGATAAACCGTGTTCCTGGAAATTCCGAGACGCCGCGCGGTCTCGCTGACGTTCCCGTGCGTTTCGCAATAGGCCGAGAGTATCCGTGCCTTTTGCAGTTCCCACAGGTCCGGCTCGTTCTGACCGGCGGCGGCCTTCGACTGTGCGAGCAGCGGCGCCGATGTTTCCGAGAAGACGATCCTTTGGCCGGGAGCCGACAGGCTCAAGCGCAACAACATGTTGCGTAATTCGCGGATGTTGCCCGGCCAGCCGCGGCCGGCTAGCTGCGCGATCGACTCGTCCGAGATCGTAAGCTGCGGGTCGATGGACGCGAGCAGATGGCGCACGATCTGTTTGAAATCGTTGCGCTCGGACAATGGCGGCAGGGACACGTCGACCGTATTCAAGCGGTACAACAAATCGGAGCGGAAGCGGCCTGCGGCAATCGCCTGGTCCAGCTTGGCGTTGGTCGCCGATATCAAAAGAATGTCCATGACCTGACTGGCGCCGCCGATGGGGCGCGCCGTCCAGTCGTCGAGAAAGCGCAACAAGACCGGCTGCAAAGCGATGGGCATATCGCCGATTTCGTCGAGAAACAGCGTGCCATGATTGGCCTGTTTGACGAGCCCGGACGAGCCGCCGCGCCGGGCACCGGTAAAAGCACCCTCGACGTAGCCGAACAGTTCGGCCTCGATCAGGGTCTCGGGAACGGCGGCGCAATTTAAGGCGACGAACTCGCCTTTGCGGCCGCTGGCGGTATGCGCGTGCCGGGCGAGTTCCTCTTTGCCGGTGCCCGTTTGCCCGCGAATCAGAATTGGCATGCGCCTGGGTGCCGCCAATTCGACTTGGCTGACGATGGCCGCTACCGCCGGATCTGCCGCGACAAACTTGGAGCGGCTCTCGTGGCAGCGGATTTCTATATCGCTTGCAGACGAGACTGGGGCTGCGCCGATGCGGCCTTGTTTCAAATGCCCTTGTTTCGAAACTCCTTGGCGCTGCGATCGCAGAACGACGAGCGCGCCGAGTTCGCAGTCGTCCTTCGAGACGATGTCGGCGTTAGCGCCCGGCAGGATCTCGTTGAGGCGACGTTGCCATTGATCGAAGGGTAAGTGCTTGAGGACCGGCAGCGACTTGTCTTGATGCAGGTTCCCCGATGCGGATTTTGCCAGCCTGAGAGCGTTGTCCGTGGCATGCACGATGATGCCGCGGCGGTCGAGAACGAGGACTTCCTCGTTCAGCCAATGCGATTGTTTCGAACGGTAGTATTCCAGCAGGCGCTCGCGATCGATATTGCACGATCCGGCGATCAGCGACTTAATGTACTCGCTCATGATCATCGCGAGTGCGAGACTTTGCGAGCTGAATGTTTGGGCGGGCCCCGAAATGTCGATGACGCCCACAAGCTCGCCGTCGCTCGGGTGGTGGATGGGCGCCGCCGCACACGTCCAGCGCTGCACGTTCGAACAAAAGTGTTCCGCGCCGTTGATTTGTACTGGGCTTGCCATAGCGACCGCCGTGCCGATGGCGTTGGTTCCAATATCGGCCTCGCTCCAGCGCCCGCCATGCTCAAGATGAATTTCGCGGCCCTGCTCGATGGTGCGCTCGTCGCCGCGCGTCTCCATGATGAGGCCCGACGCATCGGTCAGAATCATCATGGAAATGGATTCGTTCATGAACTTCCCTGCCCGGTCGAGAACGGGCTGGGCGCAGCGCGCCAGAAGGGTTTGCGCCGCATGGTGTCTAAAGGCTTCAGGCTCTGTCACAAGCGGTGCGGCGTTACTATGGGCGGGAACGTGGAAGTCGTTGCATCGCTTCCACGATTCGGCGATGTCCGACCTCAGGCCTTCGGCCACGACACCGCGCTCGACAAACCTCTCCCAGGCCTTGCGCACGCCTCGCTGGTCGATTTCTTGTCCCATGCGTAGCGGACCCCGTCTGCACTTCATACAACGCGATAATTCGGTGCTTACGCAATCGGCCGGCCGGCCGGTGGCGTCGTTCCGGCTTTGGCCGGTATCTCCGCATTGGCGCGGGAAATCACGGCAAACCGCGCACCCGTTTTCAAAATTCGGCGGGCGGCGCTTAGAACAAAAACCATGTTGCCGTTCGAGGCTCTTGAAGTAAAGCGCAATTGCCTCGCATCGCGCCCGCCAATGCGATCTTGCTAAACGCCGCTTGCTCAGCGGCTGCGCGCCAATTGAATATGCGGAGCAGATGGCATGAAACGGGAGTTATTAAGTGCATGCAATCCACGCGAGCTAAGGCCCGCTGCATCGCATCCAATTCCGCACCCCGGTTTGAAGGGGCAATCTCACCGCTGTTCGCAGATGCAGCAGAAAATCACCGCACCGCACCATGCTTCGTTCCGTCACACTCCCCGCAACAGTTTCTGTTGACGAGAGCAACAGTTCCGGATGCCGTTAACTATTTAAAATTGTTTATTTACAACGAGTTAATGGATTGGCACACGTCTTGCTACCACTGTTAATTAGAACGTGCCGAATGAACGGCGCGCGGACGGTTGCGTTTGGGGTTGGAAATCATGAAGGCCGCCGTACTTCACCGCTACGACGAGAAGCTGACCTCACCTGAATTCGTGAGCTACGAAGACGTGGCGGACCCGAAAATCGTCAACCCGACCGATGTGATCGTGCGGATTGGGGGGGCCGGCGTCTGCCGCACGGACCTCCATATCGTCGAAGGCATCTGGCGCGAGAAGGTCTCGATCGCGCTGCCCTATATCATGGGGCACGAGAACGCCGGCTGGGTAGAAGCGGCAGGTAAGGCCGTGGCCAGCGTCAAGGTGGGCGATCCCGTGATCTGCCACCCGCTTGTAACGAGCGGTCATTGCCTTGCGTGCCGGCGTGGCAACGACATGCACGCGGCCGAAAGCTCGTTTCCGGGTATCAATGCCAACGGCGGCTATGCGCAATACTTGCTGACGGGCGAACGGTCGCTGATCAAGCTTCCAAAGACCCTCGCGCCGAAAGATGTCGCCCCATACACAGACGCCGGCTTGACGGCTTACCGCGCAGCAAAAAAAGCCTCGCGCCATCTTCTGCCCGGCCAGTACGTTGTGGTGCTTGGCGTTGGCGGCCTTGGCCATATCGGACTGCAGGTCTTGAGGGCGCTGTGTGCGGCAGAGATCATTGCCGTTGACAGGGCCCAAGGCTCGCTTGCACTCGCAAAGGAGTGCGGCGCCGATCACCTCGTGGAAGCCAACGGCTCGGAGGTTGAAGCCGTACTTCAATTGACCAAAGGCCGCGGTGCCGAAGCGGTTTTAGACTTCGTTGGCGAGGGCGATGCGATCGCCAAGGGTTTGGCCATGACGTGCAACGACGGTTACTACTACATCGTCGGCTACGGCGGACGCATCGATCTGCCGACGATAGACATGATCACGTCCGAGAAAACGATTGTTGGCAATCTGGTCGGCACATACGCCGAACTCGTGGAACTCATGTCGCTCGCAGATCGCGGGCGCGTTAACTTGAAGACCAAAGAGTACAAACTCGGCGCGGCAAACGACGCGCTGCACGATCTGCACAATGGAAAAATTCACGGCCGGGCGGTGCTCATCCCATGATGGCTGCGGCGGACAAAAAGCCGGTCTCAAGCGCGGACCGCGACGCAATCCGCAGATCCTTTGCGGGGCCGGCCTGGAGCATTTGGACGGAGTTGGCGAGGGGCGACGCGATGGCAGACTCGGCTGACAGAACGCAAATGATGGAGCGCCACAAGATCGTGGTGGCTCTCATTGAGGTCAATTCGCAACAGTTGCGTTGCGACAGCGCGTCGGCGGGGCTGGATATCGAGCGGCTTAACGCGCGCCGCGACGTCGAGAAATCGGGCGGCACTCCGGAAACAGAGCAGGCAGTCGCCGATGTCGAGCGGCGCGCCGCCGAAGTCGAAGAAAAAAAGCGCAAACTCGCACAAGAGCGCGACTGGCTTGAGACGTCGCTCACGGAATTCGACGGCCGCATGGCGGCAGATGCGCAGCAACCGAAAAGTCATAACTAGAGGACGATTAGCATATGGCAGTGCAATCCAAAAAACCGGAAGCGGACAGTCCAGAATTGCAGGACGAGGACCGCTCCAAAGAGAAATTCTACGAAGAGGTGGCAGCACTCGGTAATGCGATGATTGCAGCGCACGGCCGCGACTTCGCAATGGGTGTTCTGGTTCTCGCCGCGCGCTTCATTGCCGAAAGCAAACCGCTCACGACACCGGCAGACGCGGCCACAAGTTGTGGCAGCGGCTGCAACGATCACGACCATCACCACAAGAACTGAAACTTTAAACGAAACGGCCGGTGCCGCGTGGCGCCCAACAAACATCGACAAATACTCTCATCTAACGCCACTCAAGAAAACGGAAATTGATTAAAACTACGAGGAGAGAAAGATGGCTGCAAACCTGACATTGAATAAAATAACCGGGCAGAAAGGCATGAGCATCGCCGATGCCACGGCCCGTATCGCAGATCTCGGCTGGACGCCAAGTTTCGTCCAGGAAGCACAGACTTTCCCGACCGATTACAAGATCTCGAAAGTCCCGCGCGACCCGATGAAGCAAGTCCTGCGCTCGTATTTCCCGATGCAGGAAGAAAAAGACAATCGCGTCTATGGCGCGCTTGATGCCGCGCTTCGTGGCGACATGTTCCGCAACGTGGAACCGCGCTGGGTTGAGTGGATGAAGCTCTTCCTCGCCATCATCCCGTTCCCCGAAATCTCGGCGGCACGGTCGATGGCCATGGTTGCCCGTTTAGCGCCC
>JANMNH010000045.1:0-9534 GCA_031373745.1 Hyphomicrobium sp. | reverse complement strand
TTGCGCCGAATGGAACCAGGCGCCGGCGCAAGCCTTGCGGAGAAGGTCCCCGAAGGGGGATGAGGGGGCGTGATTCCGGTACACCCGAATCTTTGCTATGCTCTATCCTTTCGTGCTCGCGTCAAAAAACAAGGCTGGCAATATGGAAACCAATGTCTCCAATCTGGACCGGGCTGCACGATTGGCGATCGGATCGCTGATGTTCTGGCTTGGCTGGAATTCGCCCGAGGTGACTCAACTTGCTCCTTGGCTCTTTTATGTGGCTGGCTTTCCGACACTTATGACCGGCATTCTTGGCCACTGCCCGTTTTACAAGTTGCTCGGCATCTCCACCTGTCCAGGGCGGTAAGCACTCACTCGTTCGTGCTTGCGTTCTCATCCCGCCCGGTCTCAAGCGCCTTTTGAACTTCCGGGCGCGCGCCAATGCGCTCGATCCAGGCTTTGAGACTTGAAAATGCGTTAAGTCCGGCCGAAGCGGGCGGGAAACTGCAATTTTCTTTGCCGAGGTTCGGCGGGTTATGCGGGCTATAGTAGCAGCACAGACAAACAACTCTCGCGCAACAGGAATTATGGATCACAAATCCACGACATCGACATCGACAAAGGACTTGATTGTCGAAATCTATGGTCATCTCGTAGGCATTCTACTTGTCAGTACGCTGGGATTCTTTTTTTGGGCAGATTTCCTGCGCTGGTACCATTTGAACCGTCATGGCGTCGTGGCTATCGCGACCGTGGAAAGACTACGCAGCTACTCCCGAGATTTTGATAAAGCAGATCTCAAGTGGAAAGACAGTTCTGGTCGTAGCCTAAGTTTCCGAGGAGCGGTTTTTCCATCCAGAACCTGGAATGAGTTGGAGTACTTGAAGAGAAAGGGCGTCGATCCCTTAACGTTAGAAATTAAGCACATGCCGTTTCCGAAGGAGCGTTCGTATTATCCCATTCCGGTAAAGGACCTGAACTTCGTAAAGTGGGTGTCCATCGCCGTGGGTGGCCCAGCAGTTGCTCTCGTATTGTTTTTATTGTTTATGATTTATCGAGGACTCAGGGTTCTGGTTGGGATCAGGTATAATTAGCGCGCTCGCCGGTGTCGCAAAACACTCATTCCTTAGGTTGGTTAGAGGGCGGCTATCCGCTTGCGGGATCGTGCCACAAGACCCGCTCGAAACCCAACGCCAAGGCAAAGAATTTTTTGCTGCACCATTTCGCGGCGTGGTGTTGGTTTTGGCCGCTCTTTTGTTGGGTGCTTCCGGGTCTCGTTTAACCGGCCGGTTGGACCGGCTAACCGGCGACCTCGATTGAGGCCTCGGCCGCCTCCAATCCACTTGACACCGACGCTCGTTCGAACGACCTTAAACGTCATGTCAAACACCGATTTCATCACCCTTTTGAAATCCACGGAAACGGAGCTGCGCCGTCTTGGCGTCGAGCATCTCGCGCTGTTTGGCTCACGTGCGCGCGGCGACAACCGCGACGAGAGCGACATCGATGTTCTCGTTGACCTTGCACCCGGCAAGACGGCAGAGGGCCGGGTTGCTTCGGGCCGGGCGGCACTTGCGGCGTCGGGGACGCTTTCGCAGATCACGGGTCTCGATGTGAGCCTGTTGGACCGCAGCCGGCTTGCGCCGCCCTTTGCCGAACGCATTCGCGACGACATCATAGAGATTTTCTAATGGCGCCGCCTCCGCTCGCTGCGAGACTTCTTCATATCCGCGAAGCAATCGAAAAGATTGAGGGTATCTGGCGGGGAAAGTCCTTGAACGACTATCTCGCAGATCCGATCCGCGCGGCTGCGATGGAGCGATTTCTCGAGAAAATCTGCGAGGCCGCTAAACATATCCCCGAAGAACAAAAGTCGCTGCACCAGCAAGTACCTTGGGTGCAGCTGCGAGGACTCGGAAACCGGCTTCGCCACGGCTACGAGACAATTGACGCCGAAGTGATCTGGGACATCGTTTCTCACGATTTGGGTCCTCTCGACGCGGCGGTCGCAAATATTCTGGCTCGGATGGATGATGTAACTTAGCCATTCGCCGTTTTAGCTTTGCTCCCCCCCAAAGTCCAAGTCCCCTGCGTCAGCCCTGCCACGCCATGCCCCTTGCATTTGGCCTCTGAAACCCGCATTTGACCCTCTAAAGACGCGCTGCCCGTGCGGCCGCGCGCTGCCAATCCCCTTGAAGGAGACTCTGATGGCTTTCGACAAGGCCGACGTGCTCGCAAAACTGAAGCGTATCAAGGGCCCAGACCTAGAAGGCAATATCGTCGATCTCGGTATGGTCTCCGAAATCCTTATCAAGGACGGCCGCGTTTATTTCTCGATCACAGTTCCAGCCGCGCGTGCTGAAGAGTTGGAAGATCTGCGCAAAGCCGCCGAAGTCGTCGTCACGGAAATAAAGGGTGTCGCCGGAGTTACAGTTGTTTTGACCGCTGATGCAGCGCCCGGCAGCGCACGCAAGCCAACAGCCGAAGTCACGAGCCTCAAAGAGCACAAACGCGTCCAAGACGCGCGCGCCAAGGGCGCGACGGGAGATGGCGCCGGTCCGCGTCAGGCCGCGGCTCAAACGCAAGCGCCGAACCCGATGGGAAAAGCCGCTGGCATCCCGGGCGTCAAACACGTCATCGCCGTTGCCTCCGGCAAAGGCGGCGTTGGCAAATCGACGACTGCAACCAACCTCGCGCTCGGGCTTCAATCGATCGGCCTCAAGGTCGGTATAGTCGACGCCGATATTTATGGCCCGTCGCAACCGCGCCTGCTCGGCATTTCGGGCCAGCCGCAGGTCGCGCACGGCAAGGTCATCAAGCCGATGGAAGGCTGGGGCCTCAAGGTCATGTCGATGGGCTTCCTGGTGGACGAAGGCACGCCGGTCGTGTGGCGCGGTCCGATGGTCGTCTCGGCCTTGAACCAGATGCTGCGCGATACCGATTGGGCAGGCGGCGGGCCTGATCTCGATGTGCTCGTTGTCGATATGCCGCCCGGCACCGGCGACGTGCAGCTCACCATCTCGCAAACCATTCCCTTGTCCGGTGCCGTTATCGTCTCGACGCCGCAGGATTTGGCGCTGATTGACGCGCGCAAGGGCCTGTCGATGTTCAAGCGCGTCGAAGTTCCACTTCTCGGCATCATCGAGAACATGAGCTACTTCGCTTGTCCCTCGTGCGGCACGCGGTCGGATATCTTCGGTCACGGCGGCGCGCGCGAGGAAGTGCAAAAACTCGGCGTGCCATTCTTGGGTGAAATTCCGCTGCATATCGACATTCGCGTCAAATCAGATACCGGCCGTCCCATCGTTGCAACCGCGCCCGAAAGCCTGCACGCCGGCATTTATCGCGAGATCGCCGCCAAGGTTTGGACCGAAGTCGAGCGCGCGAAGGGCACACTCACGCCACCGCCCGTGCTCGACATCACAGACAACGGCAAGACCCTCAAAGCCGCGTTCCCGGATGGGCGCACATTTGAATTGCCAGCCGAAATGCTGCGCGTCATGAGCCCATCGGCGGAAGTACAGGGCCATTCGGCCGAACAGCGCGTGACCGTGCCGCGCAAGAAGAACGTCAGAATCGCCGACTTGAAACCCGTCGGCAATTACGCGACCCGCATCGGCTTCGACGACGGCCACAACACGGGATTGTTCACCTGGGGCTACTTGCATTTATTGGGGCGCGAAAAAGACGCGCGGTGGGCGGGGTACCTGGAAGAGCTGGCCGCGAAAGGGTTGGGAAGGGAGTAATCATCTACCCAATTAAGGTCAGGAACTCCCAAAAGCGCGATTTTTTTTGGCGTAAGTCGTCAGGCTATTGACAAATCAGCAACCTATAAGTTTTATAGGTTCATGAGCCGAGGCAATGTTCATCGTTTTCGCCCCAAGACACCAAAGCCGGAAGAGCTGCTTCGAACGATTCGAAAACTAGTTAAAGAAGGCGAATACGCGTTCGCAATGTCGGACGATGATAGAACGGTCGCTGGAGGCGCGTTGAACGTACCGCAAGCCCTGGAGATACTCGAATTCGGTGATATCGATGGCGAGATCGTTCCAGGCCTAGAAGCAGGTGAATGGGAATGTCAGTTAGTAGCGTCACTCGAGTTGAGAAACAGTTACGCGGCGGTGCAAACCGTCGTCGTTCGAAAGGAAAAGCTGATCGTAAAGTCGGCAAGGTGGTTGAATTAAGAGGCTCGAAAACGGTGAATAAGAAAGCGCACAAGTCGCGCACGCCGCGCGATAGCCTTGTATTCTATGTCGAAGGCGAACCTCGACTGAAGGAGCCCTATCATTTTAAGTCAGTAGGGCTTCCCAATGTGTATCTTCTGAATGGAGTGACTATCGAGAACGATCCCAGCTATGGGCGGCTTGTCTCGATTGATAATCTTGAAGGTCTCTTGGGTGCCATTGGACTAAGGATTCTGGAAAAGATCATTTTTTCCGGCGCCGAGTTCAGATTTCTGCGTCGACAAATGAAGTTGACACAGTCTGAACTGGGCAGGAAGCTTGGTGTGACCGAGCAAACAGTGGCGAACTATGAAAAGGAGGTTACGACGCCCCCGTCGGCTTCGCTGGGCTTGGGTTTGCGTTATCTATTGCATGTCTTGCCACCAAATACTCCGACCAGCGTCGTCAATAGAGCTTTCGAGGCGGCAGACAAGCTGGGCATAAGCTTGCCTGAGTTTAGAAGGAGGAGGATTGCTCGCAATTGGCATGACGAAACGGATGGCGTTGCCGCATAAAATGATTGCGCTGCTTCGGTTCTGAGCGGGGACCCGTCCAAGCATCTGGCTTGGCTGCGTTCAATTCGAGTGGTGGGCGAAAAAATTTCTTTGTCAGCGGAGACTTGGACGGGTCCCCGCCCCCGGATCGGATCTCGACACTTGCGTGCCGAGGTCCGGGGCAGGCTGCGACCTGAAGCAGCGCAGTCGCGCTGCTTCAGCGCGGGGATGACGGCCGTTGATTACCGCGTCGCCACCAACTCCGGCACTTCATAAACCAGATAACTGCGGTTGACCCAGCCCTTCTGCTCGCCGAACTGCACAAGGCACCACATGCCTTCGCACATACCCGCCATGCGCACGCCGCGCGCGGCTGGTGGTATAGCGCCGACTACGTCGTGCTCAGGCGAAGGTCCCATGCGCACATTGAGTACGTCGTCTGGCGCGACGCCATAAACCCAGAACGTCGGCGCATCGGCCGCAGAGCGCGCAACGTTGCGCTTCAGGGCTTTTTGCGCGTCCTTCTGTTTGGCCTGTGGCTTTACCGCGGGTTGCGCGCTTTCAAGTCCGGTTTGCAAAGCTGCCTGTTTGATGACCGGCTTTGGCGCACGCTGCACCTTGGCTGGCACCACCGCCGCCTGAATTTTAGCGGGCGCTTGAGCAGGCGCGGTCTCAGCCTCGGGCGGCTCGGGCGCAAAATGCGCTGCAGCCGGAACGTAAGCGGGCGCTTCGTCTTCCGCCGCTTCCACAACAGGCTGAGGAAGAGGGGCGGGCGCGGTAACGCGTGCCGGCGCTGGCAACGCATCAACCGGCCCACCCAGAGTTGATTTCTTATTCGACAATCCGCGCGCTGCGACCATTGTCGATTTGGGCATGATCGTCGCCGTGCCCGTGTCACCATCGTCGCGCAGCCAGGTGATCTTGTCGCCGTCGCGCGTAATCGTTAGGCAGGTTTTCTCAGCCTTGAACCAAATGTTCCAACGATGACAAAGCAAGTTCTGTGCGACCCACCAGCGGCCCGTGTCAGCGGCCGAGCCTAAGAAGAATGCGACAGCACCGGCTTCGCCTGAAACCGAATTGTCCGCGCCGTATTTAACGGGAACCTTGGTCCCGATCGGCGTGTCGATTTCGACGGTTGATCCTGCAACAGCCGCGCGCAATGCTGGGCCCGCGAGCGTTTCAGGCTCGGCGAAGGCCGAGCTCGAAGCGCCAAGCCAAACGAGCGCCGCGAGACGCAACGGCAGGTGGAACCCAAGATGTGCGGTGAATTTGATGTACGCTGTCACGTGTTACTCAACTACTCTAGTCCGGCATCGCTGCAAACGCGCCGGAAGCCCCCAGATTCCAGTTTTTGTCCCCGTTACTCGTGCCGCTCGAGCAACAATCGTGTGTTCGCTCGTCCCGTAGGCGACGGGATTACTTTCGGCATCCTCAGGGGCAGAATTGTGACGGCTGTACGCCTCATTGCCATCAACCAGCACGTTGGCGTCAATATGCTGAAAGACACGTTAATGAGGGCTCTCACAATACGCGCAAAAAAGAGTTATGCTAAAAACGTCAAATGATCTCCGCCCTCACCCGCAACACCATTCCCCTCATCGTCGCGACCGCCCTTTTCATGGCGAACCTCGACGCGACCGTGCTCGCCACATCGCTCCCCGAGATCGCCAAGGATCTTGGGCTTAACCCCATCCACCTCAAACTAGCGCTTACAACTTATCTGCTCGCACTCGCTGTCTTCATTCCAGCGTCCGGTTGGATCGCCGACCGGTATGGGCCAAAGACGGTGTTCCGCGCCGCCATGGCGGTGTTTGCGATTGGCTCGATTTGCTGCGGAATGGCGCAAGGGCTGGGTTCGCTCGTTGCCGCGCGCGTTTTGCAAGGCATCGGCGGCGCCATGATGATGCCGGTCGGGCGTTTAATCGTGCTTAGAACCGTGCCGCGCGAGGAAATGATCGGCGCCATGGCGTGGCTAACGATCCCGGCGCTGCTCGGTCCGGTGCTCGGGCCTCTGCTTGGCGGGTTTATTTCAACCTATTTCGATTGGCGCTGGATCTTCTGGATCAACATTCCTGTTGCCGCGCTCGGCATGGTGCTGGTCACGCGATACATTCCAGACGTGCGGGACGGCAACCCGGACAGCTTCGACATGAAAGGTTTTCTCCTGGTCGGGCCCGGGTTGTCCATGTTCCTGACCGGCGCCACGCTGCTCGGCCTCGATTTCGTGAGTGGTCAGACCGTGGCCGCGCTACTGGTGATTGGCGCGCTGCTGCTCGCGCTCTACGTGCCGCACGCCCTGCGTGCCACTGCGCCGCTGATCGATATCAAGCTCTTGGCCGTGCCGACGTTCGCGGCGGGGGTTGTTGGCGGATTTCTGTTCCGCATCGGCATTGGTGCAGCGCCCTTTCTATTGCCGCTGCTGTTCCAAATGGGCTTCGGCATGACGCCGTTTCAATCGGGGCTGCTCACCTTCGCAACCGGCTTTGGCGCCATGTTCATGAAGACACAGGCCGCCAGCATTTTGCGCCGCTACGGCTATCGCAATATTCTGATCTACAACGCGCTGCTGGCGGCGGCATTCTCGGCTTTGCCGGCGCTTTTCACAGAGGCAACACCGGCTGTGCTGATGACGGCGATATTCTTCATCGGCGGCTTGTCGCGTTCGCTGCAATTCACCAGCATTAATACAATTTGCTACGCCGACATCCCGCCCGAGCAATTGAGCCGCGCCACGAGCTTCGTCTCAGTGGGCCAGGAACTTTCGGGCGCCGTCGGCGTCTCGGTGGCAGCGCTTGGCCTGGAGCTGATGCTGCGGACGCAGGGCGGCGACGGACTCGCGCCGAGCCACTTTCCGCCGGTCTTCATTCTGATCTCGGTCATCGCCGCGCTCTCGGCAATTCTCTACGCCACCTTGCCGAAAGACGCTGGTTCTTCGCTCCTCGTCACTCCCGGCGCGCGCCGCAAGGAAGCCATCAAAGGTACGGCCGATGCCGAAGGCGGGCATTTATAGGGGGGAACTTGCTTTCCCGGGCGAGCAACGAAGCGGAGCAAAGTTGCGCAGACCCGGGATCGCGTCCCATCGGTTTGGTACAAAATCTTGACCGGCGCGATCCCGGATAACCGCGCCTGCGCTTCGCGCCGAGACGCGGTTTCCGGGAATGCGGGTTGAGAGAATTTGCGCTATCCCATCCACCCGCATCCCCGGCCGAGCGAACGCCGCGCGAGCGAAGTTCGCGGAGAGCGGGGGCCTTTACCGCTCGAGATTGTCTGAAGCGCACGCGCCATAGCGCTGCAATATAAATCGCGCACCGCAACTTTATTAATTCACCTCGCTCCATTGGGCGGCACCAGCTGGCAACCCTTTGTCATCGAACTTTGCGTGCAAAATCCAATTCTTAGTCATTTTGTGCTTCAAGTTTCCCGCCCGCCCATAGACAAGGCTCGCCTCCACTCGACAGTCGACCTGTCTGTCCAATATGGGATGCTCAATAGCAATCTCATCATCCCAAAAAAAGGCCGTTCCCAAAACCGGGGTCGTCAGGGCTCGTGTTGAATAGGTCGGATTGGGGTTCTGTAAATTTCCTGCAAGCGTCCGAACCTGCGCCACGCGAAATTCAATCGGAAAGGTGGCTTTGCTCACTAGATTAAACCCCAAGCGTAATGCTGTCGCGGGGCCCGTATCTGGTGCGGTTCGTCGAACGCCAATCATTGGATCCAGTAGAGCGAGCTTATCGGCCACTCGTCGGCGGTCCCGCCATTCATCAAATCGCAGCAATCCATGAGCTATGGATGCAAATGAAATTAAAGATGCGACGACAGTTTGGGTCCAAGGAAGTCCTTCCGTGCGTGCAACTAGGCCCACAGCTAGCGGAGTTGCTATGGGCACAACCCACGGCAGAACCGCATGTGTCCATACAAAAGCAATCATTCCTGAAACTGAGCCAGTAGCGACTGCTCGGGGAAGCCAGCCGTCCTTTGTCCGATTTGTCATTATCAGCTCACTTGCGTGATAGCCAAACGAACTATCACTCTAGCGCGAGTCGTTCTTTGATTGTAACCCGCGTTACATCGACCTTCTGCAGACCCGAACGGCGATCCGCGCCATTGTTCGGTTGGAGGCCCCCCCAACACAAAAATCCCGCGCGATCGGATTTCTCCGAACGCGCGGGCTTGTGTCTCTGGCTGGGCTTGGGAGTTTGGCTTCGCGGTTACGCCGCTCGAGCCTGGCTCCTTGCCCGTACCGTTTTGCGCGGCTTGGCGGCGATTACCGCGGCCGGCAGAAACACGACGTCAGAGCAGCGCGACTTCTGGATCGCGGCTTCCCGGGCGCCAAAGGCGTCGGCAAGCGCGAACATCGCCGCGTGCGGGTCAAGCGAACTGCAGCCACGGACATCGACCGCGATGAAGCCCGTCAACGGGTTCGCGTGGATCGACAGGTGACCGCATCCGAGCGTCGCGACGCCCGAAAGCGTCCCGTCCGCCAGTTTGCTGACGCGCAGGCTCGTCACCGGCTTTCCGAGTTCGCTGAGGCCGGCTCTGAGCGCACGCTCGGCCGATTTGGCGTCGGAAAGGCGCTGAGCGCCGTGCAGGTCGATATAGAGAATACGTCCTTCTAACCTACTCCCGTTTGCGTTGGAGACTTCAACAGCCTCGGCACGCTCAACGGACGCAACGTCGTACGAATGATCTTCCTTTTGGGCGGTGCTTGAACGAGTCAAGTCCATCCCCAATTGGAAGAGGGTGTCATTAAAGGCCATGTGACCCTCCCCAACCAGCAGACAGGTTTTGACTCGCCCGCTCCTTGCCTCTTCGGTTTTGGAAAACCTCGACCAGTT
>JANMNH010000142.1:0-26210 GCA_031373745.1 Hyphomicrobium sp. | reverse complement strand
GCATGTTTTGCCACACAGCTTTTTGCCTGGGGACGAGAGGCACATGGAGTGAGCCACAATGGAGTTACAGGGTTCGGCGAAGCAGCCCGAGCATGGTTCCAAGACCGGCAGGCAGATAAGTCCTGAAGCCGATGGAAATCGCGGCGGGCCGGCCAACCTCGCGAAAGACCCGGTTTGCGGCATGGACGTCGATCCGCACACCGCGCAGCATCGTGCCGGGCACGCGGGCCGGACGTACTATTTCTGCGCCGCCGGCTGCCGGACCAAGTTCATCGCCGAACCTCTGAAATACCTTGAGCCAGGCTCGGTTTCCAACCCGGCCGTGCCAGAAGGTACGATCTACACTTGCCCGATGCACCCTCAGATTCGCCAAGCCGGTCCGGGGGCGTGCCCCATTTGCGGGATGGCACTTGAGCCGGAATTGGTCACTGCAACAGCCGAGCCCAACGCAGAGCTTGCGGACATGACACGGCGCATGTGGATCGGGATCGCGTTGACTGTGCCCGTGGCCGTACTCGAAATGGGTGGCCACTTCGGCGGCCTTCACAACCTGATCAATCAATCGGCTTCGAACTGGTTGCAACTCGGTCTTGCGACCCCCGTGGTACTTTGGGCGGGTTGGCCGTTCTTTGAGCGCGGCTGGCAATCGCTCGTCACCCGCAATCTCAACATGTTCACGCTGATTGCACTCGGCACGGGCGTCGCATGGGCCTACAGCGTTGTTGCCACGCTGGTACCTCAACTCTTTCCACCGGCTCTGCGAGGAGCCGATGGTGCGGTCGCGGTCTACTTCGAAGCCGCCGCCGTCATCACGGTACTGGTGCTGCTGGGTCAGGTCTTAGAGCTGAGAGCCCGCGAGCAAACCGGTGGCGCCATCCGTGCGCTCCTCAACCTCGCCCCCAAAACGGCGCGCCGCGTTGGCGCGGACGGGTCGGAGGAAGAGATTGAAATCGAGTTGGTTGCGGTTGGCGATCGTTTGCGCATCCGCCCCGGAGAGCGCGTACCCGTCGACGGAGAGGTCGCCGGCGGAAAGAGCGCAATTGATGAGTCGATGGTGACCGGCGAGTCCTTGCCTGTCAGCAAGAGCGCCGGCTCGAAGGTGATCGGCGGAACGATCAATGCAACCGGAACCCTCATCATGCGCGCCGATAAGGTTGGGCGCGACACGATGCTGGCTCAGATCGTCCAGATGGTCGCCAAAGCGCAGCGCAGCCGCGCGCCCATTCAACGCATGGCTGACCAGGTTGCCGGCTGGTTTGTGCCGCTGGTCATCGTGGTGGCGGTTCTGGCCTTTCTGGCATGGGCGACGTTTGGTCCAGAGCCCCGGCTGACATATGCCCTGATTGCGGCCGTATCGGTGCTGATCATTGCGTGCCCCTGCGCACTGGGTCTCGCGACACCGATGTCGATCATGGTTGGAGTTGGGCGCGGCGCTCAGTCCGGCGTGCTCATCAAAAGCGCCGAGGCGCTTGAGCGCATGGAGAAGGTTGACACGCTCGTCGTCGACAAGACCGGCACGCTCACTGAGGGCAAACCCAAAGTGACGGCCATACGGACAGTGGCCCCGGTTACCGAGGCCGATGTCCTCAAGCTTGCGGCGAGCCTCGAAATTGCGAGCGAGCACCCGCTCGGTGCGGCTATCGTCGCGACAGCCTCGGCGCGCGGAATAGCACTCATCCCCGTCCAGGACTTCGCCGCGCCTTCGGGCAAGGGCGTTTCGGGGATCGTCGATGGTCAGCGTGTCATCATCGGCAACCGGCGCATTATGGCAGAAATCGATGTTGACCCGGCCCCCCTCGATCCAGAGGCGGAACAGCTGCGCGCTGAAGGGGCAACTGTCGTCTACGTGGCCATCGGCGGGAAGGCCGCCGCCATCATCGCGGTGGCAGATCCCATCAAGGCAACGTCGGCTTCTGCGCTCCGCGAACTGAACGGCGCGGGCATCCACATCGTCATGCTCACGGGCGACAATGCAACGACAGCCAAAGCCGTGGCGGCGAAGCTCGGCATCAAGGATATACAGGCCGATGTCTTACCCGAAGACAAAGCCAAGATCGTCGCGAGATTGCGCGAGCAAGGGCACGTCGTTGCGATGGCCGGTGACGGCGTCAACGATGCACCGGCGTTAGCGGCAGCCGATGTGGGCATCGCGATGGGGACTGGAACGGACGTCGCGATCGAAAGCGCCGGGATAACGCTGCTGAAGGGCGATCTCCAAGGCATCGTGCGAGCCCGCGCCCTTTCGAGAGCGACGATGCGAAACATCCGCCAGAACCTGTTCTTTGCATTCGCCTACAACGCCGCCGGCATTCCCATCGCGGCCGGCGTGCTCTATCCGGTCTTTGGATGGCTTCTGTCGCCCATTATTGCAGCTGCTGCGATGGCCTTATCGTCGGTCAGCGTCATTGGAAATGCATTGCGATTGCGGTCCGCGGCGATTTGATGAACGCTGCGTCTGTCATGCATCGAGCTCGGCGGGACGGACAACTAGGAATGCGATTGCCGGAACTATCATCCACTGCATCAATGGCGATAGACCGATGCTGAAAGTGCCAATTTGTACGATGGGCATCGGAGATGAATAGCTCCACGCCCCACGGATAGCGACGTTGAGCCATTCGCTGAATACCGTGTAGCAAACGCCGAGAACGATTGCGGTGGCGGCGACCCGGCCGAATGCGACCTGCGGCCAAACTAGACGGCTAGATATCAACCATGCTGCAAATAAGCTTGCGGCCGCTATCATGACATCGCCAACAGTGCAATGCGCGACCGCGAAGGCTTGCTCCCCCAGTGTCCCCGTTGTCCAGATTGAGTAGAGCGGGAGCTGAAGTACCTCCCAGGCCGCATGACCCAACAAACTGAAGAGCAGATACTGCCGAGCAGTTACCATCCAGCCAGTGGCTGCAGGCATGGCGTTCTCCGTCTCGGATTTTTTTGCCAAGGATTTGGCAGCGCCGGCCGCTGCTCAGCTTAGAGCATTTTTATGCTAGCGCGGTGTCGCCCCTATTTCCGCTCCTAGTGGCCCGCATCTCCCGCAGCCCGGCTCGCCTCGAAAAGAAACCAGACGCGGCGCTCTGTTTCGTCAAGGTAGACTTCTAACAAGCTGGCGCTTGCAACGTCTTCGGCATCGTCGCAAATCTTGTGTGCTTCACGCATGGCATGCGCGACCTTCTTATTGTCCTCCAGAAGCTCGCGGAGCATATCGAGAGGGGCAACAAAGGGCTGATCATTGTCGTCAAGACTTTGCAGCTTTCCGATTTGTCCAATCGACAAGAGCGTCCGGCCGCCAATTTTGCGCACGCGCTCGGCCAATGGATCGGTCGCTGCGTAAATCTGGGCGGCCTGCTCATCGAGCATGACGTGATAATCGCGGAAATGGGGGCCGCTGACGTGCCAGTGAAAGTTCTTGGTTTTCAAATATAGCGCGAAGGCATCGGCCAACAGGCCGTTCAATGCAACGGTAACGGCCACGGCCCCATCGTTGGGGAGATCGGTGGGCGTTGCCAGTTGGGCCGCCGTCTTTTGCAACGATTTCTTCTCTAAAGTAGCCATTTTGACCTCTTTCCAATGTTTCTGAAGACGGGCGGGCAGGACATAATGCAGTGACCCGCCAAGGCGATCTCCCCGGCGGGTTATCGAAGGTCGTGGCGATCCGGTTTTACTTACCCTTCATGACCTGACCGCGAATTTCGCCGTCCTTGTTGGCCGCCGTGTGCACATTGACATACCATTTGCCGGCCATCAGATCGGCTGCCTGCGCGTCCGTCAGCGTTGCTGAGCCCGCCATCGGACTGGCCGTGCCAGCGATTGTCACCGCCGGTCCGGCATTCTTGCCGGCCTCAGCCGGTCCGTGGAAGTGCGCGGCCGTGGCGGGGCCGGACAGTCCCGAAAAAGTCACAGTCCAATCCAGCTTCTTGCTCGCCGAGTCGTACGTCGCAGTGGCGGCGCCGGTCCCTTTGCTGTTGTTGGCTGGCACCTCGCTCGCTGCTTTTAGGTCCGCTGCGAACGACAATTTCTCGGCCGCCGCAGGCGAGGCCAAAGAAGCGACCGCGGCGAGCGTCAATCCGGCTAATCCGGTGCGGAAATGGTATTTTCTCATGTTATTTTTCTCCTGTTTGCCTCAGTTCCTGAGACCTCACTTGAGTACGATTTGGTACCCGGTCCCGTCAGCTAATGACGAACTGTCAAGTAAAACGCTTCAGGCGGTGCGGGGGTTCCATTGCTCCGAGAAACATATTGACGTGCGGCAGTGGGCGCCGCGCGGCTTGGTCGAGACGATCCTCATTCATCGACGGAACAAATGGCGGGTCACCACCGTTGTGGGGCTATCAAAAACCAGCGTTTTTTCGAGTGTGCCCGAACGTGTCAGTTCGACTTCCAATACTGATGGCTATTATTGCAAGCGTGGCGGCGGTCGGGCTTGTCGTTGCCTACTGGATCGTCAGTTAGGGCGCGGTCACGGGCGTTCAACGCAGGAAGGCTTTTTGCCAGTGCCTCCTGATAGGAACATCTGTGGCACTTTTGCGTTATTTAGCCGGCGGTGAACCGATAATTTCGAATTAACGCGTTTTCGCGATGCCGGTATCGCTGCGCATCTCTCCGTTTTTCACGACCGGCAAAGGGGATTTATAGCTGTGGCACAACCGCTCCCGCTCGTTCGATCTCGTGGTGCAAGACCGGGCGTCGAAACTGTCGCGTTATCCCTCGTGATCGCTGCGGTGGCCGTCTCGTTCCTTTATTTTGGGCGTGAAATACTGGTCCCGTTGGCCCTCGCGTCGTTGCTCAGTTTTGTACTCTGGCCCGTAATTCAGATGTTACGCAAAGCCAACGCCGGCCGGACTTTGTCTGTGCTCGTGGCGGTATTGTTATCGATTGCAGGTCTGGTCGGTCTCGGCTCTGTCATGACCCTGCAAGTCGCCGACTTGGTGGGCGAGTTGCCTCGATACGAAGCTAATTTGCGCGCCAAAGTGCGAGCCCTTAAAGGGGCGTCTATGCCGTCGATTGCCATGGAAAAGGCTGCCGACACAATTAGCGGGTTACAGGAAGAACTGAAAAAAGATGACGCCGCTGCGAACGATGCTGCGGGAGATCGCACAACTGGTCCGCAACGCCCCACAACGGCCCCGCCCCAAGGAACTTCGTCTCGTCCTCTCGTTGTCGAGGTGCGCGAAAAGCCGTCGTCCGTGCTGGAGACCTATCAGGATATAATCAAACCCGTTCTTGCACCCCTGACGACAATGGCGTTGGTCATTCTTTTTTTAGTTTTCATTTTGATGCAGCGTGAAGATCTGCGCGACCGCTTGTTGCGCCTCGCCGGCAGCGGCGATCTACAGCGATCAACGATGGCTATGAACGATGCCGCAGATAGATTGAGCCGCCTGTTTCTTACCCAGCTGGCGCTGAATGCGAGCTTTGGCATCGTCATCGGAATAGCCCTTTGGATCATAGGGGTGCCAAACCCTGTACTTTGGGGCATTTTGGCTGCTTTGATGCGGTTTGTGCCCTATATCGGCTCGGTCGTCGCAGCCGTTTTTCCGATTGCTTTGGCTGCCGCGGTCGATCCCAGCTGGACCATGGTGTTTGCGACAGCGGCGATGTTTCTCGTGGCCGAAGTGTTGGCGGGCCAGGTCTTGGAGCCCATGCTTTATGGCAAGCATACCGGATTGTCGCCCGTTGCCGTCGTCGTCTCGGCGATGTTTTGGACTTTGCTATGGGGGCCGGTCGGGCTGCTTTTGGCGACTCCCTTGACGGTCTGTCTCGTAGTCCTCGGAAACCATGTGCCTGCGCTGGAGTTTCTCGCCGTGGTCCTCGGCGACGAGCCGGCGCTTGCGCCGGAGCAGCGCCTGTACCAGCGCTTAATCGCGGGCGATGCTGGCGAAGCTTCCGCTCTTGCCGAGGAAGAGCTCAAAACCCCTGGTCTGATAGCTTACTACGATGCAATCGTCATGAAGGCGCTCATGTTGGCTCATCTCGACAGCGAGCGCGGCAGGCTGCCGCGCGACGCGCAGAATGAGCTTTTGAGCACAGTTACCGATGTAACCTCTGATCTCGCCGACTATGGCCTGCGCTCCTCTTCCCCCGGCAGCGCCGGGCCGGAGACTAATCTCGAGCCGTCTGCGCCGCTTGCTTTGAAGCCGGCGCCGGAACCAACACTCCCAAGCTCGCCGGTGTTGTGCATTCCAGTACGAACACCGCTCGACGAGGCCGCAGCACAGTTACTTTGTCAGTTATTGTCGAAGCATGGTGTAAACGCCGGGGTGATGAGCCGAACGTCAGCTTTACAATTGAGCGCCGATACGCGGCCTGTTGCTGGCACAGTCGTATGTCTTTCGTATTTTGGATCGGACAATCCTTTTCATGCACGGTTCCTTATTCGCAGATTGAAACGGGTCGCCCCGGACTTGAAAATAGTGACTGGCTTTTGGATGCTGGGCGACGAGACCGCCACACTTCGAAAATGGCAAGAGAGTGCAGGAACAGATTTTGCTGCTGCATCCTTGGCACAAGCCGTTGATCTGTGCTTGACGGCCGCGCGGCCAGGCGGTGAAAAACATGCGGCTGCAACACACGAAAAGAGAGCCCAGGTTGCTTAAGTCTTCTGTCGGGGCGAGAGAAGCTACGGGGCACTGTGCAATAAAAAAACAAGCCACGGCATCGGCCGAGGCTTGTCTCGATTGCGGGATATACTCGCTCAGTTTCAGAACTTTTTGTTCAAAGCTTTTTGTTAAGGACGTCGGAGACTTTTTTCGCGCCGGATTTCACGGCATCCTTGGCAGCGCCGGCGGCGCGTTGTCCTTCACCCTTGAGTTCCTGCACTTTGCCTTCAACTTGCAGCCTTTGAGAACCCACAACCTTGCCGACGCCCTGTTTGATGTTACCGGCGGCTTCATTGGCCATCCCAGAAATCTTGTCTTTAGTGCTTCCCATTTATGACTCCATCTGATGTGACGGCGAGCCCTGCGCCACCGCGCAGTCGAAACGAACTCTGCGGTCGTCGGGAAAACGCGTATCGCCTCATTAGGTTCCAAAAAAATGGCTGCGACTGGGATCGAGGGAAGGATCGCCAGCCGAGGCCCGCCGCAAGGAATGATGACGCGCCGGGGGGAAGCGCAATCAACACGGGGGTAGTGTTGCGGCGTTTTCTCAAGCGGCACCAGCCGCCAAGATACAAATAATTTAGGCGATTACGGCGCAAAGGGTCACGAATCCGACTGTGGTGAAAATCGCTATAAACATCAACACGACGTCATGCGTTTTCACAACGCCGCCCAAATTGCTCTGCTGATGACGCTGATAGACCCGCGGCGGTTGCCGTGATTTCGGATTCAATTGAATGCTCGATTCAGTCTCCCACTGACGCTCATGTTTCATCGGCTTCTCCTCCTTCTCGCGAGCGAATTTATCTCGCAAGTACGCTGGAATACGGCTACTCAACGGCTACAGGCTGCAAAGGTTCCCAATTAAGTGCCTACGATCACAAATTTGTGCAGTCGAAAATGCTGGCCAAAACTGCGCCTTACAAAAGGGGGCGGCGTCCCCCTGAGTAGGCCGGATTCCCGGCCAATTGCGTGAGTTTTTCTTCGTCCACGACTTCAAATTGCGCCCCGCTCCATTTAAACGTCCCTGTATCCCGCAGGCGCTTCAGCGTCTTATTTGTATGGACGATTGAGAAACCAAGCGCATCGGCTAGGTGTTGTTGCGTAAATGGAAACTCGACCTTCTTCTTGTTTCCCAGTCCCGATTGCTGAGCGCGGCGGAATAGGTGCAGCAGCAAATAGGCCATGCGCTCGTTGGCGCGCCTCTGGCCGATACTGAGCAAATGTTCGTCGAGCATTGTCTCCTCGCGCGAAGCGAGCCACGTCGTGTCGAAAGCCAGGCCTGGATGATTTTGGAAAAGGGACCAGACCTTTTCGCGCGGAAAAACACATAGTACAGTCGCCGTCAGCGCTTCGACGGAATGCTGCATTTTCTCGAAAATAGATCCCTGCAATCCCAGAAAATCGCCTGGCAACGCGAAATTCAGGATCTGGCGCCGCCCATCTTCCAGAGTCTTGAAGCGGAATGCCCATCCCGACAGCATTGTGAAAACATGGGCGCTGTTCATGGCTTCGAGCAGGATCGTCGCCCCTGGCTCAACGGCGAGCTCACCGGATTTGAACGTCTCCATAAATTTGAGCTCTTCGTCGGTGAAGGCTCGAAACACTGGCAATTTGCGCAGAGGGCAGTTGCGGCAAGGAGTCATGCCTTTTGTTTCCGCAGTCTTGATGATTGATTTTTTCATGGGAATTCAGTGTTCCGGTTATCAATCATCACAACTCAACGGACTAACGCCGCCTATGTCTTTGTTAAATGACACCGTGGGTAAACCGTTCGAAATACAGGCTCCCGATGCTTCTCGAGAGGGCGAAAACCATGAACGTGTCGTTTGCACAGGAGTTTCACGGCATGACGTCGCGCTCAAAGCTTCCAACTCGCTTGTCTGTCCTTTTAGTTGAAGATCATGCGCTCATTGCTCTTGATCTTGAGACAATGGTGCTCGATCTGGGAGCTGGCCAAGTCACCATTGCAACCACCGCCAATCAAGCCCTTCTTCTCATAGCGGCGCAAATTTTTGACGTCGCGGTTCTCGACGTGAGACTCGGCGAAACGATCAGCCTTCCAGTTGGAATTGCATTGCGCGATAAGGGAATTCCTTTCGCTATTGTGACAGGTTACGACACTGCCGTCGACATACCTGAGGCCTTTGAAACAGCCCCGCTCATTACCAAGCCATTTAGTAAGCACGACATCGCGGCTGTTTGGCAAACACTCGTTGGCACGGGCCGCACACCATAATCCAATCGCCAGATGCCATTGTCGGACACATGATCAAACTTTTGCTGTTTACGGCCGGCAGATTTGGAACTTTAACCCGGGCTGCAACGTATACTTTTCCCAGAGGTTGCGTGTGGCGAGGTATCTCATACTGTTGCCAACAGCGTTAACAGCCCCTCTTCCAAGGCGTGACGCTTCTCGCCGGTCAGCTATTTTGGAAATTGCCTGTGCCCAATTCGCAATCGAACGGCGCCTCGGCGAAACCCCGGACGCCCCGGCAAATTGTCTGGTTCGAGCGCATTTCTCCGCTTGTCCTACTGATCGTTTGGGCCGGTGTAACGGCGATCATTTCAGTCCTCTTCATCAGAACGATGGACGAAAGCCGGATGCGTGTCAGAGCTACACACGATGTGCTGCTCGCCGCGCGGAAGCTGCTAGGGGCCGCGACGGACGCAGAAAGCGGACAGCGGGGCTATTTGATCACGCTAAATGAAAGTTACCTGGCGTCATATCATATTGGCCTTGCCACGGCAGCTGCCGAACTTGGATCGCTGGAGACCATGTCGCGTCACAGGCCGCAACAATCGGCGCGACTCGTCGAGTTGCGCGGCCTTTGGACCGCAAAAGCAGACGAACTCGCAGCAACGATCGAACTCGCACGAAAAAGTGGGGTCGAGGCCGCACAGGCGGAGGTTAATCGCCATCTCGGCAAAAATCTTATGGATCGGATACGGCAAGTTGTTTCGGACCTGGAAGTTTACGAAACCGCCAGTCGGAATGCGGCAATACGCGAGCAAACGGTTCTGGACAAACAGGTGTTCGTATTCATCCAACTGACCACGTTCGCCACCTTTGCGGCGTTGCTCTATCTTTTGTACCAGGCTCGCCAAGCTGCTTCCCAATTGGAGAAAGAAGTCGCTATCCGCCTATCTGCGGAAGATTTGGGACGCGAACGCGCCGAACAGACCTTGCAGGTGCGGATCATGAATCGAGAATTGGTTCATCGCACCAAAAATCTTATCACCGTCATTCAGGCGATTGTCCGCAATCAAGATATCGCAACTCCGGAAACAGCAAAATATGCAGCAGGATTGTCGAGCCGGCTGGTTTCGCTAGCGGCGACCATGGACATTCTGGTTCGAGAAAATTGGAGCCAGCTCGCGCTTGAGGATCTGATCGCCGGGCAGCTCGCGCATTTCTCCGAGGATATCGGCCGCCGGATCGCTGTTAAACACGGTCCAACAATTAAATTCTCCGCATCGGAATCTCAGATGCTCGGGCTTGCGCTGCACGAATTGGGAACCAACGCGGCCAAATATGGTGCCCTTTCGGTTCCTGACGGACGAATCGAGATTTGCTGGAACGAAGATCCTGACAGAGACGGAAACGCAATCGTTCTGCGTTGGCAGGAAACAGGGGGTCCGGCACCCAGTCCGCCCATTCAAAAAGGCTTTGGCAGCAGGATTACAGGACCTCTCGTCGCTCGCGCCTTAAGCGGAGCTGCCGATACCGACTATCGTCCAGACGGATTGATTTGGACCCTTACCTTCCCGCGTGAGCGCCACGGTGAACTCCGCGATAGTGGTGCAGGTAACATGACGGCCGGCTCGGCCGAGGGCACAACGTCCGGCCCGCAGCCGGTTTAGGCGGACTGTCTCTTCATCCGCAACTGTCGGGAACAAATCCACCCCTCGCGCGTTTGTTCAACAGTGATTTGGCAATGGGTCGAACACAATGGGTCGAACACAAGGAGAGGCCAAAATGCTGAATTGGGTCCTGACATTTCTCGTCGTTGCGCTGGTTGCTGCGGTCTTCGGGTTCGGCGGCATCGCGGGCAGCGCCGTCGAAATTGCAAAGCTGATCTTTTACGTTGCAATTGTCTTGTTCGTAATATCCGCGGTCGTTCACCTCGCCAACGGGCGCACGCCCCCACTGCCGTAAGAGATGCGTTCTAAAAGATAATAGAGTGTTGAATGGCCACGCGGTCGAGCCGGCGTGGCCATTTGTCTTTCCGCACTCGCTACGCAACTGCTCGTGAAAACTTCGATGCACGATAGCGGCCCACGATAGCGGCCGGAGTACAGCCTTAGGCCGAGCGCACTTGTCCCACACGGTGAGTCAAAATGGCTTCTGTTGCGCTATCGGGCCCGAATTCTTCAGCCGACGTAACGCCCATAATTTCACTGAGCTTGGCCCGCGCTCGGTTGACGCGGCTCTTAATTGTTCCAACGGCGCAGCCTGCAATCGCTGCTGCTTCTTCGTAGGACATCCCTGCGGCGCAAACCAAAACAAGAGCTTCGCGTTGATCGTCTTGCAAGAGCTTCAAAGCGTCCTGCAGTTCGCACATGTCCATATGACCATGCTGGGCCGGATGAACTGCGGCACGGCTCGCATGCATGCCGTCGGCGTCTTCCACTTCGCGCTTGAGTTGCCTGAGTTCCGAAAAATATGTGTTGCGCAGGATCGTGAATAGCCACGCCTTCAAGTTGGTTCCTTCTTGAAACGAACCGATATTCTTAAAAGCTTTGAGCATCGTCTCTTGAACTAGGTCGTCGGCACGTTCGAGGTTGCCGCACAGCGAAACCGCGAATGCACGCAAGTTCGGAATGGCATCAATAAAACCTTGCTTTACCGACTCATTGCTCACTTGCTCTTCTCCTGGCTATTTAGCTTTTCAAGAAGATCAAGAAATTTGTCGGGGATCGGAGCCTGGGCGACTTCGTCATACATCGCCTTCAACTTTTGTCCGATCTGCGCCTGAAGACGAGCGTCGATACCCTCACAGTTCCCCCCGCCAGAATCAATTTGCATTTTGCGTTGCTCCATATCGGCGCCGCCCTCTCGCGGCTCGTTTTCGTCACGTTCCGGAGTGAGCGGCCCGGTCTGAAGTGGCGGCTTTCCCGACGTCATGCGACCCCCTTTACTCTCTTCAGAAACGAGTTCTGCGCCCCCATACATAGACCCGGCTTTCGGAGAATCCAGCTCCTGTAACGCCTGGGTCCAAAAATAGTTCCATCCAGGGTGGAACCCGAGACTTAATTATGCGTTATCCGTGCAGGGAACCACCGGACAAGCTGCACCCGGCTGCGTAGTCAAAGGAGGAGAATTAGTATGTCTCTCGCAACTGAAATAGCCCCCCACCTGCCGTATCTGCGCCGGTTTGCGCGCGCGCTGTGTGGCAATCAGGATAGCGGCGACGCCTATGTCGTAGATACCTTGGAAGCCATAATTGCCGATCCATCAAGTTTTCCTTCGGACGTTGACTCCAAGATCGGGATTTACAAGACCTTCGTGCGGATTTGGAATTCTGTCCCAGTTAACGCTGAAAAAGAACCCCTCGCGACCGAAGGGCCGGTTGCTCTTAGCGATCGCCGGCTCGATGCCATAACTCCTCGTCCCCGCCAGGCCTTTCTATTGGTATCGGTCGAAGGCTTTAATCCCGCAGACGCCGCTCAAATCCTCAATTGTAGCGTTGCTGATTTAAAAGGCCTCATTGACGAGGCGGGAAAAGAAATCGCGGCTCAGGTCGCAACGGATGTTCTCATTATCGAAGATGAACCGTTTATTGCCATGGATCTCGAAGCATTGGTCGAGGGGTTGGGTCACCGGGTCTGTCACGTTGCTCGCACGCACAGGGAAGCTTTGGCGGCTGTTCGCAAAGCACGCCCGGGCATGATTTTGGCCGACATTCAACTGGCCGATGGCAGTTCGGGGCTCGAGGCCGTCAACGAGATTTTGACATCGTTCCAAGTGCCGGTGATCTTTATCACAGCCTATCCCGAGCGCTTGTTGACAGGCATGCGCCCGGAGCCGACATTTCTCATCTCCAAACCGTTCCAACCCGACACAGTCAAGGCGACGATCAGCCAAGCTTTGTTTTTCGATACCAAAGCCGGCTTGGACCATAAACAAGGCAAGGTCGCATAGGTTACCGGTGGTCTATTGAACTTGTCCGGTCCGCGGAGGAGCCAAAACCGGCTCCTCCGCTTTCATGCCGCTATTACGAAGCCGACACGTAGAACTTATAGGCCGGTGCGGACTGAAGGACTTCCTTGGTGCTATCGACCATGGCGGTTGGCTTGCCATCCTTATCGCGGGACATTTTCACCGACGAAAACGGGATAGCGACGTTTTTCTCGCCCATCCCCAAGAATCCGCCGACGCCGACGACGGCGTGCGTGATCGATCCGTTCGAACCAATGATGAGATCGTTGATGTCGCCGATCTTCTCGTTTTTTGCATTGTAGACGTTAAGGCCCACCACTTTCGAAGACCGCCAATCGCTGGCGGACTGCGCTGGAGCGAATGCACCCAAAGCACCCGGAGCGACGATTTCCGGGGTCGTTGCCGGCGACACGGTCGTGCCACCATTGTTTTTTTCCGCAGTTGTTTCTTGCGCGTTGACTGCGCCGGCCAGGACAAGCGCGGCGATGCTCACGCCGGCGAGAATTGATGTCTTCATGGATTTATACTCCGAGAGTTGTTTTCAAAGTGAAATGGAGCTTTCGAATTACAAAGCTCACGCAACGAAACGTTGCCCGGTGTCGATCGTTCCATGTTCGAGGCGTAAGAACATTTCGAAGTTTCCGGGCACGGCTTTTGGAACCGATATCAAACACGGGCGTTGTACATTCGCGGCGTTAGATCGACCGGCACAGCCATCAAAATTCTCACAGATCGTGCAGGCGGGCGGCACTTGGCCATTGTAGAAAAAAGACGACACGCTGTTTTTTATTTTAGGGTGGCCATGGCGGCGATAGCGCTGCTGCTACCGCTGTTGTCGCTTGTCGTGATGGGATCCATTTGGCTCTGGCAAAATGGCTATGTGCTGTATTGGGCCCTTGCCGCGTGCTCTATTACCGTCATCACATACGCCATTGAGCGCTGGATCTTTCGCGTCGATCTGCCGGATACTGCACCGGCCGCCGAACAAAGTGCAGCAGATGTTGCCGATGCCGGATGGTCCACCCGAGAGACGGCCGCGTGGGCTGAAGTAATCGCTCTCTCCAAACAGGTACGGCCGCTGGAAATTACGAGCAGCAACGATATTTTTGATCTCGGCCTGCGCTCGATAGAGACCGTTGCGCGCTCGATGCATCCGGGCGAGGAGCATGCCCTGTGGAAATTTACACTTCCAGAAGCGTTTGCCCTCATCGAGCGCGTTAGCTTCCAGCTAAGCGCCTTCATCAGCGAAAGTATTCCACTCGGCGATCGCATGACGGTCGGACAATTCTTAAGATTATATCGCTGGCGCTCGGCCATCAATGTCGCCGAACAGGCCTACGATTTGTGGCGCATCGTTCGACTCATGAATCCGGCGGCGGCGGCAACCCAAGAAATCCGCGAACAGCTGACGAGGCGCGCCTATGACTGGGGACGCGAAGAACTCGCCAAGCGCTTGGTGCAAGCCTACGTTCGGGAAGTCGGGCGTGCAGCAATCGATCTTTATAGCGGGCGCATGCGGCTGGCCAACAGCACCAGACGGCAGCCGGCCGTTGCATCGGCGATAGAGTATAATGGCACACCCTCATCCGGCCCCGCGCACCAGGAACCAATTCGCATACTCGTCGCTGGGCAAACGGGCAGCGGCAAATCCAGTCTCATAATAGCGCTCGTCAACGCCAGACGCGGCGCCACCGGCACTTTTCCAACGGCCAACGGCGAGACGCCGCATAGCACCTCTTTTGAAGATGGCCACGAACTCCTGTTTATCGACAGTCCCGGTGTCAGCGAAGTGACCCGGGATCTACGCGCCTTTATCGAAGCAGTCGATCAGAGCGATCTGATCGTTTGGGTAACGTCCGCATTACAAGCCGACCGCCGCATTGAAAAACGCCTCCTGAGCCACATCAGGAATGAAGCTGCGAAGGACTTGAACCGGAAACCACAACCCCTATTTTGCGTTGTTACGCATGTAAACGCGCCGGCGTCTGAGTTTAATCTTTTAGAGATTGCCCAAGAACTGGATTTTGGTCCGCAAGATGTACTTCCAGTGTCATTACATGACGACGGCGCCTCGAACATTGAGGCCGTCCGGCGGCGTATGTTGGACCTAATTCCCGAAGCGAACCGCGTCAAAGTGCTTCGCGTGCTTCACGACACCAAACCAAACCTCAAGTGGGGGCGTCTGTGGTCGCAATTGAGGAACGCCGGTCGATCCTTACGCCGCAAATAAAATCGGTGGAAGCGATGTAAAATCACGAAGTCCCTGCGCCGCGCAGCTGCTTGGCAGCACCCAAGCCGAACATAAATGCCGTCGCCATTACTTTAAGCGGGCCAAAGTAATCGACGGCCTCCGCTGCTTCGGTGTTCACGGCCTCCAGCGTTTCTTCGACCACAGACGTAGAAGCCGATTGCACCTTAACGCGCTTCCTTTGCACAAATTGGACGATTCCAGGAATGACGAAACATGCGAGCCCGGCGACGAGACATGCCGACGCCACCAGTACCGCCGCCTGGATTGGTCCGTAATAGGGCTCAATAATCCAGAAGACCGCCAGGACCGCGAAAAATAGCCCGAATAGCAAAACGACCCCGCCGGCTACATACCACGCGGCGCGGCGCGAAATGCTTTCAACCGCCCCACTCGTCGCGCGGCTCGCTGCATAACCTACAACTTCGCTGATCATGGCGACCTTCTATCTTGTTGACATGGTCTTCGACTTCACCGGCGCGCGAGAACGGCTAACAGAAAGCCGACGCCGCCTGCAATACTTGCGGCCGCAATTGGATTGCGCCGGATGGCCGTTTCCACTTTATCCAGTCCCTCGCTGGCCGCCTGGCGCACGCTCTCGACGGCTTCGCCGGCTTTTTCGCCAGCGTCGCCGACGGCCTTCGAAACATCCGAGCCAACGCGTGAGACTGCGCTTTTAACGTCCGAATCCGTCATCGAATAAGTCATCGTTCGTTCTCCTCGATCACAAATGCTGCTGCCATTATCGGGTTATCACTAGGCCCACCAGAAAACCCACTCCAGCCGCAATGAGTGCAGCCTGTGTCGGGTTCCTACGGATAGACGATTCGATATCGCCTAACTTCTGCTTCACTTGATCCTGGGCCCCTTCAACCGCCGATCCCATCTGCTCGGTTGCGAGCTTCTTGACGGAGTCGGTTAGGTTCGCAATGTCGCTCTTGAGTGCGTCATAACTGTCGGTTGGTTCAGGCGGCGAGCTCCGCGAAGGTCCTGTTCCTGCAGCCGTTCCATAATTCGGGTTTGCCATGGCGATTTGCCTCCAAAACAAAAAGTTGATGCCTCGTGTCCGCAGTTTAACGCGGATCGAACGCCATGGTTCCCGTGGTGACAGTCAATATCGATTCATTTGGAACATTCTTTGCGATTCAGCGTTCCCTTCGGAGGTTCGGCATTGGCGGACTGCTCTGTGCCATAGGCGAGATGCCATTGCCGTCTCAGATTCAAAATGCTTGTCCAGGAAGGTGGGAACGCCATGACTTCGACCAATTCGCCACTTGTCACGCCATTGCCGCGCGGTAATGGAATAAACGATACTAAGTCTATCGACCACACGCGTATTGCAGAGTTGCGCGAAGAGCTGTCGGACTTGACGGATACGATTGCCAATTTGACGGCAAAGCGCCTAGCTCAGGTTGAAAAGCTTGCTTCGGACGGCACTGCCACGCTGCGATCCAGCATTGAAACCCAGCCCTGGGCTTCCATGGGCATTGCCGCAGCAGCAGGCGCGCTTCTCGCGGTGGCCATTGTACCTAAATCGTCACGAGGCTTCCGGTATAATAATGCCGCATCTTACAACATCGACGACATCGTCGCCAGCGCGCGCCGCGCCGCCGCCCGCGTGGATACGCAGCCAATAACGTCGAGGCTGGAGCGCTTGGTCGACTCGATCAGCAGCATCGATCCGGCTGCCGTGACCTCGTCACCTGCGTACGACGCAGTCAAGACGTGGTTGGGCACAATTGCAACCGGTCTTCGCAAAACGTAGTTCGACTTAGCGATTTTCAGCACGCTCTGCTTGGAAAGGCAGAAGCATAAGTAGTGGACCAAAACCCGGAGTATTCCATGGAATCGCAGATCATTACTGCCGTCTTCGATCGGTTGGGCGAAGCAGAGAGCGCTGTCGGGAGGCTCGAAGTGGCTGGAATTCCAGCCGGAGACATCAACGTGCATCGACTCGATGATGCTTATGCAGGCAGGCCAGTTGCCGTTCGGACAATTGTCACAGCCTCAGTGGAAGCGCGGCTGATCGATAAAGCGATGGGCATATTGACTGGCGATGGCCGCCTCAAAATATAAATTATTCCCCAAAAGCCCGGCCGGCGACGCGCCTCATCTCGCAAAATCGTTTTTGCTTCAACTCGATATCGCCGTCTGCGGATAACATTTGATCCTCTCGACCCGAAACACCTGTGCCGGTCTCATAGGAACTATTGCCGTAGAAGTACGTTTTCTCAGGCCGATTGGCAGTCCAATCCAACATACATATCTTAGGAGTACCGCACATGAATTGGGATACCGTTGAAGGCAATTGGAAACAGTTGAAGGGTAACATCAAGGAGCAGTGGGGCAATCTCACCGACGACGAGATCGACAAGATCAATGGCAACCGTGAACAGCTGGAAGGCAAGATCCAGGCTTCCTACGGCTATAGTAAGGACCAAGCCAAAAAGGCTGTCGATGATTGGTTTGCCCGGATGTAATTTTCGCGTCGTGAAATAGAAGGCCACTTAAGGATGAGTCGCACCGGAAGGTGCGGCTCATCTTTTTTGTTCCAACCGCCGGCCTCGATCCATGTTTCAAATATTTTTCTCTCCGCTCAGACGCGTCTCCATGCTGGAACCAAGTCGGCACAGACGCGTTCAAATGGTATGCAACAGATTAGGAGCGCTTAATGAAAACGTCATCCGCATTAGTATTAGGCTTGGCCGGAATTGCTTTAATTGCGACCCCGGTGTTGGCCGTCGAAACAGAAAATAGCCGCCAATCCCCTGCACCTCAAGGCACCACGCCGCCGGACCGGAATGCCAAGGCACAAGAGCCGAGCACGACGGACGACGGAAAGGCCGTGAACAGAACGAAAGAAGAAACGAACACCCAGTCGCCGGGAAATTCCGAGCCGCCGGAGTTGACGAAAAAGGCCGAAACGCCACCGAACTCGCCGCCGGACGCGGCTGTAACCAAGGACGAGAAAAAGACGCCTGGGAACACCGAGCCCGACGCACTCAACGAAAAAGTTAAGTAGCTTACAATTATCATTTAGAGAAACGCGAGCGGCACTTACGCTCGCGTTTTCTTGTACTTGGTTAGACAGCCTTGAACCCATCATATTGGCAAGCATGGTTGCCGGCGCGGTTCCCAGACTATGACCCACAAGTGTCGCGTTTTCGGCCGTTGCGTTCATGCGTTTCATGAGCGTCGCGGCGTCGTTCGCATCAGCATCAGCAAACTTTTGGCGCGACCATCCATTGGTCCTCACCGGAACTTTTTGGCAGCGCTTACGTTTCAACACAACAGTAAGACCTAGGAGTGAACCATGAAAAGAACGCGATTGTCCTGCACTTTTGCCGCCATCGCCGCATTGGTTTGGAGCGGTCCAGCATCGGCACTGTCCCCCGCTGGAATGGCAAACACTGTGAACGCATCCGATGTTGCGCTAGAGCAAATCCACTATCGTAATTGGCGCCATTGCCATTGGCGTGACGGAGAGCGCTTCTGTCACCGTGGCGGACGGCACTACAATCGCTACAACGGCGAACGCTTTTACGGGTATGGCACCAGCCCGGGAATATATCTGCGCTTCGGCGGCGGTCAGCGACATCACGGGTATAACCGCAATCGTTGGCGCTGAGCGCTCCTAAAATATCGGCGTTCCGGCGGCCGAAAGCCTCGGAACGCTAATGTTTCGCTCGTGGCAACGGCGTTCCTCCCAAAATGCATTTTGACAAAATTCAAAGGGCCAAAGCACCAATGACTCATCGCGCGGAAAAAACGAAAATGCAAGAGCAACTCTATTGCGCAAACGGCGATCGAGAGTCGTTTTTCTTCGCCTTTGTATTCGCTACATTCCTGTCAATCGCGGTGATGACAGCCGTCGTGGCCACTGCGCTGTTTGTTTAATTTCGCACTCCTCGTTCGTGAATGCGCCGAGGGAACCAAACCATCGCCGGCACGTTCGGATACCGTAAATCGACGCTTTCTTGAAACTCAGAAAGGTAAACCCATGAAACCATGTCTTGCCGCTCTGTCGGTTGTCGCACTCGCGTTTTCTGCAGCCGCGGCCCCCGCTGAAACTCAGTCACCCCCTGCCGCTACAGGGACAGATTCTGCAAACACGTCGCCGGCGCAGGCCGCTCCGAATGCGCCTGCGAAATCAACAACGCCCGGCACGAATGCCGCCCCCATGGAAGGCGCCAACAGCTTCACCGAAGCTCAAGCCCACAAACGAATTACCGAAGCCGGGTTCAGCGGCGTCACCGGCTTGTCAAAGGACGACAAGGGAATATGGCGCGGCAAGGCGATCAAGGCCGGGGCCAACGTTAGCGTCGCCTTGGACTTCAAAGGCAACGTTGTACAATCCAACTAAGTAACAGGAGTATTTCATGACACGCGTAGTGAGCCATCTCTTTGATGACCATGATGAAGCCCTCCGGGCGGTCCGAGCGTTGGAAAACGCCGGGTTCGACGAAACGGAAGTCAGCCTCATTGCCCGCTCCGAAGACGGCACTGTAACAACGTCGGACGATTCCTCCGGAGCAGTAACGGGTGCAAGTGTAGGTGGCATAGCTGGGGCCGGCGCAGGCATTCTTGCGTCTCTCGGCGTGATGGCTATTCCGGGCATCGGTCCTCTCGTTGCGGCTGGAATGTTGGCGACAACGATCGTTACGACAACGGGCGGCGCAGTTGCAGGCGGTCTTTTGGGAGCGCTGACCGACTATGGCGTCGATGAAAACGATGCACATCTTTACGCCGAAGGCGTACGCCGAGGAAGTTCGCTCGTGACGGTAAGCACAGCCGAAGATCGCTGGTCCCAGGCGGACGATATACTTCGTCAATACAATCCGGTCGACCAGACTGCCCGAAGAGGCGAATACGAACGATCCGGCTGGGCAGCGTCAACCCCCGGTGTCGAACCTACGGACGAACTGCGGCGCCGAAGGTCGGGTACGTACCGCTGATTTGAAAACAATTCGGAAAGTCAAAAAAGTCAAAGAAGAGCCAATCGTAAGTCGATTGGCTCTTTTTGTATCTCTTGCTCAAAGCGTTTTCCCGGCCGTCAGCCTGCTTTTCCTTGAAATAAATCGAGATCGGGGTCCTGGCGACCGCGAGCCCATTGCCTGACGATTTGTGCCGCAATGGCGCTAAAAGTGATTCCATTTCCTCCGCACCCTAAGATCGCCATTGCTCCCGGAAGCCCCGGCAATTCCTTTATTACCGGAAGGCCCGTCGGGCTGTCGGCAAACGCTCCGGCCCAAGCATAGTCGATCCGCAAATCGGATCTGCCAAGTAGCGTCTCGATCTTGCGGAGCAACGCCTTAGCCTTTCTAGGGATAGCATCCTCGCGACGTTGCGGATTGGTCAGTTTTGAATCTTCGCCGCCAACGAGGATGCGATTGTCAGTCGAGGTTCGGGCATAAAGATAAGGATCGGAAGCTTCCCAGATGAGGCATCGACCGGGCCAGAGTTTGTCCGCCGGCAGGGGCTGTGTCGCAATCGCCCAAGAGGAGATTACGCCGAAGGCAGAGCGCGGCAAACCCGCGACCACCTCGTAACCTGTGGCAAGGACGGCTTTTTTCACGCGCAACGGTCCGGCAGTCGTGGTCAATTCAATCGCACCGGTCCGCGATGTCACTTCGAGCACGTTACATGGCGACACGATCGTTGCACCGTAGCGCTGCGCAGCACGCAGGCAAGATGCGGCTGTTCGCGCCGGATCGAGTTCGGCGGCGCCCGAAGACAGAATCGCCCCCGTGCGATCGATGCCATAGCGATCGAAAAGATCACCCTTATTCAAAAACTCAGACGGGAGCTTTATACTCTGACGCGCGCCGGCTTCCGTTTTCAACCCACGGGCGCCCATGTCGGTTCCCGCGAGATACAATGCCTCCCGGTCGCACCAGCGCGCATCGATGTTATGAGCCGCAATCAAACCGGAAAGTTTGCCGACGGCCTTGAATGACCGCCGCCAAGCGCGGATAGCCTTGGGCCGTCCGATCTTATCGCACAGTTTCAAAAATGGGGTATCCAACTCGAATTGAATCATGGCCGTACTCGCAATCGTGCTGCCCGCTCCCGGCGGCCGCCGGTCAATCACCACCACCTCATGACCTGCGGCCGCAAGCTCAAGGGCGCAAAGCGACCCACTGATGCCACCGCCCACAACAGCAAGTTCAGCGGTCGTCCGCTCGAACGTTCCCCGAGTGCGGAGATTGGTTCCCGAAGAGTCCGCCCATAGCGAGCGGCCATCGTGCAAGTCTTGTCGGTCAGAGAGAACTGCCGTCTTAGCATCCGGCATGACAGGCACACTTAAGCGAACACGCCCCCGACACGGTCTCGAGCATGGGTTCACGCATCGAGAAGCGTTTCTAACCGGATCGGAAGTTTGCGAATGCGTTTACCCGTCGCATGAAAGACGGCATTGGCGACTGCGGCGTCGGTGCCAACGTTGCCCAACTCGCCCAGGCCTTTAATGCCCAACGGATTGACCTTGGTGTCGATTTCCGGAACGAGAATGACCTCAACCGACCCGATGTCGGCATTCACAGGAACCAAATATTCCGCAAGATTGTCGTTCACGTATTTTCCAGTATTCACGTCGATTTCCATACCTTCGTGAAGCGCCGATGAAAGGCCCCATATCATTCCGCCCATCAACTGACTTCGTGCCGTTCGGGGATTCACTATCCGGCCCGAAGCAAACGCGCCGACACAGCGGGAAACGCGGATTTCGCGCGTTCGGGCGTTGATCCGAACCTCGACAAATTCTGCACCGAACGAAAACATTGTGCGATCCGGCAAAGCCCCGCCAATAATGGCGAGCTTGCCAGCTTGGAGTGCAGCGGCCGATCCTTTCGGTAAACCTTCCGGTTCGTATTCAGCATATTCTTCAATAGAGCCGGCGCCGAGGGCCTGAAAAGCAGCTGCCATGTCGTTCTCGAGGCGCCCGTTTGGATAGAGCTTAGCCCTTATGGCATCGCATGCCTTTGCGACGGCGGCGCCGACGCTTGCAGTCGTCACGGAGCCGCCAGCCACGGGGCCGGCAGGGAGACTACTGTCGCCCAATTCGACGGCAACACGCTCAATCGGTATTGCCAGCCTTTCTGAAACCAACTGGGCCAAAATAGTGTAGGCGCCCGTGCCGACGTCATGAACGGCCGATTGCACCCGAGCCGCATTGTTCGCTGTGAGAGTGACCCTTGCGGTCGCTGGAGCCATTTGCGTCGGATAAGCCGCTGTCGCGCATCCCCAGCCAATGAGCCAATCTCCATCCCGCATCGAGCCTGGAGCGGCACTGCGGTTGGACCAGCCGAAGGCCTTGGCGGCCTCATCGTAACACTGCATCAGCGACCGGCTCGTATAAGGAGCGCCATTGGCGGGATTGACCATCGTGTCGTTAATCCGCCGCAGTTCGATCGGGTCCATTTTCAACGCAACTGCAAGTTCATCCATCGCGCTTTCAAGGGCGAAAAAATATGGTACCTCGGCGGGCGCGCGCATGAACCCGGGTGTGTTCCGGTCTGTCCGCACGACATGCACTTTCGTTTGAATTGCTTCCGCGGAATACATCGCAGTCGATGCCCCGGTACCGTCGACAACGTAGTCGTCTAGTCGCGATGTCTGTTCCCATGCCTCGTGACCGTAGCCTAGGAGTTTGCCTGCGGCAGTCGCTCCCAGTCTGATCGTGTGCCGCGTTTCTGCGCGATGTGTGGCGATTGTAAATCCCTGCTCTCGCGTGGCCTGAAGCTTGACCGGACGGCCGAGCAGTTTCGAGGCACGTGCAACAAGCGACGTGCGGTGTGTCAGACTTCCTTTTGACCCGAATGCGCCGCCTACGAACGGACATACGACATGAATTTGCTCCGGCTTGATCGCGAGCTGCCGGGCCAGGCCAAACTTCATCCCCGTCACGAATTGGCTAGGCTCATAGACGGTCAATCTCTCGCCTGACCAGTGACACGTTGTCGAAAACAACTCGATTGAATTATGAACCTGGGCCGCAGTTTCGTAGGTCGCCTCGACTTTCACGTTCGACATCGTGAGGGCGCGACTAAGATCTCCCTTGGAGATGGCTTTGTGCCTCGGCGACACATCAGACGCATCCGCCGTCTCAACGCCTTCGGATTCCATAAGCGGCGATGGTGCCACTTTGGAATACGATATTTTGGTTGCAAACGACGCTTCTCGCGCAACTTCGTAAGAAACCGCTACGACTAGTCCAATAATTTGCCCGTCAAAATAAATATCTGCACCGGCGAGCGCGGGCGCCTTCGATCCGGCCTCGCCACCCGCGCCAAAGAACGCAAACTCCCCAACAGGCGGCATATTTTCGTTTGTGTAGATTGCGACCACACCCGGAATTTTGTCTGCGGCCGTCCGATCGATTGCCGTTATGCGTCCTTTAGCAACTGCGCTGGTAAGTAACACGGCATAAAGCGGTTTCGAGACATCCGCGTCCGAAGCGTATTTTGCGGCGCCGGTCACTTTCAACCGGCCGTCGATCCTTGGCTCGGGGCGCCCCATGTTTTCCTTGGGCTCAGGTGCAGCGATGGTCATAGCTCGATCTCCAAGGCTTTTGCCTGCAATAAGGCACGCGCAATCGTCGCCGCCCCTAATTTTGGCTTGTAGGCGTTATGTTGCTGGGCTTTGGCGCCAACGAATGCGACCTCGCCAGCTTTTTTCGCGTTGCTCTCGTCCAGTACTTTTCCCTTGAGATAGTCTTCCGCTTGTCGCGCACGCCACGGAACCGTCGCTACACCGCCAACCGCTATCCGCGCCTCACGGACGCGGATGCCGTCCATGTCGAGAACGATTGCTGCAGATGCCAAGGCATAGGCGTACGAATCGCGATCCCGGATCTTCAGGTACAAAGATCGCCGCGTCCAAGTCGCGGCGGGAAGAATAAATCCTGTAATCAGATCGCCGCGGGTAAGCGTCGTCTCGACGGCGGGATCCCGTTCAGGCAACACATGCAGATCTGCAAACGCTATTGTTCGCTTGCCCTGTTGACCTTCGATCTCGACCTTCGCGTCCAACGCCATCAAAGCTTGCGCAAAATCACCGGGGTACGTTGCTATACACTGATCGCTCGTTCCCAGGACAGCATGCATCCGATTTACGCCGTCCAAAGCTGCACATCCCGCACCCGGCGTTCTCTTATTGCAATGGGGAACCGTCTGATCCCGAAAATATCCGCATCTTGTGCGTTGTAGAACGTTACCGCCTAGCGACGCCATGTTCCGAATTTGCGCCGAGGCGGCAAGCATCAGCGCTTGGTGAACGACTGGATACTCTCGTGCGATGATTTCGTTCGACGCTGCCTCCGCCATCCGCACCATTGCCCCAAGCCTGACCCCTCCTCCGACGCGCACGATTTGGGCGGGCAGCGCATGATTGATATCGATCAGTTTCTCCGGCCGCATCACATTGAGCTTCATAAGGTCTAGCAACGTCGTGCCGCCGGCGATTGGGTTTGTTTCTTCGATGGCTGACCTCGCGAGCGATGACGAGGCCTCTTTCGCGTCGGCGGCACGCTCATATAGAAACGGTTGCATCGCTCAAGCTCCCATCTTGGATTTCGCCTGCAGAATGGCGGCGACAATGTTGGGATAGGCCGCACAACGGCAAATATTACCGCTCATAGCCTCGCGAATCTGATCTCCGGTGTCGGCGTATCCCTCTTCCACCAATGCGACTGCCGACATAATCTGACCCGGCGTGCAATAACCGCACTGAAAAGCGTCATGATCGATAAACGCTTGTTGCATGGGATGAAGGTCGCCGTTGTTTGCGCTTAGACCCTCGATTGTCGTCACGTTCTTGCCCTCTGCCATGACCGCAAGCGTTAGACAGGAGAGCACCCGCGCGCCGTCAACGTGAACTGTACAGGCCCCGCATTGACCGTGATCGCAACCTTTCTTGGTCCCCCTCAATCCGAGTTCCTCGCGCAACGCATCTAGAAGCGTCATTCTCGGATCAACGTTCAACGATTGAGTCCGCCCGTTGACATTTACATTTACAGGAATCCACTCGCGAACACTGCGCACGGCGGGCTTCGACTGAGTCTCGGCAAATCGCGCATCTAAAGCCAATGGCACAGCTGCCGATGCGGCAGCCGCAGAGAGGAACCCTCGCCGATGCACGATGTGTTGTGACGGCTTGTTGTTGTCCGGCATGAGATCTCCCCAAATGCCTTTTCAGTGCCGAAATGATGCACGGTGTGAATAACGCTCAGACCGGCATTCTGTTCCAACGCCCAGACGACACCATTCTGCACGGCATAACACCTTGGACCGGAACGAACGGATTAGAGCGACGCACCGCGATCCGCAGGAGATGCGTGCAACAATTAGAGAACTTCTTCAGCCGAAGAGGGCGGCGAGTCTGGCGATAAGCGCCGTCGAAGACAAGGAACCCGTAGAGATTGAGACACATCGTGCAGTGCCTCGCGACTCCTAATGACGTTTTCTTGCAAGGCTTTTCCACCGCGCCGGTCTACTGCGTCTATCCAGGGCTCTTGAACAAAAGCGTTCTGGTCGAGGCCTACAACGACCTCGGGCCGATCATCGAAATGATCGTCAAGTGACCGGATGGCACCGGCATCAACTCCTATTCGAAAATCGAGAAGCTCTACTGCAGCTCGAAGCTCGATTGCTTCAAGGGCATTCACGCCGCCATCGCCAGCACCTGCGGAAAAGCGCGGAACTTTTACTGGAAATTGGCGGAGAGGGAGGGATTCGAACCCCCGGTACAGTTGCCCGTACTTCGCATTTCGAGTGCGACGCGATCGACCACTCTGCCACCTCTCCGCAGGTCGTGGCTGCCTATGAGGCAGGAGGGGCTTGTAACTTCTGACCGCGCGTCGCGCAAGCGCTGTTCACGTCCGCACCACTAGGCGGAAAGCCGCCACGTAAGATCAAGCGCTTCCGTCGCAGGCTGCCCGGATTCGTAGCCCCTCGCCACGAGCCGCCCTTCCTTGGCATCCGCCACCATGACGATCCGGGTGCGATCGTTGAGGATGGGCGCGTCGAGCCATGGAAATGCCGCGTCGAGCTCGGGCGCGATCGCGCTCATCTGGCGGGCGCGGCCGGGGCTATCTATCCCACGCGCGCGGCCCTGCCACCCGGCCGACTCCCAGTGATTGGCCGCCACCTGCGATCCCTCTCGCATGCGGAAATCGGTTTCCGTACGCTCGATAACGGCAAGC
>JANMNH010000111.1:0-29697 GCA_031373745.1 Hyphomicrobium sp. | reverse complement strand
GATTTCGCCGACTGTCGCCATTTTACGCGCCGCCTTTATCGCGAGGTCGAGCAAGTTGGCGTTGCCCTTGGCGCCTTCGGTCAGCGCGTCGAGCGCCGCCTGTACATCCGCTTCGTTGCGCTCACTGCGCAGCCGAGCCAGCTTTGCCAGTTGCTGGTCGCGTACGCTCTTGTTGTCAACTTTGAGGAAGTTGATTTCGCGGTCGCCTTTGATCTTGAACTTGTTGATCCCGGTTATGGTCTGGCGGCCGCTATCGATGCGCGCCTGTGTGCGGGCCGCCGCTTCTTCGATGCGCATCTTCGGAATGCCGGCCGCAATCGCTTTGGCCATGCCGCCTTGCTCTTCGATCTCGGCAATGTGCAGAAGCGCTTTTTGCGCCAGATCGTGCGTCAGGCGTTCGACGTAGTGGCTGCCGCCCCAGGGATCAATCGTCCGGCACGTCCCGCTTTCCTGCTGCAACAGAAGTTGCGTGTTGCGCGCAATGCGGGCCGAGAAATCCGTCGGCAAGGCAATCGCTTCGTCGAGGCCGTTGGTGTGCAGCGATTGCGTATGACCTTGCGTTGCCGCCATGGCTTCCAAACACGTGCGCGTCGCGTTGTTGAAAATGTCCTGCGCCGTGAGACTCCATCCACTCGTCTGCGAATGCGTGCGCAGCGACAGCGAACGCGCGTCTTTCGGGTTGAACTCTTGCCTGATCAGCTTCGCCCAAAGCAACCGCGCGGCGCGCATCTTGGCGATTTCCATGAAGTAGTTCATGCCGATGGCCCAGAAAAAGGAGAGGCGCGGCGCAAACGCATCGACATCCATGCCGGACGCAACACCGGCACGCACATATTCGATACCGTCGGCAATCGTGTAGCCGAGTTCGAGGTCGGCCGTCGCGCCCGCTTCCTGCATGTGATAGCCGGAAATCGAGATCGAATTGAACTTCGGCATGTGCGCGCTCGTGTAAGCAAAAATATCCGACACGATGCGCATCGAGGGTGCGGGTGGATAAATGTACGTGTTGCGCACCATGAACTCTTTTAAGATGTCGTTCTGAATGGTGCCCGCGAGCTTATCCGCCGAGACGCCCTGCTCTTCACCCGCAACGATGAAGAGCGCCAAGATCGGTAGCACCGCGCCGTTCATGGTCATCGACACGGTCATGTCGGCGAGCGGGATACTGTCGAACAGCGTGCGCATGTCAAGAATCGAGTCGATCGCGACGCCCGCCATGCCGACGTCGCCTTTGACGCGCGGGTGGTCGCTGTCATAGCCGCGATGGGTCGCGAGATCGAAGGCGATCGACAAGCCCTTCTGGCCGGCGGCGATGTTGCGGCGGTAGAATGCGTTTGAATCTTCCGCCGTCGAGAACCCCGCGTACTGACGTATGGTCCAGGGCTGCAGCGCGTACATGGCGGGATAGGGTCCGCGCAAGTACGGCGCAATGCCGGGGAACGTATCGAGGAAGTCGAGCCCTGCCGTGTCCGCGCCCGTATAGACCGGCTTCACCGGAATACCTTCGGGCGTTTCCCAAATCGGCCAAGGTGTCTGACCCTTCGGGTCTGACACCTTCGCGCTGACCTGGTTTGCGGTGTCAGACCCAGAGGGTCGGACACCCACGGGCGCGTCGAGGGAGACCTTGGTGAAATCGGGGATCTGGGTCATGGGCCTATTTCGCTTTGCCGCTGTTGCCGTCTAGCCCGGCATTTCGACTTGATTTTTGTAGGCTCTGGCTAGCACGGGCAAGTCTATTTTGCGATGCGACAGCTTTTGTGGCCAAAGGCCGCCACCGGGCGGCGCTGGCTTGGGGCGAAAGCCCGCAGCGAGCGTTATGCCGCGAAAAATTTACCAGCCTACAAGGCGTCGAAACCACCCGCCCCAACCTGCAGCCTTGCGTGCGGCGGTTCCGCTTCTATCGACCGAAATGAGGAGAGCTGCGGCGATTGCCTCGCCCTCCGTGCCGGCGCTCAAGACAATGCCGCCGCCGTCGCGCTCGCCCGACGTGAAAATGAAGTCGCGCGCATTCGTGGTATCCGGAATGGGTCGTTCATTGTAAGGCGCACGCTCCTTGTAGACTTGCGCACTCAATGCATCTGGAAAATACATCTGCCCCGTCACGAGCGTCTTTCCGTCCAAGAACACTTTGACGTGGATGTGGGGTGTGCGCCCCGGATACCATCCGGGATAAACGCTGCGAAACGCGGCAACGCCGTTCGCGTCCGTCATCTGCGTGCCGCGCAGAAAATTTTCGCTCTTAGTCGAGACATCGCGCGCCGCGCCTTGCCCTGCATAGCCCGAATAAAGACCGCTCGCGTCGGCATGCCAAATATCGACACGCACGTTGGCGAGCGGCGTGCACACACCGCTTTCGATAACGCGCAAGGTGATCTGCAGCGGCGCACCGGGGCGCCCCTCGGCGATGTCGCTGCGCACAAGTTTGGGATCGAAGTAAAAAGGGCCCTCGACCGCCTGCGGAAAGAGCACGCACGAGCCTGCAGGATTTGCGTCCGCCGCGGTTCCGGCCGCAGAGGGAGCGGCTGCACCCGCAAGTCCCGCGCCTGTTGCGCCAACCGTCAGCCCTAGCAGGGCTCTGCGCCGGGTGAGTTCGATATCCATAACCCTCGCCACTCCAGAACGGCCAACATCGGCGGCCTCGGAAAGCTAACCATAGGCGCCGTCAATCACAAAGAAAAAGGCCGGCTCTGAGAGGAGCCGGCCAGTTGGGGAGGAAGTTGGGGAGGGAGGGGGAAGGCGCGTGGCAGTAAATGAGTTGGCGCAGCGAATGGTATCGGTGCGCGGGGTCAATCGTGCGCGGCCCCTGCAATGACTGTCAGGAGCGCGAGACCGGGAATTGAAACCAAAAGTCCGGCGGTGAGTGCCGCGTATTCGTTGCCGGGTTCAAACAGCGGCGCGAAGGCTTGAGCGGCTTCGGGAAACGTGGCTACGAGCACCGTTGCGGCGGTCGTGAGAGCGGCGGCGGCGCTGGCGATAATTCCGGACATTGGGTCTCTCCTCGGGTCGATTGCAGCCTATCTGCAGCTCTGTCGTCATGAGGAGGAGAATGGTTCAAACCCGGAAAGCGCGCTGTTCCCGGCGGCACACCGGCTGCCTCAATCCCTATTAACCTTTTTCCATAGCGCGCACCGCACAACACGGCATTGCTCTTGCAACGCGCATGGCCAAGATTAGTGCGATGTCCAAAAACTGGACTTGTCCTTGGCGGTCCAAGGCATTTGGCATCGCGGCCCCGAAAGGAACATGGGCGCGTCATGGCTAGCCGAGTGGACAACAACGAGACGAATGCAAACCCGGCCGCGGAGAGCAGCAGACCGATGCCCGCCGCGCTCGGCCGAGGCAATCAAATGCTGCTCGATCGCTTGACGCGAAAACCCGCGAGCCTTGACCCCGTCTCAGTCTCTGCAGAAACACCCAAAGTCATAGCTAGCCGAACAAGCATGCCAACACCTCAACTCGTCACTGTGGAACGCCGGGGCGCAAACCGCCGGCGCATGCTGAAGGGCGGCGTCATTTCCTACAAGGGCAGCTTCGCCGGCCTCCGCTGCACGGTGCGCGATTTATCCGATACCGGCGCGCACCTCAGGATTGCCGATGCGATCCACGTTCCCGACAGTTTCGAACTCATTATTGAAATCGACGGCCTTTATGCCCAGAGCGAGATCGTCTGGCGCAAAGGCCACGATATCGGCGTGCGCTTTATCGAGCCTATGCGTACCGGCAGCAAATTGCGCGAGCAAGTCATCACGCCGCGCGAAGGCGCTCGCCTTCGTTAAACTTGCCTGCGCGCGCCGCGAAAGCCTGTCGCCAAGACATAGAGTTCGGCTGAATCCGCGCGGCTCGCTGGCGGCTTCACGTGTTTGACCGACGTAAAGTTCGTCTTCAACAGATTGAGCAAATCGTGCTCGGTGCCGCCTTGAAAGACTTTGCACAAAAAAGTCCCGCCTGGCGCCAGCACATCGACGGCGAAAGCTGCCGCCAATTCTGCAAGCCCCATGATGCGCAAGTGGTCGGTGTTCGTGTGGCCAACCGTCGGCGCGGCCATGTCCGACAAAACAATGTCGGCGCCCCCGTCGCGCAGCATGGATTTGAGCTTGGCTTCGGCGCTTCCGTCCGTAAAATCCAACTCCACAATCTCAACACCGGCAATCGGTTCCATGCCGAGATAATCGATGGCGACAACTTGGCCCTTGCCCTCAAGTGACTTGACGCTTTCTGCCGCGATCTGGCTCCAACCGCCGGGCGCCGCGCCGAGATCCACGACGCGCTGGCCCGATTTCAAAAGGCGATGACGCGCATCGATTTCCTTGAGCTTATAGGCTGCGCGCGAGCGCATCCCTTCGCGTTTGGCTGCCGCGACGTAAGGATCGTTCAACTGCCGCTCAAGCCAGCGCTGCGAGGACGCCGAATGTTTATGCGCGAACTTGAGGCTCGTCCTCATTTGCCGCTGCCCGCCGCCCGGACCTTTCAGCGGTCCCCTGACCGGCCTGTTCGCCGGCGTTTTGCCCGGACCTTTAATCGGACCCTTGCTCACGTTGCGTCTCCCTCCGGTCCGGCAACGCCAAAGCCGGATGGACGCGGCGTGCGCCGCCGCCGTGCCTGCCGCCATACGCCATCCTCAAGCATCAGCGACGTCAGGATTCCTTCGCGCAATCCTCTGTCGGCAACGCGCAGCCTTTCGGCCGGCCACATCCTGAGAACGGCTTCCAGAATGGCGCAGCCCGCGAGAACAAGATCGGCACGGTCGCGGCCGATGCAGGGTTCGGCGACGCGCTGCTCGTAGCTCTTGTTCAACAGCGACTGCGTGACCGCTGCAACATCGGGCACCCTCAGCCAGCAGCCATCGACCTTGTTGCGATCGTAGCGCGGTAGTCCGAGAAGAATTCCGGCAATCGTCGTCACCGTTCCCGAGGTGCCGAGCAAATGTATCGGGCGGCCGGCAAATTTTTGCCTGAAGCCGTGGCGCTGTTCGAACGGACGGAGCATCGTTTCAACAGAGGCAACCATCGACTCGAAACTCTCGTGTGTTACGCTGCGTCCGTCAAATCGCTCGGCTAAGCTGACGACGCCGACGGGCAGCGACGTCCACGCGACGATGGCTTCCTCCGCCGCAAGTCGTCCGCCCGGACCGCGCCGCCGCGCTCCGTCGCGCGTCAGATCGAGGCAGATGATTTCCGACGAGCCGCCGCCGATATCGAACACGAGAACATAATCGACCGCCGGATCGATGAGAGATACACAGCCCGAAACGGCCAATCGCGCCTCGTGTTCCGGGCTCAGAATCTCGATATCGAGCCCGCAGCGCTCGCGCACGCGGCCGATAAACTCGGAGCCGTTGCCCGCCACGCGGCACGCTTCCGTTGCCACAAATCGGGCGCGCGTCACGCCATGGCGGTTTAGCTTTCCCGCACATACCTTGAGCGCGTCGATGGTGCGCAACATGGCGGCTTCCGAGAGGTGGCCATTTTGGCCCAAACCTTCGCCTAAACGGATAATGCGCGAGAACGCGTCAACAACACGAAAGCCGCGCCGCGACGGCCGGGCGAGCAGCAGGCGGCAATTGTTGGTGCCAAGATCGAGCGCGCCGTACACGCTATTCTTGGGGAGGATTTGGCTAGTCTTATGTGGCGGGGCGATTTGATGTGTTGAGCTGCCTTGAACGGGTGCTTCGCTGGCGGCGGCCGGATTTCCGCCGCTGTTCGCCGTTTCACTCGCCGCCGGTCCGGTCGCAGGCGGCCCATTTCGGGCGCCCGAGGGATCATGACTTGTGTTCACACTGCGTCTCCAGGGCCTGGCAGGGCGGCGGTGCTCAAAACGGGAGAGCACCGGCCGCGATCATCAGGCCTGTTTCTGGACCAAACTTGATGACTACCTTATCAGGTCGGAGCGGTGCGTAAAGCGGCCGGTTGCCGGGTGCAAAGAAGTTAAGCAGTGTAATCGCCGATGTCGCGGAGTGCCGTCCTCATGTTTGCTCTATCGAAGACGTGCATTGCGGCGCTCATAGCCCGGGCACGCGTCACGGTTCTCTACACGGTTCTGGCCACGGTGCTGGGCGCTGCCCACTTCAGTTCTGCGGCCCAGGCGGCAGATGAAAAAGCGGCCTCTCCTGCGGCGATGGCGGCCGAACAAATTGCCTCCCGTTTGAAGGCTGCTTATCCGGGCTTGATTAAAGATGTCGAGGGCAACGGCGTCTTCTTTGCCGACGGCACGCGCTTGCCGCTCGACGACGGCAAGCCGAACAAGAATTTCAGCGATTGGCTCGAGGCGCCGGACATTGAGGATATGTTCCGTATGCCCTACATTCCGGGCGAAGCTGGCCGTACACCGGCTGCCGAGGAGGACCCGGGCCGGGCACGCAACGGCTCTTTCTTCTCCAAGATCTACGGAGATTGCCGCTCCGGCGGCGTCAAACCCGAACTCATCGACGTTGCGTGGCTGCCCAAAAAATCACGCGAGAAAGTCAGCTTCTCGAAAATCAACGGGGCGGCTGCACGGCTCGCCGCCGTCTCTGCGGAACTCGACAACTTACCGGAAAAGTTCGACGTCTATTTGCGCCCAACAGCCGGCACCTACAATTGCCGCCTTGTCGCCGGCACAAAAAACATGTCGGCGCACAGTTACGGTATCGCCATCGATATTGCCTTGAAACACGCACACTACTGGCGCTGGACGAAGACGGCGGGCGGCGGCGCGATCGCCTACAAGAACGAGATCCCCTTCGAGATCGTGCGCATTTTCGAGAAGCACGGATTTATCTGGGGCGGCAAGTGGTATCACTACGACACCATGCACTTCGAATACCGCCCGGAGCTGCTTGCGCCCGAAGCGCTGCCATCAAAAGAGAGCGGCGGGCCATAGCTTCCGCGGCAAGAGGCGTCGCTTGCCCAACCCCCGGTCAGCTGTTATACCCCGCGCTTGCGCCGGCACTTACCCCGCCCGGTTCAGGTTTTGGGGAATCGTCTAATGGTAGGACTGCAGACTCTGACTCTGCCTGTCTAGGTTCGAATCCTAGTTCCCCAGCCAACGCGCCAAAGCCCGGCCGCCTACTGCTTATCAAGACTTGATATACGCTCGAGCAAGCGTCCGCGGCGCGGCGCTTCGGTCGCGGCCGCCGGGCGTTCGGCCGGCCGCTCGGAGGCGGCGCCGTCGCCGTTCGCGGCAGGTGCTTCACCGGTATCGGCGCCGCTGCCGACAGCCGCCAAGTAAGCGGCCGGACGCACGTCGCGCGCAGCCCCATGAACGTCGGGCGCTGGCACGCGCGGTTGCGCTATGCGCTCGGCCAGCGTCTGGCGCGGAGCCTCGCCATTGCGGTCTTCTCCGCCCGCACGGTTTGCCGTGCTCAAGCGGCGCATCTCGTCGCGAAAGTGTTGCGCCTGGCGCGTCAGCCGTTCGTTGTTGCTTGTAACTTCGGCCCGCAGCGTCTGAATGGTGCGGCTCTGCTCGATAATTTCTGCTTGAAGCGCGCTGAGTTCTGCTTTCGCCGCAGCCGAACTCTCGAGCGCTCCAGACGTTTCGCGCGCCGCCTCTTCATATGACGCGAGGGCCGCCTTGAGGCTTGCCGTCTCGGAACTTCGATCGCGCTCGATCTGTTCGAGTTCGCGGATACGCGCCGTCAGCGTATCGCGCGCCGACATCTCGGCACCGACTTCGGATCTGAAAGCGAGCAGCTGTGTTTCGGCTTCGCTCAAGTCGTGTTTCATTCTCTCGATGTCGGCTCGGGCCGTGCTGTCGTCCGCTTCCGCGACTTGCAAGCGCTCTAACAATTGGGCCTGTTCGCGCGTTTGAGCGCGCAATGCTTCGAGTTCCGTGCGCAGTGCCACTTCGCCGTCAAAGCGCGCGTCGCTTGGCGTATCGCGATTGCGTGCGGCGCGCGTTTCGAGTGCCGTCGTGAGACGGTTCGCATCCTCGGTCAATTGCAGATTTATTTGCGTCGCCTGTTCGAGGGCTTCGGTCTGCTTGCCGCTCGTTTCCGTCAAAACTGCAATCTCGCGGTCGCGCTGAAGAAGAAGCTTACGCGCGTCGCCAAGGCGCTGCTCGATTTTGGGTAAGCGGTCCGTGATCGCGTGTTCCAAGACACGCCGCGCATTCTCATGCTCTTCCACGGCTGCTTTTTGCGAATCGACCGCACGATCGAGATCGTGGATCTTGGCGTCGCGCCGGTTGATTTCGACACTTTGGCGGGCGGCCGTGAGACTAGCGTCCTCGAGTTTCATCTCGAGCGTGTGCAGATCGATCGCGAATTCGGCGCGCAGGCGATCCTTGTCGGCACGGATCTCGGCTTCCGTCAACGGCAGTGCACGCTTCAGTTTCTCGGATGTAAATCGCTCGATGCGGCGCCTGTAAACCGGCAAAATAAACAGCAATAGCAGCGCTGCCAAAAGGAAGCCCAATGTCACCAGCATGGCTGAATAGACAGTGATCAATCGCCTGTTCCTGGCGCTCTAGCGGCGCATTCTTTACATCCCGGCCCGCTTGCACGATGCGAAACCGTCAAACCCCGTTAGGGACAGCCCGCTTTCGTCAAAGTCCGCAAGCTGGCTCAGAACGGGTTCCAAGTCGGACTACGCGTATACTTCAAATATCCGACGTTGGCACCTAGCCGCAAACCGATGCCGGCTCGAATGGGCGCCAAAGTCACTTCGCCTGCCTTTTGAAGTTGCACACTCACCCCGCCAACGAGATAAGCCGCACCCTGAACGCCGCCAAAACGATTATAGATTTCCGAAGGGTCGCTCAAGTTGTAGACGAGCACCATGACTTTGGAGCCTTCCGCGCCGAAGTCGTAGCCGATGGTCGGTCCCTGCCAGTAAACCTTGTGTGTGCCTGCGTCCTTTGTTTGCAGCGTACCCTCGCCGTAGCGCAGCCCGGCAACGATGGCGCCGCCCGCATCCTGACCGAGAATGTATCCGTTCGGCCGGCCGGCCTTCTGGAAGGCCCACTCGACGGCAGCTGCGAGATTGCCGCTCACGGAGCCGAAGAAGCCATGACCCGCGCGAATAATTTCATTCTGCGAATAGGTGCGCGAATCGCTTTCGGGCGGTCCGCCCTGATCGGCCGGCGCGACCGGCTCATATCGTTCCACACGTTCGCCCGTTGGCGCGTCGTTGTAAGGTTCGCCATAGCCGCCTGACTCTGGAGGCGGTGGTGCCCGGTAGCTGTCGCGGCGCGAGCCGTCGAGCGGCCGCACAGGCTCATAGGTCTCGGAGGGTGCGGGCTTGATTTCGTCCGGACGGTAAGAATCATCGGCTGGCGCCTGTGCTTGAGTATAGCCGCTGTTGTCCGCAGGCGGCACGTAGGCGTCGTTCGCGCCCATGGCCACAACGGGCATGACCACAACGGGAAAAGCCGCAACGAGCGCCAAAATGAGCGAACCGCGCACCGCATGACGCCCCATGAAGAAGCGCGCGACAGATCGATTGGACATGATCTAACCCCTCAAACAGGCCGCCGCCAACAAGCGGCGCCTGACGATTCGAATTTGGGTACAGGATCGGCACACACTTTTGCCAAAGTGTGGCCAATTCGAGGTACTTATGCGCCTTCGCCCGATTTTGCAGGAAAATTGCCGTCCGCGGCGGTCAGCAGCGGTTCGCGGCCCCAGGCAACAAAGTGAGGATTAAGGTAGCGATTGGCGGATTTGCCGTAACGCAGCGCTTTGCCGTCCACGGTCGTCACGCACCCTCCCGCCGCCTCGAGTATGGCTTGCCCGGCGGCGGTATCCCATTCGTGCGTATTGCCAAAGCGCACATACACGTCGCCCTTGCCTTCGGCGATCAGGCAGAATTTTTGCGACGAGCCGAGCGGCTGCGACTCCCGGACATTGAGGCGCTTGAGAAAATCGCCGCCCGCACCGCCCGCCGTGCGGCTATTGAAAGCGAGAAGGTTGTCGCGATCGGGAGCGCGAGAAGCAAGCCTCGCATACGTTGCGGCTGCGGCTTCGCCGGGATCGGCGTCCGGCAGGATCGTCGAATGATACGAGCCGCCGCTCGATTGCGTCACATAAAGCGCTCCGGTCGGCGGTACATAGATCAGCCCGAAAACCGGTTTTTGCGCTTCGATAAGCCCGATGTTGACCGAAAACTCCGGCTTCCCTTTGACGAATCCCGAGGTCCCGTCGAGCGCATCGACCAGGAAAAACCGGTGGCCCGTTTCAGGCATATAGCCCGCATTCATCGCTTCTTCGGCAATGACCGGCACACCGGGCGCAATACGCGCGAGGGCGGCAACGACGATCGCTTCTGCTTCGCGGTCGGCAGCCGTGACCGGAGACTTGTCGGCCTTGGATTCAACGGCAACGCCATTGGCAAAATAACGCATTTCTATGCGGCCGGCCTCAAGGACCGCCGGCAACAGCGCGCGAGCAAGAAAATCGGCGTCGATACTGTGCATGATCTTGAGGCGCCTTTCGTGAACTTTAAGCGAGCCCGATTGCCGTTACATCCTTTGCAGTCAAGTGCACGTCACGTCGTGTATTGACCGCAGCCGCCGGTAGTTGCCGCCAAGACTCACATTTGCCTCTAACGGCGCCACAAACGCGGCGAGGTCACACCAGGGCTTGGCAAGTGGGATGCGGAGCATGTATCAGAGCAGCATGACTATTCGCAAGCGGCCCCTGTATGCTCGCGTCGTGCTGTCGCGCTTGAGCTGCCGCAACCTGCGTTTTGCCGGTCAAACCATGGGGCTATCATGAATCCGCGCGTCCTGCCGTCCGATCTAGAGCTCGCGGCCTTGATTTCGAGCAAAATCTGCCACGACGTCATCAACCCCGTGGGCGCGATTTACAACGGCTTGGAAATCCTCGACGAGGACGACGATGTCCAGGCCAAGACCTATGCGCTGAACGTCATTCGCAATGTCACCGAACAGGCCTCTGCGAGGCTGCAATTCGCCCGTTTCGCTTTTGGTGCCGCGGGATCGGCGGGCGCCATGATCGATCTTGGCACCGCCGAACAGATCTCGCGCGGCTTCATCGGCATCACCCAAGGCAAACACAAACTTGTCTGGCGCGGCGCGCCGGGACACATGGGCAAAGACAAGGTCAAGCTGCTACTTAACCTCGTTGCCTGTTCCGTCACCGCCCTGCCGCGCGGCGGCGAAATCGAAGTGACCATGGCCGGATCGTTTGAAGTGCCGAGTTTCCTCTTGCGCTGCAAAGGAACCGGCGCGCGGCCGCCGCAATATTTGACCGAGTTCATCACCGGCACTCAGCTGCCGCTCGACGCGATGAGTATCCAGGCCTACTACACCTACCGGATTGCCCAGACGGCTGGCATGCGCCTCGAAATTTTGAAAGACGGCGCCGACATCCTGCTCGTTGCAAAGCCAGAAGCCTAAGCTGCCGCCTCGCTCGTAATCCCCGGGCTCGTGATCCCCGGGCTCGCGATCCCCGGACTCGTGAGCCAGAGTGAAACCCAAGGCCACAAAGTTTAATCCCCCGTTAGGGGTTTCACGGCACACTCGGCTCGACCCTTGTGCGCACGGCAATTTATGCCAGCAACGTCCCGTGCCAAATTCGATAGAGCCGCGCCCATGAAACACGTTCTCATTGTCGACGATTCAAACATTATCCGCAAATATTCCCGGCTCATCTTCGAAAGCCTGAATTTCCGGGTCAGCGATACCGACAGTCTCGTCGACGCGCTCGACCGGGTTCAGGTCGACACGCCCGATTTTATCTTGATCGATTGGATCATTCCCAACGCCAACAGCCTTGAATTCATCACGGCCGTGCGCCGTGCGAGCCTCGAGCGGCGCTGCTTTATCATCTACATGGTCTCGGAAAACGACGCCGGCGAAATCATGAAAGCCTTCAAGGTTGGCGCCGACGACTACATTTTGAAGCCCTTCAATAGCGAAATCGTCGAGATGAAGCTGCACGAGATCAAAGTCGCGGCTTAATCCACTGGCGCGCCGCCGCAGACGCCTAGCCGCCAAACCAGCGTCTTGCTAAGCCTTTGGGATCTTATTCGAAGACCGGAGGCGGCCGGCATGCTGCGCATCGAAAAACTCAAAGTTAAGCCGCTGCCGCCTATGTCGTTTGCCGTGCAAGTCGGCGAATGCTTGGTGATCGAGGGACCTTCGGGTTCCGGCAAAACGCGGCTGCTGCGCGCAATCGCCGACCTCGACCCGGCACCGGGACTTATTTTCCTCAATGGCGTCGAACGTAACGAAATTTCGGGACACGAATGGCGCAGTCGCGTGCGCTATGCGTCCGCCGAACCGGTTTGGTGGTCGGAGACTGCACGAGCTGCATTCGCTTCTCCGCATAAGTCCGCGCAAGAACGCCTCGCACGCCTGCTCTCCGCCTTGGCCCTTTCGCCCAAGATACTCGACCAGCCCATTGCCACTTTATCGACCGGCGAGAGGCAGCGCTTGGCGCTCATACGCGCCCTGTTCGACGAGCCCCAGGTTTTGCTTCTCGACGAGCCCGCGTCCGCTCTCGACAGCGAGGCGGCGGCGCTCGCCGCCGAACTCATTCGCTTTCAGATTTTGGCGGGGCGCAGTGTCGTCGTGACGGCGCACGAGCAAAGCGCAATCTCAAAGCTGGCCCACATCAGACTGCAGCTCGCCCGTCTGCCAGGTCCGCGCGCCGACCCGTCCCAGGCCTCGAACGCGGCACCCTTGCGATGACATCATATGTGCCTCTTTCATATGTTGACCTTGCAATTGCCGCGGCACTTGTCGCGCTCAACGGCGCCATCTCGTTTGCCTACAGTCTCCGCCTGGAAAAAAGCTTGGCCATCGCGTCGTTGCGTATGGTGGTTCAGCTTGCCGCCGTCGCGGTCGTGCTCAAGTTTATCTTCGCGCAGATCTCACCCATTTGGTCGCTGCTCTTCACGATCGTCATGGCAGCAGGCGCGGCGTTCGAAATCGTCATGCGCCAAGAGCACCGCTTCAAAAGTTGGCTGCCGTTGCTTCTCAGCTCCAGTCCGGCGTTTTTGGCAGGCCTCATCACCACGTTCATCGCACTTGCGGTCATTCAGCCGTCCCCATGGTACACGCCACGGTTCTTGCTGCCTGTTCTCGGCATGCTGGTTGGCAACGCCCTCTCGGGCGTCTCGCTTGTGCTCGATTCCATCACGTCGGCCGCGCACCGCGAGCGCAACGTGATCGAGGCCCGCCTCGCGCTCGGAGCAACGCGTTTCGTGGCCTTCGAGGATAGTTTGAAACGCGCCATGCGAACCGGCTTGATGCCCATTCTGAATGCGATGGCTGCGGCCGGCATCGTTTCACTTCCCGGCATGATGACCGGACAAATCCTTGCCGGCATCGATCCGATCGAGGCGGCGAAGTACCAAATCTTGATCATGTTCCTGATTGCCGGATCGACGGCGATTGCCGTTCTCGCCGCCGGGATCGCCGCGGTGCATTTTCTCACCGACGAGCGCCACAGATTGCGGCTCGACCACACCACGGGCGCAGCGAAGAACTAGAACCAAAAAATCGCAAAACGGCCCTGTGCTTGGATGGCACCCGTACTTGAATGGCACAGTGGCCGTTATCATTTGCCGCCAAACAAAATCCGGCTATTGCGCACTCGTGCTTCCGGTTGTTGCAGCCGGTGCACTGCCGTCTTTGACGGCTCCCTGAGCAGCAGCCTTCGCAGCATCGATATCAGCCTTAGGCGTCTCGGGTGCTTTGGCCGCCTCTACGGCCGGTTCGCTCTTCGTGGTCGAACCCGTCTCATTGCGCGTCGCGTTATTCTCGGGCGCCGTCGCTTTCTTCTGTGCGGTTTCGGCGGCGGGTGCTGCTTTGGCGGTTGCCTTCGGCTTATCCGCAGCGGGCGGCGCGGTGTCGCCTGCGTTGGCGTCTTGCGGCTTAGCCGACGGCATGCCCGGTACAGCGGGCCCATCCCAACACACGCTGGCTTCGGCGCGGCAGGTATGCTCGTCGAATACGCCGAAATCTAGAAACAACTCGCACGTCACATTCTTCGGACCGGTCTTGAAGGCTTTGATGCCTTTCTCGGCCGCCCATTTGGCGATGTACTTATCGAGTAGCATCTTGGCATCGCGGGTCGGCCCCTCTTTGCCGTAATCGTTCACCGTGAAACCCAAGCGCGTGCAGACGGCCGACGCCGGCGTTGCGAGACCTGTAACGAACAGCGCTATGGCGGCTGCGGTCATCTTTTGCATCGTCGTGCGCATATCTCTGAGCTCCGGAGATTTGGAAATTAATCTAGAATCTAACCCCGGTTATAAATAGCCAACCATGGCCTGAACAGGGCCGGGCTAGGCCAATGGGCAACACTTGCACAGAATTCGAGCGGGGATTTGCTATGGCCAGACAGGTCTACGGATACGAAACAGGCGGGATTTCCCCCGCCTCTGAAAGACCCCGCCTTTGAAAAACTATGAGCGGTTCGGGCGCGCCGTATTGTGCCCGCCCTAATGCATATAGGGCGAGTCGCCTCCGTGCGTACCGCCCATCCCCGAATCGAAGAAATAACCGTGATCGAAGGGGCCGGAGTTCGTTTGGCGATCAAGCATCGGATCGCGATAAACGGACGTTCCGCCATAATTGCTGCGCGAGTCGCCGTAGGTGTTGATCGACTCGGCATAATTGTAAGAGTACCCGCCCCGGCGTTGGGTGTAGCCCTTAACTTGGGGGCCGCTCCGATACATTCCCCGCTTCGTTCCAGCATCGGCCGGAAGCGCCGTGGCTAGAACCAAGCCACTGATAAAGAACATGGAAAAGATTGCTCTCAACATGAGGTCCGCCTCTTTCGATCCTGCTTAAAAGACATCTTGGGGCAGTCTAGCCAAATTCATGAAAGCTTCCTCCCATAATCCTGGTGCGGCCGTTTCTTTCGCTCCGGCTAGTAACCCAACTATCACGGTGCACCATTATTGCCGGGGGCGGGCGCCGTTAACTGCCAGTGCTGTCACATGAATTGTAGTATGGTGCGGCACAGGGTGTGCGTCAAACGGTGCTGACCGGACACAGATGGCGGATGTACCGCCACTGTTGGCTCGGCAGCGCAAACTCGTGGAGGACGGCATGGACATCGTAGCACTTCTTATTCAACTCGCTAGTGGCGCGCTCGGCGGTAACGTCGCTGGATCGCTTTTGAAGAATCTGAGCCTTGGCACGCTTGGTAACTCCCTCGCCGGCATTGTCGGCGGCGGACTAGGCGGGCAGATCTTGGGCCCGTTGCTGACAGGCGGCGCGCCGGCTGTAGCTGCGGCTGGCGGTGGTCTCGACATCGCTTCGATCCTCAGCCAGGTCGTCAGCGGCGGCGCGGGCGGCGGCATCTTGATGGCGATCGTTGGTCTGCTACGCAGCATGATGGCGAAGTAAACACGCAACGCGCCGGAAACCTGCCCGGTTGCCGCGCGCTGTTCGGCGTGCGGTTTTTAACTCGCCAGTCTTTAACTCGCCAGTCCAGTCGACTGGCGAGTTTTTTATTGAGTGCCACCGTCACACGCCGTCACCCGCCGTCAACGGCAAAGCTGCGCAATCAGCCGCAGGCTTTTTGCTTTGAGGTGCAATGAGGCAAGCCGGCCTCTGTATCGCACTTCGTTTTGACCGCGCCGGACGCCTTCCAGTTGTGCGCAGCAATCGCGTTCTTGAGGGCAGCTTCAGCCATGAACTTCGCGAGATCTTGCGTGACCATTGTCGCCTGTCCGCCTGCCATCACGCATGTTCCGTGGCCCGATTTGTGGGCGGCTTCGGCTGGGCCTAAAATTGCGAGCGCTGAAATCGCACCGATAGAAATCAAAGCATATCGTTTCATGAGTATCGCCTCCATTTATGACTCAGGTTGTAAAGGGCCGAACCGGCACCAGATACGAACAGAAAATATGTCCCTGAGGACTGTGCCTCATCGGCAAAAATTTGCACGCTCCTAATCGCAGGCGCACGCCCGCATCACACACTTTTCAAATTGCGACGTTGCCACGTAGCCACGTAGCCACGTAGCCACTCTAGAGCATCATCGGACCGGACGAAATCGTTTTAGCGATTCACCGGTCCGGTAAAGATGCTCTAGAATCATAATGCTAGAGCAATTTCATCCGATTAGTCGATCGCTGAAGCGATCCTGTCTGATCGGATATTGCTCTAGAGCGGCCGTTACATCGATACACTCAGGACCGGCTCAACCAGACTGCTGCAATTCCACGGCCTTTGGACCCTTGCCGCGCTTGTCCGGTTCGGTCTCGAACGATATGCGCATGCCTTCGACGAGCGCACCTATTCCGGATCGCTCAACCGCCGTAACGTGGACGAAGACGTCATTGCCTCCGTCATCGGGCTTTATGAAGCCGTAACCTTTTTGCGTATTGTAAAATTTAACGACACCGGTCTGGCGCATCTGCAATGTCTCCTCGTTGGTCCCGCTGGGGGGCGCGGGCGACACGAGTAGGGCGCAAGAATATCCGTCCCATCCCGCATCTCGGGAGCCGGGCCAATCAGCCTCACAGGGCGTCGTCTCTCGCGAGAGACCAATATGTGTCCGCGTATATCTCGCGAAACGCGACGGGGTGAGTTTTGCCGCTCGACCCGTCTCCGGTGCCTAGATTTCCAAAATCGCGGGTCAACTGCAAGCTCAAAGGCTCGCCATTTGACCAGACCAAAGACCCGAACCACCCTCACGCGCTCCAGTCGTCGAGGCTAAAACCGGCCCCTTTGCCCTTTGCCAGCACCATTGCCAGATAGGGCAGAAGTTGTTCAAGCTGCGGCTTGAGGCGGAACGGCGGATTGATAACAAGCAGCCCCGTTTCGGTAAGGCCCGGCAGTGTTTCCCTGGCGCAGACGCTGAGACCGGCATTCAAAATCTTGCCGATGCCAAATCCTCTGATCCGGCGCAGAAACCGCGTGACGCGCGCCGGATCCTTGATCGGGTACCAAACAATATAGATCCCATTCGCGAACCGTTTCAGACCGTCGCTCAGGCCCTCTTCAATGGCGTCAAATTCGTTTGCCAATTCAAACGGCGGATCGATGAGCACGACGCCGCGCCGCTCCTTGGGAGGCAGAAGCGATTTCACAGCCTGCCACGCATCGGTATTGAGCACCTTTGTGCCGGGCGCTTTGCGTAAGTTCTGTTTGAGCGTGTCAAAGTCTATAGCGTGAAGCTCGTTCGCGACCAGTTGATCGCCGGGCCTCATGAGGCGTTGCGCAAGCAGCGGACTGCCCGGATAGTGACGGATATCGCTACCTGACGCGCAGCCGGGGTTGAAAGAGCGCACTGCGTCGAGATACGGCGCTAGCGTGCTTGCCACATCGTTCTCTTGGCGTGCCGCAAGAAGCCGGCCTATGCCCTCGCGCCATTCTCCCGTCTTGGCTGCTTCCTCGCCCGACAAGTCATAGAGACCGGTCCCCGCGTGCAGATCGATCGTCAGGAATGGCTGCGGCTTCGCTTTGAGATACTCGATAACAAGCGCTAGCACAGCGTGCTTCAAAACATCGGCAAAGTTGCCGGCATGATAGGCGTGTCGATAATTCATGAGCGCGGTTGAGCAGCCGCCACGAACTTCTGTCAAGTGGGGGTCTGACAAGCGGGGCGCGGCTTCAAGCTTTCTTCTCCCAGCGCCCGCCTTCCGTCTCCTGCCAGTACGTCACTGTGCATCCCGCAGCCTTTGCCGCTTTCCACTGTCCGCGCGCGGTCGCGAGTGCGTCCTGATCGCGGCCGTCAAAAAGGTAAACGAAGCGCTCTGCGCCCTCGAAAGTCTCAGCCACAGCGCCATCGACGAAAAATCGAACGCCCGCACCGTTGGGGGCGTCGGCGCCGGTTGTCAGATAAACCGGTTGCTCGCCGGCAAAGCCGCTTTTCTTGCTGCCATGCGGTAAAAAACTATCTTCGCTGTAGGTCCACAGCGCGACATCAAGCGCATCCAGGCGTTCTTCCGAGCCCGACTGCACCACCGCACGCCAGCCGCGTTGCAACGTTTTCTCGATCAAGTTCGGCAATACCCGCTCGAGCGGCTGTCGCTCCAAATGGTAAAACAACACCTCGGCAGGTTTCGCGCTCACGATTATCCCCAGTGCAGTCTCCACCTAACGCCTAGCCTTAACGCGCGCAGTCAAGATTGCGCAATTGTTTTGCACATTCGCACTTGCAGTTGGTTGGGATTGCACTATTTGTGGGGGTCCGGAGCGGCGCCAGACGTGCGGCTGTCGCCCGTGCGGGCGGAGAGCGGAGCAGCCTACTAGCGTTTGCTGCTTGTGCTCCCGCCCGCTGCGCATTTTTGAATGCGCATTTCCCGTTGCTGCGCATTTTTGAATGCGCATTTCCCGTTAGTGTCTTATTTCCGCAAATACTTGGACGGAACTTCGCCTGCATCCACGAGCGCACGGATGCACGGCTTAGATAGCGTCTTGTGATTGCTCTCGAAGCAGCGGCGCGCTTGGGTGCTATCCGGAACGTACTGCGAGCAGAAATCTTGATAATCGCCGGCGCACGCGTTCTTGACCTTTTTTGACAAAGCCAGCGCTCCCGTTGCCGGAATCGCGATCAGCAAAGCACTCAGCGCCGCAAATTTCATCGTGGTTGTCATGTTCCGCATGTACGCGTCCTCAATTTCTATAAACCCGCTTCTATAAACCCGCATGAAGCCCGCCCCGGGGGACGCTCCAACTGCAATGTACCGGCAAGGCCTCAACCGCGCCAGTGCCACTCAGGTCACACCCTGACGTCGCCGCCCGGCAAAGACCTTCAAATCATGGCGCTTCGGCGGCTAATTCTTGGCGAACGGATTGTCGCCGGTGCGCATATTGAAGCGGATCGGTACGCCCGGAAGGTCGAAAGCCTCCCTCAAGCTGTTCGTCAGATATTTTACATAGGATTTCGGAAGAGCTTCTGCGCGCTGGCAAAAAGCAACGAAAGTTGGCGGCCGAGTCGAGGCTTGCGTCATATAGCGGATCTTGATGCGCCGGCCCGACACGGCCGGGGGAGAGTGACGCGAGAGCGCTTCGGCTAGCCAGCGGTTGAGCTGGTTCGTCGGCACACGGCGGTTCCACGTTTCATGCGTCTTGGCGACTGCTGCCATGAGCTGGTCGATCCCGGTTTCCGCACGCGCCGACAACGTCACGAGCGAAACGCCCGGAACCTGCGCCAGACTGTCGGCTACCGTTTCGCGCAGTTCCTTGAGCGCTTTCTGCTTGTTCTCAACCAAGTCCCACTTGTTGACGGCCAAGACCAGCGCCCGGCCTTCATCTGCCACCATGGAGCCGATGGTCAGATCCTGCTTTTCGAACGGACATTCGGCGTCGATCAGCAAAACGACAACTTCGGCAAAGCGGATCGCGCGCACTGCGTCGCTTGCCGAAAGTTTTTCGGCAGCCTCCGTGATGCGCACCTTGCGGCGCAGGCCGGCCGTATCGAACAAGCGGATCGTGCGGCCCTTGTAATCGATGTCGCTGGAGACGCTGTCGCGCGTCAGACCCGGTTCCGGTCCGGTGATCATGCGTTCTTCGCCGAGAATAGCATTCACTAACGTCGATTTTCCGGCATTGGGCCGCCCGACGATGGCTACGCGGATGGGCTTGGCCTTATCCTCGGCAACAAACGTTTCCTGTTCCTGCTCGTCGTCTGTTGCGTTGCGGCCTTTGCGCTTCCAAACCGGAAATTTGAGACCCAGTGCTGCGCCGATATCGACGATCAAATCGCCGATGCCTTCGCCATGCTCCGCCGAGATGGCGATTGGCGCACCAAAGCCCAGCGAAAAGGCGTCGTAAAATCCGTCCGTTCCTTGTTTGCCTTCCGCCTTGTTGGCGACCAGTATGATGGGCCGCCCGGAGTTGCGAACAAGCCGCGCAAACGCTGTGTCGGTTGGCGTCACGCCGGCGCGGGCGTCCACGACAAACAATACGAGTGCTGCGTCTTCGATTGCTTTCTCGGTTTGCTGGCGCATGCGCGCCGCGATCGAGCCGGGTGCTGCCTCTTCGAGGCCTGCCGTATCGACCAGCGTGATCAACGGGCCGCCGAGATCGGCAACGCCCTCGCGCCTGTCGCGCGTCAAGCCCGGCATATCGGAAACGAGCGCCGCCCGCGACGCTGTCAAACGGTTGAAGAGCGTCGACTTGCCGACGTTGGGCCGGCCGATGATGGCGACGATTGGGAGTTGCGGCATGGGAATACAGTGAGCCTAAAACAGCGAGGGCCCCCATATGGAGGCCGCTCTGACGTTCCCGTTCTGTAGCGCAAATCTCAGTTCAGCGCGATGAGTTTCGCGTTATCCGTCAGCACGAACATGCGGCCCTGCGCCACAACGGGCGGAATATAGACAGGGCTACCAAGATCGATCTGTGCGCCAACCTTGCCGGTTGCGGCGTCCACGCCTATCAAGCGGCCCTTATTCGACGCAAGCCACAACGTGCCCCCGGCCATGACCGGGCCGGACCAGGTTTTGGATTCAGGCAGGTTGGCCGTCCAGCGCGTCTTCCCGTCGCGGCGGTCTAGCGCCATGACGCGGCCACCCGTATCGACGACATAGACCGTATCGCCCGCAACCCAAGGCGTCTGAATTCCAGGTACGTTGATCGACCACAGCCGTTCGCCGTTTTTCGAATTGGTGGCTATCATGCGCCCCGAATGACCGACTGCAAAAACGGTTCCGCCATCGATCGCGGGACGTGCCGCGTCGCTCATCGACGCCATCTGCGACGACGCGCGCGTGCGCGCCAGATTTTCCGACCAAACCGGAGTGCCGTCCGAGATCTTAAGAGCCATAAGGTCGCCGGACGGATACGGCACGACGACAATATCGCCGTCAACCGCCGGGCTGGTCGACGTCATCAAGCTCGCTTGCTGCGGCAGGCCGCGCACGGCCCACAGTTCCGCACCATCTGCGCCCGAGAGGCAATAGGTGCGACCTTGCACCGTCACGACAAAAAGCCGGTCGCCGGATGCAGTTGGCGCCGCACGAACGGGCGCACCTAAATTCTTTTGCCAGATAACTTTGCCGGAGCCCGGATCGAGAGCCGCGACCACGCCATATCCATTGGCAATATAGAGGCGGCCATTATCTGCCGCCAACCCGCCGCCGTGCCCGCCGCCGCCCGCTTCATTCTCAGGAACGGTTGGCACCTGAAACACCTTGCCGCCCGACAACGAAAACGCCGTCACTTTGCCCTCGGCATCGAGCGTAAAGACTTTTCCGTCGTAGACGATCGGGCTCGCCATAACGCGCCCCGTTTTCGAAGACCCCTCGCCCGCTTCTTGGCTCCAGACTTGGCGCACGGAGCCATTCAGGCTCAAATGACCGGGTGCATTGTTCGCGTCGCCGCCGGGCTGCGCCCAGGTATCGTTGGCGCGTTGCGGCGGCAGCACGATCGGCTGGTTGGCCTCGGCGAGATTGCTGGAAATGCTCTCTGTCGTTTGCATGATTGGAATACGCCGTCCGGGCAGAGGCTGCGCCTTTTCCTTGAACGGGTTGAGATCGCCAAGCTTGGGCAGCGTCGGACCATCGCTCGAACAGCCCGTGCCAAGAAGTGCAACGAACAGCAAGGCTGCCGCCCTGGCGCCGGTTCGCATTTTCTTTCCCTTCGTGCCGTTGCCCAACGCGGTTTTCTCCTATTTCTTTTCCGGCTCAGGCGTTACGGCGGGTGCCGCCTCAACTGGAGCCGGCGCTGCTGCAGGTGCAGTCGCAGCCGGTTGGCTAGCAGGAGTAGCCGGTGCCGCCGGCGCTTCGGCTGCCGAGATCTGTGCCATCACGATTTTGATCCTGTCTTGGATCGCGCGCGATGCCGATGGATCGATCAAGAGCGGTTCAAGGTGCTTACGCGCTTCTTCGTACTTCCCGCCTTTGAAGGCCGCAAAGCCCAAAAGCTCACGTGCCGTTGTTTTGAACGGACTTCCTTCTCCAGCAAGCGAGTTGAGCCGATTCTGCATCTCGGTAAAGTCCGCTTCTCCGAGCCGCAGCGATGCCGCCTGCAGTTGTGCAAAGCTTTTCAACAGATCATCTGCGCCCGGCTCCTTGGCCAGGGCTTCGAAGGTGGCGAGGGCTTCGGCGGTTCGACCAGTCTTTGCCTGTGCGCCGGCAAGTTGCAATTTCGCCAGCGCCGCATATCCGCCCGGACCGCTCGCCGCTATTTTCTCGAAGGCCTTTTGCGCATCTTCATTCTTGGAGTCGGCCGAAAGCTGGGCTGCTGCTGCGAAATCGGCGCCCGCCGTTTCGGCCGCCGCGATGCGGCGGCCTTCTAGCCACGTGTAGCCGCCAACGCCAACGACAATGAGTGCGGCGACACCAAGTATCAGCCCGCTATACCGCTCCCAGATTTTCTGCATCTGGTCGCGCCGAAGTTCCTCGTCAACCTCGCGCAATAGACTGTCGCGATCGTCCGCCATTTAATCAAGTCTCCCGCTTGCGTTTTTCTTGCTTGTTTTACGTGTCTGTCCCGTGCGCCACGAGCGGCGCAAAATCTATCGGCGCCCCAACGGAAGCGCCGTCAATCCTAGAGCGTCCACCCCGCTCGCGTCGCTACGCGCATCGTTTGATATGCCCATAGATAGCCGAGCAGGCGGCCAGGGCAAGCCCACACACCTTGTGCCCCCACAAAAGGCATGCGCCCTTTTATTTCAAGTGCTTGTCGTCAAATGCCAACGTAATCAAGTGCTGGGGCTTTTCGGCTTTTTCGTGACTCTCGCGCTCTCGGGCCGGCTTGCGCCCGCCGATTGGCCCGTTTCCTCGCCTTTGCCCGTTTCCTCGCCTTTGAGGGCGTAGGTGTGCTCCTGAGCCGGGAAGGTCCGGCCCCTCACCTCACGGGCATAACTCCCAATGGCAGAGTCGATGGCTTTGCCGATGGCTCCAAACTCTTTGACGAACTTGGCGACCCTCGGCGACAAGCCGAGCATGTCTTCCATGACCAGGATTTGCCCGTCGCACCCCGGAGACGCCCCGATCCCGATCGTCGGAATGGCAATCGATTTGGTAATGCGGTCCGCGAGCGGTGCCGCCATAGCCTCCAAGACAACGGCAAAAGCGCCGGATTCCGTCACCAACCGCGCGTCTTCTTCAATCGCCGCCCACTGATCCGTGGTTCGCCCTTGAGTTTTGAATCCTCCGAGCACATTAATGGACTGCGGCGTCAAACCAATGTGCGCCATGACTGGAATACCGCGATCCACCAAAAACCGGATCGTTTCGGCCATGCGCCGGCCGCCTTCAAGTTTGACCGCCCCGCAGTCCGTTTCCTTCATGACGCGGGCGGCATTGCGAAAGGCAACCGACGGGCTTTCCTCATAAGTTCCAAACGGCATGTCGATGACGACAAGCGCCCGCTTCGATCCCCGGACAACCGCGCGCCCGTGCATGATCATGAGTTCGAGCGGTACCGGTACCGTCGTCTCGTAGCCATGCATGACCATGCCGAGGCTATCGCCTACAAGCAGAAAATCGCAGTATTTGTCGGCAATCGCGGCCGTGTGGGCATGATAGGACGTCAGCGACACGATGGGGCTGCCGCCCTTCATGGCCGTGATGCCGGGAGCTAGAATGCGTTTGATGGAGGCCTGAGCTGACATGGAATTCCGCGGGCATTTGGGTTTCGGGGTGTCGTTATAGGCCTTGTCTCTACCATTGCCCCCAGACCGCAAGTGCCCCTTCCCTTAAGGCTTGGTAAACACCGGCCCCGGCGCAATTTAACACTAGCACTTACCAGCAAAGCGTTGATTTATCGCCACATATAGCCGGAGAGTTGCGCAATTCAGGGGGCAAATCGTTGCGGGCCGATTGTCTTGTCTGATAACTAAGGCGTAGGTTGCGTGTTGTAAGATGCCGGACGTTGGAATTGTTTATGTCCAGTCGAGGTGGGTTAGTTCCGTGGGTAGCGTAATCGGCAAACGTGAAAACTGCCATCCGGGCGTGCGCCGGACGCTGACCGCGTTGCTCGCGCTCGTCGTGGCTACGCCATGGATTGCATCAACTCCGGTATTTGCCGAAGCGCGCGACAGTACTGTAAAAGGCAAGACGCCGCCTATTGTCGCAAAGCCGTCTGCAATTAGGTCTGCCTCGCAGCCGGCAAGACCGCAAACACCCTTAACGCTCCTTGTGTCGCTGCGAAAGCAGCGCGTGCGCGTGTTCGACAGTTATGGCGAAATTGCGTCGTCGCGCATTTCGAGCGGCCAGCCCGGCTTCGATACGCCGACCGGCGTTTTCTCGATCCTCGAAAAGCATGAGTATCACGAAAGCAATATCTACGAAGGCGCGCCCATGCCCCACATGCAGCGCGTAACGTGGTCGGGCATCGCTTTCCATGCCGGCGTCGTTCCAGGCTACCGCGCCTCGCACGGCTGCATCCGCTTGCCTGCATCTTTCGCGCGCACGCTGTTCAAGCAAACGAATGTCGGGGCCCGCGTCGTCATCACAAGCGAAGAGATGTCGCCGATTAAGTTCGAAGACGATCTACTTTTCAAACCATTACCGGCCGTAACGGCCGAGCCCGCGCAGAGCTCCAGCTTGCGTGACACGCGCGTGGCCGACAATAGCCCCGTGAGTGCGGGCGACGTGCAGCTGCCGTCGTTCATGCCAGTTACGGCGGCTCATGCAGAAACGGCACTACTAGCGGCCCCAGGAGCGGCCCCAGAGCCGCAAAAACCGCGTTCACGCGCCGAAGCCGCCCAAATGCTGGAGAGCAAGACCCGGCGGCTGCAGGCCGAAATGAAGGCGACGGAGACGCAGAAAGCCGCGGCGAGTGAAAAAGCCCAAGCGACGCTGCGTCCGGCGCAAGACGCCGAAGCCCGTTTGAAAACGGCGCGTCAGCCATTCGAGGGCGTCTTGCGCAATGCCGCCGCCGCCGAAAGTGCTCGAAAAGCAGCAATTGAAAAGTTTCGCGCCTTCATGGCTTCAGTCAAGCCGGTCGCGGATGCCAAACGGCGCCTCGAACTCGAAGATCAAGAAGCGGGACTCGAAGATCGCATTTTGGATCTGACGATTGAAGCCGATGCCGCCCGTGCCGAAGCGGCTAAGGGCGAAATGGTCGTCGCCGACGTACAGGCGACCTACGCTGCCGCCGAATCTGCCAAGAACCGCGCCATCGACGAGGTCAAGACAGCCGTTGCACAATTGCGTTCGGTGCAAGCCGCATTAATCGAAACTCAGAAAGACGCCGCGCGCCGCGAGCGCCCGTTATCGGTGTTCGTCAGCTTTAAGGCCCAAAAAATCTATATCCGGCAGGGCTTCGAACCGCTCGTCGAAGCGCCGATTGATGTTGCCGATAATCCAGGCGCCATTGGCACGCATGTTTTGACCGCCGTCGATTACGACGCAACAGGCGACCGCTTCGCTTGGCGCCTGATCAGCGCGCAAGCGCCGCGCCTTGCCATTGCCAATCAAGAACAATCCAAGAAGCGCAAGCAGCGCGAGCAGACGCAAACCATGCCCAATCTTAACGACGAAGCCGTGCGCGTCGCTCTTGAATCTTTCCGCGTCCCGCAAGACATCCAGGATACCATTGCCGAACTTGCCAAGCCCGGCATGTCCTTGATAATTTCCGACCGCGACCTCAGCAAAGAAACAGGCAAAGGCACAGAGTTCGTCGTGCTCACGCGCTGAGCCAAATTCAAGCGAACTGATAGTCGGCCCACGTCTAAAGCAAGAGCAACTCAGTGTGAATCGCAACGGGTAAAGATCCCGGTTAGCCGCGCTCGCAACGGCCTGAGTTTCACTTAGAGACACAGAAGCGCGTCTTCCGGGAACGCGGGTGCGCCTATTGACGGGAAATAAAACTATAACACCCGCTTCCCCGGCCAGAGGTCCGCTTCAGCGGACCGGAGAGCCGGGGCCTTTACCTTATTGAAGCGGATTGCGATCGCCGCTTCAATGCAAAATGATCATGCTCTAACCGGCAACCGGGGCAACTCCGATCAGCCATTGATGACCGCCCATGAGCAAGGCCGCATAAAGCGCCGCGCCAGCCACGACTGCGATCATATCTCCTGAATATCCATCCGGCTGCGCGTCTCCGAGCGGTCCGAGAGCGCCGCGGTTCTTGACCGAGATCCGGTCATAAACCGCATAAGCGAGGAACGATCCAAACAGGAGAAGCGATGCCAGATCGCCGTTCGCCAGCAAATGCGCGAGCGCCCAAAGTTTAATGGCAAGCAACATCGGATGCCGGACCGCAGTGCGGATGTGCGAACGGACATTAGCTGCAACGAGCAAGATCATCGCCGGCAGCATCAAGGCCAGTGCGATGTGCCGCGTCCATACGGGCGGATCCCAGAGAACCGGGTTCTTCCCCGGATGTAATTGCATTTTGTGATATCCAAGCACAATCACCGCGAGGCCGATGAGCGACAGAATTGAAAACACGGCCTTGTAGGTTTTTGCCCCCAGACGCTCGACAAAACTCGCGCGCAACTCGGGCCAGGCCGGCAGCAAATGCACGCCTAAGAAAAGGATGAGCCCCACGATCAAGACCGTCATGTGCGTGTCCCCCTCAGAGTCAGCGTGCCTAGTCACTGTCAAGGCGCGTGCCATTACTTAAGCGTTGGGACCTCGCGTGTCGAGAGCGCCAAAAGCGATAACGCCTGTGGACACGCGCACTTTGAGACGCTTTTGAATGCGGGCCAACCCCTAAGTTCATCGATACCGAATCACGCCAACCGAGGCACTCATGCGGCTCGCCACGTACAACGTCGAAAACCTTTTCGCCCGCGCGCGCGCCCTCAATCTCGACGATGAAGCGCTTGCTCGCTCAATTCTCGAGAAATTCGCAGAGCTGACGCGGCTGTTTGAAGAGCCCGTCTACACAGATGCCTCCAAGGCTCGCATGCTGCAATTGCTGACCGAACTTGGCATCGATAAGCGCAACGACAGCCGCTACGTCATCCTGCGCGAAAACCGGGGCCAGTTGCTCAGCTACTCGAAACTCAAGGGATCGCGCATCGTCGCGAACGGCCGCGCCGATTGGGTCGGCTGGCTCGAAATGAAAAAAGACGTCATCAACGAAATCGCGACGCGCAACACGGCGCAAGTCATTCGCGACGTGAACCCGGACGTCCTTGCCGTCATCGAGTGCGAAGGCCGGCACGCGCTCAAGGAATTCTCGCACCAGCTTTTGCCGGCCGTCGGCGCAGAAGCATTCGAACACATCATGCTGATCGACGGAAACGACGACCGGGGCATCGATGTCGGGCTTATGACGCGGAAGGACTATAAAATCGGCTGGATGCAAAGCCATGTCGACGACAAGACCACGCTCGGGGATACGGTCTTCAGCCGCGATTGCCCCGAATACGGCGTGCGCACGAAGCGCTTTGAAACCGTTTGGGTGCTTGCCAATCACTTCAAGAGCAAGGGCTACGGCGGTCAGGACGCCTCGAACCGCAAGCGCTGGCTGCAAGCGGAATCCGTGCGCCGCATCGTCGAGCGTCTAGACGCCGAGTCCGCAACCCTTGTCGCCGTCGTTGGCGATCTCAACGACACGCCCGACAGCGCAGCGCTGGCTCCGCTCATCAAGGAAAGCGGCTTCAAGGATATTGCAGAGCATCCTTCTTTTGAAAGCGGCGGGCGCCCAGGCACTTATGGCCGCTGCTCGGAACGCGAAAAAATCGATTACATCCTCTTGTCGCCGGCACTTTTTGCGCGCGTCAAAGGCGGCGGCGTATGGCGCAAGGGTGTGTGGGGCCCGAACAAAAAACCGCTTTGGGAGGTCTACCCGGAAATGAAACAATCGTTCCACGCCGCGTCCGACCACGCCTGTCTTTGGTGCGACCTCGACGTTTGATCCCGACGCGATTTTCGCGGCCGCGCTTTCTCAGTCTCTCGCGGACTTCAAGACCGGATGATGTGCCGGCAGGCTTTTATCCAGCTTCACGCCCGCGCGCCCATTGTTGCTCCACATGATGCGGCCCGAGACGAGATCGTCGCCCGGCAGCTCGACGGTGATCGAGCCTCCGGCTTCGCACGCTGAAATACCGCTCAAGCCCAGTCCCGTTTCCGACGCGTTTTCAATCATGACCGTCTGCTGGCCGCCTTGAAAGAACACACGCACCGGCAACCGCAGAGTATGCCGCGGGCTCCGGCGGCTTTCCGCCCATCCTGGTACCGCAATCTGACCATCATCGCCGACGCACGGCCTGCCGCCCGCGTGCGCGGCGCGCAGCAAACTTTCGGCATGTGGATTGGCAGGGGCTGCGCAGCGAACGCCGGCCTCCGTCAGCCAATTGCGGAGTGCGCTCGCCGCTATCAGCGAGGTTCCGCACACGTGCTGCCACGCGTCTTCGAGCTTCTCGAGTTCGGATACGCGCTGTTGCGGGGAGGGCGCCGGCCCTGCGTCGATGATCGCCCGGCTCAAGCGGCGGGCAAAAGCGAGCCGCAAGTGATACGCTTGAACCGGCAGAATAACATTGGCGTCCAATCCATCGCCCAGCAGCTTGGCAGCAAACGCCGGATAAACCAGCGGTTCGGCCGGGGCGTAGGTGTCGAGGTCTTTGGCAATGGCTCTGGTCAAAACCGGATCGAGCAGCGCGGTGGCAATACTTGCCGATACGGCCGCAAAAATGCCCGCCTGTTCGATCTCGTCGAGTATGGCATGCAGCGAACCAAGCGTTGCGCCGTCGCGGGCGCCACCGTGCCGGTCCGCACCCGTGCTACTGCCTTGAGGCGGCACCCACGTTTGCAGATCGTTCGCCAGGAGATGGAGATAGGTCATGGCCTGCTCTTTTCGTTGCAAGCCATACTTTACTAAATGAAAATAAACGCTCCGATAAACCCGCCCTTCGACATCGAACTAAATCCGCGGCACCGTCCGGGGTTCGGGCCTGGCGGCAGGCTAGGGCAAAAACCCTTTATTCAAATCGAGCGCCTGACGGCTCAGGGACTTACCGTCCTTGGCGAAATGCACCGCCGTCCAGGCAAGATGCGTGCCCGCCGCCTCCGACGACGCCGAGCGCAGCGACAGCGTCAGGGACTCCGCAGCCTTAACCGCCACCGGCGCGAGTAACGGAAAATAAAGCTGTTCCCAATGCGTGCGCGGCGCCGAGGGACCGGTTGATATACTGACACCCGGGACGAGGTCCGCCGTCCACCAATACGCAAAGCCGTAAATCGTTTCGTTCGTCTTTAGCCGCCAACTGATCTCGCCCTTGCGCGCGGCGCGCCGGTCGCTGCCAAGCCCAACCCGGTCCCAATCCTTGGCCGCGAGCCCGCCCTCGAGCAGTTCGGCAGGTTTGAGGCTCCGCACGTAGACATTATTGCGGCTCATGGTTTCGGCTATGGAAAAATCGAGACCCTGGCTCGCCTCGCGCCATACGCTCAGTTCCTTTTCAATTCGTGGGCCGACCACCGGCACGGCAAACTGCGTGATGCGCGACGGGATCATCACGCCATCATCCTTCAGGAACCTCTTTTTCGCGTCGGCAAGCGTATCGATCATGTTCTCTTCAAATGCGTAGTTGCCGAGCGTCTCGGAGACGACGACATCCGCGCGCGGCGGGTTCTTAAATTCCGTCGAATGACACGGGAATAAATGGCAGTTTTTGGTGCCGTTGGCTTTCAGGATTTTCGCTGCCACACCCGCAACTTCCGCCGTCTCAAAGAGATAGACCTCTTTAGCGCCGAGCTTCGAGGCCATCAGACCGAGCAGCCCTGTCCCGGCGCCGATATCGGCGACGACGGTTTTGCCCGGCACGATGACCGCCTTCAGCGCATTGTAAAACGCTTGGTTACGCACTTTGTCGGCGATAAGCGTGCGGTGGTATTCGATGCGCATGTATTTCCTTGCTCCCTCTCCCCATGCCCCTGCGCTTGG
>JANMNH010000094.1:0-12928 GCA_031373745.1 Hyphomicrobium sp. | reverse complement strand
CTGACTTCGAGAGCTTTCTCCACATAGACCTGCGCTATCAGGGGGCAAGACTGCACATCCTGAAAGTGCACAAGGTCGCGAGGACGGATCAGTCGCGCGTAGGCCGTACACATGGGCCCTAACCAGGTTTCAGCCTGGACCGAAGCGGTCTTGGTAATGACTCGACCATTGTGCAGGCGATAAAAGTCAAGGAACTCCCCAGGGTCATTTGTGATTAAGGTGACGGGGAGATTGAAACCAAGCTTTGCAGCCAGCGACAGTTGCGGAATTTTTGCATACGCGCTTTTCAGCACGGTTCGGCTTGCGGGGACTTGAAAACAGCCGAGATCGTTGAAGAAACCCTCAAGAACTTCTTCTGAACTGGTCTCGACATAACGCGTGATAGTTGGATCGACGAGGGGCAGTTGAGCCCTTACTTTGGCTGGCCTGCGCCAGAGCACCGATGTGACGTTATTGAGATTTATCTCCACCCCGTCCAGCCAGTACAAGCGCGAAACCCGCCCGTCCGAAGACAGGGAGTAAGCAACCCGGTCTCTTTGTGGAAAGAACTGGAAATCCAATAGTTGAGATGGATGGCCGCATTGGCGCAATTCTTCATTGATTGCCTGTGCGACGAGGTCGTCAGACCCTGATATTACGAGGATCAATGCTGGAAATGCATGTGCAGCCTATCGGTAAAAGGTGCAACGCATCCGACTAGTTGCTCGATAACCGCGACTTGGAGCAAAAAACAACCCCGTTGAATTGCCGTTCCAACCGACAATCAACGGGGTTATCCGCATTAGCTACTTCTCACCTGGTCAGTCGCCGCCGTGGCTAGTCCTGGTTATGTAGTCAACCGTACCATAGCCACCGGTACTCGCCCGCCCGCCCGAAACTTTATCAAGGTCGGCGTTGGAAATCTGACCGTCGGCAGGAGGAGTCTTTTTGTTGTCCTCCGGTCTTTTTTTGGAAACATCAGCCGGTTTTTTCGAACTATCAGTCTTGGTCGAGCCTGCCATAATTGATACTCCTTTAAAGAAACCAGGCCAGTTTGCAGGAAATTCCGCTATGGCCCGAAATTGGCGGAACCGGAATCAGTTTATAGAACGATTTCGTAACATCCGACTGGTTGCTCAAGAGCCTATTACCGCAGTGCAAATACGGAAGACTCCGTCGAATAGTCCTGCCAACTTGCAATCAACGGGGTCATCCGCATTATTTACGTCTCATCTAGTTAGTCGCCGCCATGGCTTGTCCTGGTTCTGTAGTCGACCGTCCCATAGCCGCTACTGGCAACTCCCCCCGAAACTTTATCCAGGTCTTCGTTGGAAATCTGACCGTCAGTAGGAGGATTCTTTTTGTCCTCTGGCTTTTTATCGGAAACATCCGTCGGCTTTTTTGCGGCATCAGTCTTGCTTGAACCTGCCATATTCGATACTCCCTTGAAGAATCCAAGCCTGCTTGCCGGATGCGCCGCTACGGCCTGAAAGAAAATAGCGGAACTGAAATTCCTATAGTGCAATATCGTTACAAGCTTATGCCCGAGGGCAGGTTTACGCAAGCGTGATTCACGGTGAATTTTCACTTGAATTACACCGGCCAGACGCGACCGCGACGCCGTCTAAATGCACTGCGTGCACCGCAGAAAGTCTCTGCATCGCCAGTACTTTAGTATCGGTACCTTCGCCCAATGCGTCGCCGGTGGCAACCAAGATTTGATCTTCAAAATCTCAATCGCCTCCTTGGCGACGGCGGCAATCCGAATACTCCAGGACTTTGACCGCTGCCTGCTGCGCCATTAATCGACCCATCTGCTGATATTCACGGGCACCAGTGCCGTCACCGCGGTTCCGCAAGATCGCGAGTGGATAGGATTCGAGACCAACGCATGATAAGGTCCGACGCATATCACCCGCTACAAGCGACCACCCCTGCTTCCTCGTCGCGATTATCCCTTTTGGACACGTCATTCGTGGTGAAATTGCGGCTACGCACTCGAGCCCCCAATTGGAAGCCACCCATGCCTCGACTCATGCCCTTGCCTCGTCGGTTCAGGCCCCTGCCGGCCGAACTCGGCAAGCTCCATCCGGAATCCCTTTTGCGCGTTCCACTCGTCCGTCAGTTGATGACCGACACGCAAGTTCAACTGTCGGCACGGGCCATCGATTCCAGTTGGAAATACGATCGCGTCAGCCCGATCGCCGCGACCGGGTTTAATCCACTTACCAAAAGAATTTTTTATGCGTCGAATTCTCTAGCTGCCGCATGGTTGCTAGAGCCGAAAGAATCGGCGCGAAAGTATAACGAGGGCGATCTTCTGCTGCCCGACCTGCTTCTCGCTGTGCATGACTACTTGCACATCTGGGGGTACCTCGCCGTTTGCGAGCTCGCCCCCAGGATTCAATTTGGCACCGGCAATATCACCAGAAAGTCCCTGGAGGATTATGCATTCTGTCATCTCGTGACGGAGGCCGTTGCGACTGTTGGACTCGACTACTGGTATCTCAGCACGATCAACATTAACGACGTGTGCGATCTGGGAACTACGCAGCGAGGGCTCGCCGTGAGTTATCACGACGATCAACTGCGCGAGCTGCGCCGATTCCGCCGCGAGCTGGATGTTCAATCCAAAGCGTTCTTCGCAGAGATTGCCACGTTCTATTGCACGGGGGTATTTAAGGGGTTCCACCCAGACGACCTAAAAACGAGTCCCGTGCTTTGGAAATGGATGCAACATGAACTTCGCTATGGCACTCGTCAGCGCGAATACGTGCGTCGTTGGCTCGCGTACCTCGCCCGCGACCACATTGACCTTTCAATGGACGAACTCAAGGCCCCGCTTTGTGTAAAGCAAGGGTGGCAGACGCGATTGCTGCGCGACGTTGGGGAGTTACTTTGGGAGAAGTTAAAGAACAACGCATTGCATCGATTCGGGTCTCATCTGGATCAGGATCGAATTTGGCGTTCCCGTTCCGGCGGTCCACTTGATTTTCGCTTTTTGAACGCGGCGGCTTTTCCCTCGGGCGTACCTGAACTTGTCAACGATTCTTTCGATCACTACCTATGGCAAACGTTGGGATCCTACGAAAAGAAGACCATCGACCCGCGATTGCTGGAATTCATTCCGATGTTGCGCGAACGGCGCGATCCTCGGCTGTTGTCCTTTCTGCTGAAGGGGTACGCCAAAATCCCCGGGGATGAATACATCGAGCGCGATTTGTTCATTTTGAACTGAGTGGGGTTATATTGGCCTGCTGCGTGGCGCTCGTGCTACAGCATCTGCCGTTTCGCCAGCTCTGCGAACGGGCCGGGTTCGCCAAGCAGCGTGGCGTAATTTCCATTCTGCACAATGCGACCGTCCTGCAGCACGAGAATGCGGTCGGCGTTGATCACCGTGGACAACCGGTGGGCGATGACGACGCGCGTCGCCTTGAGCCGGCTGAGACTTTCGGTGACGATGGCCTGGGTGCGATTGTCGAGCGCGCTGGTGGCCTCGTCGAAATAGATAATACGCGGTCGGTGCACGATGGCGCGCGCGATCAGGATGCGCTGGCGCTGGCCGCCGGAAATCGTGCTGGCGCCTTCGCTGATTACGGTGTGCATGCCCATGGGCATCTGCTCGATATCCTCGACCAGGCCGACCATGCGCGCGGCGGCCCACGCGTCGTCCAGCGTCAGGTGGCTGGTGCCCACGATGTTGGTGAAGATGTCGCCGCTGGTCAACTGACCGGACTGGAGTACCACGCCGAGTTGCCTGCGTAGCGCGTCGAGATCGATGTCGACCATATTCAGCGCATCGTAGTAGATCGAACCCGACGACGGCTTCTCGAAGCCGAGCAGCAGGCGCAACAGCGTGGACTTGCCCGAGCCCGACGGGCCGACCAGTGCGATGTAGCCGCCTGGCCGGATCGAAAACGAAACGTCTTTCAGGATTTCAGGCCCCTCGCCGTAGCGAAAGCCGAGTTTCATGACTTCGATCCCGCCCTGTAATTCACCGGGATGCCGGCGGCCCTCGCCGCTTTCCGGCAGGGTTTGCAAAATGGGCTTGGCGCGCTCGTAAACCGGTACCAGATTGAGCAATTTGAGCGCGGTTGCCGCCAAGCCGATCAGCGCAGCAAAAAAACCACCGAACGCCGCGTTGAAAGCAATGAACTCGCCAGTGGTAATGCGCGCGTCTCCCGGCTGAGAAAGCAGCATGCCTATGGCGGCGAATATTATCGCGGTCGCGACCACCGAGTAGCCGCTGAAAAACGTGTGTTCGATGTTGGCCAAATGTTGGGCGCGGAACGCGAGGCGGCGGGAGTGGGTAAATTGCCCGGCCCAGTTGGCGAACGCGCGACTTTCCGCAGCACTCACGCGCAGTTTGGCGATGCCGCGCAGGTACTGAAATACAGTGCCAGAGAGCTGGCCCGCGACCGCCGCGAGCTGGCGCTCGTAGCGTAGTTTGAGGTAGCCGACGCCGACGACGACCGTCACCGCGATGCACACCAGCACCATGGCGATCATCGCGAGCCGGGCGCTGTAATAGAACAACAATGCCAGATTGAATACCGAAAACACACCGCCCAACAGCGTGGCGACGGCGCTGCCGGATAATGCATGCCGGATCGTATTGACACCATTGATACGCACGGCCAGGTCACCGGCAGTGTAACTACGGAAAAACGGCACCGGCAGCTTGAGAACGCGGTCCCATACTGCCGCTTGCACGTCGGCGTCCATCCTGCTCTCCACGCGCAGTAGCGAAACCGCGCGAGCGAGTTCGAACAGTGACGCAGCGATGGATGCCGCAATCAGGGCGCCGGTCATCTGCCAGATGCCGAACTGGTCGGCCGAGGGGATGATGGTGTCGATCAGCTTGCCGCTCGCGATCGGCAGCACCAGGCCGAGTAACCCTATCAGAGTGCCAAGCGTCACCACCGTCCCGATGTCGCGGTGGAGTCCCTGCGCACCAAAGCGCAGAATATCGAGCAGCGCGATCGGTTTGCCGGGAAATGGGCGGTAGAAAACATAAGCGAACGCGCCGAGGTCTTGCGCGATCGCCGCGGTGACGCGCTCGACCTTGCCGGTGGCCGGATGGTGCACTTCGTAATGGCGGTCGCGCGCCGGGAGCAGTGCCACCCACTCTTTGCTATCACCGATAGTTGCGAGCAAAGCCCCGCCATCGCTGTCCCACCATTTATCCTTGAGCGCAACCTGCCGGAAGCGCAGATTGGAAGCTGCGGCCAGCGTGCCAACCGGATCACGTTCGAGCGCTTCGCGCTCGAAAGGTGGTGGCGCGCGAAAGGCGACGTTCAGGCGCTTGCCGATTAACTCGCACGCGCCAAGCAGCGCATCCTGCGTTGGCGTATGAAGTTTCGCCGTGGTTGCCGCGTCGCCGACCGCCAGCAGGCGCGCTAACGCCTCGCGGGTGATATCCATGGAGCGCGCTGCTTTGTCCTTCAGGCGTGCGGATTCGGCGACCGCGGACTCGTCATTGATCGCCAATGCGTAACGCAAAACGAACCGATGGTGCAGCGCGAGCGCGCGCCAGATGCGGCCGTCGGCGAGAAGCGCGAGCGGATCAAGCATTTCACCGGCGAGCGCGCTGCTTGCCTTGATCCACACGTCCTTGGTCAGCACAGCGGGACCGCTGTGCTGGTTGATGACGGCATCCGGGCGACCCATCCATAGCGCATCGCCCGCGCTGAGCGTCATCCACGCGAGGCGTTCGGAGGGCGACAGGCATTCATCGGGCGCGGCGCTGATCGCCTCGCCCTGTCGCAGGGCCTGATAATGCTTTGGCGGAAGTGGCTTTAACGGGCCACGCATGGCGGCTGAGACCCAGTCGCCGAGCAGCGCGATCGCCTCGGCGCGCACATCGCCCAGGGCGGCCACTTCGGCGAAGCCGGACTGCGTGAGGCGGCAGGTGAGTGTTGAGGGCAGCGGCGCGGCAAGGAAGCCCCACCCGCCGCGCACGTCATCGAAATCGACGCCGAGCACGAGCGCGCCCGGCGCGGCACGGAAAATGTGATGGCGCGCCCCAGCCGCGGCGCCGTTTGTGTCGCGGCGCTGGGCAAAAACGTCGAGCGCGCCCGCGCGTACGCACCACACGGCGAATGGATCATCAATCCAGAACGTCGAGCGCGCCGGCGCGGGCAACGCGTGTTGTTCGATCAGTTCGTGCAGCGTCGACATGCGGTCACTGTTGGGCGATCAGGCGGGCATAGAATCCATCCGGATGCATGACGAGTTCCTCGTGTGTGCCACGCTCAACGACGCGGCCGCGCGACAATACGATGGTTTCGCCGGCATCGCGGATGGTGGACAGCCGGTGCGCGATGATGATGCAGGCGCAACCGCGGCGGCGCAGGTTGTCGTCGATTTGCTTCTCGGTTGTCGCGTCGAGCGCGCTGGTCGCTTCATCGAGTACGAGGATACGAGGATTGGTGGCAAGTGCACGCGCGATTTCAAGCCGCTGGCGCTGGCCCCCGCTCAGATTGGCGCCGCCCTCATCGATGCGGCTGTCGTAGCCGCCTGGGCGCGTCAAGATCAGTTCATGGATGCACGCGTCCTTGGCCGCCTGCATCATGTCGGACTCCGTCACGCTCTCGTCCCACATTGTTAGATTGTCGCGGATGGTGCCTTCGAACAGCACGATGTCCTGATCGACCAGCGCCAATGAATTGGCGAGTTCGTAGCGACCGTAAGCCGCGCGCGGCCGGCCGTCGAACAGCAGCTCACCGCTCCACGGCTGATAGAGCCCCATCACCAGCCGCGACACAGTCGATTTGCCGCAGCCAGAGGGGCCGACGATCGCCACCCGTTCTCCGGGCTTAACCGTAAGGTCGAAATTCTCAACCAATGGCGGGTCGGTGCGGTTATAGCCGAAAGTGATGTTGCGCAGATCAACGTAGCCTTCGAGCTTGGGCGCTTCTGCCGAGGTGCGGTCCATCGTGTGCGCACTGGGCGCCGGGGTGAGGGTTGCATCCGCGGGGTACTGCATCACATCGTCAAGCCGGTTCATGTCGCCCTTTACTTCCTGTATCTTCGCCCCCAGGCTGACCAGTGCGTTCACCGGCCCCGTAAAGCTCGCGACCAGGCTCTGGAATGCGACCAGCATGCCGATCGATAGATGCCCGTCGATGACGCGCAGGCCGCCGATTCCAAGTACCAGCACGCCGGTGAGAGTAGTCAGAAACGGCGCTACCGAGCCTATCATCATGCCGATGCGCGCAAGCTTCTGCTCGGTGTTCACGTACTTGGCTTGGTAGCCCGCCCACTTGGCAAAAAAGCCTGCTTCACCGCCACTCGACTTGATCGTCTCCATTATCGTCAATCCGTTCATTGAGGCACCGAGCACCTTGCCGGCGTCGATTGCCAATTTCTGGCTAGCGTCCGTCATGCGGCGCGTGATCAATCGCAAGACGACTAGATTGGTGCCGACGACTCCGATGCTCACCAGCGTGAGCGGCACGTCGTAGTAGAACATCAGCACGACGAAGAACGCCGCCTTCATCACGTTGAGGAACGCTTGGGCAAGCTCCCCTGACAGCAGGCTGGCGACACGGTCGTTGATTGCCACTCGCGAACTGATTTCGCCAGGCGAGCGCTGTGTATAGAATTCCACCGGCAGGCGCAGGACATGCCAAAAAAACTTGCTTGCGGAGGTGAGCGCGATCTTGGTCTGCACGCGCAGCAGGAAAAAACTTTCGAGCCAAGCGAGGGCGACGCGCAGCGCCGCCGTAAGCGCCATGCCGATCAGCAACGGCTTGAGCCAGCTGTCCATTCCGGAAACGAGAACCTTGTCGATGAATACACTCGAGAAAATCGGGATGATCATGCCCGGGATCACCGCCGCAAGCCCGACCAGGACCAGAAAAGCGAGCGCCGGTTCGAGTCCGGTGAAGCGTTTTTTTAGCGCAGTGATAACGCTCGGCGGCTCGCCGCCCGGTTTGAACTCGGGGCCCGGCTCGAATGTAAGCACCACACCGGTGAAGGACTCGTCGAACTCCACGTCCGACACCACGCGCGGACCTAGCGCCGGGTCGTTCAAGTAGACCTTGCCATCGCGAAACGCCTCGATGACCAGAAAGTGATTGAAGTTCCAGAACACGATGGCCGGCAGGGGCATGTCGCGCAGATCGGCGGGCTCCTTCTTGAAGCCGCGGGCGATCAAGCCGTAGGTGCGCGCTGTCTTGAGCACGCTGCTCGCCTTGCTGCCGTCGCGCGTTACGCCGCACTTTAGGCGTAACTCCTCGAGCGATACAAACTTGCGGTAAAAGCCGAGCACCATCGCAAGCGATGCGGGTCCGCATTCGACCGCCTCCATCTGCATCACGGTGGGGGTCTTGCGGCGGCGAGTGCGCCGCGTCAGCGGAGCCTCCACTACACCCGCACGGTTATTCGGGTCAGCCATCAGAAGTGGGCAGGATTCTAATTTATGCGTCGGGGCGGGACGATCAATCCACTCCAAGCGATTGGCGCAATATCGGGATTACCAGACTGAGCGGACGTTGCGTCTGCACCACGATTTCCGCGTGGCAGAGCGTGCCGCTGGCTATCTTCACCGGCGCGCCCGCAGCCGAGGACCATTGATATCCGCTAAAATTCTCGGCGCGCTTGAGCTCGGCACGGATGGCTAGCGGCGGGGTGGTGCCGGCCAGATCGCGCACCAGGTTTTCGTTTTGCAGCAGCAGCATCATGCTCTGCGTAGTCGAGGGATATTCCGCCACGTAATTGACCACCGCGCGCAGGAATCCATGTTCTTCGCGCTTTATTGTTGTCGGCACGATTTGGGCCTCCATCCGTGGCGCTACGCGCTTGCCCTGCGCTGCGTTGACGTAAACCATGGCTTGAAGTTGATTGCTGTTGCCGTCCGCAAGCTCGACATTGATTACCGAACTGCCTTGCGCTACGAGTGTGCCCACGCCGGCCTTGATTTCGACGACGCGCCCGTCGAACGGACTGGCAAGGCTGGTTGTAAGCTTTTTGCTTTCGAGCAGGCTGTCGAGGGCGCGCTGGGCTTCGCTGATCTGGCTTTCGATCGTGGCCACCTCATTGCGACTCTGTTTGTCGCCCTCGAGTTTCTTGAGCGAAATTTCCTTGATCTGGTTACTGAGGTTCTCGGCATCGAGCAGCAGGTTGGCGCGTTCCTGCTGCGTTTGCAATAGCGTTTGCTTGGTAATGAGGCCTTGCTCGAGAAGCTGACTTTGCGTGTTTTCGCGCTCGCCCGCAACCTGCGACTGTTGTTGCACCACACTTAGCCGGCTTTCAAGATTGTGGCGCTGCTGGGAGAGGGCCTCGGTTCCTAGCGCCACTGCCTGCGCAGAAAACGCGCGTACAACGCGCCCCTGGGATCGCAATTCACGCAACTTATGCTCGGCCTTTTCGATGCGATCGAGAAGTTCGGGCTGGGCTACAAGCGCTACTTGCTGGCCAGCCTTGACCACATCGCCGACGCGCACCGTGACGGCGGTGATGCGACCGGACGAATTGGACGCGATATCGGCAAGCCCAGTTGGGTTGATGAGGATGCATTTTCCGTCAACTTTGGTTGGAATGCTGCCGAACCAACCCCAAATCAACGCCAGGGCGATCAGGCCCAGCAGTGGCGCCAATGCCAGCCAGGCATTTGGCGTGATCACGTGCATCAGCGTATCGAGCTGCTCCGGGGACGACAGCCGTTCGAGCGCAACCTTGCGAAACAATGCTTTGTGCACGTCTTGTTGCATTTCACTCCTCGCTTGTCGAATCGGCCTGCACTGGCATTATTCCCGCGGCGGAAACTCCGGAGTAGTCAAGTCCGCGATACGAACGTCGTAGCGTTCGTCGCGCTTGTGGACCAGGTAACCGAGCTCGAATCGAAGCTGAACGATCGCATTGGCATAGTTTTGCTGGAGCTGAACGGCATTGAGCAACGCGTTATTCAGACGATCTTCGACGTTTATTACGTCGAGCAAGGTGGCGGATCCCAAACGCCGCTTGATCAACTGATTCTTCAGAGTTACCGCGTAACGGTTGACCGCTTCCCTGCCTTCCAACAGTTGCTCGACGCTGCGCTCCATGGCGGCAGCCAACGCCGATACATTGCTGGCGATGATTGCCTCGCGGTCCCGCAACCGGATAGTGCTGGCGTCGTAGGCGGCGGATTGCAACAAAAAATTGCCGCGCGCGAGGGAATTTTCAAACGGCCATTGCAGGCTCACTGAACTGGTGAATGCGGGGCCGACGCGGCCGGTGTTATACGCGCGATCAAACGCGCTGACGGCCGCGCCCTCGGCGAGTCCGCCGTAGCTCAAGTTAAGGCTCAAATCCAGTTGTGGTTTGAGATTGTTGCGCGCCGCGCTTAACCGGTACCTTCCAGCCAATTCGCGCTTGCGATCGGCATCGAGGTCGGCGCGCGTGGCGATTGCGGAGCGTATCAGGCGCTCGCGGTTTTCAACGACTACTATTTTTTGACCGTCGTAGTTGGGCAACGGTTCTTCTGGCACGGGTAGCGCCGCCATCTGCGCGCGCGAGAGCCCGAGCTGGCGTGCAAGTGCGTGCTGCGCGTCGAGCAACGCTTGCTCTGCGGCAACGCGTGCCGCGGTTTTTTCGGCGCGGCTGGCAATGACCAGCTCGATTTCCGCCGCCGGCAGCTGATCGGCGGCGATCAGTTTTCGCATTTCATTGACGAGCTCGATGGCGCGCGTTTCGGCCGCCAGTGCAATATCGAGACGGCTGCGCTTGGCGACACTGTCCCAGTAGGCCACGGTGGTGTTGAATACTGTCAGTGAATTGGTGTGCAGAAGGTCGAGCAGCGAGGCTGCGAGTTCCGCGTCCGACGCGGCGACCTGCGCGCCCACCGTTTCGGCGCCCGCATTTTTCAGCAGCGGAACTATCAGCGAAAAACTCAGGCGGCCGCTGGTTTGAGTCGGGATGCCAGCGAGGCGCTGGTTACTGTCATCAATCGCGGTGACGCTGAACCCAGTTCCGACGGCAATACCATTTTCCAACCACTTGTCGACACCCAGGCGGTAGGTCGTGGTGTCGGTAATTTGTTCCGCCACGCTAGAGATTCCGGCAAGCTGCTGCGCAGTGACTTCGTCCTGGCGCAACGGGCGCGATTCACGTGTGCGTGCCGCAGTGATGCTGGCGACGGGGTCGAATTGGCTTTGGGCCTGCAGCAGCAACCCGCGGTTGGCGGTAACCTGCTGTTGTTGCAGGAGCGTATTCGGGTTCTGCTGGAGCGCAAACTGTAAAGCATCATGTAATGACAGCCGATTTTCGACCGCCGGCTGGGCCGCTTCGGTATTGCCGGTGCTGCTTAGAGAAAGCAGCGCCGCGCTGACGATGCCTGCAATCGAAAGTAGAATTGGCCGGGTAAGGGCACTGGATTTCATGGCGTGGTTTTATTTTTTTATATGAGGCTCATCGACGTGCCGCGCGCGATGAGCGCCCTAGCCTTCGAATTTCTTTAGCATACGCTCAAAGCGCGCTCCCGCCAGATACACATTGTCCAGAACATCCGATTCAAGCTCGTCGGTGTCGGTGGGCTCACTGGCAGGCTCATCATTCTCTCCATAACCCATGCGCTGGATCGTGTTGCGCATGCGATCTGCCAAAAACAAGGCGAGAGCCCGGTAAAAGCGGGCGGCGAATGCGATATCCTGTTTTAGTTTGTCGACCAGGAGCTGCTTGGGCACGGCAAGTACCCAGGAATCCTGTTCGGCTACAACGGACGCGACGGTCGGGCTGGAATCGACGAGCGACATTTCACCCAGAATGTCGCCGGCGGCGACGCGGGCGAGCTGCATGCCGCGCTGTGTGAGCACTCGCAATGACCCTTCGAGTACGATATACATTGTTTCTATGCGCGTGCCGTACTTGATGAGCTCGGCGCCTTGCGGAACTTTTGCGCGCTTTCCGGCGTTGACAAGCCATTCGACATCGGAATCGGTCAACTGCCCGAGAATGAAGAGTACCTTGCGCATCATCGTCCCTGTTATGTTTCCTGCCGCACTTACCTGATCGGTCTATGGGCAAGCGACGAATTGTCGATTCAGTGGCGATTCCCAGTTCGATTGGAGTCTATCATTACTAGGTTGATGTTTCGCGCCGTCCAGCCCGGCCATTTCAGGTCGACCGAGCCTGCGTATCGAGCCGATCTGCGCAGCCGAAGTTCGATACTGTGGGTATAGTAATGAGCCTGTCTGCGCGTAGCGCGTTACTTGTCTGCCGAGCCTCCATAATTAAAGAAGAAGAATGGCAAAGGAATGTGAAATGAAAGACATCCTGCGCGAGTCGCTGCGCGCCGTGCTGAACCCCAAGTCCATTGCCATCATCGGCGCCTCCGAGAATCAAAACAAAATAGGCGGGCGGCCGCTGCTGTACCTCTCCCGCCACGGCTACAAGGGCAAGGTTTTTCCGATCAACCCTAAGCGTTCGGAAATCCTCGGCTACAAGGCGTACCCGTCGCTCGCCGACCTGCCGGAAGCGCCGGAAGCGGCGATCGTTGCGCTCGCTGGGGATGCTGCCATCGAAGCGGTGGAACAATGCGCTGAGCGAGGCGTGCGGGTGGCGGTGGTGATGACTTCAGGGTTCGGCGAGACCGATCCGGTGGCCGGCAAGGCCAAGGAAAAGCGCATGCGCGACGCCGCCCACGCGCGCGGCATGCGGGTCATCGGGCCCAATACCCAGGGTCTGGCCAACTTCGGCAGCGGCGCGATCCTGTCGTTTTCCACCATGTACATCGAGGCGCCGCCAATGGACGGCCCGGTCGCGGTGGTCAGCCAATCAGGAGCGATGAGCGTGGTGCCTTACGGCCTGCTGCGCAGCCGCGGCATCGGCGTGCGCCACTCGCACGCGACCGGTAACGACAGTGATGTGACAGTCGCCGAACTGGCGTCGGGGGTGGCGGAAGATCCGGATCTCAAGCTGCTGCTGCTGTATCTGGAAAGCATCGGTGACCCCTATTTCCTGGCTG
>JANMNH010000132.1:0-45018 GCA_031373745.1 Hyphomicrobium sp. | reverse complement strand
GCCGGACTTTACGTCGTAGAAAATCACGTTGCGGGTGCTGGAAGCTTCCTTGCTCGAATAGCGGTAATCGTAGGATTGAGTCGCCGTTAGGTGGGCCCAGAGCGTTTCGGTGCCGCGAATCGGCGAAAAATTCATGACCGACATATCGGTGCGAAGCTGCGGTGGGGAATCGGCGCCGTCTTTCGGTTCCACACGCGCAATATCCTGCGCTTGATAGGGGCGGTAGAATATTTCCTTGGCAATTTGGAACGCGGCATACGTGCCAACGAACAATCCGATGGCACTGACCGCCGCAATGGCAAGCGCGTTGAAGCGCCAAACGTAACTGAAAAATCCCTTGCGCATGAAAGACTCCGGTACACAAACGAAGCGCGGCTTTAGCCGATCTCGCCACGGATCGCCGAAAATACCGACCGAAACATGTCAACGGTCAGCCGGCCGGTGTTGGTATTGTAGCGGGAGCAGTGAAAGCTGTCGTAGAGCACAAGACCGGGCTTCAAGGCGCCAGGCTTCAAGGCGCGAGGCTTCAAGGCGCCGGGCATCAAGTCATGGCGCCGCCCATGGCCGAAAGGAAACTCGGCTTTTCGCAGTTTCAATGTTGTGAGCGCTTGGTCGTGCGCAATCCGGCCAAGCGCCAGCATGATGCGCAACTTGGGTAACGCCGCGAGTCGCGCTTCGAAAAAGGGGCGGCACGTGGTGATTTCCTCGGGCGTCGGCTTGTTTTGCGGCGGCACGCAGCGCACGGCGTTCGTGATCATGGCATTGACGAGGACCAGTCCGTCATCGGGTCGCGCCTCGTAACTGCCGCGTGCAAAACCAAATTCGAGGAGCGTTGCGTACAGAAGGTCGCCAGCGTAGTCGCCCGTGAAGGGTCGGCCGGTGCGGTTTGCGCCGTTGCGGCCGGGGGCAAGGCCAACAATGAGGAGTTGAGCGTCAGGATTGCCAAACGACGGCACCGCGCCATTGAACCAGCCGGGCTCATCGCGCCTATTGTCATCGCGGTAGGCGGCGAGGCGAGGACAGAGAGAGCATGAGCGGGGGGCTTCCGGACCAGCTTTCGGCTTGGTCTCAGTCTTCCCGCTCATGTTGAAGTTATCCTAGGGTTACCCGCGTCAGACCTCTTCCGAGAGATCGTCTTCCTGATAACTCGATTCGCGCAGGGTCGGGGCAGCCGCTCCACGCGGCGGGAAGGGCCGTGCTTCGCGGACTGGGCGGCTCGACGGATCGCGGCAGACCTGAGTTTCGAGATCGGCAAGATCGATGAACTGATCGGCCTGACGGCGCAATTCGTCCGCAACCATGGGCGGCTGGGTCTGAAGCGTCGAGACGACGCTGACGCGCTTGCCCTTCTGCTGGAGAGCAGAGACGAGCGAGCGGAAGTCCCCGTCGCCCGAAAAAATGACAATGTGGTCCAGCGAGTCCGCGAGACGCATGGCATCGACCGCCAATTCGATGTCCATATTGCCTTTGACCTTGCGCCGCCCGGTCGCATCGGTGAACTCTTTGGTCGGCTTCGTGACCATGGTGAAACCATTATAGTCGAGCCAATCAATCAGCGGGCGGATCGACGAGTATTCCTGCTCTTCGGCCAGGGCCGTATAGTATAGCGCGCGCACCAAGTGGCCCTTCTGCCTGAAAAAGCCGAGCAGGCGCTTGTAATCGATGTCGAACCCAAGCGACTTGGCGGTGGCATAGAGGTTAGCGCCGTCGATAAAGAGGGCGATGCGTTCGCTGGAATGGAAGTGCATTGGTTCACCTATTAAAACCGGCCCTCGGGCCTCGCATCCGGGCAATTTCCGGCCACTACCCGCCGGGTCGTCGTCGCGCCGCTCGGCCGCCTTCAATCACTTTTGTATTTTTCTAAAAAATTCATAGAACCTGTGCCAAAAAAGAGAAACCACCGGGCGCCGGAAACTGATATCGGCAAAAAGTGCAAATCCGCTAAAATTTGAGTACTTTTTGGGGCGACAGCCTATGTGAATCAATGAGTTATCTGATCGTGGCGCGCTGAGTGAGCTGCCAATCTTGCGGCGCGAGAAAAAGTGTGGCATTTATTGACGCAGGATCGTTGCGCGGCGGGTCGAATAGCCTGCCAGCGCTTTTTGTGCTTTTTAGCTATCTGTGCCATACACAGTGACAATTCACACATCGCCAACCCAATAGAGCAAGGACGTCCCGCCCATGGCCCGCGTCACCGTCGAAGACTGCGTTGATAAGATTCCAAATCGTTTTGAACTCGTTCTGCTGGCGGCTCACCGGGCGCGCTCAATCGCCAACGGTAGCGCAATTACGGTTGCTCCCGAGAACGACAAGAACCCTGTCATCGCCCTGCGCGAGATCGCTGAAAAGACCGTTTCGCCCGAAGACATGAAAGAAGGCCTGATCAACTCGATCCAGAAGAACACCGAGGTAGACGAGCCGGAATCGGTTGCTGCTCCGCTTCTTCCTGCCGAACGCCGCGCGCCGACGCTGGGCCGTGACGATGCTTCGAGCGATACACAGGTCGACGTCATGACGGAAGAGCAGCTGCTGCGCGGTTTGGAAAGCATGACGCCCCTTGAGCCGTCGGCGAGTCTCGGATCGGGCGGCGGCCCGCGCGACCGCGACAGAGATCGCGATCCGCGTGATCGCGACCGTGACCGCGATCGCGACCGGGGCCGTTGATCTAAAAGAGGCGCGCTGACTTGATGACGCTGACTTGATGACAGTGTGCCTCAGCCTTTCCACACTACGTCTCCCTTCCACACGACTCACCAATTCGGCTAGGCTGGCCCCTTGAAGGAGTGCGCCATGGAGTGCGCTGGGCCATGATGCGGCAATACGAACTCGTTGAACGGGTTCTCAAATACGATCCAAAGGCGGACGAAGCCCTGCTCAATAGGGCTTACGTTTATGCCATGAAGGCCCACGGCAACCAGAAGCGCGCTTCGGGTGCGCCCTATTTCTCGCACCCGCTCGAAGTTGCGGCCATTCTCACCGAGCTGAAGCTTGACGATGCGACGGTGGCAACCGCGCTGCTGCATGACGTGATCGAGGATACGGACGCGACGCGCGCCGAAATCGATCAAATGTTTGGTCCCGAGATCGGCACTTTGGTTGACGGTCTAACAAAAATCAAACGTCTCGATCTCGTCTCGAAAAAGGCGGAGCAAGCCGAGAATTTCCGCAAGCTCCTGATTGCGATTTCAAGCGATATTCGCGTTCTTCTGGTGAAGCTCGCGGACCGGCTGCACAATATGCGCACGCTTGAGCACATGAAGCCCGAGAGCCGCCACCGCAACTCCGAAGAGACGCTCGATATCTATGCGCCGCTGGCCGGTTTGATGGGCATGCAGGCGCTGCGCGAGGAACTCGAAGACCATGCATTCCGCTGGTTGCATCCCGATGCCTATCAAGCGGTCAACGAGAAGCTTGCAGAACTGCGGCTGCGCAACAAGGGCCTGGTTGAAGAAATACGCCAGGCGCTGGCACGGAAATTTTCAGATGCGGGCATCAAGGCCGAAGCATCGGGGCGTGAGAAGAAGCCTTATTCCATCTGGAGCAAGATGGAGCACAAGCAAATCAGCTTGGAGCAACTCTCCGACATTTTTGCGTTTCGCGTCGTCGTCGACTCGATCGAGGATTGCTACCGGGTGCTCGGCATCGTGCATACGACGTGGGGCACGGTGCCTGGACGGTTCAAAGACTACATCTCCGCCCCAAAGCGCAACAACTACCAATCCATTCACACCACGGTTTACGGGCCGCGCCATCAACGCGTCGAACTGCAGATCCGCTCGCACGCCATGCACCGCGTTGCTGAATTCGGTATTGCCGCCCACGCATTCTATAAGGAAGCGCGCCAAACAGGGGTTGATAAGCCGGTCAATGGCGCGGTGTTCGGCAAGCCGGACGACAGTCCGTTCGGTCGGCTTCGGACGATGATTACCGGGTTGCTCGAGGCCGAGAACCCCGAGGAATTTCTGGAACACACGAAGCTCGAACTGTTTCAGGACCAAGTGTTCTGTTTCACGCCAAAAGGCCGCCTTATTGCACTTCCGCGCGGCGCGACGCCGCTGGATTTTGCCTATGCCGTTCACACCGACATCGGCAACGAAGCGGTTGCCGCATTCATCAACGGGCGGCACGTGCCGATCGACACGCGCTTGCGCAATGGCGATGAAGTCGTGGTGGAAACCTCGAAAACTCATGTGCGTCCTGCAGCATGGGAAGCCTTTGCCGTAACCGGGCGCGCCCGGGCTGCCATTCGCAAGGCCGCGCGAGAAGCTGAACGCAAGCGCAGCGTCGCGCTCGGCCGCCAGCTCTTGGTCTCGGCAATGAGCAACGCCGGCGCCGACTACGCGGACGAGAAGGTCAAGGCTATCTTGCCAAAACTCGCACTCAAGGCACTGGAAGATGCGCTTGCCGCCGTCAGTCGCAGCGAAGCCTCGCTCGAGGAAACACTGAAACTGCTATTGCCGTCTGGCGCAGCCGCAACCGCCTATCAGCCAACGCGCCGCTTCGGGCGTGCGAAAGGTCAGGAGGGCTGGTTCAACATCCAAAAGGTGATGAGCCTTAAATTCCGCACTGGCGGGAACGAAGCCAATAGTGTTCTCTCGATGCGCGGTCATGACGAGCAGCTCCCCGTGCTCTTTGAACCTGGTGGCGCGGTGCCGGGCGACCGCATCGTTGGTGTGCTGTCGCCGGGCGTCGGTATTCGCATATTCCAAATTCACTCGCCGCGATTGAAAGACTATGAGCACGAGGGCTGGATCGACGTGACGTGGGATATCGATCCCGAGCGGCGCGAGCGGTTTCCTGCGCGCCTCAGCGTCACAGCGGTCAATGCGCCGGGTACGCTTGCCGAGATTGCACGAATTATCGGCGAAACGGGCGGCAATATCGATAACCTTAAAATGGTGCGCAAAGCAGCAGACTTCACCGAAATGCATATCGAGGTTGAAGTTTACGATCTGGTGCATCTCAATCATATCCTCGCGGGCCTGCGCTCAAGACCGGCGGTTGCAACGGTGCAGAGGATGTTTGAGTAACATGGCAGGTAAATTGAAAGAAACTTCCGCGCTGCATCCTTATCTTCGTTTGGGCGTGAATATCGATCACGTGGCAACGTTGAGAAACGCGCGCGGCGGGCGGCACCCAGATCCTTTGCGCGCCGCGCATCTCGCAATCGAAGGCGGCGCGGATGGCATAACGGCGCATCTGCGCGAGGACCGGCGTCATATTTCGGACGACGATATCGCGCGCTTGAAATCGGAACTGACGCGCCCGCTCAATCTTGAAATGGCGGCGACGGCAGAGATGGCGGAGATCGCGTTGCGGCATGTGCCAAACGCCTGCTGCCTTGTGCCCGAGCGGCGCGAGGAACGCACAACCGAAGGCGGCCTCGACGTCATAGGTGCCGGTCCGTCTTTTAAGTCGTATGTTACGCGGCTGAAGGATGCCGGCATCCGGGTGTCGCTATTTGTAGAGCCAGAACTGAAAACAATCGAAGTCTGTGCGGCGGCCGGCGCCGATATCGTCGAATTGCACACGGGCCGGTATTGCCATTTTGCACTTGATAATAATGCCGATGGTATGGCGCGCGAAGTGGCACGCCACGCAAGCGCTGCACGCGCCGCAGCCGCTTTGGGCCTTGAAGTGCATGCCGGCCACGGATTGACATTCAATACCGTGCAGCCCATCGCGCGCATCCCCGAAATCGCCGAACTCAACATCGGACATTTTCTCATTGGAGAAGCGATCTTCGGCGGATTGGCGTCGGCCGTCAGGCGCATGCGCGTGCTCATGAACGATACGCGCGCGCCGATTGACGGCGCTGAGCTGCAGTTGGCGGCGTCGCGCGGCGAGGATTGACGCTATGATCATCGGCATTGGCAACGACATCGTCGATATCCGTAGAATCGAGAAGACGCTCGCACGTTTTGGCGATCGCTTTGTCGAAAAGGTTTTTACCGATCAGGAACGGCGCCGGGCATTTGGGCGGGCCCATCCAGCAAGAACGCTCGCCAAGCGTTTCGCTGCAAAAGAAGCCATGTCCAAAGCGCTTGGGACGGGTTTTAGGTCGGGCGTGCATCTGAAAGACATCGGTGTCGTCAATGCGCCGACGGGCCGCCCCACCTTGGAACTCAAAAAGGGCGCCGCCAAGCATCTCGCGTCATTGACGCCGCCCGGCTACACGGTGCGTATCGACCTCACGTTGACGGACGAATACCCGCTTGCAGAAGCCGTGGTCATCATTTCGGCGGTTCCCGAGAAGGGGCCGTCGAGATAGGACGAGGACGTCTTGCGCTAACGATGGGGCCGGCGCGGACGCGGTGGCGCGGGCCGGACCTCAGTGAAGGCGCCGGCGTGCGGCCAAGAGGCCCAATAATTTGGGCTTGTGTGTTGATTTTGTTGTGATTTGCTGCCAGTCCCGCCGGACCGCCAATTGCGCGGGGTGCGCAAACTCGCTATAGCGGGCCGGGTTTGAACGACGCCCCCGGCTCGCGCCGCCCTTTTGGCGTTTATTTGGAGCATTTGGATGAGCGTCATGACCAAACACTCGCGGTCGGGCTGGCTTGAGACGCTGATCATCGTAGCGGAAGCTTTGGCGATCGCGATGTTCGTCCGGGTCTTTTTCTATCAGCCCTTCAACATCCCGTCCGGATCGATGAAAGAGACGCTGTTGATCGGCGATTATCTCTTCGTCTCGAAGCTCTCTTACGGCTACAGCAAATACTCGTTTCCCTTTAGTCCCAACCTCTTCTCCGGCCGCATCTTTGCGGACACCCCCAAGCGTGGCGACGTTGCCGTGTTCAAGCTGCCGCGCGACAATTCGACGGACTACATCAAACGCGTGATCGGCTTGCCGGGCGACGAAATATCCGTGCGTCTGGGCGTCCTTTTCATAAACGGACAGGCCATCCCGAAAGAGCGCAAAGGCGAGTTTGTGACAGCTGAGGATTCCGATCGCCCGCGCCGCATTCCGGTATTCGAAGAGACCCTGCCCAACGGCGTCAAATATCACGTGCTGGACAGCGAGCCGAACGGCGCCTTCGATAATGTCGGGCCGTACAAAGTCCCGGAAGGGCACTACTTCATGATGGGCGATAACCGGGACAATTCGACCGACAGCCGGGCCCAGTATCATGTCGGCTATGTGCCGCTCGAAAACTTCGTCGGCCGCGCCGAGGTTATATTTTTCTCGGCTAAGGTCGACGAGCCCGGTGCCCTCAAGTGGTACTCTCCTTGGACTTGGCCTTTCGATATCCGCTGGAGCCGGTTCTTCAATCTCGTGCGCTAACGTCTGAGTTATCATGCTGCGTCCGCGCAAATTTAAAGACCTCGAAAAGAAAATCGGCCATCGCTTCAAGGATCCAGATCTCTTGGAGCGCGCGCTGACGCATGCGAGCGTGCGCGGCGGCAAGACGGATCGCGGCGACAACGAGCGGCTGGAATTTATCGGCGATCGCGTTTTGGGACTTGCGATTGCCGAAGTGCTGAACGGCCAGCATCCCGAAGCTACCGAAGGCGAGTTGGCCCGCCGCTATAACCGATTGGTCCGGGGCGAAGCCTGCGCCAAGGTTTCGCGCAGTATCGGTCTTGGCGAACACTTGATCCTCTCGGAAAGCGAGGCCGACAGCGGCGGGCGCGAGAAAACGACAATTCTTGCCGACGCGGTCGAGGCGGTTCTCGGCGCCGTGTTCCTCGATGGGGGCTTCGACAAAGCGCGCAATGTGGTTCGCAAATTGTGGCACGAACAGTCGGATAATCCGCCGGACCTCACCGTCGACGCCAAATCCGAGTTGCAGGAGTGGGCCCAAGGCCAGGGGCTTGCGTTGCCCAAGTACTCCGTTGTGTCGCGTAAGGGGCCCGATCATGCGCCGCACTTTACGGCCGAAGTTATGATATCAGGAACGGCTCCGGCCCAAGGCGAAGGCGCTTCCAAGCGCATCGCCGAGCAAGAAGCAGCAAGTGCGCTTTTGAAGCGCGAAGGCGTGAGGAGCAAACGTGGCGGGTTCTGAAACCGGCGGCCAAGCCAAGAGATGCGGGTTCATTGCCGTTGTCGGCAGTCCGAACGCGGGCAAGTCGACGCTGGTCAACGCATTTGCGGGAGCCAAGGTTTCGATTGTCAGCCACAAGGTGCAAACGACGCGCGTGCCGGTGCGCGGGATTGCCATCGAAAATCAAAGCCAGCTCGTCTTCATCGACACGCCCGGAATTTTCCAGCCCAAGCGCCGCCTCGACCGGGCCATGGTGGACGCCGCTTGGGGGCGTGCGCTCGATGCCGACGTGATTGTCGTGTTGATCGACGCCTCCAAGGGCATCGACAGCGACACGGACGGCATCTTGAGGAAGCTCAAGGATGTGCGCGCCTTGAAAGTTGTGGCTTTAAACAAGGTCGACTGGATCGAAGAAAAAGAGCGGCTGCTTGCCTTGACGGCGGAAGTCTCGAAACGGGCGGAGTTCGATAAGCTCTTCATGATCTCGGCACTCAACGGCACCGGCGTCAAGGATATGCGCACTTATCTTGCGGGTGTCATGCCGGAAGGGCCGTGGCATTATCCGGAAGACGACATCACGGACATGCCGGTCCGCCAGCTCGCGGCAGAGATTACGCGCGAGCGCATCTATCACTGGCTGCACGAAGAACTGCCCTACGCCATTACCGTCGAGACGACGAGCTGGAAGACGCTCAAAGGCGGCGCAGTCCGCATCGAGCAGACAATCTTCGTCGAGCGCGACGGGCAAAAGAGTATCGTGCTCGGCAAGGGCGGCGCTACGATCAAGCAGATTTCCATGGAAGCCCGCAAACAGATTGCCGAAGTCGCGGACGTGCCGGTGCATCTGTTCTTGTTCGTCAAGGTACGCGAGAATTGGGGCAGCGATCCTGAGCGCTATCGCGAGATGGGGCTCGATTTTCCGAAAGATTGACGAGACCAAGGACTGATCAAGCAAGGTGCCGCGATGAAATCTATTGCCAAAATCGCAGTTGCATTCGGTTTTACTCTCCTGGTTCCGTCCGCCGCAATGGCCGCCGTACGTATCTGTCAGCCCGTCGTCTCAAGTGACATTGCCGTTGCACCCGACGAACTGGCGGCCAAGAAAATAGCGCTCGATCAATGGCGCGAGAAGGCCTTGAAAGCGGGACCCGGTTACGACCTCTGGCGTTTGGCCGCTCAGAAATCTCTGAAGTGCTTTAAGAAGGGCGACGCGACCTACGAATGCGTGGCTTTTGGCGCGCCCTGCCTCGTTCAACAAAATCCCAAACAAAAACCTGCGGGCAAGGACGGCAAGGGTGTCGATCTTTAAGCAGCGATTTTGGCACGGGCGCATGGAATCCGTTGTAAAGCACTCCCATGCAATGGACTGACGAAGGCATCGTTCTCTCGGTCAAACCGCTCGGCGAGACGGCGGCTGTGGTCGAACTCTTCACGCGCGGGCACGGGCGGCACTTAGGGTTGGTGCATGGCGGGAGATCGCGGCGGCTGCGCCCGCTGCTGCAAGTTGGCAATCACGTCGATGCGACATGGAAGGCGCGGCTGTCGGAACAGCTTGGCCACATCACGCTCGAATTGCGGCGCGGCTTTGCGGCGGAATCGATGGAGAGCGACGCGGCCCTTTCGGCTTTGATGACACTCTCGTCGTTGCTGCGGATGTTGCCGGAACGCGATTCCCATCCCAATCTCTACGAAATTACATTGTTCGTACTCGGGTTCCTCGACGACGTAACGGTATGGCCGGCGCTGATGGTGCGCTGGGAGCTGGCGCTGCTGGAGGAGCTGGGCGCCGGTCTTGATCTAAGCGCATGCGTGGCAACGGGATCGAACGACCAGCTGATTTATGTTTCGCCGAAGTCGGGCCGCGCGGTCTCGGCGTCGGCCGGCGAGCCCTATCGCGACCGGATGCTGGCACTGCCGCCGTTTTTGACAAAAGCGCGCACAGGTGCGGTGACGACGCGCGATATCTTGGATGGTTTTGCACTGACCGGGTATTTTTTGGAAACGCGCGTGTTGTTGCCGCGCGGAGAAAAGTTGCCCGAGCCGCGCGGCCGCATTCTCGCGAATTTGGATAGGTAAATGCGCTAAAGGCCATTCGATGCGGTCGGTAACCATAGAAAACGATGGGCAGCGCAACGCTCTCGTGATAGTATTCTCGTGTAGTGAGAATTCTGGGTGGCCGGGCGATAAATCGCCCGGGCGCCATTTTTGTTTGTGGCGCGGGCGCCATGCTGGGGCTGAGCGGCAATATCTACAATCGGTATTTCGCGCAACAATCCCAAGTAAAGCGGCGCTGCATACAACTCAAGACTTGAGCCTGGGCTCAAGGAACGCTAACCCCAGCCCATGAGTCAAAAACCGATTCTGCCGGGGCCCAACTCTCCAGGAGGCCCGATTGAACCCGTTGAACTGAGAACGGCGCTCGAAGAGCGTTATCTCGCCTATGCGCTCTCGACCATTATGCACCGTGCGCTGCCCGACGTGCGCGACGGTTTGAAGCCCGTGCACCGGCGCATCCTTTACGCGATGCGCGAGTTGCGCCTAAATCCCGAGGGCGGCTACTTGAAGTGCGCCAAGATCGTCGGCGAAGTGATGGGCGATTATCACCCCCACGGCAACCAGGCAATTTACGACGCGCTTGCCCGCCTCGCCCAGGACTTTGCCGTGCGCTATCCGCTGGTCGATGGTCAGGGCAACTTCGGCAATATCGACGGAGATAATCCGGCCGCCGAACGTTACACCGAAGCGCGCATGACGGCCGTCGCAGCCGACATCCTCGAAGGAATCGACGAGGACACGGTCGCGTTCCGTCCCAATTACGACGGCCGCGTCGAAGAACCGGTTGTGCTTCCAGCTGCATTCCCTAACTTGCTCGCGAACGGGTCGGCCGGCATCGCGGTCGGCATGGCAACCAATATCCCGCCGCACAACGCCGACGAATTGTGCGCGGCGCTGCTGCATCTCATCAAGCATCCCAATGCCACGACCGAAAAACTGGTCGAAATGATTCCGGGACCGGACTTCCCGACCGGCGGCGTCATCGTCGAGCCGCGCGAGGCGATCCTCGAAGCCTATAAGACGGGTCGCGGCGGATTCCGGCTGCGCGCCAAATGGTCAAAGGAAGAAACGGGGCGCGGCGGCTATCAAATCGTCATCACCGAAATTCCCTATCAGGTGCAAAAAGCCAAGCTGGTCGAGAAAATTGCCGACTTGATGAGCGAGAAGAAGCTGCCGCTCCTTGGCGATGTGCGCGATGAAAGCGCGGAAGAGATCCGCCTCATCTTGGAGCCCAAGTCGCGCACCATCGATCCGGCATTGCTGATGGAAAGTATGTTCCGCTCGACGGAACTCGAAGTCCGCTTCGGGCTCAACATGAACGTGCTGTCTGCGGGGCAGATCCCGAACGTGCTGAGCTTGCGCGAAGTGCTGTCGCAATGGCTCGAGCATCGCATCGAAGTGCTCGTGCGCCGTTCGCAGTACCGCTTGAAGAAAATCGAGCACCGGCTCGAAGTGCTCGACGGTTATCTGATCGCTTATCTCAATATCGATGAAGTTATACGCATCGTTCGCCGCGAGGACGAGCCGAAGGCCAAATTGATGGCCAAGTTCAAGCTGTCGGACGTCCAAGCCGAAGCTATCCTGAACTTGCGCTTGCGCTCGTTGTCGAAACTCGAAGAAGTCGAGATCAAAGCCGAGCACGATAAGCTTTCGAAAGATCGGCGCGAATTAAAGCAGCTCTTGAAGTCGGACGATTTACAGTGGGAGCGCATCACCGGGGAAGTGAAAGCGACGCGCGAGCGCTATTCCAAGAAGACGCCGCTTGGGCGCCGCCGCTCTGCCTTCGCTGACGCCCCGGATATGGATATCGACCTCGACGCAGCGCTGGTCGAAAAAGAGCCGATTACGATTATACTTTCGGAAAAGGGTTGGATCCGCGCGCTCAAGGGGCATCAGGACGATCTCTCGAAGCTTGAGTTCAAGCAGGGCGACGAATTGAAGCGCGCGGTTCAAGCCTCGACCACCGACAAGATCATTCTCTTCGCGACCAACGGAAAATTCTTCACCCTTGAAGCGAGCCAGCTTCCCGGCGGGCGCGGGCATGGCGAACCTGTCCGGCTTATGGTCGATCTCGAAGAGAACCACGAGTTCGCGGAGATTTTCGTCTACGACGCCTCGCGCAAACTTCTCGTCGCATCGACCGGCGCTTATGGCTTCATCGTCTCTGAGGAAGAAGTGGTGGCATCGACCCGCAAGGGCAAGCAGGTCTTGAATGTCACGGAACCCGACGAAGCGCGCATATGCGTACCGGTCGAGGGAGATTGCGTGGCAACGATCGGCGAGAACCGCAAGATGCTGGTGTTCAAGCTCGACGAGGTCAATGAAATGACGCGCGGCAAGGGCGTTATTCTGCAGCGCTTCAAGGATGGCGCGCTCTCGGACGTCAGAGTGTTCAAGAAGTCCGATGGCCTCACTTGGCTCGACAGCGCGGGGCGCGAGTTTACGCTATCCTGGAGTGAACTGCGCGACTGGGTGGGCGAACGGGCGCAAGCCGGGCGGCTCGCGCCCAAGGGTTTCCCCCGCTCCAATAAGTTCGGACAGGGCATCTGAATGGCTTTTTGCGCTGCAATGGCGAAATGAAGCGAGTGGATCGTCATTCGGGTCATTGCCGAGGCAGGAAGGGACCGCTAGGACTGATCGACATGGGGACCGGGCAATTCATGGGGCAATTCATGGGGCGGTGCGGGGCGCGCTGCGGCGGGCAGTGTGGGCGGCTGATATTTGCCGTGCTGGTGTCGTTTGCGCCGCCGGCCCTTGCTCAAGATCGGGACTGCGCAAAAAGCGATTTCGAGCGCGTCGTTGAAGACGCGGCCGGCGGCCTGCGCGACCTCAATACCAAGAACAAGCCGGCCTTCCAGGACAAGCTGCGTCAGCTTAAAGTGAAGCGCGGCTGGGCACACGACCAGTTCTTGAAAGAAGCCGCTCCCTTCGTGCGCGACGACAAGATCGCAGACTACGATCAAAAAACCGACGAACTGCTGACCGCCATTTCAACCATGGGACAGGAGGGCGCGTCGGCCAAAACACCCGATTGCGCGCTGCTCCTCGAACTGAGAGCGCGCATGACCTTGCTGGTCGAGACGCAGACCGGCAAATGGTCGTACATGTTCGAGAAAATCGAATTGGAATTGTGGAAGTAACGCTCGGCGAACCTGCCGGGTTCAGCGTTCGATGAAGCGTTCCCATCGGTCGGGGTTCAAGCGCTCTTGGGGCTGAAAGCGCGCTTTGTAGGCCATTTTCTGCGAACCTTCGATCCAGTATCCGAGATAAAGATACGGCAAGCCGATGCGGCGCGCGAAGGCGATATGATCGAGGATCATGTAGGTGCCGAGGCTGCGCGCGGAGGCGTCCGGGTCATAGTAACTGTAGACCATGGAAACACCGTCCGAGAGCCGGTCGCAGAGTGCGACGGCTTTCAAGGGCCAACTGGCAATGTCGAGGTTGCCGGCGTCTTCGGGTTTCTCGCGGTACTCGGTGAGGAACGTATCGATCACGCTATCTTCGACCATCATACGATAATCGAGCACCGACATATCGGCCATGCCGCCATCGCTATGGCGCGCGTCGATGTAGTCGCGGAACAGGCCGAACTGCTCGGCACCGGGCTTAGGCGCGATGCGGCGCGCGACGAGGCGCCGGTTTTTATCCATGACGCGGCGCATGGACCGGTCCATCTCGAACTCGGCCGTGACGACGCGCACCGACACGCACGCCTGGCAGCCTTCGCAATAGGGCACGTAGGCGATGTTCTGGCTGCGCCGGAAACCGGTCGTCAGCAGGCGATCGATCAACTCGTGGGGCTTATCGGTGGTGAGATGGGTAAAAAGCTTGCGCTCAAGGCGGCCCGGCAAATACGGGCAGGGTTGTGGAGCGGTCACGTAGAACTCGGGAAACTTCTTTTGTTGTTCCGTCATTACTTTCCGGCCCTCAGTCTACCCCACGCATAAGCCGGTATGATAGCGGTAGAAGCGAAGTGTTTTCAAGGATGCTCGTGTTGCCGAATTCGCCTTTTTCTTATGAAAGAAGCTATGCAGCAGGAAAGGTGGTTTATCCCTTAAGGCTCAGCGCGGCCGGCACACCCAATCTGGCACACCAAATCTGGCACATCCAAGTTGGCACACCCAATGCAGTAATCGGAGACAACCATGAATTGGTGTTTTGCAGGCAACACGAAATCGTGGCCTTGCCGGGCTCGATGCCGCCCGCGTAGATTGGCAACGTCCGGATCGGCTTGTGCGCCGTGACGCCCATACGTGCCGTTCAATAGGCAGAAACCGTGACGCCCGTGACCCCATTTGATAGACTCCGGCCGGTCGCACTTGCTTCGGCATTTTTGCTGATGGTGCTCATGTGCCGTCCAGCCGCCGCGATCGAAGTCGAATTTACCTCGCGCCCGGTGCTGCGCGAAATCCTTGCGCTTTATGACAGCCGCCACGAAAAGAAGCCGGAAGCCTCGCGCCTGCACCGCCTTGCGGAAATGCCGCTCAATTGGCTTGGCTACAAATTGGCATACATGGACGTCAATGGGGTTTTGCCGCGCGGGGACGAACTGCAGGCGTACCGCGGAATTGTGACGTGGTTCTCGGAGCCGCTTGCGGATGCGAAAGGGTATCTCGCATGGCTCGATGCGGCGACGGGCGCTGGGTTGCGCCTTGCCTGTCTTGCCGAACTCGCGCCGCCCGAGCCGGCTGGCACGCAGGAAACGGTCACGCGAATTTTCGCCAGACTCGGCCTGCGCTTCACCGATCAGTTCGTCAAGGTTACGCACAAATCCAAGCTGCTGACGATCAATAGAGAGATGGCGGGCTTCGAACGGCCGATTGACAGAGTGCTGCCTGAATTTCAGGTGCTGCAGCCGGCGTCCGCCGCGGCCCAGGTGCACCTCTCGGCCAGCGTTCCAGATGGCGGCGGTGTCCCGTCTTCAGCCTTGATCGTCACCAGTCCGGGTGGCGGTTACGCCGCCGATGGCTTCACGATCTATTACGACGAAGCGGCGGACAAGGTGCGCTGGATCGTCAACCCGTTCCTGTTTTTCAAACTGGCATTTGGCGAAGACCGGTTCCCCATCCCCGATGTGACGACGCTGTTTGGGCGGCGCATGTATTTCAGCCACATCGACGGCGACGGCTGGAACAACATTTCCGAGATCGAAGGTTACCGTGAAATGCAGGCTGCGGCAGCGGACGTGATCCGCGTCGAAGCGATTGAGCCCTATCGCGATCTTCCGGTCTCGGTTGGCCTTATTGCTGGCGATGCCGCGCCCGAACTCGGCGGTTTGGCAACAACGCATGCGAGTGCCAGAAAGTTATTTGCATTTCCGCAAGTCGAGGTCGCAAGTCACACATATACGCATCCCTTCGCCTGGGGTTTTTTCGACAAGTACGACCGGCAGGCCGAACTGGCAATGATCGATCAAGCGGCCCGGCCAACGTCGTCGGTTATGGATAAGGTCAGGGGCTTCCTCTACCGGATCGCCGGAAAAGCGCAGAATTCGGAGTCGCACAGCCGCTATGTCGCCGATTCCGCGGATTTGCCGAGAAGCTATCTCAAAGAGCCGTTTGATATTTCGAAAGAGGTTGGCGGGGCGCTGGCGGTTTCGGAGAGTTTTGCCCCTCCCGGCAAGAAGGCCGGGATATATCTTTGGAGCGGCGACACGGAACCTTCCGAAGACGTTGTTCGCGCCACGCGCTTGGCAGGCGTGCGCAACATGAACGGCGGCGACACGCGGCTCGATGCGGAGTTTCCGTCCGTTTTTTACGTTCCGCCGATCGCCCGTCCAATCGGCGCCGAGCGGCAGATCTATGCCGCCAACAGCAACGAGAACACCTACACTAACAATTGGCGCGGCCCCTACTACGGTCAGCTCATGCTTGAGCAAACTCTCGTCAACACCGAGAGCCCGCGGCGATTGAAACCCTTCAACCTCTATTACCATATGTACTCGGGTGAAAAGCCGGGGTCCTTGGCGGCCATCAAGCACTTTCTCAATTTGGCGCGCGCCTCGCCCGTCATCCCTGTCAAAGCCTCGGACTATGCTGCTGTCGCAGACAGTTTTTTCGATGCAGTCATCGAACAAGTCGACGCCATGAGCTGGTCGATCTCAAGGCGCGGCGCCGTGCAAACGTTTCGCTTCGACGAGGCGCAAGAGATCGATGTCGATGTTTTGCGCAGCAAGGGTGTGCTGGGCAGCAAGAGAATCAATCGCGCCCTCTACGTTTCGCTCGATGCCGAAGCCGAACCGGCCCTCATCGTCATGCGCAATGTTGCAAAAGTTCCGCAGAGCGCGGGACCAGACCGTCCGCAGTTGATCGAAAGCCGCTGGCAGCTCAGCAATTTGCAACCGGAAGGAGAGTGCAGTTTCAAGATCGGCGCTCAGGGGTTCGGTCCGGGAGAAATGGTTTGGCAGGGAACGGCCGAACGCAGTTACGAAATTTTTGCGCAACGTTCAGGCTCTTCATCGACGAGCATCGCTGCGAAAGCGGATAATCAGGGCGTATTCACAGTCAAAATTGAAGCCGATGCGACCGAGCCCCTCGAGTTGAGAGTGGTGTGCAGCGATGGCTAACGCCAATTTTAGCGCCTTTAAGCCCCATCATGCCGTCATGGGAGCAGTTTTCGGACTGTCGCTTGTGGCTGGCTGGGGCATGCTGCCGGGCGACAACGAGCGTATTGCCATGCTCGAGCGCGATGGACATTCGCGCGAAGCCCTGGCGATCCTGGAACAAGCTTATCAAGGCGGCGACAGGCGCTACCGGACTTTGCATCAAATGGCGGCGCTGCATGAAAACGAAGGCAATGTTGCGCGCGCGCGCGATTTACTCGAGCAAATGACCGTACAAAGGCCGCGCGATGCGGCACTCAGGAAAAGGCTGGCGCAGTTTTTTCGGAATACGCAAGATTCCGAGCGCCGCATGGCTGCACTGAAATCGGAAGTTGAGGTTCGCTACTCCGAGTTGGCTTGCCGCGAGCTCATTGCCAGCTACAGATTACTTGGCGACTACGATAGCGAGAAGGCCGCCATTCAAATGTGCCGCCAGAAAGGATATCGCCGGCCCGACGATTTGGCGCGATTGGCGGAACTGCTGGCGTCGGAAGGCGATAGCGCGCAAGCAGCGGCAATCTTGCGTTCGATCGATGACGTGAAACGATTGAAAGATCCGCGCGAACGCTATCAGTTGCTGGCATTTTTACTCGAGCAAGACCAGCCGAAAGAAGCGGAACGGCGGGCGCTGCGCTGGATCAAGTCTGCCAAGGACGATGCATTCGCGGTCGGCCTAATCGACGTTTTCGCTCAGAGCAAGACTCCGTCGTCTGCCATCGCCCTCGCCAAAGAAGCAGGCGAAGCGGGCGACAGTATCGCGCTGACAATCGCCGAACGCTTGCTGGAGCAATCTCAGACCAGTGCAGCCCAGCACTATTTGCGCGGCTGGCTCGATAACGCAACTTTGACGGACGAAGAGACGGCCGTTCGTTTTATCTTGGCCGCGATCGAGGCGCAGGATGCGAAAACCGCGATGGCCGGCGCCCAAAAATTTGGCATCAAAAAACTTTCCTCACAGCCGCTCTTGAAGCTCATTCAGGCTCTCAGTAGTGCCGGCTACAAGGCAGAGGCGCAACAGGTTCGAAACGCCGCCGCGCCGCTTTCGGTGCCTGAGGCGGTTTCAAGTGGTGAAGAGGCTACCGAGAAGAAAATCGAAGGGGAGACAACTGCCGGCAAGCCCGACGCCGGCCCGAGCAAAGGCCCAAGCCGCCAAATCCGGTTCGAACAAGCGCGTACCTTAACTGCCGACCCGCTTGAGCCGTGGCGGCGAACGCTTTTAGCCAAGGTATCCGATGACGCCGAACGCCAAGCGGCCGCACATGGACTAAGGTCCGTCCGCTCGCGCGTGCCGTTAAGCCGGTCTGAAAACCGTCCCCCGGAGAACGCCAAGGTGCTGCGCAAAACGGCGCGCGTGCTGCAGCGTACGAAATCTTTGAAATCGCTGAAACAGAAGCAGAGATTGGCCCGGGAGGCGGCGCGCGAAAAGGCTAAATCGGCGCGCGCGGCACCCGCTGCTCCAAATGCAGCGCCAAGCGCCGCATCTCCAGCAAAACCTGCAGCAGTTCGTCCGTAGCCGACTCAAAAATACACCAATCAACGACCAATATTCACCAGGACTTGTTTCATCTGCCAGGGAGCGTTGCCCCGGCCGGTGCAAGACTGTATTTTCGGCAAGCGGCTGGCTGGGCGTGTCCCGTCGCTGTTAAGAGTAATGCGAGACGTTAAGAGTAACACGAGCGTTATGCCGAAAGGGGCCTTTTGAACGCGATCCGGCAAATTTGGAAGAAACTGCGCGTGCCGCACGGCGCTGTCTGGCTGCCCGTGTTGCCGCCGCTCGGCGCATTTGTCGAACTCGTCCTCATACTCGGCCTGATCTATCTCGTCTGTTCGCTCATTCCAGGGGTTGAAATTGCAACCCTTGAGCCCAGCCCGTTTTGGGTGCCGGTGTTGTTGCTGAGCTTGCAATACGGCACGGTGGCGGGGCTTATGGCGGCGGCGGCCGCAACTCTTGCCTATGCCATCAATGGGCTGCCCGAGCAGGCCATCGGCGAGAATTTGTTCTCCTTCCTGTTGAGAATTTGGGCGCTGCCGATTTTGTGGATCGGCGTGGCATTGGTTCTCGGTCAATTCCGCCTGCGCCAAATAGAGGTCAAGCAAGACCTGAAGCTCCACCTCAATAGCCGAACGGCGGAAGCCGAAAGCCTGGCCGCTTATGCTTCCGAACTAGAGGCGCGCTGCCATAGGCTTGAACGCCGGCTGACGTCGACCGGTCCCTCGTCGGGCGCCGTCGCAATTGATTGCCTCGCCGCATTCGCCGATCCCGCTGCCGGCTTTTCGCAATCGCTCGATGCTTTGCGGCAGCATGTTTTTCCAAGTGCGCGACTAACCGTTTTTGCAGCCTCGCCCGCAGCGCTTGACGTTATCGCAACTTCGGCCGAAGGCGCGAGCGCCCATGTGCCAGGTCCGCTTTCTGGTCCGCTTCCGGGCTCGCTACCTGGCTCGCTACCGGCACACCATCCGCTTTATCGCGCGACCGTTGGCGAGCGCCGCGCCGTGAGCGTGTTGAGACACGGGGACGAAACGGTACTTGCCGGTGTCGCGCATGCAGCCCAGCCAATTCTGCACCCAGAAACCAAGCGCGTCATCGGGCTCTTAAGCTTTGAAGCCGGCGACCCGTCGTACCTCTCAGAAGAATTGGAAGCCCGGCTCGCAATGATCGCGCGCGTCATCGCGCCGTGGCTTGCCGAGCCGCGTATTGTGGTCGATAACACAGAGCGGACCAGCCAAACGGTAGAAGCCGGTCCGGGGCGGCTCACGCGCGGTTGGCGCCAGCTGTCCTGGCAAAAAGGGCCGGTTTCGGAGAGCGTTGAAGCAGCCCCGCCCGGCGGCGAGATTGTAGCGCGAAATCAATCCCGTCCGATCGTCGTGCAGTGATTGGTGGCAGAACATGACGCCCGCGTCGCCCAGAGCGGTCAACGATCCGGATCGAGCGTCCGCGCATTCCGCAGCCCATACCAGAGACGCGGCGGGCGCACTCTTGGCGCTGGCCGGCGAAACGGTGGTGCTTTTACTCGGCTTTTCGTCGGATGTTGCCGTCCCGGTCACGCTTGCTCTGCATGCCGCTATTGTTGCAGCCCTCGGGATATTTCTTTTCGCGGGGCGGGAACAGGGCAGCGACGTGTCGATGGCGGCGACGATCCTGCTCGTCGTCATGGTCGCAGGACCGGCGGGCGCGGCCGTAGCGCTGGCGGCCTTGCCGCTCTACAACCGCGAGGGTGCAGCACCCGGCGCGGCACCGGGCGCGGCAAGCGGCGTTCTCAAAGAATGGTACGAGCGTCTGGCCTCAGCCGGGCGGCCGGAGCCGGCGACCGAACTCTATGACCGCATCATGTCGGGGCGCGTGCCGCGGCTCGACACACCCGCTCCGCTCAATTTCAGCTCTGTCATCGAACAGGGCACACTGGACGAACGCCAAAAAGCGCTCGGTCTCATCGCGCGGCACTTTCATCCAGATTATACGCCCGTCCTGGAAGCGGCACTCAAGAGCCCCGAACCGGTGGTGCGCGTGCAGGCCGCCGCCGTCGTGGCGCACGTCAAGGCCAACTTGAAGACACGCATCAAGCGGCTTTCTTGCGAGGGCAAAGATGCGTCGGGCCCACGTGCCCTGATGCGCCTCGGCGAGATGCAAGCCCTGCAAGGGTGTAGCCTTGTCGATAGGCCGGAGCAGGAAATTTGCCGCGCCACCGCACTTGGAATTCTCGAGCGTTCGCTCGCGGCGGGTGCCGACATTGCCTCGGTGGCTGCGGTTTCGGACGCGGGTGCAGGTGCTGCAATCGAGCGCTACCTGCTGAACTCTGCTCGCTTTAGGGATCTCCGTGTTCTGCGCCGCGTTCGCAGCATCACGCAGCACCCGGCTTTGCGCTTGCGCCGGTCCGCGGCGAGGCACGCAGCATGAGCGCGCCCGCAGCCGCCGCACTGCAAAGCACCGATGGCGTGGATGTCTGCCTCATCGTGGAAGGCTGCTACCCTTATGTTCCGGGAGGGGTTTCGTCGTGGCTCGACTGGTTGATGAAATCGCAACCGGAGACAAGCTTTTCGATCGTATCGCTGTGGCCGCGCCCAATGGGATTGGCCTCGCGCTATCCGGCGCCTGCCAATCTCGCAAGCTTCCAGCATCTCTACTTGCAGCAGTTCGGCGCCAAGCCGAAAAGCCGCGGCCGGGTTCCGCCCAACACCGATCAACTCGGCGATCGCTTGACGCGTCTCATGACGGAAGGCGGCGCGGCACCGCTCGCAGATTTGATCGACGAGTTGCGCCGCACGCGCGTGCACATGGGGCTCGACGAGTTGTTCAATTCGCCGGCGGCCTGGCAGCTGGTTCAAGACATGTACCGGCGCGAAATGCCGAATGGCTCTTTCCTGCATTATTTCTGGGCTTGGAGGGCGCTGCTGAGCGGCTTGTTGGCGGTTCTCGAGCACCCGCTGCCCAAGGCGCACGTTTATCATACCATCTCGACGGGCTATGCCGGATTGCTAGCGGCGCGCGCGCGGCTTGAAACAGGCCGGCCGGCCGTCCTCACCGAGCACGGCATCTATACCAACGAGCGGCGCATCGAACTCTTGATGGCCGATTGGGTCGCCGACACGATCGATAAAGGCCACGCGCTCGACGATCCCCGCTTCGATTTGCGCGACATGTGGGTGCGCGCGTTCGAAGCTTACGCGCGCACGTGCTATGACGCGGCGACGAGCATCATTACTTTGTACAGTGATAACCAGGGGCCGCAGCGCAATCTGGGCGCCGGCGAAGAAAAGCTCGCGGTCGTCGCCAACGGCATCGACGTAAGAAAATTTGCCCACATCGCGCCGGCACCCGCGTCTAGCCGCCCAACGATGGCACTCATCGGCCGCGTCGTCCCCATCAAAGACGTGAAGACCTACATCGAGGCCGCACGCATCCTGGCCGAGCGTATCCCCGATCTTAGAGCCTGGGTCATCGGGCCGGTCGAAGAAGATCCCGAATACGACGCAGAATGCCGCCGTCTCGTCGCCGAGCATGGCCTGGAGAAAACCGTCGCATTCACAGGGGCCGTCAACATACTCGACTATCTCGGCCAAATTCACGTGTTGGTGCTGACGAGCCTGAGCGAGAGCCAGCCTCTCGTTATTCTTGAGGCGGGCGCCGCAGGTATCCCATTTGTTGCGACGGATGTTGGATCGTGCCGGGAGATCATCGAGGGCCGCGCGGATGAGACGCCGCACTTTGGACCGGGAGGCGAGATCACGCATCTTGCGGCGGCGGACGAGATTGCTGCCGCCGCGGGCCGGCTTTTGACCGATCATAGCTGGCGCAGATCGGCGGGCGACGCTTTGAAAGCGCGCGTATCGGCCCATTACACGTCGGAGCAGGCTGCGGGCGCCTATTCCACCCTCTACGAGCGGCTGAAAAAAATGCCCGATCTCAGCGCATCTCCTGCGCTTTCGCCGCAAGGAGCCGATTGATCATGGCGGGCATCGGCTTTGCATTGCGCGCACTCAATCAGCAAGAGTCGCTCTCGGACGTCATCAAATCGACGGGGCACGCCGCGGTCATTGCAGCGGGGCCATGGCTGTTTACAATCTTCAGCCTGTTGTCGATTACGGCTTTCACCGAAACGATCGCCGGTCACGATACCCTCGCAACGTTTCGCGCGGTTGTCATTTATGCTTTCGCGACGTCGCTGGTTCTGACGGCGCCGGTTACAATCGTTGCGACGCGGTTGCTTGCGGACCGGCTGTGGAAGCGAGAGCCCGAAAGCGTGCGGCCCTTGCTGGTCGCCGGTTTTACGCTGGCGCTGGCGGCCGTCGCTCTAGGCGTTGCCGCGCTCGTTGCTTATTTTGCGGTGCCGCCGAAACTGGCGATTGCGCTCTATGCTGCCACGTCGATTGTTGCGCTCATCTGGGTTGCCGTGGCGTTTTGCGGGGCGGTTCGCGATTACAGGGGTATTACCTGGTCGTTTCTGGCCGGCCTTGCCGTCTCGATTGCAGGCGCCACCGCGGCGGCCCTGGCGGGACTTGGCGCACCCGGTATGGTTTGGGGCTTTGCCACCGGGCTCGCGGTGACCTTCGTTGGGTTGACGCTGCGCGTTTTCGCAACCTTTCCGTTTCCCCTCCACGACGCATTCGGCGCCATCGGCACCCTTCTGCGGGGGCATCGCAGCTATGGGTATCTTGCGGCCGGCGCTTTACTCGGAACGGCGGGCATCTGGATCGACAAATGGATATTCTGGTTTTCCGGCGAGGGCCTCAGCGTCGAAGGCGGCCTCATTCACGCGCCGCTTTACGATGGTGCGATGTTCATAGCCTCGCTCGTTATTATTCCGGCGCTCGCGCAATTCGTTATGAAGCTCGAAACGCAATTCTTCGAACGCTATCAGGCCTACTTCGGCACCGTGCAGGGACACGGCACGATCGATCAGATTGAGACCGCGCGTGTTCGGCTCGAAGGATTTTCGTTCGAGAGCCTCGCGCTCATCACGGTAGCGCAGGCGGCGATTGCCGCCGTTCTCGCGCTCTCCGCGCCGGCGATCGTCGAGATCTTGAACCTGCAGTTCCGCCAGGTTGCCATTCTGCGTTTCGGAGCTATCGGATCGGTCTTCATGTTCGTCTTTATTGCCGCGACCTCGATTGTCGTGTTCTTCGACCGGCGGCGTCTGTATTTTGCGCTTCAGGCGTTGTTCTTTACGCTCAATGCCGCGTTCGCCTATGTGTCGGTGTTGTGGGGTGAAGAATACTACGGTGCCGGATACTTTCTGGCGGCGTTTATCGCCAGTGGCGTTGCGCTCGTTGCCGCCGACCGCACACTATCGCGGCTCAACTATCTGACCTTCATCGGCAACAATCCATCGATCGTTGCCGCGACGCCGTCGCGTTGGCCGTCGCCGCGCGGCATGTGGCAGGCGGTGCGAAACATGGGCGCTCGATAGCCGTCCGAGCCGGGATACAAGTAATGCACATAGCGCCAAGACCGAGGTGCGTGTCCGGAAGAAAAAACTCCTATCACGCCAAGACCTTCACCCCACCCCTAACCCCTCCTCTGAGAGGAGGGGGATTTAGAGCGGCGTTTCAAACTTAATCACAAACACTCCGATGCCCGGTGCTTGCGGAGGACATTAGCCTTTCTTGGCCGGATCGGGCTTGCCGCCCGACCATGCAGCTTGCGCGGGCGGCGGAGCAGCCGTGCGTTTGGGATGGGATTGTGGACCGGCACTCGCGGTCCTTTCGCCGGCCGCGGCTGCCGGTGGCGGCGCACTTCGGCGTTCGGGCTGTCGAGAGGCGGACGCATGTCCTGGCGCCGGTGCCGAAGTACCGGCCGCAGTTGCCGGCGGCGGAGCACTGCGCTTTGGGGCTGCAGCCGTTTGATAGCCGGACTGGCCGTCGCGGCTACCCGCAAGCGCGGGTGGCGGAGGTGCCGTCGGTCTTGGAGGCGTGCGCCGCTCTTGAGTAGCTTCCACACGCACCTCGTGCGGCTCGGCTTCGGGGCCGGTTGGGGGGCCGCTTGCGGCGCTGGAATTTTCTTGCCGGGCCATGGCGCGGCCAAACCAGAACGCCGCATAAATCAGGGCTGCAATCAGCATCAGCAGCAGGATCGTCCACACCCAGTCCGGCATTAGCCCGTCTCCAGTTATCGCGCCGGCCGCGCGCCAATCGCGTTCGAATGCCGGCGCTCGTGTTCCGGTTCCGACATTTGCTTCCCTTTGCAGCACTCGCCAGAGCAAACGTCGGAACCAAAAGGAACACTAGCAACTCTATGAATCTAGTGTAGCTTTTGGTTCCGACGTTTGGTTTCGAGTCCAGCCGCAAGTGGGGACCAAACGTCAGATGCGCTACACTAGAGCCTACGGCAAATCGCCACCGAAATAAGCAACAAAATGCGCCGTCAATTTCTGGCTGAACGGGTATAAAGCCGGCGCCTGTCAAACGGAGAAAAGGCTTTAGTTCGGTTTAGGCGTGCCTGAGGCTGCAGGTTTGGCGCCGCCAATCTCGTCAAGCGTCAGTTTGTCGAGATGACGCTCGCTGACATGAAGCAAGAAGTGCTCGCGCCGGGCAAGGGTGCGCAGCTTGGCGATTGAATCGGGCGATCTGACGTATTCAAGCAAGAACACCTTCAAGCCGGCGCGGTTGCCGAGCCTTAGATAATTGAGACTTTCGCGAACCATATCCTTGGCATTGGCCGCTTCCGAGTGATCGACGCCGTAAAGCAAATCTTCTTTAGCGACGCCATCGAGCTTGGTGCGCAGAGAGCGATCGCGCAGGAGCGCTTCGGCGTTTTGCATGACAATCAAGAAACGCGGATTGAGACGCCGCGCGTGATCGGCGAGACGCTTGATGTAGCCGGTCATGGCATCGGTTTTAGCGGGCGTCGCATCGTCTCCGTCTTCGAAAGCGTCGGCGCGATCGAGATAGACCCCATCGAACCCGGCGGCGATAATGCTGTCGAGGTAGCTCGCGGGGGAGCCAAAAATGAGCGATTGCCAATCGGGGTCCGAGTAATTCACCAGGAAGTTGCCGGGCCACTGGGCATTTTCTTTGCCAAGCCAGCGGGGGCGGGTCTCCGAGTTGTCCCATTCGGGTTTCCAGTAGTAGCGGTAGCGCTCGGCTTCCCCCATTGAAAGATAGGAGAGCACGACCCGGCGCCGGCCGTTGGGCTGTGTCTTGAGGGCAAGAATGTCGCCGGGCGTATAGAAGACTTCCGTCACCTGTTTTGGATGCCGGGCGTGGTCGATAACGACGAGATCGACGGGAGCGGCACTTACGGCCGCGAGATCGACATAGCGCAGCTGCACGGTCCACGATTTCACCGGCGCAAGCAAAGCGCGCCTCTCGCGCGAAAGCGCGGCGTTATCGGCAATTGCCCCCTGTTGCTTGTCGCGCTGGGCCACTGGGCGTTCCTGCGCGCGGTCCTGTGCGGCGGAAACAGGCGCACACGCGAGGCAGAGCGCGCCAGCGAAAATATGTGACAATCTCGATAAATGCATTGCCAAAATGATTATCCGGCTCGCGGGCGAGAAGCAATTGCGTTCCTTAGCCGTCCGCACCCGGGAGCCAAAGCTTGTCGAGCGGCCGGGGACCGATATAGGGCACAAACCCCTGGGCCTCGATTTTGGCCCTATCGATGCGGCGCTTCTCGGGATCGTTCAGGTAATCGAGAATAAACACAGGCCGTCCGGCGGCCTTGGCGACGGCGAGATTTTCAAGCGTGCTATCGACCATGGAGCGCGGATTTGGGCTTTGCGAGTGATCCACGCCGTAGAACAGGTCCTCCTTGGCAACCGCATCGATGGCGTCGATCATGCGCTTGTGCCGCAAGAGTTCTTCGGCATTTTGCTGAATGACGATGAAGTTGGGATTGCGTTTGCGTGCGTGGGCGGCAAGGCGCTCGACGAACGCGACCATTTTGTTGGCAGCATCTGGGCAGTCTTTTTGGACTTCGGCATAGACGTCGACGCGATCCAGATAGACGCCGTCAAAACCGAGTTCGATGAGCTTATAGAGTGGGGAAAACTCGACGCTGTTGTAGACGCTCATGCCGTATTCGTCGCCGAGGATGGTTTGCTGCCAGCCTTCGTTGCAAAAGCGGATAATGCGGTTGCCTTTCCAGACTTTGTTTTCCGAGAGCAGCCAATCGGGCGCGTCTTCTTCCATGTATTCGGAGGTAAAATAGTCGGGCCGGTAATCTTCCGCTTCGCCAATGGAGAGGTAAGAAATGACGAGGCGTTTATTGCCGTCCGGCTTGACTTTGAGGGAGGCAACTTCGTTTGCGGTGAAGGGCTGTCCGGTGATGGATGCCGTCGTGGCGTCGGTAACGAGCATGTCGGCGTTGGTGGCTTTCGCGGCCGCTACGTCGAATTTCTGCAGCTGAATTGCCCATACCTTGACCTTCGAGATGGCGGCTTGGCGGGCGGCGCGCCCTTTAGCCGACAGCAACAGAGCGTCTCGCGACAGCTTGGGTACGGCAATGGGCTGCGGCTGGGGATCGGTCGATTTGCCAGATTGTGCCACACTGGCGGGCGGCGCACTGCGCGACGACGAGGGGGCCCCCGCAGACACTTGAACTGTAGCGGCAACCATAAGGACTGCCGCTGCAAATGCTGTCGCGATGTCGCGTGTTCGTGTCATGTGCCTTCGCGTCATGTGCCGTCGGGTCATGGGCCTTCGTGTCATGGGCCTTCGTGTCATTTGACCGGGGCCGGCCGGGGTTCGGTTGTGCCGCGGAACATTGCACCGCAAGACAGTTAACCAAGTCATAGATTTGTTTCGCAGCTCCGTTGAGCGAAACTATGACCCTGCCAGGGACGCCGTGTGACGCAGAGTGTCAGCCCTTGGGCTGGACTGCTTTTTGGGAGGGAAGCGCACCTGCGGCGGCAGCGCTGTCTTGCTCGCCTGCAAGAGCGTAGAGGCCGCAGGCCGCGCCAATGCCAATAGCGACAATTAGAGCCCAAAGTACCGAGCGTTTGGCCAACCAGGCGAGCGTCAGACGTTCGGCGCTCGCGGTTGTGGAAACCGGCGCCGCTCCTTGCGAATTCAACATGACCCCTCAGATACTTCTACGAACGACCAGCCGCACGCACTGCCCCGATATCCGATTGCAGCAGATCGATCCGCGGGCGCAAGAACCATCCAGAATTTTACAGTTATTCCGAATCAAACTGTGGCCTGCCGGTCCCCAAAAAGGCATGGGGAACGGGGACACTTGAGGATAACTCAAGATGCGTGCCAGAATTCAGGTCACGCTTGTTGGCGCGATTGGGCAACAATTGGGCGATTTCAGGTGCATTCTCGCCACATCATAGTTTGAATTTTTGCCTGACTGATAACCAGGCAGAAACTGTGGCCGATGAGATCTTGAGCAGTTAACCCAATCTGCATACTCTCGTCGCAACATTGTAGGTCATAAGTAGGTCAAAAAAAGCCGTCTTCGAGGACACGCCCAGGGTCAAGACTAGATCGCTCGCCGAGCGATCGGCCTTTCAACACCTGGGGGTGTAGAATGATAGAGCTTGTTGTTGCCGTATGCATGGTTGACGAACCGTCCCGCTGTAAGGACGTGTATCTCAACTTTGAAGCCGAAAGTGTATCTGCCCAGCAGTGCATGAGCTTTGGCCAGATGGAAATGGCCAAGTGGATCGGCGACCATCCCAATTGGACGATCAAGAAATGGCACTGCGGCGTTGCCGGTCAGATCGCGAAGATCTGAGCCATTCGAATTGTGCTATGCAAATTTGCTTGCGCCCATTGACAGGGCGCCGCGCCTCATCCTCCTTGGCGGCTGAAGTTGCCAAGCGAGGAATTGAGAGATGTCATCTACGCCCGAACCCAAGTTTGCAACTCTCGCGGTGCACGCGGGCGCGAGCCCCGATCCTGCAACGGGCGCAAGGGCAACGCCGATTTACCAGACGGCCTCCTACGTCTTCAATGACGTAGACCATGCGGCATCGCTGTTTGGCCTTCAGGCCTTCGGCAACATCTACACGCGCATTACCAATCCGACCCAGGCCGTGCTCGAAGGGCGTATCGCGGCCCTCGAAGGCGGCACGGCGGCGCTGGCGGTTGCCTCCGGACACGCGGCGCAATTTCTGACGTTCCACACACTTCTCGAGCCGGGCGACGAGTTTATTGCAGGCCGGCAGCTCTACGGCGGCTCGGTCAATCAGTTCAACCACTCGTTCAAGAAGTTCGACTGGCGCGTGCAATGGGCGGACGCCCTCGATCCGGCGTCGTTCGAACGGGCCATCACGGAGCGCACGCGGGCGATCTTTTGCGAAAGCATCGCCAATCCCGGCGGCATCGTCATCGACTTGCCCGCAATTGCCGCCATCGCCAAGAAAGCGGGCGTGCCATTCATCGTCGATAATACGCTTGCAACACCGTACCTCTGCCGCCCGAAAGACTTCGGCGCCGACATCGTCGTGCATAGCTTGACCAAGTTCATCGGCGGGCATGGCAACTCGATCGGCGGCGCGCTTGTCGATTGCGGAACGTTCGATTGGATGAAGAGCCGGCATCGCTACAAGACACTTGTCGAGCCAAACGCGTCTTACAACGGGATGGTGCTCGGCGAGACATTCGGCAATTTTGCGTTCGCTATTGCCGCGCGCGTCATGGGATTGCGCGATATCGGCCCGGCTATCGCCCCGCTGAATGCCTTTTTGCTGCTGACCGGCGCTGAAACCCTGCCTCTGCGCATGCAGCGACATTGCGACAACGCGCTTGCAACAGCCCGTTTTCTGGAAAAGCATCCCAAAGTCTCGTTCGTGAACTATGCGGGATTGCCGGGCAATGCCGGGCACGCACTCCACAAGAAAATCTGTCCAAAAGGTGCAGGCGCCGTATTCACATTCGGCCTCAAGGGCGGGTATGAAGCGGGCGTCAAATTCGTTTCCGGCTTGAAGCTGTTTTCGCATCTCGCCAATATCGGCGATACGCGCAGCCTCGTCATTCATCCGGCGTCCACGACCCACCGGCAGCTGACGGACGAGCAGCGGGCAGTGGCGGGTGCGGGACCGGAGGTTGTGCGCTTATCGGTGGGCATTGAGGACGAAGCCGACATAATTGCCGATCTCGCCCAGGCCTTGGAGCAAGTTTGAGACGCGGCTATCGACGGATCAAATAGAGGGCGGTGACCATGATGTATCAGCTCGTTCTGCAGTTCCAGGGCGATGACGAAGAGACGATCGACAAGGTCATCGAGTTAGAGGACCATTTGATCAGTGTGCTCGACGGATCGAAAATTGCCGAGGTCGATGGTCACGAGCCTGGCGAGGGCGTAGTCAATCTGTTCCTCAACACCAAGAACCCGTCGAAGGTATGGGAAAAGATCGAGCCGCTGGTCGAAACGGCGGCCAGCGAAAATCTCGAAATCGCGGCCGTTGCCTACCGCGATAGCGGCGGGGAAGATTTCACGGTGCTCTGGCCCGCCGACTTCGAAGGCGAATTCGTGGTGGCGTGAAGGTGCGCATCACCGCGCCTTGACGTAGGTGCCCGGCGCGTCTTCGATGGCGCCGAGGGTTTGGCCGGGAATGCGCGGAATGGTCCAGCCGCCCGAACGTTTGCCGAGCCACTCGATCCAGTAGGGCCACCAGGAGCCCGGGTGCTCCTTGGCGCCTGCGATCCAATCGGCAAGCTCGCCCGCAGGCTTGCCGCCGGTCCAGTACTGGTATTTGACCTTTTCCGGGGGATTGACGACGCCGGCGATATGGCCCGAGCCCGCAAGCACAAACTCGACAGGGCCGCCAAAGAGCTTGGAACCGCGATAAACTGACGGTGCCGGCGCAATGTGATCCTCACGCGCTGCGATTTCAAAAATAGGCAGCGTGATCTTGCCGAGTTCAAGCCGGTTGCCGGCGATGACCATATTGCCCTTCGCTAGGCGGTTCTCGTTATAGAACTCACGCAGGTAAAATTTGTGATTGGCCGCCGCCATGCGGGTCGAATCCTGATTCCAGTAGAGCAGGTCGAACGGGAACGGCTTCTTGCCGAGCATGTAATTGTTGACGATGTAGGGCCAGATCAAATCGCGCGGCCGCATCATGTTGAAGACGTTGGCCATGCGCGAACCATCGAGGTAACCGCGCTCGGTCATGAGCTCGTCGAGGGACGCAAGCTGGTCGTCGTCGGTGAACAGCAAGAGGTCGCCGGCGAGAGAGAAATCAACCTGGGTCGTTAGAAGCGTCGCGCAGTTGAACGGTTCTTCTCCGCGCTTCGCCAGATAAGCGAGGGTGCATGACAGGGCCGTTCCGCCGACGCAGTAGCCGAGCACGTTGATTTTCTCGATGCCGGTTTCTTGTCTGACGGCATCTGCCGCCGACAGAATTCCTTCGAGCATATAGTCTTCAAATGTGCAGTCCGCTAGATCTTCTCCGGGGTTCACCCAGGAGACGACGAAAACAGTGAAGCCTTGATCGACCACGTACTTGATGAAACTTTTCTGCAGATTGAGATCGAGGATATAAAATTTGTTGATCCAAGGCGGCACCATCAACAAGGGCCGCTCGCGCACCTTATCCGTTGCCGGCGCGTATTGAATGAGCTGCAGAAGGCGGTTCTGATAGACGACCTTGCCGGGCGTCATCGCCAGATTGCGTCCAATTTCGAAGGCAGTCGTATCGGTTTGGCTGATCTTCATCAGATCGTTCGAGCGCGCCATGTCGGCTGCCAGAAACTTGACGCCTTCGACCAGATTTGCGCCGTTGGACTTAAGCGTTTCGCGCAGAACTTCCGGATTTGTCACCATGAAGTTCGTTGGCGAGTACGCACTGGTCAATTGCCGGAGATAGAATTCGGCCCGGTGGCGATCGCGATCGCTCAAGCCTTCGGTTTCCTTCAAGCAGTCTTCCGCCCACTTGCAGGCGAGCAGGTAGGCTTGTTTGCAGAAATCGAAGAAGGGATTGCTCGACCATTCGGGGTCTTTGAAGCGGTTGTCGCCCGGCCCCGGCTCGATCAAAGGCGCGACGCGCATGCCAAACATGCGCATCGTTACGTTGTTCCAAAGTTCCGCCGACTGTTTGAAAAAATGCGCCTGTGCTTCGGCAAGCTTTGCTGGATCGGAAAGCCAATTACGAAGCAGCTCGGAAACGGTTTTCGTTGCAACCGACAATTCGCTGGCTTGCGAATAAGGACCCGACGTCGCGTTCGGCCGCTCGGTCAATTTGGCCAGCGCTGCGCTGCCGTGCTCGTAGGCCTTTAAGAGGTTTGCCGCGAACTCTTCTGGGTTCGGGATCATGTAATCCGAGAAGAGACTGCGGGTGCCGGGGTTTTCCTGCTGCATCGTCGAAATGGTCTTTCTCAAGCCGGGGCCAAGCCCGGCGCGTTGTCTGCAGCCGCTTCACTGCGGGGCTGGATGCCGGTTGAATTGATAAGCATTCTATACTGTGTGGCTGCGACGGCGCGTAATCAAGTCCCGAAAAAATTTGAGTTGCGCCCGCACGCCAAACCAAAGTTAGCCGCCGTTCAATAGAGCAAGTGACTCGCAGTTTGCGGGGCTGCGGACAATGGTGCACATTGCCCAGCCGATGCGGCATTTGAGTGCGCCGCAGCATTTGTTGCCGGAGGTGCCTTCCCGGTTTCGCTCAACTGCACCAAGTCGGCGCCGTTTAAAGCTCAGAAAGGCCACTGGACGGCGGGCGCGCAAGGGGCGTAAAGACTGGGAGCACCAACGCTGATCCGGCCTGTGCCGCGCCGGTTTAGCAGGGAATGATCGAGGCCCGACGGGCGGCGCGAGAGACCATAACTTTGAACGAAGAATTCCACCGTATCAAACGCTTGCCACCCTATGTTTTCGCCGAGGTTAACCGGCTGAAGGCGGCAGCCCGCGCCCGTGGCGCCGACATCATAGATCTAGGCATGGGCAATCCCGACATGCCGACGCCGCAGCACATTGTCGATAAGCTCGTCGAGACGATCACCAAGCCGAGGACCCATCGCTATTCCGCGTCGAAGGGCATCCCAGGGTTGCGCCGGGCGCAGGCCGCCTACTACGACCGCCGCTTTGGCGTGAAGCTCGATCCCGATACCGAAGTCGTAGCCACGCTCGGGTCCAAGGAAGGCTTCGCCAACATGGCGATGGCCATCACGGCGCCGGGCGACGTCGTGCTGGTGCCCAACCCAACCTACCCGATCCACACCTTTGGCTTCATCATCGCGGGCGCCGCCATCCGCCATTTACCGGCCAGCAACGGCGACGATTTTCTCCGCGCCATCGAACATGCGGTAAAGCATTCGATCCCGAAGCCGGTTGCGGTCGTCATCTCGTTCCCGTCCAATCCGACGGCGATGGTCGCGGGGCTTGATTTCTACAAGGAAGCCGTAGCGCTGGCGAAAAAGCTCGGCATCTTTATCCTGTCCGACATCGCCTACGCCGAACTCTATTACGACGGCCAGCCGCCGCCTTCGATCCTGCAGGTGCCGGGCGCCAAGGACATTTCGGTCGAATTCACGTCGCTGTCGAAAACCTACAACATGCCCGGCTGGCGCATGGGATTCGCGGTCGGCAACGAGCGCCTCATCGGTGCGCTTGGCCGTGTGAAGTCATATCTCGACTACGGTGCGTTCACGCCTATACAGGTTGCTGCCGCAGCGGCCCTCAACGGCCCGCAAGAATGCGTCGCTGAGATCCGCGCTATGTATAAAGCCCGGCGCGATATCCTGGTTGATAGCTTCACGCGTGCGGGCTTCCCAATCCCATCGCCGCCAGCGACGATGTTTGCCTGGGCGCCGGTGCCCGAACCCTATCGCCATCTGGGCTCGGTCGAATTCGCGAAACTCATGATCGAGAAAGCCGACGTCGCGGTCTCGCCAGGGATTGGTTTTGGCGAATACGGCGAAGGCTTCATTCGCGTGGCACTCGTCGAGAACGAGCATCGCATCCGTCAGGCTGCGCGCTCGATCAAGAAGTTCCTGGCTGAAAAGCCAGTGCCTGACAGCAATGTCGTTCCCCTGTCCGAAAGAGCAAGCCGGTAAAACATCCCCCATGACGGAACCTTTGAAAATTGGCATCGCCGGCCTCGGCACAGTCGGCGGCGGCCTCCTCACACTTCTGGCGACGCATGGCGATTGGCTGAGTGAAGTCTCGGGCCGCACAATCGAAGTCACCGGCGTCGCCGCTAAATCGCAGGCCGAGCAGCAGGGCCCCGTCGCCACGAAAGCCAAGTGGTTTTCGAGCCCGATCGATCTGGCGCGCGATCCCTCGAACTCGGTGTTCGTCGAGTTGATCGGCGGCGAAGGCGGCATTGCTAAAGCGTCCGTCGAAGCCGCCCTGCAAGCCGGAAAGCATGTCGTCACCGCCAACAAGGCGATGTTGGCACATCACGGCTATGAACTGGCCCAGCTCGCCGAGAAGCATGGCGTCGCCCTGAATTTCGAGGCAGCAGTGGCAGGCGGCATTCCGGTCATCAAGACGCTGCGCGAGGCGCTCGGCGCCAACGACGTGGTGCGCGTCTACGGCATCTTGAACGGCACCTGTAATTACATCCTGACGAAGATGCAGGGCGAGAAGCGTGCCTTTGGCGACGTGCTGAAGGAAGCACAGGCGAAGGGTTACGCAGAAGCCGATCCGACGTTCGATATTGGCGGCTTCGATACCGCGCATAAGCTTGCGATCCTAACCAGCCTTGCGTTTTCGACGCGCGTCGCGCTCGATCAGATCCACATCGAAGGCATCGAGAGCATCACCGCCGCCGATATCGAAGCGGCCGACAGCCTCGGCTATCGCATCAAGTTGCTGGGCGTTGCAACGCAGACAGACAACGGCATTCTGGCCCGCGTCTCTCCGGCGCTGGTCTACAAGGATTCCGCGATTGCCGAAGTCTCGGGCGTCACCAACGCCGTGGCCATCGACGGGGATTTTTCGGGCAACATCCTGCTCGTTGGAGCCGGAGCTGGCGGCCGGGCCACGGCCTCGGCAGTCGCGAGCGACATCCTGGATATAGCACGCGGGCAAATCGTGCCGCCATTTGTCGTCTCTTCGCGACACCTCAAACCGCACAAGGCGGCGGCGCTCGATGCGCACTACGGTTCGTACTACGTGCGCCTTGCGCTCGTCGATAAGCCGGGTGCCATGGCCGCAGTCGCGACCCGCATGGGCGATCGCGGGATTTCGCTGGAGAGTATTGTGCAGCATCGCCCCGTGGCGCCGCCTGTGCCGGGCGCCGGGCCGCAGCCGCAGCCCTCGAAGGATGCCTCCGTCATCATCATAACGCACGAGACGACCGAGCTGGCGATGCGCGAAGCGCTGGAAGCCATCGTCAAGGACGGCAAAGTTCTGGAGCGCCCGCAGATGATCCGCATCGAAGAACTCTGAGGATCTGCGCGGGGTAGCAGGGGCCTGTATTTCTTGGGGAAATACAACACGAAAACTGCTTGAAGCTGCGAAATGCCGTTAGGCTGGTGCGGCTTTGAGTCGGGGCTGCGGCCGAGAATTTGGGAGTGAGACGCACATGGCGAAGGAATTGACCATCGGCGGCCTAGAGCGCGTGCTCGTGCTGGAAGTGGCGCGCGTCACGGAAGCCGCCGCCATCGCCGCGGCCCGTCTCAGAGGCCGGGGCAATGAAAAAGCGGCCGACAAAGCGGCGGTCGATGCCATGCGCCGCGAACTCGGGCGCGTTTCGATAGCCGGTACCGTCGTCATCGGCGAAGGCGAGATGGACGAAGCGCCGATGCTCTACATCGGCGAAAAAGTCGGCAACGGCGAAGGGCCCGAGGTCGATATTGCCGTCGATCCGCTCGAAGGCACGACGATCTGCGCTAAAGCCATGCCGAACGCTCTTGCGGTGCTCGCCATATCCGAACGCGGCGGGCTTCTGCACGCGCCCGACATGTACATGAACAAGATCGCCATTGGGCCCGGCTATCCCGACAACCTCGTCGATCTCGATGCGCCGCCCATTGAAAACCTCATGGCGCTCGCCAAGGCCAAGGGTGTGCCGATCAACGAAATCATGGCGTGCATTCTCGACCGGCCGCGCCATGCGGAGTTGATCAAAGCCGTGCGCGACGCGGGCGCTGCCGTGCAGCTCATTCCCGACGGAGATATCGCGGGCGTTATCTGGACCACCGATCCGCAGGAAACGGGGATCGACATTTATATGGGTTCGGGCGGGGCGCCGGAAGGGGTGCTGGCGGCTGCCGCGTTACGCTGCATCGGCGGGCAAATTCAAGGCCGCCTGATGCCGATGAAAGACGAGGAGCGCATACGCGCCGAGAAGATGGGTATTAAGGATATCAACCGGAAATACCGCATGGAAGACATGGCCTGTGCCGACGTCGTGTTCTCGGCAACGGGCGTGACGGACGGGTCGCTGCTCGACGGCGTGCGCTTCCGCGGAGATTTCGCGGAAACGGAAACGGTCGTCATGCGCTCGAAAACCGGAACCGTGCGCCGCATCAAAACCAACTTCCGCAATATCGGGGCGCGGTTTATCGGGTAGCAGCGGCCTCGGCCTGCTCGGTTGTCTCTTGGCGATTGGCGAGATAGATGCCCGTCAAACCCCAGCCGGCGGCGACGAGCGCGCCAAAGATCATCACCATCGCGGGCTGCTGGGCGAAGGCATCGAGTGCGGTTTTGACCCAGCCGCCGAGCGCGTCGCCGCCGCGATAGACGGCGGTATCGATGAAATTCTTGGCCTTGTACTTTTCTTCGGCCGAGAGCGGCAGGTAAAGCATTTCGCGGCCCGGCCGCACGAACGCGTATTCGCCGACGCGCCGCACGATCATGACGGCCGCGAGTGCGGCGAATACGGGCGCCAGTGCCAGCCACAAAAATCCGAGCACCATGATCATGGGTACGGCGGCAAGCAGTGCTCTCATTCCGAACCGTTCGGCGATGCGCCCGGTCAGAAACAACTGAATAAAAATCGTCATGGCCTGCACCGCCGTGTCGATCATGCCGAAAACCTCGGTCTGTTGCGTTTTGTCCTTGAAGGTTGCGGCAACGATACGCGCCTGCTCGAAATACAGGAACGTGCTGACGACAGCGAGGAGCACGACGAACAGGCCGATCGCGAGGAGATAGGGCGAGCGCCAGACCGCCGCAGCGCCGGCGTACATGCTGCCGCCGAGCTCGATGTCGCGCGGTTCTGCAGTGGCAATCGCTTTTCTCTGCCGGTCGCGCCAGCGGTGCAGATAGCTTGCGGCAAAGCCGCTTGCCGTGATCAGGAGCGCGGACAAAGCGAGCAATCCGGCGTGGCCGATAGGTTTCACGAGGAGGGTACCGAGGATGGGCCCCGTGAGGCCGCCGAGGCTCGCCCCCGCCGCCATCAGCGCGAACAGGCGCCGTCCTTGGGCAACATCGAAGACATCGGCGAGAACGCTCCAAGCAAGCGAGATTGCCAGGAGATTGAAAACCGAAAGCCAGACGTAGAACGCGCGCGCGTTCCAAACGTTATCGGGATCGGTGGCAAAGAGAAGCGCAAAGCTCGCGAGATTGGTAACGAAAAAGGCATAGGTGCAGGGCAGAATTTGCCGGCGCGGCACCTTCGAGGCAATCCAGCCAAAGAGCGGCAAAGCGGCGAGCGTCGCCAGGAACGTCGCTGTAAAGAGCCACTGCAGCTTATCGACGCCGCCCGCGATCCCCATGGTTTCGCGCACGGGGCGCAGCATGAAGTAGCCCGCAAACAGAAAGAAAAACATCGCGCTTCCCGCTATCACGGCGGGGCGTTCGTCATGCTCCGTGGCAAAGGCTCGTTCGATACGGGCCGCGAGGGATTGCGTGTGGCGGGTGTTCATTATTTCAAGCGTACAGAAACATGATGCGGGTGCCAAGTCCGGGCGCTCCGCTATAGTCTAGCAGTTGTGGCTCTCAACCAGTCGCAAGAAGGCTTCAACTTTGTCGGTGTCGTGAAACTCGTGCCAGCGCACGATATGGCCGTTCTTGACGCTCGCCAAAAGGCGCATCACGCAGTCGATGGTTTCGCCGCTTTGGCGATGGCGGAACGTATGAGCGATCTGAGTGCGCAGACCATCGTTGTCGGTCAATATCGTGCGCAACTCAAAGCGGTTATTATGAAAATCGCGGAAAATATTGCCGAGCCGTTTTGCGAATGCCGCGCGGCCTATGAACTTGCCCCCCTTGGGCAGAAGCTCGACCGGCATGTGAATGGCAAAATCGGCGTTTTCGTCAAAAAATGCGGCGGTCGATTCAACGTCGCTCAGCGACAACGCCATGATTGCCGCTTCGAGTATTCCCACCGGGTCTGAGCGAAAAGTCCGGCCCCCGCCGTTTGAAAATCGGTCCAAACAATAAATAGATTGTTCAATTAGCTCGATTACCGGCATTTTGCGGCTGTGGGAAGCTCCTACCGGGACACAGTCCCAGGCGGCGAATCGCCCTAGACCGTATTTCTTCGAGGGGGCTATGGCAGCAGTTCGCAAAACTAAGGCAGCCGCGGAGCCGGTCGTCGCCGATGCTCCGTTCCTTGGCGTGGCAACGTCCGCGCGCGGGTTCGCGTGGCGCGAGCGGCTTACACCGGAAACGCGCAGCCTAGCGACGGCCATCAGCCAGCGCCACGGGCTGCCCGAACTCATGGGCCGCGTGCTTGCCGCGCGAGGTTCAACGCTTGAAAGCGTGGCCGTCGATCTTGATCCGACCCTCAAAGCGCTGATGCCGGATCCAAGCGCCTTGCGCGACATGGATAAAGCGGCAGCGCGCCTCGCGGACGCCATTGAACGCAACGAGCCGGTCGCCATCTTCGGCGACTACGATGTGGACGGCGCGTCCTCGTCGGCGTTAATCGCGCGCTATCTCGCCAGCCACGGCACATCCTCGCGCATCTACATCCCGGACCGCATCTTCGAAGGCTATGGTCCGAACGCGGCGGCAATCGAGCAACTCGTGAAAGAAGGTGCCAAGCTCATCGTGACGGTCGATTGCGGCACAACGAGCTTCGAGCCGCTTGCCGTCGCGCGCAAGCTCAAGACCGATTGCCTCGTCATCGATCACCATCAGGCAGATGAAAAGCTCCCCGATGTGCACGCCGTCGTTAATCCGAACCGGCAGGACGATGTGTCGGGACAAGGCACGCTCTGCGCGGCCGGTGTGGTGTTCCTGGTGCTCGTCGCGACAACGCGCGAACTGCGCAAGCGCAATTACTATGCAGGCGGCAAACGCGAGCCCGAACTCTTGAGCTTGCTCGATATCGTCGCCCTGGCAACGGTCGCCGACGTCGTGCCTTTGACGGGCCTCAATCGCGCCTATGTCAAAAAGGGCCTCGCCGTCATGCACGCGCGCGAGAACACCGGACTGTGCGCACTCGCGGATGCTGCCGCCTTGTCGCAGGCGCCGACCCCCTATCATTTGGGTTTTATACTCGGCCCCCGCATCAACGCCGGCGGGCGGATCGGCGACGCAGGACTCGGCGCTAAGCTCCTTTCAACCGAGGACCCGATTGAAGCGCAGCGCATCGCCGAATTGCTCGACAGGTTGAACAAGGAACGCAAGGCCATCGAGACGCTCATGCTCGAAGAAGCCATGGGGCTCGGAGAAGTGCAAATCATGGCGGAGCCCGAGCGCGCAATCGTGCTTGTCGGCTCCGAGACTTGGCATAAAGGCATTGTCGGGTTGGTTGCGAGCCGATTGACGGAGCGCTTTGCGCGGCCTTCGTGCGTCATCGCTTGGGAAAAATCGGGCGATGGCACATCGGGCGAGGGGACAGGTTCATTGCGGTCCGTCGCGGGTGTCGATCTTGGAGCAGCCGTTAGAGCCGCTGTTGCAGCCGGGCTCCTGGTCAAGGGCGGCGGGCACGCCATGGCGGCAGGCTTGACGGTCAAGCGCGAAAGAATAGATGCGCTGCAGGCCTTCTTCGCAACCGCTCTCAAAGCAGATGCGGCGGCTTTTCGCGCGTCTGCCAGTCTCGAGATCGACGCCGCACTTGTTGCCTCCGGCGCAAACGCCGAGTTGATGAACCTCATCGATCGCGCCGGACCCTTTGGCCAGGGCAACCCGCAGCCGCGCTTCGTGTTTCCGGCGCACCGGGTTAAATTCGCCAAGGTCGTCGGCTCATCCCATATCCGCGCGGTCCTTGAAGCCGGAGATGGCGGCCGGCTTGAAGCAATTGCCTTCAGGGCCGTTGGCCAGCCGCTCGGCGATTTGCTTATGGGCGCGGGCGGTATGCCGTTGCATGTGGCGGGACAGTTGCGCCGGGATACGTGGGGCGGGCGCGAAAAGATCGAGCTGGCCATCGATGACGCGGCCGATCCGCGCCGGTGCGCGTGAAAACCCTGGAAAAACGCTTTTAGGCACCCTGTCGCATGGGGATTTGCCGCCATGCGCTTGCCAGGTCCGGCAAAGCTGCCTATACGAAATTCGCGCCTCGCTTTGCGGGCGCTGCGCTCCCTTCGTCTATCGGTTAGGACGTCAGATTTTCATTCTGAAAAGACGGGTTCGACTCCCGTAGGGAGCGCCAAGTTTTTCAAGTGGTTGCGCGGCGCCCCACAGTTTCACAAAACTTCTGGCAACCAAATGACAACCACTAATAGTGATTTCGTTGCGAACTCCCATTGTCCGGGGGGATTACCGGGTGCCCACCCGCATCCGCGCCCGGCCGCCCTCGACCCCATGCTTGGCGCTATTTCCGCTTCCGGCAGCCAGATGTATTCGCGCACCGGCGCGCCCGCCGATCGTCAACGCGGCCCATAGACCGCCGATGGTTGACTTCGGCGATGCCGAAACGCGCGCGTTGAATTCTTCGAGGCCGGCAAACACGGGTTGCTCTTGGCCGAGCTCGAGTCCCAGTTGTTTCCTAAGGTCTTCAACGTCTCCGAGAATTTCACGTACCTCGGCCCGCCTGCCGTAGAGGCCTTTATGGACTTGAGAGTAGAGGTAACGGCCGACGATGCCGCTTGCGACGACGACGAGCATCGTAAAGAGCGCTAGGCGGCTGTTGAGCGAACCAATTTTGAAATTGCAGTGCAGAATTATGAGAGTGGGTCCAAGGATACCGAGCACCATGTGCATGCGGAACCAGGAAGCGACCCGGCCGAGACCGTGAAGAATGCGATAGCGCTTTCGCAGCGGATACAGAATTAGGATAAGCATCGCGACGCTACCGGCTATGCCGAGCCAATAGCCGAAACCGGTTTCCGCCGTCCAATAGCCTTCGTTGCGAACCGTCCACGCGTAGGCAAGCGTAGTCGCTACCGCGGAGCCAAATATCAGTGGTCCAGCCTGGAGGAGCGGTCGCGTTAAGTAGTGGGCAAATCGACCACCCCAACGCGATTGACCCGCTGCTTCGCCTCTCGCTGCATTGCGAAGTGGAGGTTGCCGCAGGCGCGATTTTTGTGCCGGATCCCGATCCGGCAATCTCAATGCTATTGTTTCTCGCAATTCAATTCCCTCGACAGCGCAATATTGGCGAATGCCGAAAGCCCGTAATATTCGGCCAATTGCTGCGGCTTGGGTATGCAATCGAGTCCGATAAAAGAGTGGAGGCGCTCTAAACGTGGCGAGAGCGTGACGCGAAGTCAAAAAGTGCAGCATAAACAAATGACAAGGCCGTCATCTGGCGTTCGCAGAATGCGCATTTTTCTGCCTCCGAACGGTTTGCTGCCGCAATTGGAATAAAGAAGATGGTTCATTCGTTTTTCTATTGGGTATGCATCGAACTGTCCGAAGAGCTGCTTCCAACTCCGGCTGACCGCCGCGGGTGGGAACAGCAGTGTATTCATTGCGCCATTTCTCACAGCGAATGCTGCGAGTGCGGCGTTGAAGGGACAGATCGATCATGACAATATCTTTCGTGCTTACTGTTGCGGGCGCCGCCACCGCCATGTTGGCGGCATTGCTTTTGGTTCTCCGCTCCCAAAAGTTCAACCGGCTGCTCCTAGCTCGCGCACGCCGCATTCCAGGCCAAAGCCTGTATTCGACCTTCTTCTTCCTCCTGCCGGTCGCAGGCGCATCGGCGCTATGTTTTGGAGCATTGAGCGAACTTGGCCCGCAAAGCACAAGCGCAACGGCTAACGCGATTACAGATGCCGGCGCGTCCGATCGAAAGGCCGACGCTCTTGCATCACTTCGCGCATACGCGGACCGGATTGCAGCAAAGCGTGAAGTGACCGCAAATTTGTCGCTTCCCGGCGACCAAAGCACGTCAGGAGAACTGGCCGACGTCGCCACGATGGTTTCGCAGCTCGCTGCACGGCTCGAAAGCGAGCCCAATGACGTCAAGGGCTGGAAGATGCTCGGCTGGTCTTACTTGAATACAGGCAAGACAAGAGATGCGATCAAAGCCTATGAAACCGCGCTCAGGCTCGCGCCTGACGATACGGAAATGAAGTCGGGCCTTGATGCAGCCAAGGCGGCGGACACCGCGGCGCCCTCCGCCCAAAACACAACCGCGGTACCGCAAGGACCAACCGCGGATGACTTCAAGACTGCAGAAGGCATGCCCGAAGATCAGAAGGCAACGATGATCAAGGGAATGGTCGATCGTCTCGCGAACCGCCTCCACGTATCGCCGGTCGATGAAGACGGTTGGATCCGCTTGATGCGCGCTCGCATGGTGCTCGGCGAGAAGGATGCCGCAAAGGCAGCATTGGCAAAGGCGCTCGAAACGTTTTCGGCCGATGCAAGTGTGAAAGACCGCATTTCGGCCTCAGCGCGCGAACTGGGCATCGAAAGCAATTAGCTAAAGAGATAAGCCGCTCATGACGTTCGATTCCGTATTGGCGTTCTACGCAGCCCCGCTCATCGCAATTTGGAGCGCCTATCTAATCTCGCGCCGGAAAGCGGAAACACGCAACCTCAGCTTGCGTGAAGAAGCTCACGCCGCAGGTTTGAGTGAACCCACCTCGCTGTATCCTGTGATCGACCCAAACTTATGCATTGGGTGCAAGGCGTGCCTCAACGCCTGTCCCGAAGGCGACATTCTCGGACTGATCAACGGCAAAGCAGAACTCGTCGAACCTTCGAACTGCATAGGACACGGAGCTTGTCGAACGTCCTGACCTCGCGGTGCGATATCCCTCGTGTTCGGCAGAGAGAAGCGGGGTATCGACTTGCCGCTGGTCGGACCAGACTTCCAGACGAATGTGCCCGGCATCTATATCGCAGGCGAACTCGGCGGCATGGGCCTCATTCGCAATGCCGTCGAGCAAGGGCGGCAAGCCATTGAGTCGATTGCAGCCCAAACTAAAATGAAAACTCCTGGGCTTCTTGACGTCGTTATTGTCGGCGGCGGCCCGGCGGGAATTTCGGCAAGCCTCGGTGCGATGGAACGCAAACTCAAGTTCGTCACGCTAGAGCAAGATACATTCGGTGGCACGGTCGCGCATTTCCCGCGCGGAAAGGTCGTCATGACCGCTCCTGCGACACTGCCCATCGTCGGTCAAATGAAATTTAAGGAAGTGAGCAAGGAAAAACTTCTCGGTTTCTGGATCAAAGTTCAGCGCGATACCGGATTGAAAATAAAAGAGCAGGAACGCGTCGTATCGGTAATGCCGATTTGAAGTCACGACGGTCCGCAGTGTCTACCGCACGCGCACGGTGCTTCTTACCATAGGGCGTCGCGGTACGCCGCGTCAACTCGGTGTGCCGGGCGAAGAGTTGCCTAAAGTCGTCTATAGGTTCACAGATTCGGCGCAGTATCGAGGCAGGAATGTGCTCGTTGTCGGCGGCGGAGACAGCGCGCTCGAAGTCGCAGCAGGTCTAGCAGAAGAACCCGGAACAACAGTCACGCTTTCGTATCGAAGCGACGCATTCGCACGCGCCAAGACAAAGAATCGCAAACGAGTCGAGGAGGCGGAGGTCGCAGGCAAACTCGATGTCTTGCTGTCATCGACAGTAACGCGGATCGGTGCAGACCATGTCGAGCTGACTCACCGCAATACGTTTTTGACAATTCAGAACGACGCGGTGATCGTTTGCGCGGGCGGCATTCTTCCAACCGAATTCCTTAAAAACATGGGCATCGAAATCGAGACCAAATATGGCACGGCTTGATTGGGCATTTGGCGCACTCTGCGGGGCTCTATTCTTGGCAGGATTGCTTGCGACCGCCGTTCGCGCAAACGATGATGCCGACAGAAGTCTCGATCCATCGATAGCCGCGGCGCTCCGGTCGGGCAAATATCGAGAAGTGGCTCGACTGCTTGAGACAGCGGCCAAGGATGGCAACGCTGAGGCCCAATATCAGCTTGGCTCACTTTATCGGTCGAGCCGGGGATTGCCCGCAGACGACGCACTGGCCTTCAAGTGGATGAAGTCGTCGGCTGCACAAGGACACAACAAAGCTCAATACAGTCTCGGGACTATGTACCTGTCGGGACGCGGCACATCAACAGACGTGGCGAGCGGGCGCACTTGGGTACAGAAAGCGGCCGCTCAAGGTCACGAGCAGGCCATTCGGCTTTTGGCCGAAACAGCTTTAGTGAAGCCGGCTACGCAAACCACCGGCAACGAAAATTCGGGTCACAAAACCTCACCCGGCTCAATAACCCCGGACAATCGCATTGCGCCCATGCCCGAGGCACTCATGAGCAAGTCGAACAAAGCGGCTGCCGGCGCAAAGCCGCCATTCATCGAAGCCGCGTGGCGCGGTCAGCTGAAAATCGTCCAGCGCTTTTTGATCTCCAAGATCGACATCGAGCAACGGGATATCGAAGGCAATACGGCTCTCGCGGTCGCTGCGGCGGGGGGCCATGTAACCGTGATCGATGCGCTCATCGGCGCGGGCGCCAAGGTCAACTCACAAAATGCAAAGGGCGACGCGCCACTCCACATGGCTGCTCAGAAGCGGAAGGCTGACGCTGTGGAGCGTCTGATGAGTTTGAGAGCCAACGCGGGCAGTCAAAACAATTCCGGATTGACGCCACTCGATATCGCGGTGGATAAATGCGATGCGCGATCGGCCGAGACATTGATCAAGTCTGGGGCAAACCCCAAAACTCCTGCGAACGGCGAGACGCTTCTCATGAAAGCTGCGGCGCATTGCGATGCAAAGCCGATTTCAGTGCTTGCACAGGAAAACTTGAGTATCGATGCCAGAAACGGCGGTGGCCAGTCGGCGCTCTGGATCGCGGCCGACAAAGGGAATGCCGACGCGATACGAGTCCTGTTGTCGCATGGTGCCGATACCCAACGCATGGATGTCAACGGCGATACGCCGTTGATGCGAGCGCTTGCGCGAGGGTCAGCAGAAGCCGCTACTTTGCTACTTGAGAAAACAAACACACCTGGCGAAGCGAACGCAAGCGGCAATACGGCACTTATGCTGGCATCGAAATCGAACCTTACCGAAGCGGTTCGAAGGCTCCTAGCACTGAAATCCGGCCTCGATGACCGGAACAACAATGGCTACACCGCCCTTATGTTGGCCGCAGCGGAAGGCCATGCAGAGGTCACAAGCGTGCTTCTCTCGGCGGGAGCCGACAAAAGTCTTCGTAACAGAAAACGAGAACAGGCCAAGGACATCGCTGCGGCCTTAGGCCAAGCGGACATTGTTCAGATGCTCGGCAGGTAGGTGCACAATCAGGCCATACGCGCGCGCCGCGCCCTGGTTTGCGACGGCAATCAATAGTGGACTACTGATCTCAGCCCGACGGCTGTGACATTTTCGATTGCTTGAGCATCGGTGGCCCGTGCGCTCGCAACATTGCCGCCCGGATGCCAATAGTATTGAAAGCCGGGCTGTATCTTCCAGCCCGCCGCCAATTGAAATGTGTAGCTCATCTCGAACAACAGTTCGAAGTCGCGAGTGGGGATCACGACCCCACTTAAACTTTCGAGATCGCGATCGAACGCGGCGGCATCATCAGAAATTCCAGTATATGCCATTCCAATAGCCAAGACGTCATCGGGCCGGACGGCGGACAAACCAGAAAATGTGAAACCGGCTTCGGCATAGAAATCAATCTGGTTTCTGTCCGGCTGGCTTACGGCTACCCGGCTGAAAAGGTGAATGCCCTTATCCGATG
>JANMNH010000075.1:0-27820 GCA_031373745.1 Hyphomicrobium sp. | reverse complement strand
GCCGCAAGGATCCTCATCGCGACGGGCGGCAGCCCGAACATCGATGCCAAGCTCCCCGGCATCGAACACACCATCACATCCAACGTAGCATTTCATGTCTAATCCTTGCGAAAGAGCATTGTCGTTGCGGGCGGCGGCTATATCGCGGTCGAATTCGCATTGATCTTCAATGGGCTCGGTTCGGACGTCACGCTGCTCTATCGCGGCACAAAAATACTTCGCGGCTTCGACGAAGATTTGCGCGACGGCTTGACTGACGCTCTCTTGGCGCGAGGCATCCAAATCGAAACCGGATTGGTTTTCAACAAGATTGCAAAGAACACCGAAGGACTCCGTTGCACGCTGAGCGATGGTAGCGTCATAGACTCCGATGCCGTCATGTTCGCCATCGGCCGCGCGCCGAATACGCAAGGCCTGGGACTTGAACAAGCGGGCGTCGTTCTCAAAGCCAATGGAGCTATCACCGTGGACGACGAGGCGCGCTCGTCGGTGCCATCGATCTTTGCGGTTGGCGACGTCACGGACCGGGTCAACTTGACGCCCGTTGCCATCCGAGAGGGTCATGCGTTCGCGGACCGCGAATTCGGCAACGCCGCGAAGGCTGTGCACTACGAGGCCATCCCAACCGCCGTGTTCTCGACGCCCGAAATCGGCACAGTGGGACTTTCGGAAGAACAAGCCCGCGCCACGCATGGGCTTGTCGATATTTACAAGGCGCGCTTCCGGCCGATGAAGTCGACGTTGGGTGACAAGCAAGAACGCATGCTCATGAAACTGGTCGTCGATGGCAAATCGCAAAAGGTTCTTGGCGTTCATGTGCTCGGTCCTGATGCTGGAGAAATGGTACAAGTCGCGGCCATCGCCTTGAACCTTGGTGCCACCAAAGCCGATTTCGACCGCACCATGGCCCTGCATCCCAGTGCCGCCGAGGAACTGGTGACGATGCGCGAGAAGTGGGTTTCACCTGCGAACTGACTAAGCGGCAATCCGGCATCGTCGTATTTACGCGCGATTCTTGGCATGCTAGGCAGCGGGCTGCATTTTATTTTTACAGGCATAAGTTAAGGAACGGGATCGATGACTGAGCAAAGCTCGATCGACGCAGCGAATTCCGCATTCTGGAATGAAATGTGCGGATCGTCGGCCGCCAAGCTGATCGGGGTGACAGGGAACGATCCGCTGTCGCTCGCGCGGTTCGACGAATGGTATTTCGAATTCTATCCCTACCTTGCGCGCGAAATCGATTTTGCAACGGTGGGCGGCAAGGACGTGCTTGAAGTCGGACTGGGCTATGGCTCGGTTTCGCAACGCCTGACCGCCAGCGGTGCGCGTTATTCGGGGCTCGACATCGCCGCTGGACCGGTCGCCGGAGTCAATCATCGACTGGCGCAAGCGGGACTGGCGGGAAAGGCCGTTCAAGGTTCGGTACTCGATGCCCCCTTTGCCGATGAGAGTTTCGACGTTGTTGTAGCGATCGGGTGCTTCCATCACACGGGCAACTTGTTTCGCGCTCTCGATGAGGCCCGGCGCGTTCTGCGGCCCGGCGGGCGCGCCACGATCATGATTTATAACGCAACCGGCTATATCAGCTGGATCAAGTCTCCGGGTCGCACTCTGAAATACATTCGCGATGTCATGGCGGGCAATCCGCCGCCACTCGCGCTCGACGAGGACGGCGATCGCGGCAACTATGACCGCGATTTGTCCGGAAATGCCGCGCCGGAAACCGTGATGTTATCGAAAACGCACTTCAAGAGGGTTCTTGGTCAACGGTTTTCGCATGTCGAAGTCCGCCGCCGGAATGCCGTCGCCCATCGTCCCTTCCAGTTCGTGCCGCGGGGCGTCATGCTTGCGACTGTTGGGCCAGTGCTCGGCTTTGATCTTTATGCCCGCGTGACGCGGTGAGCCGGTTTGGTTGAGAAATCTGGAGACGTTGATCCCATGCGTTTAATTGGCAAAATCGCCATCGTTACAGGTGCGGGGCTTGGCATCGGCGCGGCGATTGCCGAGCGGTTCGCGCGCGAAGGCGCCCACGTCGTCGTCACCGACATCAACGGAGAGACGGCCGCTGAAACGGTCGCGCGCATCAAAGCTAAAGGCGGTTCGGCGGAAGCCATCCTGGTCGATGTTTGCAAGGGCCAAGATGTGAACGCCATGTTCCGGCGCGTCGAGAGCGATCACGGGCGCGCCGATGTCCTCGTCAACAACGCCGGCATTCTCGTGCGCGGCGAGGTGCGCACGCTGACCGATGCCGAATGGACCAAACTGCGCGAAGTCAACATCGACGGCGTGCTGCGCTTGTCGCGCGATGCGCTTCCCCTGCTGCGCAAATCGAAGAGCGGCTCGATCATCAACATCTCGTCCATCATGTCGAACCGCGGGCTCCGTCCGCTCGCGGCCTATTCGATGACCAAGGGTGCCGTCACGGCATTGACAAAAGGCCTCGCTGTCGAGTACGCGCCGTTCAATGTGCGCATGAACGCGATTTCGCCCGGCTACGTCGAAACCGCCATCACCGACCGCATGTTGCGCCTGCCCCAAGCGCGCAAAATGCTGACGGACAAAACGCCCATGGGCCGCTTGGGCGTGCCCGAGGATATGACGGGGGCGGCGGTGTTCTTCGCCTCCGACGACAGCCTCTACTGCACCGGCGCCGACCTCCTCGTCGACGGCGGCATGGCGGCCGGGTTGTGAGGAGCTCATGACGCCCACTCACAATTGTTATGACCATACTTACGCAATTGCTTTCTGGAGTGGCTCTAACGAGAGTTGTCCGCGATGGACGTGGACAATTTCGGTCTGAATGTGGTGACAGTTTTCGTTGTTGAGAAGCTGCAAAATATTTTGGACCGATGCATTTGGCATTCGCCAGCCGAATATTACCGAGGACACATGAGATACAGGAACAGTTCGCGTATGGAGCACACTGTTCTCGCGACGCACGCGGGCGCAGCTCGAAAGTTCTGTTGCGATCCTGATTTCAGCCTCGTAGGCCCAATCGCGAAGCTTAGAGAAGAAGATGGCCCCGTACGAGTCTGGGTAAAAGGAGATGCCTGTCGTCTCGCGCGTGTACGTGACCTCCTTGAGGCAATTCAGCCATCCGGTCTTATCGCCCTGGAACACAGTATCGAGATCGTCATAGACCACGACGGCCCCACGAGCCCGATGCGCGTAGTGTGCCCACATGGGGAGAGAGTCCCATCGTTTCGAGAGGCAAGCGACGGCCACGGCACCAGACATGGCATTGAGCATACCTACGAATAACTGTTCAATAAGTGCGATATTGTCGAAAATCGGCAAATTGATCATCCGGTCCGCGTCCGCCCTTGTGAGTGGCAGTTCTGTCTTCCAATAGAGCGGGATCAGGGCACCCATCAAAGCATGTTGGCGCTTGAGCCCCGCCAGTTCTTCGTCTGTATGGCCCCTAGCACGGAGTTCGCGCAGTGAATGGAGCACCTCTTGGCGGGTAAATTTGGGGAATAGTTCACTTGGATCGTTCAAATCCGCAGGGACAGTAAACTTCATTTCGCCTGCAATGATGCTCGCAAGTGAAGTAGCGTCGGAGACATATTTGTAGCACCGCATTGCACGCGCCACTTCCTGTGGTTTTGCCCAATGGTATATATGCTATGTAGTAGGAGGTCTGCAACAACGACGGCTATGTGCCGTGTATCAAGCAAGCTTGCGAAACCAGACATAGTTTCCGCGCACTTGGTGCCGGAGTTCGCAAGAGGGCTCTCACCGACCTAGAAATCACCCCATCCTCCCTGCCTTACCGCCCTTCTTCGACTTCCGTGCCACACGCTCGCGCAAGGCCGCATTGACAGCCGATTGATACTTTCCGCTGTTCGTCTTGAACCAATTCAAAACATCGGCATCGATCCTCAGCGTCACTTGCTAATTCACCGGGCGGTGGAACCTGCCGACAATCGCCCTCGACCACCCCGACGTCTCTGGGATATCGGACGTATCGATATGGCGATCCGGCTTTGCTGCAAGCCGCGTCAATTCCGCCGTTCTCGTCTTGGCCGCTTGCATAGTCTTGGTTGCTTTCATAATCGCGGCGCTCCTTTCTTGTCGCCTTTCGGGCGGAATGGTACGCACAGTTTCCCTCTCCCGCTAGGCGGCTCGTACCCGCCTTAAAGGCAAGGAAACGCATCTTGCAATTGGTCTGTGAATTCCCCTCCCCCTTGCGGGGAGGGGTTAGGGGTGGGGGTAACGCAAAAAACGTTGCGTCAGTGATTGCGCGCTGTGCGGTGTCAAGCGGGGCTAGGCAGAAGCCATTTTTTTAGCTTGAACACGTTCGCCAAACTTCACCCGCACTGCTCGCTATACCTTCCTGCGTGCCCAAAACGAAAAACACCGGCTCGATGAACGAACCGGCGTCTCGCGCCATTCTCGGCACTGTAGAGATATTACCCCAAACCAGCGTTGCGCTAAAGACAGGCGTAGCGTCAAGATTAAGGGCCCTTCGAAATTTTTGACAACGATCAGCGTTAACATTACCAGATTGCCAGAACCGGCAACGCGAACGCACCCAACATGCCCGCAGCGCTTTTGCCAGCATTCTCGCGCTGACGGCGGCAAGTTCGGATCCTTCGCCATGCAACCCATGCATTGCAGTGCTGGCGCCCGGAGGCGTAATCTCCTATAAACCGCCGCTTGGATCTAGTTTATAATCGAACAACGCAGGCGGCCACTCGTGCCGCACCTTTTTGGCGTTCAGGAGTCGACGACAATGGCAGGCCTTAAGAGCGCTGATAAGTGGTCACCCGCGAGCTGGCGGCAGTTGCCGGTCCTGCAGGTGCCGGATTATCCGGATCAGTCTGTTCTCAAGGATGTCGAGACCAAGCTCGCGACGTTCCCGCCGCTGATTTTTGCCGGTGAAGCGCGCGAACTGAAAAAGCAGCTGGCGACAATTGCCAATGGCGAGGGCTTCTTGCTTCAGGGAGGCGACTGCGCCGAAAGTTTCCTCGAACACCGCGCCGACAACATCCGCGATTTTTTCCGCGTGTTCCTGCAGATGGCGGTCGTGCTGACGTATGCTGGCGGCCAACCCGTTGTGAAGGTCGGCCGCATCGCCGGACAGTTCGCCAAGCCCCGGTCTTCGCCGATGGAGAAGAAAGACGGCAAGGAACTGCCGAGCTATCGCGGCGATATCATCAATGGGCCGGAGTTCACGAGCGAAGCCCGCATTCCCGATCCCAATCGCCAGATTGAAGCCTATCGCCAGTCGGCCGCGACGCTGAACCTAATCCGCGGCTTCGCGACGGGCGGTTATGCCGATCTCGAGCGCGTGCATCAGTGGAACATGGGCTTCGTGAAGGATAGCCCGCAAGGCCATCGCTACGAAGAACTGGCCGGGCGCATCGAAGAAACGCTCGGGTTCATGCGCGCGTGCGGAATCACATCGGAGAACACGCCGCAGCTGCGCGCGACGAGCTTCTATACCAGTCACGAAGCGCTTCTGCTCGGCTACGAGCAGGCTTTTACGCGCAAGGACTCGACCAGCGGCGACTATTACGCGACCAGCGGCCACATGATCTGGATCGGCGACAGAACACGCCAGCCGGATCATGCCCACGTCGAATTCGCGCGCGGCATTAAGAATCCGATCGGCTTGAAGTGCGGGCCGTCGCTCGATGCGGACGGTTTGTTGAAGCTCATCGATATCTTGAACCCCGCCAACGAGCCGGGACGCCTGACGCTCATCTGCCGTTTCGGTCACGACAAGGTCGAAGCGCATCTGCCGAAGCTCATTCGTGCTGTAAAGAAAGCCGGCCGTTCGGTTGTCTGGTCGTGCGATCCGATGCACGGCAACACGATCTCGGCGGCAACCGGCTACAAGACGCGGCCCTTCGACCGCATCCTGCGCGAGAGCTTGGCATTCTTCGAAGTGCATCGCGCGGAAGGCACGCACGCAGGCGGCATCCACATCGAGATGACAGGGCAGAACGTGACCGAGTGCACGGGCGGGGCGACGGCGATTTCCGACCAGGATTTGTCCGACCGCTATCACACCCACTGCGACCCGCGCCTCAATGCCGATCAGGCGTTGGATCTGGCGTTCCTCGTTGCCGAGCAGCTGAAGAAAGAGCGGCTGGCGGACGGGAAAGCCGAGAAGAAGACGCTTATTGCGTGAGGCGGCGCTAGAGGTCGCGAGGTCTTTTCAGCAAAACAGCGTGGCTAGCACGTTACGGTTTTCGTGTTACAATCGAAGCTAGCAAAGGAAGTCTCTCGTGAACCCTCGGCCCGAAACCCAGCTTCGCAAATACACCTTGTCCATCGAGGAGAAGGGCGGGATTATCTTTGCCTCCAGCGCGGACTTTGAGGACATCTTCATTGCCGTGAAATCGCGCGACGACTTGCGCGTGGCCATCGATACCTGCCTTCAGAATGCATTTGCCGTGAAGGGCGAAAAGGTCAGGGTCTACCTCAACTGCGAGTTTACGGGCTCGACAGTGGATGCCGTTGTCGAGTCGATGAACTGAGATCCCTCTTGAAATTCAGATCGATTGGCACTCTCTTGGTCGGCCTATACCGGGCCGAACGCGGAGAATTGTATTGGGGCTGAGTGCCGATGAGTATAATGCCCGGTGGGACCGGCTGCTGCGCCGCTTCGGTGGATCGCTCGCAACACCGAGCGGGTGGGCAGACAAGGGCAACTACCACAGTTGTGCTCGTCCGCAGATTCTCGTGCCTCATCCCGAAAGGCTAACGGCAGAGGAGCGAGAAATCATCATGGAAGCGGCCGAGCAAAAGTATGCCAATAGATAGACTTGAGATATCGAAACCGCCGCCGGAAGCGTTGAACTCAGACCCATGACATCGCATCTCAAAATAGCCCTCGCGCAATTGAACCCCATCGTCGGCGACCTTGCTGGAAACGCGGGTAAGGCTCTTGCCGCGCATGCGACGGCCAAGACACTTGGCGCCGATCTCGTGGTGTTGCCGGAACTTTTCCTCAACGGCTATCCGCCGGAAGATTTGGTTCTGAAGCCCGCTTTTCAAAACGCGACGCACGGTGCACTCGAAAAATTGGCGCACGATTGCAAAGATGGCCCGGCCATTCTCATCGGCACCATCTGGCGCGAGGAGGGGCACCTCTACAACGCGGTCGCACTTCTGGACGGCGGAAATATCGCGGCCGTGCGCTTGAAGCACGATTTGCCGAACTACGGCGTGTTTGACGAGAAACGCGTGTTCGCAGCAGGCCCGATGCCCGGGCCGATCAACATTCGCGGTGTGCGCATCGGCGTTCCCATTTGCGAAGACATCTGGGGCGAGGAGGTCGTCGAAACCCTCGCTGAGACCGGCGCTGAAATTTTGATTTCGCCCAATGGTTCGCCGTTCGATTGGCCAAAGCCCGACAACCGCATGAACGTTGCGGTGGCGCGCGTAACGGAAAGCAAATTGCCGCTCGTCTATCTCAATCAGGTGGGCGGGCAGGACGAACTCGTGTTCGATGGCGCATCGTTTGTGTTGAACAGCGATTGCAGTCTCGCGTGCCAGCTTCCGGCCTGGAAAGAGGCGCTTGTCGTTACCGAGTGGACGAAGGGCGCAAACGGCTGGCACTGCGCCAAAAGCGAGGTCGCGAAAATTGATGAAGGCGATGCAGCCGCCTATCAAGCCTGCATGCTGGGTTTGCGCGATTACGTCGGCAAGAACGGATTTCCGGGTGTCGTTCTCGGCCTCTCTGGCGGTATCGATTCAGCGCTGGTTGCCGCACTGGCAACCGACGCGCTGGGGCCTGACAAAGTCCACGCCGTCATGCTGCCATCAAAGTTCACCTCCGGCGAGAGCTTGATGGACGCCGCCGCCTGCGCCAAAGCGCTAGGCTTGCGTTACGACAAGATATCCATTGAGCCGGGCGTCGCGGGAATCACTTGGGGCCTCAAAGACGTATTTGCCGGAACGGAGCCCGGCATCACGGAAGAAAATCTACAGTCGCGCGTGCGCGGCACGATCCTGATGGCCATCTCAAACAAGTTTGGCGGCATGGTCGTGACGACCGGCAACAAAAGCGAAATGTCGGTTGGGTACGCCACGCTTTACGGCGATATGAATGGCGGCTTCAACCCCATCAAAGATCTCTACAAGATGGAGGTCTACCGCCTGTCGACGTGGCGCAACGCGCATCGTCCCGAAGGCGGCCTCGCTCCCAAGGGCGTCGTTATCCCCGAGCGCATTCTGACCAAGGCTCCGACGGCCGAATTGAAACCCAATCAGACCGATCAGGACAGCCTGCCGCCTTACGAAGTGTTGGACGATATTCTGCGCTGTCTCGTTGAATCCGAGATGCCGCTTCACGCCGTCGTGGCGCGCGGGCACGCGGCGGAAACAGTGAAGAAGATCGAGCGCCTTTTATATCTCGCTGAATACAAGCGGCGCCAGGCAGCGCCCGGCGTTAAAATTTCAGCCAAGAATTTTGGCCGCGACCGGCGCTACCCGATCACAAATAAGTTCCGGGAGGAGCTGCAACCCGGAGCGGCTGCGGCGGCAAAACCCCAAAAGCACCTCGTAAAGCCATCGGCCGAGGGCGGCGACGGAGCGTGAGGCCGGGTCTTCCTGCGCCGCGTTAGCTGTTTGCCAACTACTCTTTGCGAGCGTGTTGCTTCGACACCGGCAAGGGCCATGAGCAAAAGACTATGGGCAAAGCCATTCTCGCAGCAGCACGTCCGCCCATGTGGCAAATCGAGCGCGGCCCAACCGGACAGGGCGAGGAAGCCGTGCGTTTCGGCCGCCACCGCATCGTGCTGTCGGAGATTGCCGGCGTTTCCCTCGAAGAAGTCCGCGACCGCAATATCCAAGGTTTGATTTTAGGCAGCGCGGCCTTTGTGATTTGCGCGACCGTTCTGGCGTACTTCGTTTACGAAACCGGCGCCATGCCGCGCTTCCTAATCGGTACGGTATTCCTTGCAGCGCTTGGTATGGCCGGGTTCGCGGAAACCGTGGTGCTCAAGTCCGTCAGTGTCTTTGAAATGACCATCACGCTCGCCGGCGGAGAACGCATCAAATTCGCGAGCACAGATCGTGCCGATTTCCAGGCCTTGGCGTTGCGCATCATGGGCGGGCGCGGCATACAGGCCTAGTGGCCGCACCCGGGTCTTGCCTTTGAAGGCGCGGGCGCTAGGGTGCCGGGCAATCGGCACAGACCTCAGGATTTCGATGGCACCGTTCGTTCGTTTCGCGCCAAGCCCCACAGGCCGAATTCACATCGGCAATGTGCGCACCGCCACCTTGAACTGGCTCTATGCCAAGAAGCACGGCGGGCGCTTCATGCTGCGCCTTGACGACACGGATGTCGTGCGCTCGACCGAGGAGCTCGCACAGGGCATCCGCGACGATTTGAATTGGCTGGGATTAACTTGGGACTGTGAGGAGCAGCAATCCAAGCGCACGGCTAAGTATGAGGCGGCCGCCAGCAAGCTCCAGGCCGCAGGTTTGCTCTACCCCTGTTATGAAACTGGAGACGAACTCGACCGCCGCCGCAAGCGTCAGCTCGCCATGCATCGCCCGCCCATCTACGACCGCGCCGCTTTGAAATTGACGGCGGACGAGCGCGCGAAGCTCGAAGCGGAGCGCGGCAAACCGCATTGGCGCTTTCGGTTGCCGAACACGGCAGCCGGGCAGGGGCTGGCGCCGCAGCCGACAATTGTCTCCTGGCCCGATCTCATTCGCGGCGATCAGAACGTTGATCTCGGATCGCTTTCCGATCCTGTCATGATCCGCGCGGATGGCTCGTTCCTCTACACGTTTACGAGCGTTGTCGACGATATCGAGTTCGCGATCACCCACATCATTCGCGGCGAAGATCACGTCACCAACACGGGTGTGCAGATAGCACTGATGAACGCGCTCGATGGCACGCCGCCGGCCTTTGGGCATCACAGCCTTCTCATCGGCGCGGATGGGCAGGCATTGTCGAAGCGCTTGGGCGCTCTCTCGGTGCAGAGTTTCCGCGACGCGGGTCTTGAGCCCATGGCCGTCTTGAGCCATGCCGCGCTCGTTGGCACGTCGGACGCGATCGAGCCGCACCGCAGCAGCGAGGAACTCGCTCGCCTACTCGATCTCGATAAGATTTCGACCGCACCCGGCCGTTTCGACCTCGAAGACCTGAAGGGCCTGAACGCAAAGCTGCTACACAAGCTACCCTACGAAGACGTGGCGGCGCGCCTCGTCGCGATGGGAATTTCAGGCGGCGCGCCGTTCTGGGATGCGGTACGCGGCAATCTTACTGTGCTGGCTGACGCTAAGACGTGGTGGCAGGTCGTATCCGGCTCCATAGCGCCGGTGATCGAGGATGCGGCGTTTAATGCCAAGGCCGCCGCCGTGTTGCCGGCCGAGCCTTGGAATGCAGAGACATGGGGCGCCTGGACCAATGCTGTCAAAGCGGCGACGGGTGCGAAGGGCAAGGCGTTGTTTCACCCTTTACGGTTGGCTCTGACGGGCGAAGAATCGGGGCCGGAGTTGAAGACACTCCTGCCGCTCATCGGCTCAAAGCGCACGCTTGCCAGGCTTGGCGGCAAACCGGGTTGATCTATTACTGCGGCTGCGGCTCTTGCGGCGCCCAGTCGAGTGTTTCGTCTTTGTCTGTCGAGCCCGTGGTTACATCGCTTGTCCCGGCGGCTCCCTCGGCGCGCCGCGCTGGGGCCGCAGAGGTGCGCGGAACCTTCGCGGTGCCGCCGCCTTCGGCCTTCTGGTCGGCGGTTGTTGCCGGCACGAACTCGGCTTCCTTGCACGAGCAGCCGTTGACGTATTCCTTGCGGTAGCGGAAGGCGGACTTCAATTTTGTGTAGGGTTCGTTGGATTGCAGGGCGACGGCCTGCTCCATCGCTCCGCCGGGGTTGGGGTGATAATACAATTCGGTCGGGGCCGCGCACTTCGACGAGCAGGCTTCCGCGTCTTGCGGGAAGTGGCTTGGCAGCGTCGAGAAGCTGACGGGGAAATAGTACCCGTCGCAAAGCCGCACGCACACGGTTTTAAAAGTTGCAACGCCGGGTCCGCCGTGCGGCGTCCAGGTATTCGATCCAAGCGCTTCCTCGTCGGCCCATACGCCGCCATCGCGCCGCCGCGCCTGATCGACGTAATTGGCGCCGCAGTTGTTGCGCGCGAGTTCGCGGATGATGTCGTCCTGATAGGAGCGTCCGGCCGACCCCATCAGATCTTGGCGCTGCGCTTCAAGTTCGGACAAGCGGCGCTTGGAGCCTTCGACTTGGCGCAACAGTTCCCGGCACTGAGGCGTGGACTTGAAGGACTTGGTGAAGAGAAACGTTTCGTAACAGCTGCGGTCGAGCTGCGTGGCGCCGACATTGTAGGCGCGATCGACGCTGCGGATTTCCGCCTCGATTTTCGGTACTTGGTCGCGCGATTGATTGCCCTTCTGTCCTTCTTGCAACAAGCGCTGTTCAAGCTGAAGGCAAATTGGATTTTTCGTCGACCAGTTGGCAGTACTTCCTGGCGCAGGTTGCGGGATGGGTGCGGGAACCGCTTGCGGCTGGCGCATCGGTTCGCGCGGCACAGGGCGGCGCGGCTCGTCGTTGCCGCCGAACGGCCACCAGCTTTGCGCGGAGGCCGGCGGCGCAGCGACCAAAATAGAAATTGCGAAGGCGCCGATGACGGCGAGGCCCAGGCTGCGCACGAGGCGCGAACGGGCACGCGCATTCGGGTCGCTCTGCCGTCTCGCATCTGGATGCCAACGTGTTCCGCCCAAACGTCACCCCATAAGATTCTTAGCCACGCGCGCGCGGTTCACGCGCTGCATGGCGCCTATTTTTGACGCCAAAAAAGACTTGCAACCGAGGCCACATCCTTGATCAAGGTGTACTCAAACCGCAGGATACGGTGAACTGTAATCCCGCAACTCTATCGGGTCAATGCGGAGCCTTTGTGGCTAATCGAGTTTTCCTCGTGTGTTCAGCGCCTTGACGCCTTCTTGACGCATGAGGGCGGCGCCCCCATAAGGGCCGCTTCAGCAAGAGCCATTTTATTCGCGGCGGACTTTATCCCCGCTTCCCCGCGCTGTGGCATGATGAGGCTGTTGCGGGTCGGTTCATTGAACCAAATGGCGGGCCGGCGGGAAAACTCGAGGACGAGAAGAGGCTAAAGTGGTTTTGAGGCTCTACAACACGTTGACCCGCGAGAAGGCGGAATTCGCGCCCATCGATCCGAAAAACGTTCGCATGTACGTGTGCGGGCCGACGGTCTACGACTTCGCCCACATCGGCAATGCGCGCCCCGTCATTGTGTTCGACGTGCTGTACCGGCTGCTCAGGCATCTATATCCAGGGCCGGGAAAAGCGTCTGACGGTTCGTGTGTCACCTACGTGCGCAACATCACCGACGTGGACGACAAGATCAACGCGCGCGCCTTGCGCGACTTTCCGGGGCTGCCGCTGAACGAGGCGATTGCGCGCGTCACGGAAAAGACCACGAACCAGTTTCATGCCGACGTGAAAGCGCTCGGCTGCCTGGAGCCCACGTTTGAACCCCGCGCGACGGACAACATTGCTGAAATGATTGCCATCATCGTGGCCCTGATCGCCAAGGGGCACGCCTATGTGGCAGCGGGCGAAGTGCTGTTCGATACCGCCTCGATGCCGGACTATGGCCAGCTCTCAAATCGCAAACTTGACGAGCAGCAGGCGGGCGCGCGCGTCGAGGTGGATGCGCACAAGAAAAATCCCGGCGACTTCGTGCTGTGGAAGTTGTCGTCTCCCGAGGAACCCGGTTGGGAGAGCCCGTGGGGGCGCGGCCGTCCCGGCTGGCACATCGAATGCTCGGCGATGAGCGAGCGGTATCTCGGCCCCGTTTTCGACATCCACGGCGGCGGCTTGGATCTGATTTTCCCGCACCACGAGAACGAGATCGCGCAGTCGCGTTGCGCGCACGGAACGGCTGTCATGGCAAACGTGTGGATGCACAACGGCTTCTTGCAGGTCGAAGGCGAGAAGATGAGCAAGAGCCTCGGTAACTTCGTGACGATTAATGAGTTGCTGGAGACGACAAAATTCGGCGGGCGCAAGTGGCCGGGCGAGGTGCTGCGGCTAGCGATGCTGATGACGCATTACCGGCAGCCGATTGATTGGACGGTCAGGACACTTGAGGTTGCCGAAAAGGTTTTGGACAATTGGTATCGCGTGGTCGGTGACGCAAAGTCATCGGACACGAGTGATTTCGGGGTCAAAGTCGAGATGGCTCTGAGAAACGATCTAAATACTCATGAAGCAATAGCCCAACTGCAAGTGGCATACGATGTTGTCAGGGGCGACGAAGAAGAAAATGCTGCCGAACGTTTCAAACATGCCGCTAACCTGCTCGGGCTGCTGCAGCACACAGGAACTGGCTGGAAGAAAAACCGCATTCAGGTTTCGCAAGTAGATGAATTGGTGGTTCACGAGCGCATCGCCGCCCGCCTCGCCGCGCGCAAAGCAAAAGACTTCAAAGAGAGCGACCGCATCCGCGACGAACTTGCCAAGATGGGCATCGCGCTGAAAGACAGCAAAGACCCTAAGACCGGCGAGATTGTCACCAACTGGGAGGTGGCGCGATGATCCACGGTGCCGCTTGTCAAACCGTGCAATCCGCAACGTCCCCCCTCCCCAGCGGGGAGGGGTTGGGGGTGGGGAGAGGCCGCCAGACAAGTGCCAAAAATTTTCCTCGCCATACCTGCTGCACATCTGAGCCGATACTTGGGGATCGCGCCTGGCTCTTCACCCCACCCCTAACCCCTCCCCATGTCGTGCCGAAGGCGCGCCCACGGCGGAGCGGGGAGGGGGATCAGAGCGAAATCGTCACCACTTGGGAGGGGCGTGCCTCCGGCACGACGGAGGTGGCGCGATGACCACCACCTCCTACCCCCTCCGTCCGTTCTTGCCCGCCGATACGGTGGCGTTGCGCGATCTCTTTGCGCAGTCGATCGAGGAATTGACTCAAGACGACTATGGCGAAGAACAGCGCCTCGCTTGGATCGAGCAGGCCGAGGACGCAGCTGCTTTCGCCAAGCGGCTTGGGGAGGCAACGACGCTGATCGTGCATGTGGAGGGTGAGCACGCGGGCTTTGCCTCACTCACCAAGGACAACAAATTCCTGGACATGCTGTACGTGCATCCGCACCACGCGGGCCAAGGTGTTGGCACGGCGCTCTGCGATGCGATGGAAAAAATTGCTGCCGCTCGCGGTTCCGAGACTCTCTCGGTCGATGCCAGCGAGACGGCTGTTTTGTTCTTCGAAGCTCGCGGGTACGCGCCCATACAGCGCAATTCGGTGCCGGTTGGAGATGAGTGGTTGACGAACACGACCATGACGAAGCAATTGAAGGGCGCCGCTGGCGCCAAGTCCGCCGGTCAACCGAGACCATCATGACTAGAAACGCCATGAAAGCCCCTCCCCCCTCGTGGGGGAGGCCGGGAGGGGGGGAATCCCAGCTTCACTAATGACCAACATCATGAGCGAGCGAGCGCGGAAAATGCGCAAAGAAAAAACGCCGGCGGAGCGCAAGCTCTGGAGAAAATTGAGGGCGTTGAATGGGGAAGGTTTTCAATTCCGTCAACAGGCGCCGATCGGGCCCTATATCGCAGACTTTGCAGATCATCGCGCGCGTCTCGTCATCGAACTCGATGGGTCACAACATGCTGAGGATGCAGCAATTGAGAAGGATCGATCGCGGACATATTGGCTCAACAGCCAGGGCTATCGTGTGCTACGGTTTTGGAACGTTGAAGTCTTGCAGAACTCAGAAGGCGTTATGACAACGATACTCGTAACGTTGAATGTGATTCCCCCCACCCCTAACCCCTCCCCACAAGGGGGAGGGGAAACGTGAGCCAATGACCAAAGAACGCCTGTACCTGTACGATACAACTCTGCGCGACGGCGCGCAGACGACCGGCGTCGATTTTTCGCTGTCCGACAAGCGCCGCGTTATGGGCGTGCTCGACGATCTCGGGATTGATTATATCGAGGGCGGGTATCCGGGCTCCAACCCGACGGATACCGAACTTTTCTCCGAACGATCAAACCTCAAGTCTGCGCGCTTTACTGCGTTCGGAATGACCAAGCGGGCGGGCCGCAGCGTCTCGAACGATCCGGGCTTTCAGGCCGTTCTGCAATCCAAAGCCGACAGCATTTGTCTCGTTGCCAAGTCGTGGGACTATCACGTGCGCGTGGCGCTCGGTATCACGAATGAGGAAAACGTCGAAAGCCTCGTGCAATCGGTGAAAGCCGTGCGCGAGACGCAGCGCGAGGCACTCGTCGATTGCGAACATTTCTTCGACGGCTACAAGGGCAACCGCGATTATGCGCTCAGCGTCGCCAAAACGGCATATGACTCGGGCGCGCGCTGGGTTGTGCTCTGCGACACAAACGGGGGCACGCTGCCGCACGAAATCGCTTTGATCGTCGCGGACGTTGCCAAACAAGTGCCGGGCGCCAACCTTGGCATTCATACGCACAACGATACCGAAAACGCGGTCGCCAACACATTGATGGCGGTGCGCGCGGGATGCCGCCAGATCCAGGGCACGTTGAACGGCCTCGGCGAACGCTGCGGCAACGCCAACATGACGTCGATCATTCCGACGCTGCTGTTGAAAAGCGAATTCGCCAACGCTTTCGAGACCGGCGTGACGCCCGCTCGGTTGCGCAATCTTACGCACGCAAGCCGCGTGCTCGATGAAATCTTGAACGAAGCCCCCGACCGCCACGCGCCGTATGTCGGCGAAAGCGCGTTCGCGACCAAGGCCGGCATCCACGCCTCCGCGCTTTTGAAAGAGCCGCAAACCTACGAGCACGTGCCGCCGGAAAGCGTCGGTAACGAGCGGCGTATCATGGTCTCGAAGCAGGGCGGCCGGTCGTCGATCCTGGCGGCGCTGGAGCGGCTTGGGCTCGGGCTCGACAAGGATGACGGGCGTGTCGTCGCCTTGCTCGACGAAGTGCGCGCGCGAGAGGACGCCGGATATTCCTATGAATCGGCCGATGCTTCGTTCGAACTCCTGGCGCGGCGGACGCTCGGCACCGTACCGCGCTATTTCTCGGTCGATAGTTTCCGCGTGACGGTAGAGCGCCAGCCGGGCGCGGGCAGTGGCGTTTCGGCCGCATCGCAAGCCATCGTCTCTGTCTCGATCGCGGGCGAAGCGCAGCCGCTCGTCTCGGTCGGCGAAGGCAATGGCCCCGTCAACGCGCTCGATACGGCTTTGCGCCGCGATCTTGGGCGTTACCAAAAGCACATCGAGAAGGTTGAGCTTGTCGACTATAAGGTGCGCATTCTGACGCAAACCGGCGCGCACGGCACGGAAGCCGTGACGCGGGTTCTGGTCGAAAGCCACGACACCGCGACAGGCGAGCGATGGACCACGGTCGGCGTTTCGCCCAACATCATCGACGCGAGTTTTGAGGCGCTACTGGACGCGATCAACTACAAGCTTTTGAAGGATGGTGCGAAGGTGGGGTGAGGGCAGCTGTCTCAAACGACATTCAGCGGCAGCGTCTCGATCACCGTCGCGCCGCTATCGTCGGTCCAGGCGAATTCGAACGTGCCGGGGCCGGGCACCTTCAATGAAAACGCGATGAACGGATTTGCCGAAATGCCGGGGCCGAGTTCGGCGCGAAAGACTTGGCTGTCGGCATACTTGGCAACGAACGTGTGGACGATGTCGCGCGGGATAACTTTGCCGTCTTTGTCCTTGCGGTTGCCGGTTTCCATGATGTGCGTGACAAGTGTGCGCACCTCAATGATCTCGCCGGCCCTGGCGCTTTCCGGAATTTTGATGCGTGGTTTCGTGGCGGTCATGATGCCGTCTCCTTAGCTTGAGCATCCGCCGATAGTAACTTTGATCGTTGCGCTGCCGATGGCGAGCGACCCGTCGGAAAGTTCGGCGATGGCGAACACGTCCTGCGTCTTGGCGAGGCGCATGCGGCTTTGAACGCGGGCAACGCTGTTGACCGGCGCCAAGTGAAACGTCGCAACGCGGGCAACCGGATTGGCGGACGACAAGATATGGATTGCCTTGACGTAGTTGTCGTCCGTCATGGGGCTATCGACCGACACGGTGAGGGGCACGAAATTGCCGTTCTCTGCAATCTCGGGAAGTTCGAGGGTGATCTTGCCTTCGATCGGCGCCGCGCCCTTGAGCAGGGCGGACATCGCGTCCTCGAAGAGTTTCGAGCGCTCGACCATCGTTTGAGCGCTCTCTTGAGCAGAGGCGAGCCAAGCCGGAAAGGCCAATGCCGCTCCTGCCGCAGAAAGCAGCAGCGAACGGCGGTTCACGACCGAAATGCCGGGTGTCTTGATCATCGTAGGCCCGATTAAGGCTGAGGATTATGGTCTTTTATACGATAAGAATTTGCCTTGAGGCTAGTTACAAAGGATTTATTTCCTGACAGAATGAAGAGGAGCGTGGCTTCCATACCTCATTTTTGGCCGGTCACAAAAATTCATGAACTTAAAAACGGTTGGGCAGGATGCGCATCACACGCCGGGAATTCGCGGTTGCAGCCGCCGGGCTGCTCGCCGGAGCATCGACGCTCGCACGTCCGTCGCTCGCCCAAGGCGCTGCCAAAGTCGTCATTATCGGCGGGGGGCCGGGAGGCGCAACGGTCGCGAACCGGCTCAGAACTTCCGATCCTGCTCTCGAAATTACATTGATCGAGCCGAAAGACGCCTACACGACCTGCTTTTATTCCAACCACTACATTGGAGGGTTCCGCTCGTTCGCCTCCATCACGCATGGCTACGATGGCCTGAAAAAGAATGGCATCAAGATCCTTGCCGGCATGGCAACGGGGGTTGATACGGCGGCCAAGACGGTGGCGCTCGCCGGGGGCGGATCGGCTGTGCCTTACGACCGGCTGGTGATTGCGCCCGGCATCGATGTGAAGTTCGGTTCCATCGAGGGCTATTCCGAGGCTGCCGCCGAAATCATGCCGCACGCATGGCAAGGCGGACAGCAAACATTCCTGCTGAAAGAGAAGCTGCTGGCCATGACCGATGGCGGTTTGGTGGTTATGGCGGTTCCGCCCAATCCATATCGCTGCCCGCCGGGTCCCTACGAGCGCGCCTGCATGATCGCGCATTTCCTCAAGACGCGAAAACCAAAATCGAAACTCATCATTTTTGACGCTAAGAAAACGATTTCTAAGCAAGCCGTGTTCGAAGAAGCGTTTACAGAGTATTACAAGGACATCGTTGAACTCAATCTGACGAACGAAATCGATGACTATTCGGTCGTGCGCGTCGATGCGGCAACGGGAGAGGTTGTCACCAAGGCCGGCCGCAAGGAGCGCGCGGCGGTCGCCAACATCATTCCTGCACAAAAAGCCGGCGCGATTGCCGCGGCGGCGGGATGCACTGACGGCGATTGGTGCCCGGTCAATCCGGAAAACTTCACGTCCGCGAAAGTGAAAGACGTGTACGTGCTCGGCGACGCGGCCATGGCCGCCGATATGCCGAAGTCTGCTTTCACCGCTGCAAGTCAAGCCGGCGTTGTTGCTGCCGATATCTCGGCGGATCTGGCACAGCGCCCGCGCAGCGCCGGCAAGTACCGCAACACCTGCTGGTCGATGGTCGCACCCGGCAACAGCGCCAAGATCGGCGCCGACTACGTGCCCGCCATGAAGGACGGGAAAGCATATCTTGAAGCCTCGGGCAGCTTCGTGTCGAAAGCCGGCGAAACGGCCGATCAGCGCCGCGAGACGTTCAACGAGAGTGCTGGATGGTACGAGGCTTTTGTCGCCGATTTGTTTGCCAAACCGGCGGAAACAGCCGTTAAGCCCTGACCGGTGCTGTAATGTCCGTTGGCAACCCTTATTCCAGGGTTTCGGGCGGGCCTTAAACCATGTTTAGATGGAACTGCGGACCCGCCCGGCGGGCGATCTGAGGGCGCGTGTGCGCTCCCTTAAATTTGGTCCGGCAAAGCGGAAGCCTGGCATTGTTCTGGCTCCGTTGCCGATTGTGGAGGCGCGCGATGGCAACTGTCGTATTTTTGGTGCTGCTCGTTGGGGCGGTTCTGGCGCTCGGGATGCGCAAAGCGCCGATCATTGCTTGGGCGGTCGCCGTAGGCCTCCTCACCTGGCTCTGGCATTCGGGCATTTTGAGCGGCGGCGCGGGCGGCGGCTACAGCAGCATTTTGACCGCGCTTTTGTCCTGGCTGCCATTCACGCTGCTCGCGCTCTTGTCGGTGCCCGCGTTGCGCCGCCGGATTGTCGTCGAGCCGGCCTTTGCGATGGTCAAGGGCATCTTGCCGAAGGTTTCGGATACGGAAGCGCAGGCACTGGAAGCGGGCACTGTGGGTTTTGATGCCGAGTTGTTTTCCGGCACGCCCGATTGGAACAAGCTGCAAGCCATTCCGCCGATCCAATTGACGGCGGAAGAACAATCTTTCCTCGACGGACCGGTGGACGACCTCTGCCGCATGATCAGCGACTGGAACGTGCGCCACGCCAACCGCGAGATTCCGGAACAGGTTTGGGACTTCGTGAAAAAGCACGGCTTCCTTGGCATGCTGATTTCCAAGGAGCACGGCGGGCTCGGATTTTCCCCGCAAGCGCAATCGCTCATCCTTGGCAAGATCGCATCGCGCTCGCCCGATGTCGTCACAATCGTCATGGTGCCGAATTCGCTCGGGCCCGGAGAACTTATCGAAAAATACGGAACAGATCATCAAAAGCACTATTATTTGCCGCGCCTTGCTAAGGGACTAGAGGTGCCGTGTTTCTCGCTGACAGGGCCGACGTCGGGGTCTGACGCGGCGACCATGCGCGATATAGGCACCGTGACGCGGGGCACCCATGAAGGCAAAGAAACGCTCGGTATTCGCCTCTCGTGGGACAAGCGCTATATTACGCTTGGGCCCAAAGCGACGCTCGTCGGTTTGGCGTTTCGTCTCTTCGATCCCGGCAACATGCTCGGCAAGGGCGAGGACATAGGCATTACGTTGGCGCTCATTCCGGCAAACCACCCCGGCGTTAATATCGGCCGTCGCCATTTGCCGTCGGGCGCAGCGTTCCCGAATGGCCCCAACTGGGGCAAGGACGTCTTCATTCCGATGGACTGGGTCATCGGCGGCGAGAAAATGACCGGCAACGGCTGGCGCATGCTCATGGAATGCCTGTCGGCGGGGCGCGCAATTTCGCTGCCCTCGTCTGCCACCGCCGGCGCCAAGATGATGCTGCGCGTGACGAGTGCTTACGCACGAATCCGCAAGCAGTTCGGGCTGCCCATTTCGCGTATGGAAGGCATTGAAGAACCGCTCGTGCGCATTATCGAGACGGCTTACGTCAATGAGGCCGCGCGCGGTATGACGGCGTCGATGGTTTCCCGCGGCGAGAAGCCTTCGGTCATCTCCGCGTTGATGAAATACCAGACGACGGAAAAGCTGCGCAGCGCGGTGAACGATGCCATGGACATTCATGGCGGCCGCGCCATTTGCGATGGGCCGTCGAACTATTTGCAGTCGGCGTATCAGATGGTACCGGTTGGCATTACGGTCGAGGGCGCAAACATTCTGACGCGCACTCTCATCACCTTTGCGCAAGGCGCACTGCGCTCGCATCCCTTTCTCTACAAGGAAGTGCAATCGGCGCAGGACACAGATCGCGCGCGCGGTCTTGCGGCGTTCGAAGACGCATTTGGCGGGCATATCGCGTTCTCGCTTTCCAACGCGACCGGTGCGTTCTTCCACAATGTCACGGGTGGCGTTTTCGCGTCGTCTCCGGACAACGCCCAACGCATGTCGGTTTGGTACCGGCAATTGGCGCGCGCCTCGCGCTCGTTCGCGTTCGTCGCCGATCTAACGGTCGCGCTTCTCGGCGGCGGGCTGAAGACCAAGCAAAAGGTCACCGGCCGCATGGCAGATGCGCTATCGGAACTCTACATGCTGGCGGCGGTGTTGAAGCGCTACGATGACGATCAGCGCCCGCACGGCGATCATCAAATCGTGGAACTTGCGGCGATGAACGGCCTCCACCGCTTTCAAGTGGCGATCGGCGGCGTGATCGATAATTTTCCTGTTGCGTGGGCGCGGCCCTTCATGCGCGCGATCGTGTTTCCTTTGGGGCGCCGCTACAAGCCGGCGCCCGACACGCTTGGACGCGCTGTAGCAAAACATGTCCTAGAGCCGGGTGAAGCACGCGACCGGCTGACGCGGCATATTTACGTGTCCAAGGATGTCAATGACCCCACGGGGCTACTCGAAGTCACGTTACAGAGGGTCATCGCTTCGGAAGCAGCCGAAAAGAGGCTCGACAAAGCCATTCGCGACGGCGTGGTGCGGCGCTACCATGGCGTCGATTGGTTTGCAGATGCCGTCAATGCAGGCGTGGTTACGGCGGCGGAAGCGCAGGATCTCAAGGAAGTTGAAGCGCTCGTTGCCCGCGTCATCGCCGTCGATCACTTCGACCCCGCGGAATTAAAACCCAATTACACCGATCTAGGGCATAACGCACGCGGGGCCGAGACACTTGCCGCCGAATAGCAGGCGGGTGAAAAATGTGCTGCGAAACATGAGTACGATAACCACTGCGACGAAGAATTAGAGGTTCGATTATGACGGACGCGACAACCGCGCTCAAAGATTGGCGCTTTTCCATCGACGGCGAGGGAATTGCATGGGCGGTCTTCGACCGGGAAAGCGAAAGCGCCAATTCGCTCGGGCGCCGCCCGATCCAGGAACTGGCCGCCATTGTCGAGCGCGTCGAAGCGGAAGCGCGCGCCAAGAACGTGCGCGGGCTCGTTATCATGTCGGGCAAGGAGAAGGGTTTCATTGTCGGAGCCGACATCCGCGAATTCGAGAGTTTCGAGACCGAAGCACAGGTTATCGAAAGCCTCGGCCCGGTCAATGCCATGTTGGACCGTATCGAGCGTTTGCCGGTTCCGGTCGTCGCCGCGGTGCATGGCGTGTGCGTTGGCGGCGGGTTGGAACTGATCCTCGCCTGCCATTATCGCATCGGTACGCGCGATGATGCAACCCGCGTTGGCTTCCCCGAAGTAAAGCTCGGCATCTTCCCGGGTTTCAATGGCACGGCGCGCTCGATCAAGCAGGTTGGCCCCTTGGCTGCCATGCAGAACATGCTGACGGGCGGCATGATCCGTGCCAGCGCTGCGAAGGCGCTGGGTTTTTTCGATCAACTCGTTGGCAGCCCCGGCGAACTTAGATGGGCGGCACGCAAGGCCATCCTGCAAAATCGCAAATCTCAACCGGCGGGCATGTTGAAGGCGCTTTTGACCAAGCAGCCCGCACGCGCGTTCTTGGCCAAGAAGATGCGCGGCGAAGTCGCGAAAAAGGCGCGCGAAGATCATTATCCAGCGCCCTACCGCCTCATCGATCTCTTCGAGCAGCATGGCGGCAACCTGGACGCGATGAAAGCGGCCGAGACCAAAGCCTTCGCACCGCTGATGGTGTCGGATACCTCACGCAATCTGCGCCGCGTGTTCCGCTTGACCGAACTCTTGAAGGCACAAGCACCCAAGGGTCTTGGATGGAAGCCCAGCCGGGTGCACGTCATTGGTGCGGGAACAATGGGTGCCGATATCGCGGGCGTGTGCGTGGCGGCGGGCATGGAAGTGACGCTTCAGGACATCAGTGCCGAACAACTAGAGAAAGGCATGTCGGCGCAAGGCAAGCTCTTTGGCCGGAAGTTCAAGACCAAGGCACTCAAGAATGCCGCCAAGGCGCGCTTTATCGCCGACCCCGAAGGTAAAGGTATTGCCCGCGCCGACGTCATTATCGAGGCCATCGTCGAACGGCTCGATGTGAAGCAGAAGCTGTTTGCCGATCTTGAAACCAAGATTAAACCGGGCGCGATCATGGCAACCAACACCTCGTCTCTGAAGCTTGAGGACATCGCAGCGCCGCTCAAAGATCCGGGACGGCTCATCGGGCTGCACTTCTTCTCGCCCGTGCCGATGATGCCGCTCGTTGAGGTGGTGCAGGGCAAGTCCACGCGTGAAGATGAAGTCAAGAAGGGTGCCGCGTTCGTGACGGCGATAGACAAGTTTCCGCTGATCACCAAGGATGTGCCGGGATTCCTCGTCAATAAAGTGCTGACGCCCTACATGTTCAGAGCCTTCGAGCGCCTTGAGAACGGCGAGGACAAGGAAAAAATCGACGAGGCCGTGCGCGCGTTCGGGATGCCGATGGGTCCGATCGAACTCGCCGACAGCGTCGGGCTCGATGTGTGCGCGCATGTCGCCAAGATCTTGGGCGGCGGAAGCACGGAAGGCTCGCGCCTTGAGCGTCTGGTTGCGAGCGGCCGGCTCGGTAAAAAAACAGGCGAAGGGTTCTACGTCTGGAAAGACGGAAAGCCGGTGAGGAGCAACAAGGAGTTTTCCAAGTCAGATCTGGTGAGATTAGGGCGCGAGATTGTCGAGCCGATGATCACGGAAGCGCAGAAGGCGCTTGACGAAGGCGTCGTTGCCAATGCCGATCTCGTGGATGCCGGTATGATTTTCGGCACGGGGTTTGCGCCGTTCCGGGGCGGGCCGCTGCACTACAAGGCGAGTTTGACGAAGGCGGCGGCGCCGGAGAAGCGCGCGGCGGCGGAGTAGAGGAATTCTCCCTCTCCCCACGCGTTTCACTTGCGTGGGGAGAGGGGACACATTGGAGACGAACAATGACTCAATCACTCAGACGCGTCGCTATCATCGGCGGATCGCGCATCCCTTTTTGCCGCTCGAACACGCTTTATGCCGATCTGTCGAACCTTGAGATGATGGCGGCCGCGTTGAACGGTCTTGTCGATAAGTTCAAGCTCAAGGGCGTGCACATCGACGAAGTCGTCGGCGGCGCGGTGATGACGCATTCCAAGGATTTCAACCTAACGCGCGAAGCGGTGCTTTCGACCAAGCTCGCAACCTCGACGCCGGGTATCACGCTGATGCAAGCTTGCGGAACTTCGCTCCAGGCCGCCATGGGGTCTGCCGCAAAGATCGCAGTCGGCGATATCGAGTGCGCGATTGCGGTTGGTTCGGATACGACGTCGGACGCGCCGATTGTTTTTTCCAAGAAGTTTTCCAGGCGCCTGGTCGATCTCGGTCAGCAGAAAACGACAATGGGTAAATTGAGAGTTTTCAAGGGGCTTGCCCCCGGAGAACTCGCACCAATGCCGCCGAGCGTGAACGAACCGCGCACGGGACTTTCCATGGGCCAGCATTGCGAATTGATGGCGCAGGAATGGCATATTCCCCGGGCCGAACAGGATCAATTCGCGTTCGAGAGCCATAACAAGGCAGCGGCAGCGTATCGCTCCGGCTTCATGGACGATTTGATCGTGCAGTGCGCTGGCGTCTATCGCGACAACAACCTGCGAGAGGATATCAGCCTCGACAAGCTTGCGACTTTGAAGCCGGCGTTTGAAAAATCCGAGCGCGGCACAATGACGGCCGCCAACTCAACGCCGTTGACCGACGGCGCGGCGGCGGTGTTACTGGCGTCGGAAGAGTGGGCGAAAGCGCGCGGGCTGCCGGTGTTAGCCTACCTGACGTACTCCCAACACGCGGCCAACGATTTCGTGGCGGGCGAGGGGCTCCTCATGGCGCCGACGATTGCGGTCTCAAAAATGCTCGACCGCGCCGGATTGAAACTGCAGGAGTTCGATTTCTACGAGATCCACGAGGCGTTCGCGGCGCAAGTGCTGGCAACGCTCAAAGCTTGGGAAGATCCGGCCTATTGCAAAAAGCACATGGGCAAGGATCAGCCGTTGGGATCGATTGATCGTGCGAAGCTGAACGTCATGGGCTCGTCCTTAGCGTTCGGCCACCCGTTCGCCGCAACCGGTGCGCGCATTGTAGCCAATCTCGCTAAGCTGCTTTCGATCCACGGCGGGCGCGGGCTGATCTCGGTGTGCACGGCGGGCGGCATGGGGGTCGCGGCGATTTTGGAAAGCGCGAAGGCGGCGGACGTGCGGAAGGCAGCGTGAAACACGCGTCATCCCGGGCGAAGCGGCCGTCTGCCGCGCAGACCCGGGACCTCTTTCTTTATTGTGCTGTGGGTCCCGGCTCTGCGCTTCGTTACGGCCGGGATGACAAGCTGAACATGAGGTTCGCTCTTGACCACGAAAGACTTCAAACAAATCGAGGCGGCCCGCGCGCTGGTGCGGGAACTCGCGGCAACGCTCGACGTCGATGCGTTCGTGAAGCTGTGGGACGGAACGCGACTGCCGCTGGGTCAGAATGCGAAAGGCCCGTTCGAGATTTCAATTGCGGGGCCGGGCGTCATCGGCGCGATGCTGAGGAAACCCACGCTCGACACCGCCATCCAGCAGTACGTGGAAAAGGGCATCGACTTTTCGGGCGGCACACTCGTCGATTTCGGCAGAGAGCTTCAGAAAGGCAACAAGTCTCTGAAGTTGAGACCGAAGGACATCGCAAAGGTTGGACTGAAACTCGCGCCGTTCTTGCTCGCGAAGCCGCATGACGCCAAAGACGCGCATGGCTTCCAGGGCGAGATCACCGGCAAATCGCGAAAAGTCGCGGACAACAAAGATTACATCCAGTTTCACTACGACCTCTCGAATGATTTTTACGCGCTCTTCCTCGATCCCGAGATGGTCTATTCGTGCGCTTATTACACGGATTGGTCGAACAGCGTGGAGCAGGCGCAGCGCGACAAGCTCGACATGATCTGCCGCAAGCTGCGCTTGAAGCCCGGCGACCGGATGCTCGATATCGGCTCGGGCTGGGGCGGGCTCGTCTGTCATGCGGCGAAGAATTACGGCGTCACGGCGCACGGCTGCACGCTGTCGCAAGAGCAGCTCGCGTTCGCACGCGAGAAGGTGAAGCGACTGGGGCTCCAGGATAGAGTCACGTGCGAATTGATCGACTATTCGAATGTGACCGGCACCTACGACAAGATCGCCTCTATCGGTATGTACGAGCACATCGGCTTAAAGAACATCCCGGCCTACATGGACAAGGTGCGCTCGCTCTTGTCGGACGACGGGTTATTCCTCAATCACGCCATCTCGCGCCGCGCGCCCAAGGAGAAGTTCTTCAAGGGCCGCATGCGGCCGGAGAAAAAGGCAATTGCGAAATACATATTCCCTGGTGGCGAACTCGACGACATCGGCCACTCGGTTTCTGCCATGGAGCGAGCCGGCTTTGAAGTGCACGATGTCGAGGGCTGGCGCATGCATTATGCGCGGACGTGCCAGCTCTGGTGCGAGCGGCTGACGGCAAACAAGGACGAAGCGATAAAGCACGCCGGCGAAGAAAAGTACCGCATCTGGGTTGCCTATCTCGCGGGCGTCTCCCTCGCGTTCTCGCGCGGCACGCTCCGCTTGTTTCAAACGCTCGCCTCGAAAAGCGCCAAGCGCCCGCCGGTGCTCCCGCCAACACGCGCGGATTTGTATAGGTAATTTATGGGAAAGACCCCGGATTGCCGCACTGCTCCGCTTACGCGCCGCGCGGCCTCCGGGGACGCAGGTGGATGGAGTGGCGCACTCTCTCAGTCTGCATCCCCGGCTGAGCACACGCCGCGAAGCAAGTGTGCGTAGAGCCGGGGTCTTTCCCAGGATGAGACGAGGAAGTGATGAGAGTTACGCGTTCCCTTTCGCCTTCTCTTCCGCGACGAGTTCCTTTTTCGACAGCTTGCCGATCATGGTCTTCGGCAAGGCGTCGCGGAATTCGATTTGCGATGGCAATTCCATTTTGGAGATTTTGGGCTCCAGATGTTTCATGATATCGGCCGCCGTCGCCGTCATGCCGGCCTTCAGTTTGATAAAAGCTTTGGGCGCTTCGCCGCGATAGGCGTCCTTGATGCCGATGACGGGGACTTCCTGAACTGCCGCGTGCTCGTAAATCGCATCCTCGATGCGGCGCGGATAGACGTTGAACCCCGAGCAGATGATCAGATCCTTGATGCGGTCGACGATGAAGAAATAGCCGTTCTTATCCATGATGGCGACGTCGCCGGTTCTAAGATAGTCGCCCACAAACTGCCCGGCGGTCTCGTTTGGCTTGTTCCAGTAGCCTTTCATGACCTGGGGACCTTTGATGCACACCTCGCCGCGCTCGCCCGCAGGCACTTCTTTGGTTGGATCGTCGAGATCGCGCAGGGAAACGATAGTGCCGGGTATCGGCAACCCGATCGAGCCGGGGACCGGCGGCCGGTCCATGGGGTTGCACGTGACGACGGGGGAGGCTTCCGAAAGGCCGTAGCCTTCGACCACAGAGGAACCGGAGAGTTCCTCGAAGCGCAATTTGACTTCGAGCGGCAGCGGCGCGCCGCCCGAGATGCAAAACTTCAACGACGAAAGATCGAAGTTTTTGAGTTTCGGGTGATTGTTCATCGCCGTGAAGATCGTTGGCACGGCCGGCATCATGGTGGGCTTTTCTTTCGTGATAAGCTTCAAGGCTTCGTCCAGTTGGAAGCGGGGCATCAAAATGATCTTGGCAGCCTTGGCGATGCCCATGTTCATGACGACCGTCATGGCGAACACATGGAAGAGCGGCAACACGCCGAGCACGCGTTCCTGGCCTCGGATCAATCCCGTGGCCCAGTTGTTGATTTGCTCGGCGTTGGCCTGGAGATTGGCGTGGGTCAGCATGGCGGCCTTGGGCGTGCCGGTTGTGCCGCCCGTGTACTGCAGAACAGCGACGTCTTCCGAGGGATCGATGGCAACGGGTTTGAAAACGCGCCCCGGCTGGCTCATCGAAGCGCCGGAAACGACCCGGTCGCGGACTTTTGAGGCGGCAACATCGGCCACGTCCTTGCGCTTGAAAAGTTTAAACAGAACAGCCGTGACGGCCGGCAGCAAGGGGGCGAAAGGCACGACAATCGAGCGGGCCAGCACGCCGCTGGCTATCAGGGCCTCGATCTTGTCGAAA
>JANMNH010000052.1:0-13740 GCA_031373745.1 Hyphomicrobium sp. | reverse complement strand
GTTCCGCGATCAAGTCGTCCAGCGAACGCCCGTTGATTTGCGTCTTCGGCGCCACATCCCGCAGAGGCAATAGAACGAACGCGCGTTGTGCTATGAGGGGATGGGGCACTTTAAGATCAGGCTCATCGATCCGCCAATCTTCGAAGGTCAGTATGTCGGCATCGATGATGCGCGGCCCCCAGCGCTTGTCGCGCACCCGGCCCATACCATTCTCCACCGCCAGACAGGTGTGCAGCAATTCATGAGGACTTCCGGTCGTCGAGACGCTTACGGCCGCATTCACGAACGGCTCTTGATCCGTCTCGCCCCATGGCGGGCTTGAGTACAGACGAGATTTTGCGACCAATCTCAAAGCCGATTTATTAGCATTGCCCAGGATATGAATTGCCCGCGCAATGTTTGCGGCTTTATCGCCAATGTTCGAACCAAGACCAATCGTAGCCGTAAATCGCGGCGGCTTTTCGCGTCCCATTATTTTCAAACTCAATCGTATTTGATGTAGGAGAAGCGCAGATCACTGGCAGGCGTACCCTCAAGCCCCTTACCTTCCTTGCCCGGCTGCCAATATACGACCTCTTCGATTTTCTTGGCGAGTTCCAGATCTTTGTTCGTAATGCCCTTGGCCGAATGCGTTATCAGACGAACCTCGACCCAAGCGTAAGAGGCTGTGATATCCGGGTGGTGCCACGCAGCTTCCGCCAGATGCCCGACGGTATTGACGACCATAAGCGTGCCCTTCCAGCTCGACGTCTTGTAGGTACGCCGGACCCAGCCGTCCTCAAGCCGCCACTCAGGCAAATTGGCCTTAAGCCAAGCCTGAACCTCAGCGTCCCCAATCGCTTTTTCACGCTCCGCGCTCATCGCATCCTCGTTTCGGCTAGCTGGACAATCGTCTAGAATGACCCTAACCCCGCTGTGATACAGAGTGCAAACCATTCCCGCCGCCGAGAAGGACCCAAGCGCCCGTGAACCCGAAGAGCCCGTCCCCCGCTGGTGTGCGCGTGACGGCTCCCGCACGCCTGCATCTCGGATTCCTCGATCTCAACGGCTCGCTGGGGCGGCGCTTCGGCAGTATCGGCTTGGCCCTGGACAAACCCGAAACGCGCATCCTGATCACGCGCACCCAGGATTTTTCAGCGAGCGGTCCCGACAGCGACAGAGCCTTGAAGCTTTTGCAGAAGTATACGGTTGCCCGTGCCCGAAGCGCCTATTCGGCAATCGTTGAGGAGGCCATACCGGCGCATGCCGGCCTTGGTTCTGGCACACAACTCGCACTCGCTATTGGCGCCGGAACAGCGCATCTTGAAGGACACGCACTGACGGCCTACGGACTTGCTCAACTTGGCGAGCGCGGCGCGCGCTCTGGGATCGGACTGGCCGCGTTCACGGGCGGCGGATTTCTGGTCGATGGCGGCAAGGGCACGCGCGATACAGCTCCGCCGCTCACCGTGCGCGCTGAGTTTCCATCCGACTGGCGCGTTCTGATGATTTTAGACCGGACGCGCGCGGGCGTATCGGGCGAGGCCGAAACCCAGGCTTTCAAGGCCCTGCCGCCCTTTCCGGATTCTGCGGCTGCACACATTTGCCGCCTCGTACTCATGAAGCTGATCCCCGGCGTCAAGGAAGCGGACCTTCAGGCATTCGGCTCGGCCATTTCCGAGATCCAAGAGATCGTTGGCGGGCACTTTGCCAATGCGCAAGGCGGAAGCCCCTGGTCGAGCCCGGCAGTCGGGCGGCTTGCCGGCAACATGCGCAAACTGGGCGCGACTGGCATCGGCCAGAGCTCCTGGGGCCCGACCGGTTTTGCATTCGTAGCCGGTCAGGAAGCGGCAGAACGCCTCTATCATTCTTTAGTCGAAGAGGCTAAAGCGGACGGGCTTGAAATCATCATTGCCCAGGGCCGCAATACGGGCGCCCGCGTAGGTCCGGCCTAGTCTTATTCAAATCTCGAAATCATCTGGAGAATTAGAACGTTATGAGCGACGCTACGCCCATTCTGCACATGCTCGACCCGCGCAAACACGTCAGCCCTTTCGATGTGAACATGGCGGCCGACGCCGGATTCAAAGTCATCGTCCCCTACACCAACGTCGAAGTCGCCGACGTAACTCCGCTCATCCAAGACGCGATCTTCTCCAGGCCCCCCCAAGACGGCGTGCGCACCGGCTTTTTCATGGGCGGCAAGGACGCGCTCATGGCGCTCGATATGATCGACGCCGCCAAGAAGGCCATGGTGCCGCCGTTTGAATGCTCCGTGTTCGCCGATCCTGCAGGGTCGTTCACGACCGCCGCCGCCATGGTGGCCTGTGTCGAACGCCAGCTGAAATTGAAGTTCGGCCGCAGTTGGAAAGGCGTAAAGGTTGCCGTGTTCGGCGCCACCGGCGTCGTCGGATTTGCGTCATCCATTATCGCGGCGCTCGAAGGCGCGGATGTGCGGCTCGTTGCGCATCGCGGCGTCGATCGCGTGATCAAGAGCGCAGCCGTTTCGAAAGAGCGTTTCGGCGTCGATCTCGAACCGGTTGCGGGCGAAACCGCCGAACAGAAGGCGGATATCATCGCCAATGCCGAAGTCATATTCGCAGCAGCCGCCGCCGGCGTTCAGGTCGTCTCGGCGGAGCACAAGGCCCTGGCTAAGAAACTGATCGTTATCGCCGACGTCAACGCCGTGCCGCCTGCCGGCGTCGAAGGCCTCGAACTCTTTATGGATGGCGCGGCACTTCCCGGTTGCAACGCCCTCGGTGTCGGCGCGCTTGCCATCGGTGACATCAAGTACAAGACGGAATCGGGTCTCTTTAAGCAGATGCTCTCGTCCGATAAGCCGCTCGCCCTCGACTTCCGCCACGCTTACACAATGGCGAAGCAGTTGACGGGCCTCGCGTAAGCGTGTGACCGGCAAAACCATCCTGATTGCAGCGTTTTCCGGGCGGGCACTTGCACAATCCGCCCGGCGTGCGGGTTACGTGCCGCTGGTCGTCGATGCGTTCGGCGATATGGATACGCGGGCTGCGGCGTTTCTCCATGCCTGCCTGCCATCGGCAATCCGCAACGGCTTTGACGCAAAGCCGCTATTTGCAGCTCTCGACGGGCTCGTGGATTGCGCCCCTTCTCCCCTTGCCGGCATTGTGCTGGGATCTGGATTTGAGGACCGGCCGAAACTTATCGAAAGTTTAGGCTCAAGATATGGGGTCCTGGGTTCGAAAGCGGATGTTGTCCGGAAGGTGAAAGACCCGGTCGAGTTTTTTTCCCTCCTGAAGCAACTCGGCATCGCCCATCCAGAAACGCTGCTGGCGCCACCCGACAATCCGCAAGGATGGCTTGCCAAGCGGATCGGCGGCGCAGGCGGAGCGCATATCCGCGAATTGCAAAATCTCTCGCAACCGTCCGAAAAGCATTATTTTCAGCGGCGAATTGATGGGACGCCGATGTCCGTCTTCGCCGTTGCGAGTAAGGGCGGCGTCGCCTTGGAACTTTCGCGCCAATGGACCGCGCCGTCGACGCGCAAGCCGTTCCGCTATGGCGGCGCCGTCATCACCGACTACGGCGATACGCTCGCCGAACAGAAAATGGTTTCAGCTGCGGCGACGCTGATTGAACTCCTCGATCCCGTTGGGCTCGTTTCTTTCGACTTCCTGGTTGATGGCGACACGCCGTACCTGCTCGAAGTCAATCCGAGGCCCGGCGCGACGCTCGATATCTTCGACGACGCGGCCGGCAATCTGTTCCGCGCCCACGTCGAAGCAGGCTTGGGCCACGAACTCTGGCAACAACGCGATCTCCCAGCCGCACAGTCGCGCGCCTCTGCGATTCTTTATGCCGACCAAGGACCCCTGACGGCCGGCGAAATGGACTGGCCGGATTGGACAGCCGACCGCCCGCATCCCGGTACACTTATTCCAGAGGGTCAACCGGTTGCGACCGTTTTCGCCGAAGGTGCAAGCGCGGACGAAGCCGAACGCCTCGCCAGGACACGCCTATCAACCCTTGCCGACCTCGTTTACACAGCATCACAAAAGACTTGAAGGAGAGCACTTATGCACGCCCCCCATCCGAGCGTTTCCAAGCTCGCCGCAAAAATCGTCGATCAGATCGTAGCTGACGCGCTGAGCTTGCGCGTTGGCGTTTCGACTGGCAGTTCAGGTGAACGACTTATCGATCTCGGCGCCGCGTCAATTGGATGTCTGGAGGCCGGCCGCCGCTTAGGCGAAGTGTGCATGGGCGGGCTTGGCACGGTGCAGCTGACGACATCTTCACCTCTCGCCAATTGGCCACTTGGCGTCGTCGTGCATTCAACCAATCCGGTGATCTCGTGTCTTGGTTCGCAGTACGCCGGATGGACCATTACCGATGAAGCGTCCGGCTTCTTTGCGCTCGGCTCCGGCCCAGCGCGCGCGCTATCCCGCGTGGAGGAACTCTATAAGGAACTCGGCTACTCGGACAGTTCGGATCAGGCGGCCCTCGTCATCGAAGGTGACAAGGCCCCGCCCCCGGCCGTCATCGCCAAGGTTGCGGACGCTTGCGGCGTGAAGCCTTCGGGCCTGACGATTTTGTTCGCGCCGACCTGGAGCCTCGCTGGTACCGTTCAGATCGCCGCCCGCGTGCTTGAAGTCGCGATCCACAAGGCACACACGCTGCACTTTCCGCTTGAAAACATTGTCGATGGCACGGGCACCTGCCCAATCGCGCCGCCGTTCCCGGATTTCGTCAAGGCCATGGGGCGCACCAACGACGCCATCATTTATGGCGGGCGCATCCATCTTTTCGTTAAAGGCTCTGACGCCGACGCGAAGAAACTTGCAGACGGCTTGCCGTCGTCGGGTTCAAGCGCCTACGGCAAGCCGTTCGCGGATATCTTCTCGGAGGTGAACGGCGACTTCTACAAGATCGATCCAATGTTATTCTCGCCCGCGATGGTCACGGTATCTAACATGGATACCGGCGCCTCCTTCCATGCCGGCAAACTGGCACCAGAGATCGTCGATGCGAGTTTTAGATAAAGAATTGACCGGCGAACGCGCCGCAACGCCCCCCTCCCCTCGACGGGGAGGGGTTAGGGGTGGGGTGGAGAGCTTGGCGGAATGTCAGAACGCTGTGATCGCCCGCCATGATGTGATGACACTTTCAGATGACAACGCTTTGGATCCCCCCCCCACCCCTAACCCCTCCCCGCAAGGTGTAGGGGAACCCCAGGCCGGCGTCACTGAAGGAACACGCGAGACGCTCTCACGCCCCAATGGCACAGGCCTCCACTTTGGACTTCTCATCGAAGAGGGGCGTGGAGAATGGCACGCGCGGCGCATTGTGCGCTCGCTCGAAGAGATGGGCGCGCGGGTCACAGTGTCTTCGCTCCCGCACTGCGCCTTCGACACGGCCCTGCCGAGCGGCATCGACATTCCGGGCTTTGACGGGCACTTGCCGGACGGCGTTTTCGTGCGCTCGATTTCTGCCGGGACGCTCGAGCAGATCACGTTCCGCTTAGGGCTGCTGCACGCATTGCGTGAAAGCGGCGTGCGCGTGTGGAACGATGCGCGCGTCATCGAGCGCTGCGTGGATAAATCGCAAACCACGTTTCTGTTGCATAAGGCTGGCATTCCGACACCGCGCACGCGCGTCGTTGAGACCGAAACGCACGCGCGGGAATACACTCAAGGTCTTGACCGCCAACTCGTCATGAAGCCGCTTTTCGGAAGTCAGGGCAAAGGCATTGGCAGGATTGCTTTAGCGGCCGAATTACCGGCGGGCGAAGCGGTCGATCATATCTATTACATGCAGGATTTCGTGGCGCCGACGGACGGCGTTTTCGAAGATTGGCGTGTACTCGCCTCGCGCCATCGCGTCATTGCCGCCATGACACGGCGCGGCAAACACTGGGTCACCAACATTCATCAGGGCGGCCAAGCTAGAAGCCACGAGCCATGCGCGGACATGACCGCGATCAGCATGGCGGCAATGCGCGCGATCGACGCCGATTATGCGGGGATCGATCTCATCCGCACGGCCAGCGGCGAATTGCAGGTGCTGGAAGTCAATTCCAATCCGGCCTGGCGCGGCTTGCAGAGCGTCGCCGGTATCAGCATCGCGGAAGCCATCGCCGAGGATTTCCTTAAAACGGTTCTGCAGCATCGCGCGGATCTGAAAGCAGTCCGATGAGCGGAGCGCGGACGGCAGAGGAAATTTCTGCGGCCTTCGTCAGCGCCTGCCGCGCCGAATTGCAGGCCCTCAAACCCGGCAACGTTCACATCTACTCCGCCGGCCACGGCATGGACATTGATCATTTCGAGCGCGCGGCGGATGCGGCCGCACCGTGGATCGCTGACCCCACTCTCAAAGTTGGCGCACGAATACTGCGGGCGACGGACGCAAGCTTCGGCGTGACCGGCCTCAACACAAATCTTGGCATCGTGCTGCTCTCAGCCCCCCTTGCCAAAGCCGCCGCCGAAGTTGATGCCGGCACGGGGCTGCGCCGCCGCCTTGCGGTCATTCTATCGATGCTCGACGAGGACGACGCAGACAATGCCTTTGCAGCGATCCGCCTCGCAAACCCGGCGGGCCTCGGCAAAGTCGAGAAGGGCGACGTTTCGGCGCCGAACCCGCGACTGACCTTGATCGAAGCCATGCACCTGGCCAAAGGCCGAGACCGGATTGCCAATGCTTACATCACGGCGTTCGAGGACATTTTCGATTTCGCCCTGCCGGTGCTTTCGGACGCCCGCGCCTTGACAGACGATTTTCACTTCGCGGTTTCGACCCTGCACATGGCGCTTCTGGCTGAGTTCGAAGATAGCCACATTACCCGCAAGCATGGCGCTGCCGCCGCCCGTTCGGTGCGCGAGAGTGCCCAGGAACTGCAATCTCATTGGCGGCCCGTCGTCACACCCAAGTCCTTCGAACACTTGAGAGATTTCGACACAAAGTTGAAGGAATTGGGCTTCAATCCAGGCACAACCGCTGACTTTGTCGTTGCAACCATTTTTTGCGGCCTATTGTCCGGGCGCAAAGCCGCCTGAACGGGACCGGCTGCCTACTTAAGTACTTGTCGAGTGAGGCCCCGTAGGGCTAATACATGCCGGTGCTCGAAAGGCACGGAACTATCCAGCCGGTCTATCCGGGGGCGCTTGCCGCTCGGCATGGGTACAAGGATAGAAATAGCAGGAGCAAAACTGGCGAAGTCCCGGCATTCGACGGGGGAGCGTTGGTGCTCGTAGTGTTCAATTCGTGGGAGGAACCCCCCTAATGGCCAAAATCAATAAAGTAATGATCGGCGAATCGCTCGTCGGCGACGGCAATGAAGTTGCGCACATCGACCTCATCGTCGGTCCGCGCGGTTCGGCTGCCGAAACGGCATTTTGCAACTCGCTGACCAACAACAAGGACGGCTTCACGTCGCTCCTCGCCGTCATCGCTCCCAACCTCGCCTGCAAGCCGAACACGATTCTGTACAACAAGGTCACCATCAAGGACGCCCGTCAGGCCGTTCAGATGTTTGGCCCAGCTCAGTACGGCGTTGCCAAGGCGATCCAGGACTCGGTTGCCGAAGGCGTGATCCCCGCTGCCGAAGCCGACGACGTGTTTGTTTGCGTCGGCGTATTCATCCACTGGGAAGCGGCCGACGACGCCAAGATCCAGGATTACAACTATCGCGCAACGAAGGAAGCTCTGGCACGCGCCGTGGCTGGTAAGCCGACGGCCGCCGAAGCAACCGCTCAGCGCAACTCGGTTGCCCATCCTTTCGCTGCTAAGACTTGAAGCGGGCACCGTCCACAGCAGGATAATGCCGCCGCACCCGCAAGTACGGCGAAATACGATCAAGCCCCCGCAATGAGCGGGGGTCTGCTGCAGCGATTGGGTAGACTGCTTTCAGGCCGTTACAGCGGCTAAACTTCGGCAGTTCGACTTGGCAGGAAGTTCCTGCTCAGCCTGGCTTCGCCAAAGGTTGGCCCAAAGTTGGTATGGACACGACTATCGGCCGGCGATCTCTCTGAGATCTCCGGCCGATATTTTTTTGTCGTGCAGCGCACTCGCAATCAATGCGCCGGCGGCACCGGCGGCGCGGAGCGCGTCAAGATCGGCCCGATGACGAACGCCACCTGCCGCATAGATTTTGCGGGCCCCGCCGCGTGAAACGATGGCCTCGATGCGCTCGATATCCGGCCCTGCATCGCTGCCGACGCGTGCAAGCGTCATGACGATCACGCGAGCCGGCCAAAGGCTCGCATCTTTCAACAACGCAGGCGGCCCCATAAATTCGTCGCCGCGAAAGTCGAGGCTGAGGATGACGCGCGCGGGCGCCTCGCTAACAATTTCCTTAAAGGCCGCAAGGCTCTCGAGCGCCTCGGAGCCGACAACCAGCGTCGCAACCGGCGCGGCCAAAACCGCCCTAGCCGCGCCGCGCGAACTCGACCCGGCATCGATCCAGATTTCGGCGCCGGTAAAGACGCTGCTGATCGACGGCACGAGATGCACGTTGCGGCCGCGCCCCTCGATGCCGTCGAGATCGGCGACATAGATTTTGCGAAATGGATAGAACGATTTTAGGCCTTGGGCGACGGCCTTGGGCTCGCTGCCAACGGCGAGCGGCGTCTCAACCGGCTGGTAATTAGCGCGATCCCCCATGACGGCGCGCACGACGGTGCCGCGGGCCACGTCAAGAACGGGTATGACGTCCATGCGCCTTGCCTCCCTATGCTCCTCGTGTAACACGGGAATCGGAGTTTATGGACCCTGGAATGGCATGACACTGACAGCCGGATATGACGTCGGCGGGGCGCACCTCAAAGTGGCGCTCGTCGAGGGCGGCCGCGTTGTCGAGGTGCGCCAGATCGCGTGCCCGTTGTGGCAGGGTCTCGATCAGCTCGGCGCGGCGCTTGACGATGCCAAGGCTATGTCTGCGGGCGCGGACCGGCACGCGGTCACGATGACCGGGGAATTGACCGAAATTTTTCCCAGCCGCGCGGCCGGGGTAGTCTCCCTTGTGGCGTTTCTGGCTGAGCGCCTTGGACCGGCGGCGCGCTTCTTCATGGGACTCAAGGGTTTTGGCGACGTAGTGGCGGCAAGCACTGACCCGGACTCCGTTGCGTCTGCGAACTTTATCGCCACCGCGCGCTTGATCGCGGCAAAACGCAAGGGCGCCCTACTCGTAGACTTGGGATCGACGACGACCGACATTATTGCCTGCGACCGCCCGCAAGGATTGACGGACGCCGAACGCTTGCAGACCGGCGAACTCGTCTACACAGGGTTTACGCGCACGCCCGTCCCGAGTGTGACGGCGCGCGGCGTGTTGGCCGGGCAATGGCAAGGCTTGGCACGCGATTGCTTTGCCACCATGGCCGACGTGCGCCGCGTGCTCGGTGAATTACCGGACGATGTCGATCTGCATGATACGGCGGATGGGCGCGGCAAATCGGTGACTGAGAGCCTCCGTCGATTGGCACGCGGATTTGGCCGCGACGGCGAAGAACGCCATCTCGATGTGTGGCGTGTCGCGGCAGCGCATATCCGCGACTGCCAGCTCACCTCGATTTACGACGGCGCCATTCATGTGTTGTCGCGGCCCGGGGTCGATGTTTCGGGCGGCGTGGTCGCAGCGGGGATTGGAGCGCATGATGTTGAAATGATTGCTCAGCGGCTTGGGCTTACGTGCATGACGTTTGGCGATCTCATCGGCGCCAGCGGCGATATTTCACTCTCGGCAACGCGCTATGCGCCGGCCGTCGCGGTGGGGATGTTGGAGTCAGGTGTCTGACCCTTCAAGCCGAAGGCGTGTCTTCGACACGACGGGTCAGACACCGATACCGCCGCGTGGTCTCCCACCGGCGATTTAAAAAGTTCCAAAAGACGGAAGCGGGGCGAACGTGCGCCGGATCTATCTATCTTGAAAAAAAAGCGGACACAGATCCGCCCCGCGAAGACTGGTGTCGGGTTATTGAGCGCCGCCACTTTCACCGGTGGGCTGCTCCACACGCGGGGAATCTCACCCCCGCGCGGACGGCGGTTCACCTGAGACCGGTCCCGTGCATGGCGGGCGGTCAGCAGTCTTCCCGGACCCGGTTCAAAGCGATGCCTGGCTTCAAACCCCGTGTAGATCCGGTTACGCAGCAATATGCCATCAAATGCGTGCGCGGGGAAAACGAACTTGCAAGGTTGGTTGACGAGATTTTGGATTGGGCGGATGGAAAATGGCGTTAGGGATGATGTAAGGGTAGTGGGCAATCGGTGTGTAGGCCGGGGTAAGCCCACCTGCGCACGCTTACCTCGCGCGACTGGGCTCAGCGCCGACGATTTACTGTGGTGGTGAGGATGTTGGCGTAAGGTGTCTGACCCTCCGGGTCTGAAACCTGGGCGCCGATTTCGCCGGTCCTTGTCAGGTGTCAGACCCTGCATGCCGAAGGCGTGTCTTCGACACGACGGGTCGGACACCGGACTCTCCGACCTATGTTCCATGCCCCTTGCGCCAGAGTTTGATCGCTGAGGCCGCCAGGATGACCGCGAGGAAAACCTTCAGGAACCCGCTTGCCGCGTAGGCCGAGAGATACCCGCCGAGTATGGCGCCTACGATCGATCCCAAACTCATCGGCAGCACGAGATGCTGCAGCACGTCGCGCGAGCGGTAATGCTGGTTGAGGCGATGCTTGGCGACGCCAACCGCGACAATCGGCAAGCTGATCAGAAGGCTCAACGTCCCGGCCGTTTGAATGTCCGCTCCGAACAAAAAAATCAAAATCGGAATGATGAACTCGCCGCCCGCAACGCCAAGTAAGCTGCTGATTGCGCCGACAAGAAGCCCCGCCAATACGCCCGCAAAGGACCGGATTAGGGGATCGCGCGGAAGCTCGAAGGGTGTTTCTGCACTGAACCCTGCTTCGGCGACAAGCAGTACAGCGACCACGAGTAGAAGCCCGGCGATAATCGCCATCAAGCGCTCAGGGGGAATACGCGACAGCATCCCGGCGCCGATCCAGGCAGCGATCATGCCGCCTACGATCATCGATGTGACAACGTCCAAGTTTGCCAAAATACTTGCGCCCGAGTGGACATTGAGCCGCGTCGCGAAGGCAAATGCGAGAGTTATAAGGCTGACGAGAAGATTGAAGCGCACCGCCCTGTGCGGAAATAGCGCGAAAATTGTTATCAAAACCGGCAGGCGAAACTCGGCGCCGCCAAGACCTATGAGTCCCCCCAAAGTTCCGACCAATATGCCGGCCGCCACAGCGGTCCACGGGCGGCGCACGCCATACGATCTGGATGGCGATTTGGCAGGTTCATGCAAACATCGCTACCTCCTACAAGTTTCGCAGATTGCGCGGGCGATACTTCGAGATTATCAAAGAAAAAGGATTAAGCGCCAGCCCCATCGTATGGCCGAAGTGCTGGGCAAAAAACCCGGTTGGCCGTCGCTATTTCACTTCGTAACGCGCCCTCAGGCTTTTGGTGCGCGCTTGGGTCATTTCGGTCAAGCAACCGAGAATTTCGCCGGTGGTTGCAGTACCGCCGCCCGCTTCGAATACCGTGAGTTTCTGGCAATCGGCATCGCGGAAGGCAACCCAGGCGCGCTGCGACACTTTCAAGGCTTCGGCCCATCTCTTATTGTTCTCTTCGTTGCCGGGATCGGGAGCCGTGAGATCCGCCATGATCTCTTTGTAGGCCGCATTCAAATCCTTGTCGGCACTGTCGAATTCCTTCTCGGCGCAGGCGTTGAGATCGACGGTGGTGACCGCGTTGGCGCAATCAATCTCATCTGCGGCGCGACCGGGGTTGCCCGCGAGAAGAAGTGCGGCGGCACAATAGATGACTTGGTGCAAGCGCATTCGATTTGTCCTCAGGGCAGAATCACACGTTCTCCGCTTGCCAATATCACGAAGTCTAAGCCTTTGCCGATGAGACAAGCGCGGCCAAGCGCTTTTCCAGATGCTGGGTTTCGAAATTCATGAGGGATTTGAGTTCTCCGTACTGCCGCCGGGCACTTTCACGGTCGATGCTCGTATCGCGTGAAGCGGCAATCATCAGATTTTTAGCCGTGTGCTCGGTTGACGTAAATTCGATGACTTTGACGCGGTAGCCTGAGGCTTCGAGCAATAAGCAGCGCGCCGCGTCTGTCACCAGATCGGCCTGGCGCTGTTTGAAAAGGCCATACTTGGTAATGCCGCGCAGCGCCTCGGCGGGCTTCGCCAATTGCGGCGCAAGCTCGTGCTGGCAGCAAGGCGCCGCGATAATGAGCGCGGCGTTACCGGCGATGCCCTGATAAATCGCGTCGTCGGTTGCGGTATCGCAGGCGTGCAGCGCGATAAGAAGATCGACCGCCGTTGCTTTGGTTTCACCTGCTGCCACCTTGGAAAACCTTAGCCCCGTCAGCTTCAACCGCGCGGCGAGATCCGAACACAACGCGACCATATCCTCGCGCACCTCAATGCCGGTCAAGCGGCAACTCTTCTGCAAGTGCGACGTCAGATAGTCGAAGAGCGCGAAGGTGAGATAGCCTTTGCCAGAGCCGATATCGACGGCCGTTATCGCGTGCGTGTTGTTAAGCGGGGACAAGCGGATGAGATCGTCGACAATCTCTATGAAGTGGCAAATCTGCTTGTATTTGGGATGCATAGACGGCTTGACGCGTCCGTCGTCTAGCGAGATACCGAGCGCCTTGAGATAGGGGCGCGATGGCTCGACCACGTAGTTCTTCGTGCGGTTGTGTTCGGTGGGCGCAGCAGTCGAGAAGGTTGCTTTCGCCGTCGTCAAGCGCGCTTCGCCTCTCTTGTTATGATCGAGCGTGAAGTCCTTTGCGGTTGTAAAGAGGGTGGAGCTGAGAAACGTTTCGCCGATGAGCGACGCCACGAACGCACCGGCCTCTGGGTACCATCTGTTCCCGGTGACGTCCTTGCTCGCGTACGTGAAAACAAAGCGCAGCGCTTGCTTGTCGCGAATGGTGACCGGCGTTGCCGTGCATTTCTTGAGGGTGTCACTGCCCCGAACTTTGCCGAACGACATCTTCACGAATGTGCCGTCCGCGAGGCTCGCCTCAAGTGCGGCTACAAATTCCTTTTTGGGATCGCTCATCGCTTATCGTTCGCAGGTGTACGCGACGGCGAGGCGCGCCAAGCCGCGATTTTTTCCATGAGCCAGCCCCAAGCTTCCTCTTCGCGCGCTCCCGCCGTCTTGGAAATGGCAATCTCAAGATACTTCAATTCGTTGTCGATCTTTTCCGCAGGCAGCATGTTGAGGCGCGTTGTCAGAACCGCAAGCTCCAACACCGCCGATTGCGCGCGATTGAAGCCCTCCCAGGCCTTATGCTGCTCTTGATGCACAATTTTGCAGAGGAACTTCGGGCGCAAGTCGTCTTCGACGATGCGGTCGACTTTCAGTTCCCAATGCGCGAGACAGTCCGCAAGCCGCCCACCCTTGATCTTTGTTGTGTCAACTGTTGGCCAAGACTTACGGCCCGTCACGCAACCGGCAAACACGCGCACGTCGTCTGTGTGGCTGGCGGCGGCGAAAGAGTTTGCGCGCAAATTATCAAGCGTGCGCGACGGTTTGAACGGGCCGATGATCCAGTGTTCGGCATTTTGGATGAGGCCGAGCGGGGCAACGTGCACCTCGCCATTCGCGCTCATCGTCGTCACGATCGTTTCAACGATGCGGGGCATTACTTATCTCCTTCATCGCCGTCGGCGCCTTTTTTTTCCTTCAGCGTTGCACCCAGCTCTTTTGCTTTGAGGGTTGCACCCTCGGGTGCGTGCCGCGTCAAGTCCT
>JANMNH010000032.1:0-3039 GCA_031373745.1 Hyphomicrobium sp. | reverse complement strand
TCGGGAACGCGGGTCAGCGTTTGCCTTTCGTCGACGCGCTTTGGAACTGAATGATTAAGAGCGCGACGGCTATGCCCAAGGTAATATTCGTCAGCGTGCGGACGACGCGAAACGGAAAGTTCTCAGGCTGGGCGGCAAGTTCGCTCCATTTGATGTCCCAAATCTCTCCGATGTCGGCGATTGGGATGGCCCGAAACGTTTCGTCGAACACGAACCAGAAAACGTCCGCCGGTTGATTTGTGCCTGCGATGCGATAGTCAAACAGGCTATAAGGATACGCGAGATCGATCAGATAATACGCAAGTGTCAGCGAGAATGGCAGGGAAAAGGCCGCCGGCACGGTAAGCCAGCTTCGTGCCTTTGATTCCTCGTCCAGTTCGACGCCGAAGCCGGGGAAGATGTAACCGAGGCTGTTGATGTCGAGGTCGAAGCCACTCTTGAAGAATTTCTCGAGGCCCAGGAATAGAATCGAATAGATCGACTGGTACGCGAACAGCGTCGCAACGAACACTGCGACCAGCCGCGCCTGCTCGTCCCGTTCGACCAACGGCGTCCAGCTTGAGGAAAAGAAGTATGCAAGAATGGGGAGGGCGTAGATCAGCGATAGCACGATACCGACCAGCACGTTGTTCTCCGCATAGGAGAAATAGGCGTGCAGCAACAAGTAACTCATGATGCCGAACATCACCGTGCCGGCAAAAATCCACTTGAGCCAGTCCTCAGGTATGAGGAGCTGCTGTTGGAAAAAAGTGATTAGTAGTACAGTGATCGCCGCAAGAATCACTGGAGCGGCGATAGCTTCCCACCAACGTCCGGCCTGCTCCATGACACTTCCCCTTTGATCCTTTCGTTGGCGGTTACTGCGGCGGCTTTTGCGTCGGATCGCCGATCCCAAGCTTTGTTAGCGCAACTGCGATATCCATGAGTTCTTGTCCCTTGAGGGCGATCGCGGGCGCGACGCCGACACCGGCGCAATAGCGCAAAGCAGGGTCGAGCAGCCTGTGGGCCGTGACGACCAGAAACGCGCCGTCCGTCAATGGAAATTGGGACTGCGACTCGCACTTGCCGTGGGTTTTCGCGCCGGCGATCGCGACCTTCCGATGGGCGGCTATGGCGCGAAGAAACGTTTCGGCTGCACTGGCCGTGTTTCCACTGACGACCAGGGCGACACGGCCGTTGAATTTGAACGCATCGGAGACGGCGAAGAACTCGCGCTTCACGCGCTTTGCGTCTTCGAACGCCGCCAGGCGCTTGCCTTCGGGAACGAACAGTGACGCCGCCTCGATCGCCGAGATCAAGTCGCCGCCCCGGTTGAACCGTATGTCCAACACGGCGACTTTTTGGCGCTTGGGAAGTGCTTGGAGTGCTCGAATCAACGACGAACGTGTTTCCAGCGCGCGAAACTCGCGGATCCGGATGATTACGGTGCCGGCCACCACCATTGTTTCGACGGAATCGACGCGCAGCGGCCGTGCGACGATATCGATGGTCTGAACGGTAGAACCTGCCTTCAAGCGCTGAAGGCCAAGGCGAAGTGCACGATGGCCCTGCAGGGCTTGCACCAAGGTCGGCATTGCCATGTTGGCGATCGGCTTGCCGTCGACGCTGACAAGACGCACGACATCGTTGAAGCCAAGATCGGCCAGGGGGCCGGCGGTGAACGGTACGAGGTAGCGTTGACCCTCGCTCTCGATCAACTCGAAGCCCAGCGCACTTGGAATGCGGGGCGTGTCGTCGAATGCGCTGCCGCCGCCCGGCGCAACATACTGCGCATATGGGTCGATGCGATGGATGGCCGAGACGATCGCGGCGCGCTTCATCTCGTCGATACGGTCAGGCGCTGTCGCGTAGATGCTCTTGTCTTGCAACACGCGCAATGCTTCGTCGACGGACGGTGCGCCGCGCGACGTGGGCACGAAGATCGCGAGTGCCGCGGCGGCAAACGCGACGAAAAGTCGATGCGTTATCATTTGGCGAAAGCTCGAGTAACTCTTTGCAGCCTCTCGAACTCTAGCTCCAATTCCTTGCGCCGAGTGAGATACTCCGCTTTATCCCGTTCGGCCTTCGTGTCAGCTTGGCGCAACGCTTCGATCTCCCGTTCGATCTGTTTCAACCTCTTTTCGATCGCGGCCTTGCGCACCGTCGGGTCAGCGTCGTTCTTGAGTGCATTCACCTCGCCTTCAACTTGGCGCAGAGCGTCCCGCGCCGCGTCGACGCGTTGTCGCAGGGCATCGTTCTTGGCTTGCGACTTGCGCAAGTCCGCTTCGAGCTCCGCGCTCTTTGCCGCCAGTTCGTCGCCAGCCGCTCGTTCGTTCTGTAGCTGTTGCTTTTTCTGGTCCACTATTTTTTGGTAGCATTTGCTTGCCAAGCCGCCGCTTGCTTTGAACAAGTCGTTGTCCTTTGCCGGATCGTAGCCCGAACAATCTTTGGTCGCGCAGCCAGTCAACGAGACCGAGAGCGCCACAAAAACGACCGCTGAGTAACGCACTTTCGTCATCGCCTCCGCCAGTTCCACTAGAATCTAAGACGGTTGTTGAGGTTGCCTAACGCAGTCGATTGGCCGCGTAGGGTTAAGATAGCTTGCTGCAACCGGCTAATTTCGCCCGCTAAAGACGCAACGCCTGGGTCGCCACCATATTTGCGCATATCATCGAGCACCGCCTGTCGCTGCTTGAGTCTCTCTTCCGCGTCGGCGAGCGCGCCGTCGACCTGGGCTTTGCGAGCGCTTAGCGCTTTGCGTTGATTATCGAGATCGCGGCGCTTGGCTTGGCCTGACCGGTACTGCGCCTCCAATTCAGCCGAGCTTTGCTCGAGCTGAATGATCTCTGCCCGCATCACTTCATTGTAGCGCTCAAGCTGGCCGTTGTAGTAGCGGGTTGCCTGAAGTTCTGCGTCGTAGAATGCCTGGGCGCTTGCATATTTGCGCTTCTCTTGCTGCACCCACTGCGCATAGTTCGAGCCGATAACACAGCCCACGAGAAAGCCCACGAGGGCGTTGCGCCTGTCGTCGCCGCCTGCTGCCGTCGCCGCGCCGGCACC
>JANMNH010000031.1:0-3117 GCA_031373745.1 Hyphomicrobium sp. | reverse complement strand
GTGGCGCTTCGATAGCGCATGGCGTTGGGTGGACTGTGCCAACAGATTGGTATGTCGACTATGAAGAGGGTCGACGCGACCGCGAAAGCGTTATCAAGGACATTGCGGATGAGATGCTACGGCTGACCCAAGCGACGCAGCCGACGCACTACAAGCGAATGATCGAAATTCTGTTGGCGAAGACTCAGGCTGAACAGATGCATTGTCTGACAACGACCAACTGGGATTACCTCGCGCAGCGTGCCTTCGATCAGCATCGTGAGGCCGGCGGAACAATTCCATACGGCACTTTGCAAGATCCCATTCACATCAACGGATCGGCAGAGCCGGGTGCATGGGTCAATCGGTCGAAATTCGTGCTTGAGATTGATGACAAGCTCAAGCGACGCCGGATCTGGTCGCATGAAGCGCAATCCGCCTTCGATAGGATTCTAGTTTGTCAGACAATCGTGGTCGTTGGACTCTCGTTCGAGTGCGCCGATGATCGTGGCTTCATGTCTGCCTTGGCAGAAGCACGCACCAACGGCACATATGATGGCGCATTCCTGGTTCTTGTCGATCCCGACGCGAGCGTACTAAAGCGCAACCACGCCCTTCTCCTGAAGACATTTAGAAAGGTGACCGTGGAAGAAATCCCTATGGGGTTTGATCAATGGGTCTCGTCGGATTTGAAAACGACAAAATTTCCGATCTTCGCCCGTCCTTAAGGGACGCAAGCGCCGGCGCTTAAGCGATGCGAGCAGACGCATAAGGCGCCTAGTTCGCTGCGCGTGTGTTCGAGTCGCGGTACTGTGCAGGGTTCTCACAAAGCGACTCGTTCGTACTGCCGTAGTCCCGACAAATGCGAACCTCGCCCGTCCAACCGTCGACACGCCACGTCGAGCCGCTGGCCCCACCGACGCTGTAGCGATTCATTGAACCGGCGATCACGATCGCCACCGCGATCAGCACGTACCCGACGAGATGTTGGTATTGCATTTCTGATTGCTCCTTGCCGATTAGCGCGTTGCTGAGTTCTATGCTGCGCCGAAAGCGGCACAAATTCATCGGCGAACTGGCGGTCAAAGCAGCCGCGACTCACTCCGCGCCAAAGCGATGGACATGTAATTAGTTGCGAAAAACGCAAATCACGTATCGCACGATGTCCACAGCTGAGAGTCGCTCTTTGCGGCATTTCCTTTTGTTACGGAGGGTGATTCGCGAGAAAGTGATCGGGTTGGCGACGAGAGTCGCCAATAAAAAATCCCCGCTTCGACGGCCAAGTCGAAGCGGGGATATTGCGACCCGGTAGCTCAGTTGGAGAGAGCGCGGTCCCGGTAAGGCCAAGGTCGCAGGTTCGAGTCCTGCTCGGGTTAGGAGGGGAGGCGTTTACAGGCGCGCCTCCCCTTACCGTTTATGCGGTACGCATTGAGTCAGAGCCCCGACTCACCGTCAAATGAAATGTCCGCATTTGCGTTCACACGTTGTGAACAATTTGCATCCTGCCGAAAACTCGGGGCGTTCCTGCCTCCCACCATTCCCACGTTCCTTTGTTCCCTTCCGTCGTGGTGGAAGAGCGGGCGGGACGCCCGCGCTCCCAGGCTGTGCTCATGGTCATCCAAGACATTTGGTTGGCTTCAGTCGTGCTCCATCCATCCTGCTTCAGGATGGGAGCAGGCCTCCCCGCTTGCGGGGCAGGTTTGCTTTGAGACGGCTTTAGGCTTTTGACCTCGCGCTAAAGGGAAGGAAGGGAATGAAGGAATGCCGGGATCGGTAGGAACACCTCGCGCGGCCTCATAGATGCCGCGCCCGACCTGGAACTCTGGGGACACGTCACGATCTCAAGCGCTGGGGGTTTGTGCGCGAAGCGGTGTGCCGCATCCCAAGCCCACGTTTTGGGCGGGAGAAAGGCTTTTGCGCCGGCTTTTGGCCCTTGCCATTGTTCTTGATATGTTCTATTATGCTCTCAACTTATCCGAACGTAAGAAAGCGGGCGGTACAATGCCCGACGACGGCAAGACGATGGACGACACCAGCGGCGCGCGGGAGCGGCCGGGCCAACGCGGCGCAGCGGGCGCTGGCGCCGGGCCTGCCACGATGCGGGATATCGGCGGCTCTTTGTCGGACGCGTTCAATACGCTGATCGCGCGGCAGACGACGGCGGCATTGTGGGTGAATCCCGAGAGCGACGAGGACCGGCGCACCAAGGCCGCAGCCGCGCTTGCGGCTTTGATGAGCATCGCGCCGCGCAGCGAGCTTGAGGGGATGCTCGCCGCGCAGCTGATCGCTTGTCACAACGCCGCCATGGAGTGCTTTCGTCGGGCGGCGCATCCGGCACAACAGGAGCCGGCTCGCGCCGAGAATTTGGCGCATGCAGCGCGGCTGTCGCGATCTTACGCTGCGCTCGTCGAGGCGCTCGATCGCCGCCGCGGCGAAGGCGGGCCGAAAACGGTCACCGTCGAACACCGTGTCATTCGCGTCGAGCCCGGCCTTCCGCCAGGCCCCGCGCCGCGCCTCCCCGCGCCACGCAAAGGAAATGGACATGCTCTCAATGGTCACAAGGCTCCAGGCAGCACCGCGCTGCCGTAGCCGCTCGAAGCGGACGAAAATGCCATGCCGGGCTCCGGCCGTTCGCGGCTATGACGTCTGCCGCTTTCACGGCGCGCGCGGCGGCGCCCCGCATGGCAATCGCAATGCTTGGAAACACGGCACCAGGGGCGGCGCTTGGGCTTGCGAAGCGGACGGCTTGCGCGCGCTCGTCCGCGGGGCGCGCACGCTCGTTTCCGGCACCTAAGGCACGGGTACATGAGGTTGTTCGCTCAAAAATGTGCCGGGATATCCCCTGCCAGCCCGGGGCGGGTTCCATGGGCCGCCCGTCTTCGCCTTCGCTGCGCTCCGGCTACGGGTGGCTCGCCGAGCCGTAGCTCGCTTCACGGGCGCCCGCCTTCGCCAAGTGGCTTCGGCGCGGCAGCCTTCGCTCACTTCGCGAGCGAAGGCTGGTGGGCGTGACAAGGATCGAACTTGTGACCCCTACGATGTCAACGTAGTGCTCTCCCGCTGAGCTACACGCCCACTTCTGTCGACCGCGGAAACGCTCCCGCGTTCGGGAGGCGAACCGTATAGCGATGCCTCCCACTC
>JANMNH010000009.1:0-74409 GCA_031373745.1 Hyphomicrobium sp. | reverse complement strand
AGCACGCCGCTGGCTATCAGGGCCTCGATCTTGTCGAAAAGCATCTTAAGATCGTGCGTCACCATGATCTCGGTGCCGCTGTCGCGCACCTGGAAGGTGAGTTCTTCAAGAGTATAGAGGGGATTGAAATTAACGACCGTGCCGCCCGCTTTCAGAATTGCGAAGTAATAGATGATGAATGCGGGGGTATTGGGAAGAAACAACCCGACGCGGGTGCCCTTGTTGACCCCGGCGCTCTGCAATCCGGCGGCGACTGTTTCGACTTGGCGGGCCAATTCGGCGTATGTCTGAACTCTGCCCTTGAAACTGATGGCCGGGTTCTGGGGAAAGTCCCGGGCGGCGGTTTCGAGCAAATGGGTTAATGGCCGTGGTTTCAGCGGCATCGCCCAGTCGATGCCCTCGGGGTACGCCTTGAGCCAGGGCATGTTAACTGAGTCAGAGCTTGAAGACCCAGATTTTGCGTCCATTTTCGATCCTCCGTCGTCCCTGACAGCGCTTACAGGTACATGACTGGGGCGAGATTGCGCAGTGGTTAGAAGGCCATGTTAAGCCTGATTGAACACTTTTCCAGCTTCATTTGCCAGCACGCCGCACCCTGGTATCCCTTGTAAATATTGGTAACGGACGGTGCGGCCGGGTGAGGGCCGGCCACAGCGATCTGGTGGCCGCAATCCCTTGTTTTCCAGCATCCTGCAGCCTGCCTGTGACCCTCCGTAGCTGGACTTGAATGGCGTTTAAGGATATGTGACGGCCCAGCTTGTTGAAACGCCGGTCTTCCATTAGGTAGAGACCAAGCAAAGTGGCCTTGCGCGGAAGTCCCGCGAAGGTAGGAGATTGAAATGGACGAAGTCGCTACCAAGATTATCGAAATCCTGAAAAAGCATATGAAAGAGCCGCGCGACGACATCTCGCTGGATACGGCATTGACCGACCTCAAGATCGAGTCCCTCGACTTGGCGATGATCGTGTTCGACATCGAAGACGGGTTTGGCATCGAAATTCCCTATAATGCCAACGAGGACGTCGAGGATTTCAAGACTGTGGGTTCGGTTGTCGATCGCGTCAAATCGTTGATGGCCGCCAAAGGCGCCGCCGCCGCCAAGGCTTGACACGGCGCTCGCGTACGTTGCGGCCATTGCGCCCTTGGGCTCATGCCGGGCGCGCAGAGCGGCGCTTCAAGATGTGATCCCCCGGGTACGCTTCGGCTATTCGAAGCGCCGCCTTTGCCTAAATTCGAATAGGACAAGTAGAGAGTATGACCAAAGCGGGCGGCGCACGTCGTGTCGTAGTCACCGGTCTTGGCGTGGTAACGCCCATCGGTACTACGGTTCCGGATTTTTGGAGCAGCATCAGGGCCGGCAAAAGCGGCGTTTCGGAGCTCGGTGGCTTTCCACTTGAAGATCTGAAAATTCTGATTGCCGCCCAGATCAAAGATTTCGATCAAAAGGCGCGGCTCAAGCACTTCAAGCGCGACCGCATCATAACTCTTGCCGACCGGTATTCTTGGTTTGCCGCCGCAGCCGCCGACGAAGCCGTGACGATGGCCGGCCTCGAAGTGCCGTTTGCCAACCCATACCGCGCAGCCTGCATTATCGGCTCAGGCGCTGGCGGGCTTGTCACCTTCGAGAAAGCCTATCGCGACCTCTTCATCGAGAACAAACGCGCCACCCACCCGCTGACCCTGCTCAGGATCATCGGCTCGTCCGCCGCCGCCCACGTCGGCATCGAATTCAACGTCAAGGGGCCGACGTTTGCGACCTGCTCGGCGTGCTCGACGGCGTCCCACGCCATAGGCCTAGCGCGCGACTATATCCGCGACGGCGTTGTTGACATCGCGATCGCGGGCGCGTCCGAATCCGTCATCACCTACGGCACCATGAAGGCCTGGCAGGCGCTGCACGTGCTCTCGCCTCAGGGATGCTTCCCGTTCGCCAAAAAGCGCAACGGTACGGTGCTCGCCGAAGGTGCCGGCATCTTCGTTCTTGAAAGTCTGGAGCATGCCAAGGCGCGCGGCGCCACGATCCTCGCCGAACTCTCAGGCTTCGGCATGGCGTCGGACAGCCAGGACATGGTCAAGCCGACGGTCGAGGGACCAAGCGTTGCCATGCAGATGGCGTTGGATGACGCGGGCATTGGCCCGGGTCAAATCGACTACCTCAACGCGCACGGCACCGCGACGACCGACAACGACATCAACGAAACCAAGGCCATCAAGAACGTGTTCGGCGAGCACGCCTCAAAGCTCGCAATCTCTTCGACCAAGTCGATGCACGGTCATGCGCTGGGCGCGGGCGGCGGCATCGAAGCCGTGGCATGCATCAAGGCCATGCAGGACAACTGGGTCCCACCGACCATCGGCCTCGACGAGCCGGGCGAGGGCTGCGACCTCGACTACATCCCCAACGTCGGCCGCGACAAGAAGGTGACCTACACCATGTCGAACAGTTTCGCGTTCGGCGGCCTCAATGCGGTACTCGTGTTCGGCCCGCCGCCGGCCTGAGGATCTCCGCCGCGCCCCTGCTAAAGTCCAAGCCAATCCATCAAGTCCTTGTATCGTGTGGGCATTTCACGGGAATGTCGCAAATCGCTTGATCCCGATCAATTGAGGTGAGAAGGTGCGCGCCTTGTCGCCCGTTGGCTGACTGGCGATGCGAAGTCTTTGGCGTAGCGTTTTGTGGGGCTGACATGCGCGAAGTCGTCATTTGTGCGGGCGGAGTAAGTGTTCGCGCCCGCCTTCTCGATACGCCGACAGCGGCGATGATTTGGGCTGCTTTGCCCATTCACGCGTCCGCCCAAACTTGGGGCGCGGAAGTTTATTTTCAAACCGATATTTCGGCGTTGCGCGAGCCTGATGCGCGCGAGTGCGTGAAGCCCGGCGAAATCGCTTTCTGGCCGGACGGCGACGCCGTCGCCATCGGCTTCGGCCCAACGCCGAAATCGCGCACCAAATGCGAGATCCGCCTCGCCAGCCCGTGCAACGTCTGGGCCGAAGCCCTCGATGACGTGAAGCAATTCAAGGCCGTGCACCCGGGCGAAAAGATTAGTATTGTTGAGGGGTAGGGGTAGGGGTCGTTGGGCCGACAAAAATATAAGAGTTCGCGACGATAACGCCGGCAATTTTGGACTACATTTTGCTCGCACTTGCCCCGCCACCTGAGTACACCTACTGCGCCGTCGTGATCTTCCGCGATACGCATGCCGGGCACACTATGCGCTTCTCCACATCAGGTACCTGGATCGCGCCCGGCAGAGGGATTGCCGCCGGATCGCGCACACGATACTGATCCTTCATTGCCGTCGTTCGCTCACTCTCCCTCCTGCGCTTCCGCAGCCTGCTCGGGAAACCGCGCAATGACGCGGAGGTAACTTTGCACCGCTTCATCAGGCTCGCGCCCCTGTTCCCAATTCTGGATCGAGCGAAGATTGAGATTGTAGCGCACCGCGAAGCGCTCCTGCGTTAAACCGAGTGCCTCGCGGATAGCCTTGATATTAGGCACATCCGACGCAACACGGTGAAGCTCGATACCGGCGCGGGCAAGACGCGGTGAAAGTTCCGCATTCGCGAGCGGGACATCCACGGCGGTCTCGCCAATGTCGATGAGCTCTTCGACGGCTCGCTTGGCGGCGAGCATCTTCATGCCGTTCTCGGCAAGCGCCAAGGTCGCATCGATGGCTTTGACATCGCCAATCTTGCGGGCCACGCGGAGGATCAGCCTAGCGGGTGAACCTGAGCGGTTTCGGGAAACGGCCCGGACCGGCCCCAGTCGTGCGGCGCGTTCCATGAATTTCGATTTTGTCATAGTCAAATCTTTCCATCGCCAGCTTGGCGATCTTGCGGAGGATGACGAGGCCGAAGCTGTTTGCTCCGTTTTCCTCGGAATGAATGTGGACCCCTCTCAGGATCAGCGTCCGCCCCTGTTCCTCGGGTTCGCCCATGATGAGAAGCGTTCCTGCCGGGAACCGGATTTCGATAGTGACAACCGGATCATCTGTGGCGTCGCTCAGGAATTCGAAGCTGAGTTGATCCGCGGTCCATCGCATGGCGCGTATATACGCCTGTAGCGTACTAAAATCAATACGCAAATAGCGTACTAAAACGAAAAGCCCAGAACGCTGAATATGCCGGGATCCCTGTTGTCATCAAATCGGGCGGCGACGCCATCGGCTTTGATCCTTGGGGCTAGACTTTGCACCCGGAACATGTTATCTTTTTGTATAACATGGAGGCCGGAATGGCAAACGCAAAACTTCGACGGGTCGGCGGCTCGACCGTCGTCGCAATTCCCCCCGCGCTTCTCAAGCAGCTTGGGCTTGCGGCCGATTCGCGCGTCAGCGTGATTGTGGAAAAGGATCAATTGGTGATCCGGCCGGAAGCGCGTCCTCGCTACAGCCTCGCTCTGCTGATGAGCCAATGCGACCTCACGGCTCCCGTACGGCGGTCGAAGACCGAGCGCGATTTCATGATCGCGCCGCGGGCTGGCAGAGAGGAAATTTGATTTGGATCGGGGCGACATCTATCTCGTGAGTTTGGATCCGGCATCAGGCAGCGAGCAGCAGGGGCAGCGGCCCGTGCTCGTGATTTCGAAATCCGAGTTCAACCGCCTTGGCGTAGCACTCGTGTGCTCAATCACTCAAGGCGGTGTAGCGGCTCGCATTGCGGGCTGGGCGGTCTCGATGACCGGAGCCGGAACCAGCACGCAAGGCGTGGTTCTATGCCATCAGATCAGAACGCTTGATCTCAAGGCACGGTCGGCTAAGCGAAAGGAAAGAGTGCCTGACTTTATCATGGACGAAGTACTGGCTCGGGTGCAGGCGATAATCGATTAGACGGCTGCCGGCACGCCGGGCAACGGCCTCACGGCTCGCGGTACATCTGCCCCGTTGCATTCAAAACCGGCGCGATTTTCGCCACTGCTTCGGCTTGTGCAGCGTCGCGGCGCTGCTGCAAGGGTTTGCGGCCATCGGCTTTTGAAATCTTCAAGTAGAACGGAGGCGACTAGATTTACCGGATCAAGTGCCTAAATCAAACTCAAACCGGTAAGCATTGAGTTTGCCAGTGAATTTGCCATTTCGATCAACCGACTGCTCCATCAACCGACTGCGCGCAAGGGATGGCCTGCCGAGCCAAAACTAGCGGCAACCAGCCTGCCTTCGCCCGTTAGGCTCCGGCGCGGCAGCCTTTACTCGCTTCGCGAGCGAAGGCTGGTGGGCCCGCCAGGACTCGAACCTGGAACCAGACGGTTATGAGCCGTCAGCTCTAACCATTGAGCTACGGGCCCCACACTTTGCCTTGCGCCTTCCGACACGCGTGCCGGCCGGAAGGCGCGAGAGGCCCTGATACCAGAGTTCGCCCGGACCTGCGAGCCCGCCAAAAAAGCGCAGGGGTGGGCGCCGTTGGTCCCATAATGACCTGGGGCAGCACTATTTCACTCAGGGGCCCAAGGTCCGCCTTCATTTCTCCGTCAAACATCAGTATCCGGCTCTACTTGATAGTTGAGGACACACACATGCGCGCCCTGACGAAACCCCTTGCCACCGCTGCAATGATTCTCGGAGTCATGGCCGCCCCCCTTGCCGCTGAGGAAAAACCCATGGAAAGAACCGTTACCGTCTCGGCAACAGGCAACGTCTCGGCCGAGCCCGACGAAGCGACGATCCAAACGGGCGTGACCAGCGAAGCTAAGACCGCGCGCGAGGCTTTATCCAAAAATAGCGAAGCCATGAAAAAGGTGATCGCCGAATTGAAGGGCAAAGGCATCGAGCCAAAGGATATACAAACCACGCAGTTCAACATCGAACCGGTCTACGTCTATCCGAAGGAAGGCCAGCCGCCGGTTTTGAACGGCTACCGGGCGCACAACATGGTGGCCGTCAAGGTGCGTAACCTCGACAAGCTCGGCGAAGTTCTGGATCAGCTCGTCACGTCCGGCTCAAACCAGATGAACGGCATCTCGTTCGATGTCTCGAAAGCCGAAACGCTCAAAGACGAAGCGCGCAAGGCAGCCATGGCGAATGCTGTGCGCCGCGCGAAACTCTACGCCCAAGCGGCGGGCGCCGACGTCGGCGAGATCGTGCAGATTTCCGAAGACGTCAGCATCTCTGGGCCGCAGCCGGTGTTTTACGGCAAGGCGCGCACGATGGCGGCGAATGCGGAATCTGCGCCCGTCGAACGCGGCTCGGTCGATCTCGAAGCCCGCGTCACGGCGACCTGGAAGCTGAAGTGAGGCTAGGCGGCTCTAGCCGCGACAGGGCGAACCGATTTCTTTATCGCGGTGCCATGCGTGTTCTCGACAACTTTCAAATCATAGCGCGTCTGCAAGTTGAGCCAGAACTCCGGCGTCGTGCGGAAATAGGTGGCGAGCCGTAACGCGGTTTCGGCCGAAATACCGCGGCGCCCGCGCACGATTTCATGCACCCGCGCCGGGTTAACCCCGAGATCGCGCGCCAATTGGTTCTGGCTAAGCCCAAGCGGGCTCATAAATTCTTCGAGCAGAATTTCGCCCGGTGAAATCGGATCCAGTTTCTTGGCCATAGTGAAGATGCGCCTCTTGTCTAATGGTAGTCAATAATCTCGACATTTTCGGCGCCGTCGTTCCACACAAAGCATAGGCGCCATTGGTCATTGATGCGGATGCTGTGCTGCCCTTTCCGGTTTCCCTTCAACGCATCAAGCCGATTGCCTGGAGGGATGCGAAGGTCGTCGAGTCCGCCAGCGGCATCCAGAATCGCCAGTTTACGACGAGCTGCCCGCTCGAATGCGGCAAATCGCCGGACTGGCTGATCGTTGAACAATGCTCCGGTGTCCCGGCAGCGAAAGCTTTTGATCATGAGTATTGAGAGTATACTGTTTTACGGTATGGGGCAACCCCTGGATGGACCGAGAGTTTATAGAAGGCTAACCTTCTCCACCGCCACCTTCGCCATCGGGGCGCCGGGCTGCAGCGCCCAGTCGAAGCGATTGCGCATTTCGCCGGTATCGCGCACGCGCCGCAGCCGTGCGAGATCCACCGTTCCCGTCACCCATTCGGCCTTGTTGAGCGTACCTTCGGCAATGACGCCATTGTCGGATACGCCATGTTCGGACGGCACGTAGATACCGGCAGCGCCTGCGTTAAAATCGACTGCGGGCGACCACGGCGCATCGCCGACGGTCGGGCTCTGCACCGTGCAAATGGTGTTTTCCAGAGCGCGCGCAAGCGAGCCCGTGCGCACGCGATGATATCCCGAGATGCGCTCGGTGCACGATGGCACAAGCACGACGTCTGCGCCTGCGTCCGCCATGGCGTGAACCAGAAGCGGAAATTCGCTGTCGTAGCAAATGGCAATACCGAACGTGCCGATTGCGGTTTCGAAAACGCGCAACGGTCCGCCGGCTGAAATCCCCCAGTCGCGCTCGAACGGCGTCATGACAAGTTTTTCTTGCTCGCCGATATCGCCCTTGGGCGTCACCAGCTGCGCTGCGTTAACAAAGCGCCCGTCCGATTTCAGCGCTGGGCCCGAGCCTACCAGAATATGGACGTTGTGCTTTTTCGCGAGTTCGGCGTGGAGGGCGACGCGGCTGCCTGCGAGTTCCGCAACTTTAGTGAGCGTCGCTTTGAGATCGCCATAGACTTCAGGTCCGAAAGCGGCCGCTTGCTCGATTGCGGCATACTCGGGGAACACCAGGATCGATGCCCCCGTCGCCGCGCCGGATTTGACCCAGACGGCGATCTTGTCTTCCCATTCATGGATCGAGTGCGGCTCGCCGATCGGATACTGCGCGCTGGAGATTTTGAGGACTGTGTTGATGGGCATATGGTTTGATCCAAGTCGGGCACGAGGACTCCTTCACCCTAACCCTCTCCCCGTAAGGACGGGGAGAGGGAACTATAGAGTGTCTTCATCCAGAACTGCATTTTATGCGGGGTTTCGTTCGCCTGTCCGATATCTTTCCAATCGTAGGTGGCGACGATCCCGTCAACGGGAAAGTAACCGCGCTTGTTCCAGAAGGGATCGAGCGGAGCGTAGTTCTTGGGCTTTAATGGGTGATCATCTGGGCGCACGACGCGGCAAAAGGTCGAGTGCGTGAAGCCGCCGAGCTTATGGGCTTGTGCTTCGCGGCCATCGAAAAAGGCGTGCCCCAAACCAAACCCGCGATGGCTTTTCAAAAGCACGCTTTCGCCGCAGTAGAAGATTTTTGTGATGTCGTAACCGGCCTTTTTGAACGGCTCTCCAAACTCGTCCGCGTGTTCGATCATCGGCGCGGCGGTCGATGCCCCAACCATCGCATCGCCGTCGTAGGCGCAGATCACCACCGCGCCTCGGGCGGCGGCGAACGTGGTCAGATACTTTTCTTCGTATGCGAGCGTGCCGTCGTAAAGATACGGCCAATCGCGGAACACCGCGATGCGCAGCTGCGCAAGATCGGGAAGGACACCGTCAATGTCCTTGCCGGTTACCGATTTCACATCGAGTTGTTTCTTTTCGGACATGCGGGCTCTCGTAGGTTGGGTTAGCGCGGTCCTTATCTCGATATTGCGCACGAGCGAATGTTCCGCGCGTAACCCAACGGTCGTGTCGAATGCATCGCGATTTGTTGGGTTACGGCCGAGTGCAGGGCGCCCTAACCCAACCTACAATTAGCCCGCAACCTGCGCGATCCACTCGGTCAGATTGTAATACGTCGTCACGCGCGCAATCTTGCCGTCGCGGATGGCGAAGAAGGTGCCGGCCGGCAGGACGTACTTTTGACCAGCTGCGGGGGGAAGACCCTCTTCCGAATTTTTGTAGACGCCGTGCACGTTGAACTCGGCCGCCGCGCGGGTTGCGTCCTTCGACACCATGACGACGATGTCTTTGAGTTCTTCCTTGTAGTTGTGCGTCATGCGGGCGTTAAAGGCGCGGAACTTATCCTTGCCTTGGCGGCGCTCGCCTTGGTTGATGTCGTGAATGACATCTTCGGTCAGGTACTTGAGCATGGCGTCCGTGTCGCCCTTGTTGAAGGCGGCGTAGTAGTCGCGAATGAGGGAAGCGGCCTCAGAGCGGGCCAGGCTTTCGATGGGCGTTTCTTCCATGGGGGTCTCCTCCAAACGGTCTTGCGATTCTGATTATCAGGTTACGACCAAGGTACAAGGCCTGCGGGTCTTGCCAAGCCTGCGGCGGGTGAACGCGCGGGCATTAACCTCCCTTGCCGCGTTGCTCACTTTCGCCGTCCTGCATGTGGAATTTGTGCAGCAGGCGGTGCATGAGCGGCGCCAAGATGATGCCGGTGGCGGCAATAATCACGACGCCGGAATAAATAGCGTAAAGTCCGGCGAAAATTTTTCCGCCGTCGGACTTGATATCGCCGATGGGGCCCATACCGGAGAGGATCATGGAGGCGCTGAGAAATGCGTCAATAATCTGATAGTTCTCGAAATAGCGGTAGCCCGCCATGCCGGCCGCGAGCGAGGCGGCGATGAGCATGAAGGCAAAGGCGGCGTTGGAGGCCGTGCGGCGGTAGAACAAACCGATGGGGGCCAGCTTGTGATGCCGCTTTTCGTAACTGCCGGGCAGAGACATGGGGGTGCCTTTCGTGCGTTGGAAATTTGCTCGCGGATTTACCAGGTTTGCGCTTTTCAGGATGAGCGATCCGCGATATTTAGGCGCGCATGGCAGAAATCAACGCGCATTTCGTTTCTAAAGTCTACCGGGCGGAAAGCCACAAATTCAATCGCCGCAAAATATCGGGGTTCGGCCCAATGTGCAGGGCAAAGTTAGTAGAATTCGTCAGCCTTTGCGTCGGCCTACCACCTACCGCTGGGGCTAGTGTCCGGCCTGCGGCGCGAGCAGATCGACGGCGCGGGCGATACCCGACAGAACACGCCAGATCGAGCCCGTGCCAATGAACAACTCCGTCGATGCCGCATGTTCGTTGATCTGAATGATATAGCCGTTTGGCGCGACCGTCATAGCCACGCTCACGTTATCCGTCACGATTTGCGTCGATTGCGCCCGGTAGACGGCTTCGACCAGGCGGCGCGAAAGCTCGGCGCATTCCTTCACGTTGATTTCGAAGAGGGCCGAACTCGCGTGCGCGTGGTTGAAGGCGTAGACGACTTCAAATCGAATAAGAGACGGCTTGTGCACGAAGATCTGCAGCTGCGTCAGGCTTTTCGTTTGCGGGAATAAAAACGCGCGCTCGTCGAGGTCGATTTTGACGACGCCGTCGGGCGCGTTACGCTGCAAAGGAATAGACGAAATTGCGGCCATGATATTGCCTCCTGTCGACTCTGGGAATGGAAACACCAGACCGGGTTCCATGCAAGCGGCTTCGCGCAATGATGGTTTCAGTTAACAATCAAATGCACGGCAAATTGCAGGATTTCTCGACCATTTGAGCGTTTCAAAAATCAGGATTATACTGGTCCGGTCATACTTGGTCTTATACTTGCCCCATGAGCGGCCCCATGAGCGACGCGGTAATAGCCCCATGAGCAGAGCCTTCGTCAAAGACGATGATGGCGGCATGAGCAACGAGGATCTGCCCGACCGGCTGATCTCGGGGCACGCCAATCTTGTCACCACCGAGGGGCAAATACAGATCGAGACCGAAGTTGCGCGCTTGAGCGCGGACTACGCGCAAGCACAGGCCGCCGCAGATAGAATAGCCCTCCAGCGCATCGCCCGCGATCTCAGATACTGGACGGCGCGGCGCGCGACGGTGCAAGTCCAAGCTCTCTATCCTCACGACGGGGCCGTGCACTTTGGCTCGACGGTCGAAATTGGACGCGAAGACGGGCGCCGCCAGACCTTCCGCATTGTCGGCGAGGACGAAGCCAACCCTGCTATGGGTACGATTTCCTATGTGTCGCCCATGGCACAAGCGCTCATGGGCAAAAGCAGAGGCGATGAAGTGCGGGTTGGGGCAAACGGCGCCGAGATCGTATCGGTCTCCTAAGGCAGTACGAGCACGCCTGCGATAATCCGACTTACGCAATCGGACATTTCTGCGGTCCTTCCGGCGGCTCCGACGCCAGCCTGGCAAAAACGCCGCGGATTTCTTCCGACGAGGCACGCCCGAGAGCGCCCGCAGCAACCTCATCAGCCGTCCACATCCAGCTTCTCGCCGGATCGTGCCGCATTGCCCACTCGGGGAATAGGCGCGTTTCGATATCTCCCGTCCATAAGCTGATCACTTGCGTGTGCCGGTCGTCGCGCAAGATGCGCGCGAATGCGGCCGTCACGACGTCGCGCCGGCCTTCGAGCATCTGTAAATAAAGATCCTCCCGGCAAATTAGGGCGCCTGTGATGCCGTCGCGGACGTTGTGCTTTCGGGCCGCATTCAAGATGCCGCTCAAGGCCAGATCGTCGAAACCGAAGGGCTGAGACGAATAAATTAATTGGATAGTTTGCAAAGTCCGCTCCCTGTGCGTCACAGCCGCGATAAGAATGCCGGGCCGGAGCCCCGCGCAAGCGTAACACGCTCGGGATCGAGCGGGGAGAAAATACGGCGGGACCTGCCGAATTAGAGCGTTAACTCGGCGGCACTGCCGTCAAGAAATCCCATGATGTCCTTGCGCCGGATGAGCAGCACGTCGGGCCATTCGTTTTCAAACGTATCGAGCATGCCGTCGCGGTCGTGCGGACCGTGCGATGTCATGAAGCCGGAGTATTCTGTCTCAAACGTCTGCGGCGCAACTTGCCCGCGCCGCACGAGATGAAGCGCCGTCGTTGTGACGACGGCATGAAACTGTCGCAATTCTACTGGGTTTGTCACGCGTTACACCATCGATCTCAGAACGCCACCGTCAACGCGCAATGCAGCGCCGTTGGTGGCGGACGCTTCTTTCGAGCAGGTGTAGACGACCAAGTTGGCAACCTCCTCGACGCTCGCGAAGCGCTGGATGAGTGAGGAGGGGCGGTGTGTCTGTACAAAGTTCGCCGCCATGTCGTCGGCGCTGATGCCGGCCTGCTTGCCAAGCGCTTCGAGAAATCCCTCGACTCCATCGGAGCGCGTCGGGCCGGGGAGTATAGCATTGACAGTGACGTTCGTGCCTTTGGTCAATTCGGCGAGTCCGCGCGAGACGCCAAGCTGGGACGTTTTGGTGACGCCGTAGTGCAGGAATTCCGTCGGCAGCTGCACGGCCGATTCTGACGAGATGAAAACGATACGCCCCCAGTTTCGTTTCAACATGCCGGGCATCAACGCGCGCGACAAGCGAATGCCGGAGAGCACGTTTGTTTCGAAATAGTGGATCCAATCTCCGTCCGGGATCTCGAAAAAATCTTTGGGCTCGAACGTTGCGGCGTTGTTAACGAGGATATCGATCTCGCGCGCCTGCCCGGCGGCGGCGTCACATCCCTCGGCGGTCGAAACGTCGCCGGGTGCTGCCATAAACGTGGCGCCGGGAACGGCCTTGTTCAGCCTCTCGACGGCGGCCGCCACCTTATCCGCTTTCCGCCCGTTGATCAGCACGGCCGCGCCGCAACCTGCTAGGCCTCTGGCAATGGCGAAGCCGATGCCACCGGTCGAGCCCGTGACAAGGGCGGTTTTTCCGGCAAGATCGATTTTCATGGGGTGAGACTTTCAGAGGTTGGACATAGGCGCGATTTTCTTGGAGTATGCCTTGAGCACAAGAGGCGTGACAACCGGAACGATTGGGGAGTCTTCGAATATGAAATTTGCGTCAGTGGTATTGGCACTCCTTGCACTTGGTACGGCGCCTGCGGTCTCGCGCGCGGAAGAGGCGAAGCCGCCGGCCGTCACGCAGGCCGCACCCGGCATCAAGCGCACGATATTGCAGAAGTTCGACGTGCCGGGAACGAACTACGAGACGACATTCATGAAAGTTGAATTCGAGCCGGATTATGCCGTCGACCGGCATACGCATCCGGGACCCGAAGCCAGCTACGTTCTCGACGGCGAGATCACGCTCATTCTTGACGGACAAAACCCGAAGGTTTTGAAGCTGGGTGACTCATCGCTTTTCCAGCCGGGTATCATTCATTCCGGCAAGGTGGGGCCGAAGGGCGTCGTGCTGCTGAACAGTTATATACTGGAAAAGGGCAAGCCGTTCATCACGAAGGTTGACGCGTCGGGTGCGCCCATTCCAGCGGACCCGCCGAAATGAAGCGTCCCCCATGCCGCTGCGAAGGCTCATAGCAATGCGTCTTTCTCTATGCACGTTGGCGCTTGCTCTGGCGATGGACCCAAGCGTCTGCGCCGCAACGGAAGACGCGGCGCAACAGCCCGTGCGCAAGCTCGCGCAAAAAATGCTGCAGCGTTTCGAAGTGCCGGGCACGGCGTATGAGACGGTACTTCTGCGCGTCGAATTTCCGCCCAACTACGAAGTGTCGCGTCATTCGCACCCAGGGCCCCAAGCAAGTTACGTGCTCTTCGGAGAAATGACGTATCTGTTCGATGGCGAGGCACCGGCTAAGCGCGTTGCAGGCGAAAGCAAGGATTTGGCCGGTTACGCGATCCACGGCGGCAAGGCAGGTCCCGATGGCACGATCCTGCTCAATACGTATGTGGTCGAGAAGGGCAAGCCGCTGTCGATCGCGGCGCCGGATGCAGGGAAATAATCGGCAAAGGGAGTGGCGGGACGGAACATGTCAAACCTTGAAGCGCCGCGGCGCATGAGATTGCCGGCGCGTTATGCCCCAATTCTCGGGCTCGTCATTCTGTCTCTTTTCATGACGTGCATCGTGTCGGGGATATCGACGTTGCGGAGTATCGGCTTCGCGCCAAATTTCTTCGACGTCTGGCCGGTGGCTTGGGCGATGTCGTGGTGCGTCGCCTTTCCGGTGCTGATGGTCGTCACGCCGGTGGTGAACCGGATTGTTGCGGGGTTGGTGGAGGGGGAGTGAAGGGGGTAGCGGTTGTTGGACGCGGCCCAAGTTCTCCGCTCACTTGGCTATCGCGGCGTTCGCTCGGCCGGGGATGCAGGTGGAGAGAATATCGCGCGCATTCAGCCGCCTGCTTTCCCGGGCGAGCAACGATGCGGCAAGCGAAGTTGCGTAGACCCGGGATCGCGGCGGTCATTGCAAGCGACGGTCTACTCCGCCGCGTCTGCGCTGTCGGGCGTCAGCAGCTTCGCGTCGCGCAATTCCAAATAGAGATTGATCGGATCGAGATCGAAGCCGTTCGGCCAAGTCGGCGCGCCCGACTCAACAAAGACGCGCGCGAAGAAAGTTTGATCCTTGAGCGGCTCGACCATTGGCCCGCCGTCCGCGATGTATTGAGACAGATCGCGCACACCCTCGCGGCCGTTCGAGAAGCGCAACCAAAGCTTGTGCGCTTCCAGCGGTTTAAGCCGGATCACATCGACAAAAGGGATATCAACCTTGTCCATCGGGACCTGCAATGCGTTCGAGTGGCACTTGTCTTTGGCCGCGCTCCCAATTGTGCTCCAATTCGGCGCGGTGGGCCAGAGCCCAATCGCGGACCATGCGCGCAGCGGTCGGCGGTAATTCTCCGGCGATGATCTGGCCGTCGGAAATCCGAAATAGGGCCTTCGACCTGCCGTACCTCGCGTGGAAGTGTGGCGGGTTGTGATCGCCAAAGTACATGCTGATCGCGATACCGTAAAAATAAGCTACTGTCGGCATCGCGGTTTCCGCATCAATTATCCAAGAAACTCCTGAGCTTCCGGCTCCGGCTAGGATGCTTCAGCTTGCGCAGCGCCTTCGCTTCGATCTGGCGGATACGTTCGCGCGTGACCGAGAACTGCTGGCCCACTTCTTCCAACGTGTGGTCGGTGTTCATGCCGATGCCGAAGCGCATGCGCAGCACGCGCTCTTCGCGCGGCGTCAATGATGCCAGCACCCGCGTCGTTGTTTCTCTCAAATTCGACTGGATCGCGGCTTCGATGGGCAGAATAGCGTTGCGGTCCTCGATGAAGTCGCCCAGGTGTGAATCTTCCTCGTCGCCAATCGGCGTCTCGAGCTAAATCGGCTCTTTCGCAATCTTCAGAACCTTGCGCACTTTTTCAAGCGGCATGGCGAGCTTTTCAGCCAACTCTTCCGGCGTCGGCTCGCGGCCGATCTCGTGCAGCATCTGGCGGCTCGTGCGCACGATCTTGTTGATCGTCTCGATCATGTGCACGGGGATGCGGATAGTGCGCGCCTGATCCGCGATCGAGCGCGTGATGGCCTGCCTGATCCACCACGTGGCGTAGGTCGAAAACTTATAACCGCGCCGGTACTCGAACTTATCGACGGCCTTCATCAGGCCGATGTTGCCTTCCTGAATGAGATCGAGGAACTGCAGGCCGCGGTTGGTGTATTTTTTCGCAATCGAGATGACCAGGCGCAAGTTGGCTTCGACCATTTCCTTTTTGGCTTGGCGCGCTTCGCGTTCGCCCTTCTGCACGGCTTTGACGATGCGGCGGAACTCTGGGATTTCAAGCCCCGTGTCGGTCGCGAGCTGATGGATGTCGCCGCGAATGGTCTCAATCTGCGGGCGCTCGTGCTTGACGAACTGCGTCCACTTCTTGCCGTTCGTGCCCATGCGGTCGAGCCAGGTCTGATCCAGCTCGTTGCCGAAGTATTCGTCGATGAACGATTGGCGCGGCACGCCATAGCTGTCGCCCAAGCGCATGAGGCGGCCTTCAAGACCGATCAAGCGCTTGTTGATGGAGTACAGCTGCTCGACGAGGCTTTCGATACGGTTGTTATTGAGCGACAGCGACTTCACGTCGGTGACGATTTCTTCGCGCAGCTTTTCGTAGGCTTTTTGCTGCTGGCGCGTGCCTTGTTCGCCCGCGACCTGCTGCTCGAGTTTTTTGTCCTGCTGCTTGCGGAGCTTCTTGTAGGTACCGGCGATCTGGTCGAAGGTTTCGAGCACTTTTGGCTTGAGTTCCGCTTCCATGGCGGCAAGCGACATAGCGTTTTCGAATTCGTCGTCGTCGTCGCTGCCTTCGCCTTCAGCGGAGGGAGCGCCCGGCACGGGGGCAGGAGCGGCAATCTCGATTTCGCCGCCGACGGCCGGCGGCGATTTGGCTTCGGGCCCCTCGTAGGTCGCTTCGAGATCGATAATGTCGCGCAGCAAAATCTTGGCTTCGTTCAATTCGTCGCGCCAGATGATGATGGCCTGGAAGGTGAGAGGGCTTTCGCACAGGCCGGCAATCATGGCTTCGCGGCCGGCCTCGATGCGCTTGGCGATGGCGATTTCGCCTTCGCGCGACAGAAGCTCGACGGACCCCATTTCGCGCAAATACATGCGCACGGGATCGTCGGTTCGCTCGGAGGGTTCTGCCTTGGTCTCGGCCTTGACCAGCGCATTCTGAGAGGCGACGAGCGCGCGGCTCTCTTCTTCATCCGGCGCGTCTTCGGCACCTTCTTCTTTTTCTTCCCCTTCGTCGGTTTCGACGACGTTGATGCCCATGTCGGACAGCATCGACATGATGTCTTCGATCTGCTCGGAGGAGACTTCCTCGGAGGGCAGAACGGCGTTCAATTGGTCGAGGGTTACGTATCCCCGCGCCTTGGCCGATTTGAGCAGCTTTTTGACCGCTTGATCGGAGAGATCGAGGAGCGGGCTATCGCGGTCAGGGGTTTCGCCCGCAGCCGGGGTCTGTTCGTCGGTCTTTTGCGTTGCCTGCTGTGCGCGTGCCATCGCTATCCTTCAAATTCAACCAGGGGCCTCTACCTATAGGGAGGAGAAGCGGTTTCTGTGTGCCGGGCCTTTTTACCGCCTGCCAGACAACGGCTGGCGGGGCTTAGACCCTGCAAAAATCCATTAACTTGCGCGTTTCACCGTGTGATTCACTGTCTGATCCGCCGATTCGGCATGGTGATGCCCGGTGTTATCCAAATGTTCCACGGCGCCCAGGACTGCGATTTGACGCTGAATGTCGGATAGCCGCGCCCAAGCCTCTTCAGTGCAATCCTTGAACCACGCCGCTTCGGCCCCCTGGAGCATGCGCTCCAGGTTGCCATGACGCTGGTGCAGCGCCAGGATGTGGCGCCAGCCGGTTTCGACATCGGTGGTGGACGCCTCTGGCTCGGCAAAACGGTCGCTTGTGTGCGTAATCGTTCGCGCGACGAGGTCCACCACTTTGCATACCCCCGTTTTGCTCAATTGGGTGCGCAGAGTTGAAGTGTCAAGGGAATTCGTCGTTGCATGCAGATTGAGGACTTCGTCACGCAGTGCCGCCAGAGCGCCAGCGGAGAAGGAAAGTTCGGCCAGCGCCTCGGAATACTCGTCGATCAACCAAGGATGGTTAAGAACGGCCTTTAATATCAAGGCTTCCCGGGCGGGGAGCGCATTCATAATGCCGGTCAGCTCCGGGCTGGCGGTGCCGGGTGGCGGGGCGGGCGGCTGGAAACGGAGGGGGCGGTCACTTAGCCGCTGGCGCTCGCGCTGGCGCCAATCGGGGGCAACTGCCTGTCTCGGCTGACCGCCATAACCACCGCGCCGGCCTTGGGCCGGGCCCTGGCCCCCTGAAACGTAAGATCCGGCATAGCTGACCGGACTGCGGCCGCCTGGCCCCCTTCGGCCAAGCTGAAACAGCCGGTCGCGGAGTTCGCGCTCGTAATGAATGCGCACCAGCGGGTCGGCAATACTCGTCGAGAGGGTTCTCAGCCGCGCTTCAAGTGAGGCCCGCTGTTCCGGCGTCTCGAGCGGTTGCGCGGCGGTCTCGCGCTCCCACAGCACGTCGATCAAGGGTTTCGTCTTGTCGAGAACTGCCGACATCGCCGCCGTGCCCTGTTGGCGGATGAGATCGTCAGGGTCGAGGCCGTCGGGCAAAAACGCAAACTTCAAACTGTGGCCTGGTTTGAGGTGGGGCAGCGCGGTATCAATCGCGCGGAACGCAGCTTTCTTGCCCGCGCTATCGCCGTCGAAACAGAGCGTCGGTTCCGGCACCATACGCCACAGGAGCTTCACTTGTTCTTCGGTCAAGGCCGTGCCGAGCGGTGCGACCGCTTCGTGAAATCCACCCTCGTAAAGTGCCACGACATCCATGTAGCCTTCAACCGCTATGACGCGGCTCTTGTCGTGTGCGACAGGCCTCGCGCGCGTCGCGTTGAACAGCACGTGGCCCTTGTGAAAGAGCGGCGTTTCGGGCGAGTTCAGATACTTCGCGGGCACGTCCTTTTCCAGCGCCCGTCCGCCGAAAGCGATCACGCGGCCCTTGAGATCGAGAATGGGAAACATCACACGGTTGCGGAAACGGTCATAGGGCTCGGGAATATCGTCGCCCGCGATGAGCATGCCGGACAAGGCCATGTCGTTGTCGCTGAAACCCTCGCTCTTCAGATGCGCTTTCAAAGCAGAACGCGAATTGGGCGCAAAGCCGAGCCGGAACGCGGCGATGGTCTCAGGCGCAAGCCCGCGCTTGTCGAGATAGCGGCGCGCTTCCCCGCCCAATCCGCCGCGCAAACTTTCCTCGAAGAAGCGCGCTGAGGCTTCCAGCAGCCGGTACAGCCGGTCGCGCTGGTCTTCGCGCTCGGGGTTGTACTCTTCTTTTTTGGGCAGCGGCACACCGGCTTCCGCCGCGAGGCGTTCGACCGCTTCGGGGAAATCTAGCCCCTCGGTCTTCATCACAAACGTGAAGATATCGCCATGCTCGCCGCTGGCGAAGCAGTGATAAAACCCCTTCTGGTCGTTCACGAAAAAGGATGGCGATTTCTCGGTCTTGAACGGCGAGAGGCCACGGTACTCGCGCCCCGCTTTTTTGAGCGCGACTTTGCGGCCGACGACCTGGCTTACCGAAAGCCGGGCGCGGATCTCGTCGAGTAACTGTGGTGTAAACCGTCCGCTCACGGGGCTCGCTCTCATTTTGCCCGATAAATCAATGCGCGGCGCACGCCATTCATGCACCAGACGCATAAGCGGGAATAAGTGATTCGGGAGGGAATACCGATTCGTTGTGGGTACCGTTCCCGATTTCCACAGGGCAAGGCGGGCCTGACCCTCGCGCCACAAAGCTTGACATCGACACTATCTTTGTATATCCAATGCGTATATACGAGGTGCGCGATGGTGACGAAAACCAAGCTGTTCAAGAGTAATCAGACTCAAGCCGTCCGCTTGCCAAAGGACGTCGCCTTTCCTGAGGGCGTGAGCGAAGTCGAGATCGTCAAAGACGGCAACAGCCGGATCATCACGCCGGTTGGGCACAGGTGGGATTCCTACTTCGCGCGCAAATCGAAGCTCTCGGACGACTTCCTCGCGGATCGCGACCAGGGCACCTTTGAAGAGCGCGAACCATTCGATTGATCCCAAGGGCAGGCTTGAATGCTGCGCTACATGCTCGACACGAACATGTGCATCCGCACGATGCGTGCGAAGGCAACGGACGCAATCGCGGGCCGCTTCAACCGGCACGGAAAACAGCTATGCATATCGACCGTCATTCTTGCCGAGTTGCATTATGGCGCTCAGAATTCTCAGCGCGTTTCAGACAATCTCGATGAGATCGAATTTTACGTCGGCAGGTTGGCGGGTGTGCTGGATTTCGATGCCGAGGCCGCCGCCACTTATGGACGTGTCAGGGCCGCGCTCCGCAAGTCGCCCATTGGCCCGCTCGATACTTTGATTGCGTCGCACGCATTGAGCCGGAACTTAGTCGTAATTACCTCCAACACACGCGAGTTCGGTCGTGTGCCGGGGCTGCAGGTTGAGGATTGGATGTAGGCTTGCGCCTTTTTTTTGCGAGGTGTGCAGTTATAGCTGACTCGGCGATGTTCTAGCCCAAAGCCGCCTTTACCGCCGCACTCGCCTTCTGGAAATCCATTTGCCCCGCGTACTTGGCTTTCAACACAGCCATGACCTTGCCCATGTCTTTGGGGCCGGCGGCACCTGCTTCGGCAATCGCAGCTTTAAGGGCGGCAGCTACAGCGCCGTCATCCATTTGCTTGGGCAGGTAGCCTTCGATGATTGCGATTTCTGCCTTTTCAATATCGGCGAGATCGGCGCGTCCGCCGTTGGTGTACTGCTCAATCGAATCGCGGCGCTGCTTCACCATCTTGGTCATCACAGCGAGCACTGCGGCCTCATCGATGGTTTTCTTGGCCTCGATCTCGGCCGTCTGAATGGCCGCGTTGATCAGGCGCAAAACGCCAACCTTTGTCTTCTCGCCGGCCTTCATCGCTTGCTTGAGGTCGCTCGAAATTTTGGTGCGCATGTGAAAACTCCCGGGGGCCTCGGCGTGTCGAGTCTTGCTGGGGTGTAGGGCGTGCGCGCATCCGGTTCAAGCCGATAGACCACAAAACTCTGCGAGGACGCCGCATTTGGGCGCAATTGACGTCCTTCCGGCCTTCGCCTAGGGTCCGGCCGAATTTCACCTCGGGCCCACCATTGCTACGCCACCTTTGCTACGATTGTGCGCGCCAACGCGCGGCACGGCACCGGCGCGGCCCGATAAAGCGCGAGCGACACCGGCGATGACCGATCAGAGATCCAATCCTAACGCATCGCCAAAGCCCTGGAGCGATCCCGTCGCCACGGCCTGTCTCGTCCTGGACGATGGCACGATCATTCGCGGGCGAGGCATCGGCGCCACCGGGTCCGCAGTTGCGGAAGTGTGCTTCAACACGGCGATCACCGGGTACCAGGAAATTCTGACCGACCCGAGCTATGCCGGCCAAATCATAACCTTCACGTTCCCGCACATCGGCAACGTCGGTGCCAACAAAGAAGACAGCGAAACTTCCAATTTGGCATCGCGGTCCGGCGTGCGCGGCTGCGTGCTGCGCGCCGATATCACGGAACCCTCGAATTACCGCTCGGCCGAACATCTGGACAGCTGGCTCAAAGCGCGCGGCATCATTGGTATTACCAATGTCGATACGCGGGCTCTCACAGCGCGCATCCGCGAAAAGGGCATGCCGAACGGCGTCATCGCGCATGAGCCGTCCGGCAAATTCGATATCGAGAAGCTGAAAAAGCAAGCCAAGGACTGGCCGGGACTTGTCGGCATGGATCTCGTGCCAGACGTCACGACAGGGCAGATGTACACGTGGGACGAAATGCGCTGGGCTTGGGGCAAGGGTCATGTGCGCCAGGAGAACCCCGAGTTTCATGTCGTCGCCATCGACTACGGCTTGAAAACCAACATTCTGCGTTGCCTCGCGTCGTCTGGCTGCAAGGTTACGGTGCTGCCCGCGACCGCGAAGGCTGAAGACGTGCTGGCGCGCAAACCCGATGGCGTGTTTCTGTCGAACGGCCCCGGCGATCCGGCCGAAACCGGGAAGTACGCGGTTCCCGAAATCAAGAAACTCGTCGCCAGCGGCAAGCCGGTGTTCGGCATTTGTCTCGGCCATCAAATGCTTGGCATTGCGCTCGGTGGCACAACCAAGAAAATGCACCAGGGCCACCACGGCGCCAATCACCCGGTCAAAGACTTCACCACCAACAAGGTCGAGATCGTATCGATGAACCACGGCTTCGCGGTTGATCGCGACAGCCTGCCCAAGGGCGTCGTCGAAACGCATGTCTCGCTGTTCGACGGATCGAACTGCGGGCTCGCCCTTGAAGGCAAGCCGGTGTTCTCGGTCCAGCATCACCCGGAAGCGTCTCCCGGCCCGCAAGACAGCCATTACCTCTTCACGCGCTTTACAAACATGATGCGCGAGCAGAAGGGCCAGAACGCCATTCGCGAGCGATAGGCCATTCTCCCGTCATCCCGTGGGCGTGTGCGGCGTCCTTAACGCTGCACCGTTAGCACGAGATCCTTTCCAGTCGTCCGATCTGCCGCCTCCAGACACTCGTAGCATTGCAGGGCGCTCCTATTTATGGTCTGCAGGGGCTGAAACCGTATCAAGAGGCATGTCTCGTGCGCGCATTTACCCTTATTCTCTCGTTTCTTCTCCTGCCCGCCAACGCTTTCGCTTGCGAGTATCCCAAGGGGCCCGTGTTCAATCTGCTGGCGGAATGGACCAAGACCTGCGGCCATCCGCTGTGCGGCAAGATCCACATTGCCGAACCAAGCCGCTTGAAGGAAAGCGCCAAGGGTTGCGACGCACCGGGCTGGATATCGATGCGGGAAGACATCAGGGCGACCGTCGTGGCGGGCGGCGCCGTCATGTTTGGCGAAGTGCACGACAATCCCATGCATCGCGATTTGCAATCGCGCCTTGGCATGTCGAACTTTACCTCCGTCGTCATGGAGCAGGTAACGAATGACAAGTCTGCCATCCTCGACACCTTCTGGCGCGACACATCGAAAAACTACAAGGACGGCGATCTCGACAAACTGAAGACGGCGGTCGATTGGGCCAACGGCGGCTGGTCGAAATACAACTATGATCCGCTACTCCTTGCCATCCTCAAAGGCGCTCAACCGATTTTTGCCGGCGACGCGCCGCTTGAGACCGTCAAGGCGGTCGCCAAAGGCGGCGAAGCGGCAATCTCGGCCGAAGAGAAGGTGCGGCTCGCGCTCGACAAACCGCTGGGCGAAAAGCATGACGCGGCATCGCTGGGCGAGATCGAAATTGCGCACTGCAACGCCGTGCCGAAAGAGGCACTCGGCGGCATGGCCTATGCCCAACGCTTTCGCGACGCCACACTTGCAGACGGGGTGATGACGGCCATCGCAAAGCGCGGCTCGACCCTCCTGATTGCCGGCAATAACCATGTGCGCAAGGACCGGGGGGTCGCTTGGTACCTCGGGCAGCGCAAGCCCGATATGAAGACGCTGTCCATCCAGCTTATCGAAGTCGAGGAAGGCAAGACCGACCCGGCTGCCTATGCGCCGCTCGACCCGGACGGCAAACCGGCGGCCGACTATGTGATTTTCACGCCCCGGGCCGAACGAGCGGACCCGTGCGAAGCCATGAAGGCCAAAAAGCCCGAATGAGGCGCGCCCAGGGGCGCCCAGGGGCGTCGGCACTTGTAAACCTTTCGCAATTTTAAGATCGAAAGTTGCCGGGTTACGCGTATAACCCCTCCGGATACCACCTTCGGAGGACTGCATGCGCCGTTCGTTTTTCGCTCTTGCCGCGATACTCATAACTTGGCATGCGCCGTCTGCCCAAGAGGCCAAGAAAGACGAAAAAGAAAACGCTAATCCATGCCGCGACGAAGTATCGACCGCGTTGCAGAAATTGCGCAAGTCGTCGTGGTTTCGCATGGAAACCGACATGATCACGGAAAACGGTCCAACTAGTATGACCGTCGATTATGTCCTTCCCGACCGCATGCACCAAAAGGTGACGGTGACGGCAACGAACGCCGTGCAGGAAACCATCCTTGTCGGAAAAACCGCATGGGGTAGCGAGGGCAAGGGCTGGCAGGTGCTGCCGGACGATATCACCTCGCAGATCATTATACAGGTGCGCGAGAACGTGCTCATCCAGCAAGACAGCGTCGGCAACTACAGCTGCAAAGGCAAAACGAAATTCGAAGGCAAGGACGTCATGAGTTACAAGCTCGATGACGAGCCGCCGAAAGACAGCAACGCGCCGAAGAACGAAGCCTACAGGATGTTCTACGTCGATGCGATAACCGGCTTGCCCGTGAGCAACGCCATTCTCTCGCCGGGACGCGAGGAAAAGCCGCTCTTCAAGACAAGCTACAGCTATCCGCTCGACCTCAAAATCGAGCCGCCGAAAGACGTCGTTGCGGCACCTACCGCTGAGGCGGCGCCTGCCCCGACCCCGGCGCCGGACGCTCCCAAGCCATAAGCCACTTCCGCGCCCGCTGGCAGGGTTGTGAACAGGCAGTCCAGCCATTAGTGTGAGGCTGGTCGCTTGAAACGAGTAATTGGAACCAGGTAATGCGAGAGGACAGCGCTATGGGTGACGCATCGAAAAGAACCGGCGGGTGCATGTGCGGCCAAGTCCGCTACGAAGTTCCCCGCGAGATGAAGACGGCCGCGAAATGCCATTGCCAAATGTGCCAGAAATCGACAGGCGCCGGCGCCATGACCGCCGCCGTGTTCGCCAATGAAGATGTCAAGGTCACTGGCGACACCAAAAGCTTCACGTACACCTCCGACGGCGGACGCCCCGTCACCAATAAGTTCTGTCCCAATTGCGGCTCGTCCATCATCATGATCACACCCGCACTCGCCGGGCTGACGCTGATCCGGGCTGGGACACTCGACGATTCGAGCGGTCTCGAGCCGCAGTTCGTCGTTTACAACAAGCGGCGCCCGGATTGGGATGCGGACAACCCGGATATTCCCCATTTTCCCGAAATGCCGCCAGCTTAACGGGTGCGGCGAAACGCTAAATATCGATTGCGCGGCATGGCTTTAAAGGTCTGGGGACGAACGCTCCCAGGCCTTTTTCGTTCAACCGGCGTGCCGCTATAGCCAAAGCGGCTTGCCTGCAATAGGAGTCGCCTCCGACATGCCCAAACGCACAGACATCAAATCCATTCTCATCATAGGCGCCGGACCGATTGTTATCGGGCAGGCGTGCGAGTTCGATTATTCGGGAACCCAGGCCTGCAAGGCTCTAAAGGCCGAAGGGTACCGCATCATCCTGGTCAACTCGAATCCGGCAACGATCATGACCGACCCGGATATGGCGGATGCGACCTACGTCGAGCCGATCACGCCCGAGATCGTCGCCAAGATCATAGAGAAAGAACGGCCAGATGCCTTGCTGCCGACGATGGGTGGGCAAACCGCACTCAACACGGCGCTGGCGCTCGCCGATATGGGCGTGCTCAAGAAATTCGGGGTCGAACTGATTGGCGCAAAAGCCGAAGCCATCGAAATGGCCGAAGACCGGAAGCTTTTCCGCGAAGCCATGGATCGCATCGGGCTTGAAAATCCCCGCGCAATGATCGCGTCGTCGCCGCCGGTCCGTAATGCACAAGGCCAGATCGTTGGCTATGACCGGGCCGCTGGCTTCGTTGAGGCCATGTGTGCGCTCCCGCCCGATAAAATAGGCCTTCCCGCTATCATCCGCCCCGCCTTTACAATGGGCGGCACAGGCGGCGGCGTTGCTTACAATCGGGAAGAATTCGAACTGATTGTAAAATCGGGCCTCGATGCTTCGCCCGTCGGTCAGATTCTGATCGATGAAAGCTTGATCGGCTGGAAAGAGTACGAAATGGAAGTGGTCCGCGACAAAGCGGATAACTGCATCATCGTTTGCTCGATTGAAAATCTCGATCCGATGGGCGTGCATACAGGTGACTCAATCACTGTTGCTCCGGCTCTGACGCTGACCGACAAAGAATTCCAGATCATGCGCGATGCGTCGCTCGCCGTGCTGCGCGAGATAGGCGTTGAAACCGGCGGATCGAACGTGCAGTTTGCCGTCAATCCTGCAGACGGCCGTTTGGTTGTCATCGAAATGAACCCGCGCGTGTCGCGCTCGTCGGCGCTCGCGTCGAAAGCAACGGGCTTCCCGATTGCCAAAGTCGCAGCCAAGCTTGCCGTTGGCTACACGCTGGATGAAATTAAGAACGACATTACCGCTGGCGCCATGCCAGCCTCCTTCGAACCGACGATCGATTACGTCGTCACTAAGATTCCGCGCTTCGCATTCGAGAAATTCGCCGGCGCCGACACGACGCTGACAACGGCGATGAAGTCGGTCGGCGAAGCCATGGCCATCGGGCGAACATTTGCCGAAAGCTTGCAGAAAGCGCTGCGCTCGATGGAAACCGGGCTTTCCGGGTTCGACGACGTACAACTCGAAGGCCTCGGCCAAGGCGACGACAAGAACGTGGTGCGCGCCGCCGTTGCCCGGCCGACGTCCGACCGGCTGTTGAAAGTCGGTCAAGCTTTCCGTCTTGGCTTCAGCCTCGACGAAGTCCATCAGTTCTCCAAGATCGATCCCTGGTTCCTCGCCCAAATCAAGGACATCATCGACACCGAAGCGCGCGTGATCGCGCACGGCCTGCCAAAAACAGCCCCCCAGATGCGCGCCCTCAAGGCCATGGGGTTTTCGGACGCGCGCCTCGCCAAGCTCGCCAAGAAATCGGAAGCCGATGTTCGCGCGCTGCGGGCGTCACTCGACGTCAATCCCGTCTACAAACGCATCGACACATGCGCGGCGGAGTTCGCCTCTCCCACCGCCTACATGTATTCGACCTACGAGACGGGCCTGTTCGACAAGCCGGTTTGCGAGGCGGCCCCCACGGCGAAAGAAAAAATCGTCATCCTCGGCGGCGGGCCGAACCGCATCGGCCAAGGTATCGAGTTCGACTACTGCTGCTGTCACGCCTGCTTTGCGCTGACGAAAGCCGGTTACGAGACGATCATGATCAACTGCAACCCGGAAACGGTCTCCACCGACTACGACACGTCCGACCGCTTGTTCTTCGAGCCGTTGACGGCTGAAGACGTTCTTGAGGTCATACGCGTCGAAAACACGAACGGTAAAGTCAAAGGCGTCATTGTGCAGTTTGGCGGGCAAACGCCGCTGAAACTTGCAAGCGCTCTCGAAGAAGCAGGCGTGCCTATTCTCGGCACCTCTCCCGACGCGATCGATCTGGCCGAAGACCGCGACCGCTTCAAAGCGCTCATCGAAAAACTGAAACTCTCCCAGCCCGACAGCGGCATTGTCAAAACGCCCAAGGCAGCGCGCGCCGTTGCCGATAAGATCGGCTATCCGGTCGTCATCCGCCCTTCTTATGTGCTGGGCGGGCGCGCCATGGAAATCGTGCACGACGGCGCCGAGATCGACCGTTATATTGCGCGACTTTCCGCAACGCTCGACAGCCCGTCCGAACTAGTGGTTTCGGCAAAGCGTCCGCTGCTCGTCGATCGCTATTTGACGGATGCCGTCGAAGTCGATGTCGATTGCTTGGCGGACGGCAAGGATACGTTCGTTGCCGGCATCATGGAGCACATCGAGGAAGCCGGCATTCACTCCGGCGATAGCGCGTGCTCGCTGCCGCCGTACTCGCTTGAGCCGGCGATCATAAACGAACTGGAACGCCAAACGCGCGAACTGGCACTCGCGCTCCAAGTCGTCGGCTTGATGAACGTGCAGTTCGCCATCAAGGACAGCCGCATCTACGTTCTCGAAGTCAATCCGCGCGCGTCGCGCACCGTACCGTTCGTTGCCAAAGTCGTTGGGCTTCCGATTGCCGCCATTGCGGCCGAAGTCATGGCCGGGAAACCGCTTGCCTCCTTCAAGCTCAAGATGCCCAGAATCGATCACATCGGTGTCAAGGAAGCCGTGTTCCCGTTCGCCCGCTTCTTAGGCGTCGATCCGGCGCTCGGGCCTGAAATGCGCTCGACCGGCGAGGTGATGGGTATCGACCGCGACTTCGCCGTTGCCTTTGCCAAGAGCCAAATCGGCGCCGGGCAGAAACTCCCCTTCGGCGGCACTGTGTTCGTTTCCGTCAAGGAAAGCGACAAGGCGCGCATCGTGGCCCCGGTCAAAGACTTGGCGGCTATGGGGTTCAAGATCATCGCCACGCGTGGAACCAAGCGCCATCTCGAAGCCAACGGGGTCGTTTGCGATGCGATCAACAAGGTTCTGGAAGGCCGCCCGCACGTCGTCGATGCCATCAAAAATGGCGAAGTCAATCTTGTTTTTAATACCACAGAAGGCTCGAAAGCGCTGTCGGATAGCAAAGACATCCGCCGCTCGGCCTTGCTTCAGCACGTGCCTTATTATACTACTTTAGCGGGGGCCGTCGCAGTGACACGGGCGATCAAGGCGCTGAAGTCTGGCACGCTTCAAGTCGCTCCGCTGCAAAGCTACGCGCACCGAGGCTAGTGGCAGTTTGGTTTAGCTTTCGCGTTCTGGCGAGGCCGGGATTGCCCTGGGCCGGCTGCATTCCTCAGGTACTATTAAGTGTTTGTGTCCGTGCTGCACGCAGGTGCGGGCTTGAAGGAGACGTTCGGAGATGACGATGGAACGGGTGCCCATGACGATAGCGGGCCACAAGAGTCTTGAAGTCGAATTGCAGCGTCTCAAGGCCGTAGAACGCCCCCGCATCATTGCCGCCATTTCGGAAGCGCGCGCCCATGGCGACCTTTCGGAAAATGCCGAGTATCACGCGGCTAAGGAACAGCAGGGCCTGAACGAAGCCCGCGTTGCCGATCTAGAAGATAAGATTTCGCGCGCCGACGTCATCGATACGTCGAAAATGTCGGGCGATACCATTAAATTTGGCGCGACCGTATCGCTTGAGGACGACGACTCCGGCGACAAGGTGAAGTACACCATCGTCGGCGATCTCGAAGCGAACCTCCGCGACGGCAAGATTTCCATATCCTCGCCCATCGCGCGCGCTTTGATCGGCAAGAACAAGGGCGATAGCGTCGAAGTTACGACGCCGAAGGGCTCGCGCTCGTTCCAGGTGCTGAAGGTCGAGTGGAAGTAGGGCGGATTTTGAGTGGCGCCAAAACGGGAAACGTAGGTTGGGTTAGGGCGCTCGGCGCGATTTTCGTTTTGAGTCCTGCGGCTTCGGGCGCCCGTAACCCAACAATCAAGACCGGTGAATGAAGATGCGATTTCGTTTCAGCGCTTTTGGCTGTTGGGTTATCCCGCATGGGGACTTCCAAGTGGTCGCGCACCGGAATGAAAAATCTATGTGAATTGCTGCATCGTGGCCGGTGCTAACCCAACCTACGTTTCTTTGTTTTGGCTAACAGCAATCGGCACCCCCACTTCGCGTTTTGCGCGCCGGATGGTCAAAAACGTTTTGACGCTCGCGACGTTCGGCGCCGCCGTCAGATCACTGAGCACAAAATCCTGAAAGCTCGTCAGATCGCGCGCCACGCAGCGCAGCATGTAATCGCTTTCGCCCGATAGCATGTGCGCTTCGCGCACGATGGCCCAGGCGAGCAGCCGGTTTTCAAAAGTGCGCAGGTCCGCTTCCGCTTGATTGTGCAGCCGGACCATGGCGAAGGCGGTCAAGCTGAACCCAAGCGCTTCTTCGTCGACGAGCGCCGCGTAGGCCCCAATCAATCCCGCTTCTTCCAGCGCCCTAACGCGGCGCAGGCAGGGTGGCGCCGACAAGCCGATCTTGGTCGCGAGTGCGATGTTGGTCATGCGCCCGTCGGCCTGAAGCTCTTTCAGAATGCGCCAGTCCAGCGCGTCGAGTTCAATCGGCATATGCAGGCCTTCACAAGGTAAACGGGATGGCGACCGGGGCCTGTAATAACAGGGATGAATGTGACTGTCTTGCATTGCATTTCTTTCTCAGCCGGCAGATTTCTTCAGGGCTCGACAGAGGCCCCTTAGAGCGTCACAACGGGCGCATGCCGCTTACCCCGCCACACGAGGCCAAAACCCGCGTACGCCCTCTGGAAGGGCAGCGCGCGTGGATCATTTCCGACGGCAAGGTTGGCCATGAGGTCCAATGCCTCGGCGTGGCGGACGCGCTCGGCGTTAAGGTTGATATCAAGCGGGTTGCCCCGACGGGCCTTGCCAAGGCGTTGGCACCGTGGGGCCCGGTTCCGGCGCGTGAAAAATTCGCGCAAGCCGGCTCCCAGTTCGCGCCGCCCTGGCCCGCAATTGCCTTTGCGACGGGACGGCTGACGACACCCTACATCCGGGCGCTGAAACGCAAAGCCGGGTTGGCGACGTTCACGGTCATACTGCTCGATCCTAAAACGGGTGCTTCAAGCGCCGATCTCTTTTGGGTGCCAGAGCACGACATGCGGCGCGGCGCAAACGTTGTGACGACGCTGACCTCGCCGCATGTCTTTTCGCCTGCGCGCCTTGCTGAGTTGCGCAAAACCATGCCGCCCGAGATCGCGGCGTTGCCTCATCCCCGCGTTGCGGTTTTGATCGGCGGGCCAAACGGCGACTATCGCTACACGGCGTCGGACGAAGCGCGCTTGATCGCGGCGCTCGGAGCGTTGTCACAAAGTGGCGCGGGTCTCATGCTCACGCCGTCGCGGCGCACGCCGCCGTCGCTGTGGGGGGCCATCGAAAGCGCGACGGAAAGCACGCCGCGCATTCTCTGGGACGGCACCGGCGAAAATCCTTATCCGCAGCTCCTCGCCCATGCAGATGCGTTCGTCGTCACGGCCGATAGCGTCAACATGGCGGGCGAAGCGGCGGCGACGGGGAAGCCGGTATACATTTTCCATCCCACCGGCGGCAGCGCCAAATTCTCGCGCTTTCATGCGAGCCTCGCGACCGCCGGAATAACGCGCGTGTTGCCGGAAGGCCATTTGCAAAAGAGTGGCGAACTATTGCAAACTTGGATCTACCAACCGCTCGATTCGGCACGTGCGATTGCCGGCGAGATAGAGCGGCGCTGGACGCAACGGGCTTCCATGCTCGGCGGCCTATACCAGTCTATGGACCGAGTGGAGTAAAACGAGCGGGGAAACAGGGACCAGCCAACACATGCGGCCGCCAAGAATTCTCCGACTTCAGGGAAATCGCTTTGCAGCCACCGGGACGCTGCCGCGCGCACCCCATGTCAGCCGGCCGGATGAGATGCGCCGCATCCGCTTGATCGGCGAACTTGGCATCCTCTTCATCGTCGCGCCGCTTTTCATGCGTTACGTCATCTACAATCATCAGGTGCCGCTCTATTACGCCCTGCCGCCGGTTCTTGGGCTCATTCTTGCCCTGTTGTTTTTCGACCCTACTTTCAAGTTCGGCCGCGAATTCAAAACGAAGATCTCGCGCGACACTCTGTTTTCGATTCTTTTTGTTTTTATTATCTTCGGCGGTGTGCTGGCGGCGTGGGTCGCAACAGCGATGCCGGAGCGCTTTTTCGAGCTGCCGCGCACGCGGTCTTCGCGCTGGCTAAAACTGCTCGTGCTCTATCCCTTTACATCCGTGCTTGCCCAAGAGTTCGTGTACCGGGTTTTCTTTTTCCATCGCTACGGCACGCTGTTCGCCAATCAATGGACGCTCATCCTGGTCAACGGCCTCGCCTTTGCTTTTGCACATATCCTGTTCCGCAATTGGATTGCCGTCGCGCTGACGCTGGCGGGGGGCATGTTGTTTGCGTGGCGCTACCACAAGACCAAGTCGTTCTGGGCCATATGGTTCGAGCATACGCTCTGGGGCTGGCTGATTTTTACCGTGGGACTTGGCGTCTACTTCTTCACGGGGGTTAGAAACCCAGCGTGGTGACTGCATGCGCTACATCAGCGGAGCAGTTCTATCTGCAGTCCCAATCCCAACGTTTTCCAGATGCGATCCGCAGTCAGCACGGGGAGTTGTTCGCCGAGTGCGAGAGCAAGGCAGCAGCAATCCGCCAGTCCAAGTCCTGCCGCCCGCGCGAATTCGCGGATCTCCGCAGCAATTATCGCCTGCGCCTCATCGAATGCGACGACAGTGATTCCGAGTTCTGTTATGCGCGGTGCGGCCGTACTTGGCGCAATGTGATCACGCCCCAGCCTCGCCAGAACTTCACTGAAATTGACGGAAGAAATGAACGAACCACTGAGGCTCGCCGCGACTTTTTCATGGCCCGGCTCTTTGAGCAGCAAAGCCAGCAGCGCGGAGGCATCGAGCACGATCACGGCGTGTTTTGCTTGACAAGTTGATCGATGTAATCCGGCGTCCAGTCCGCTTCAGACGCGATACGCGAGAATTCGCCGCGAAAAAGCTGCCTGGGATGGAAGCCATCGTCGATTGCCTCTTTGATAGCGTTCCGCCGCCGGTCTCTCAGGAAAACATCGACTTTGCCTTCGCCACCCGTTTTGGGCCGCTTTTTCTTGGACTGCGCGATCCAGTCCTGAATGCGTGCGATGGCTTGCGGCATCTCCTCGGGCGATGGCGCATTGACGGCTCCGGCGATGATGGCGCGCGCTTCCGCCTCCGTGCTGCGGCCATTGCGGGAGGCGCGGATGCGCAATCTGGCACGCACTGCATCGGGGAGATTTCGGATGGTAATAGCAGCCATTGTATCAGTGTATTCATTGATAGCAATGCTGTCAATGCCTCTGCCCCAATCAGCTTGCTCCAGCAACGTTGAGCCGCAGCGAACAATGAGCTAGAAGCGGGCCAAATCACTCCTCACAAGCAAAACAAAGAGGCGCCGTACATGGCCGCAGCCCACCAGTACGTCTACCACATGCACAAGCTCTCTAAGACCTATCCGGGGGGCAAGACGGTTCTTAAAGATATTTCCTTGTCTTTTCTGCCTGGAGCCAAGATCGGCGTTGTCGGTCTTAACGGCGCGGGCAAATCGACGCTTCTCAAAATCTTCGCCGGCAAGATCGACGACTTCTTAGGCGAAGCGCGCGCGGCAGACGGGATCAAGGTCGGCTACCTGTCGCAGGAGCCGGAACTCGATTCCACGAAGGATGTACTTGGCAATGCCATGGAAGGCGTCGCGGAAAAGAAAGCGATCCTCGACCGCTACAATGAGATCGCCGCCAACTACACGGACGAAACCGCCGACGAGATGACGGCGCTGCAGGACCAGATCGACGCGCACAATCTGTGGGACCTCGACACCCAAGTCGAGCAGGCGCTGGACGCGTTGCGTTGTCCGCCAGGGGGTTCGTCCGTCGAGAAACTTTCAGGCGGCGAAAAGCGCCGCGTGGCGTTGACCCGTCTGCTGCTCTCGAAGCCGGACATTCTGCTTCTTGATGAGCCGACCAACCATTTGGACGCGGAAAGCGTCGCCTGGCTCGAGCGCTATTTGAAAGAATACACCGGCTGCGTCATCCTCGTGACGCATGACCGTTACTTTCTCGACAACGTGACCGAGTGGACGCTCGAGCTCGATCGCGGCCAGGGCGTGCCGTACAAGGGCAACTATTCGAGCTGGCTCGAACAGCGCGCCAAACGCGAAGCGGTCGAGAAATCGCAGGAAGAGAGCAAGCAGAAAGCCCTCAGCAGAGAACTCGAATGGATCCGCTCTTCTCCCAAAGCACGTCAAGCCAAATCGAAGGCGCGCGTTTCAGCTTACGATAAGCTTGTCGAACAAGCCGGGCGTGAAGAAGTCTCGAAAACAACGTTTCAGATCGCGACCGGTCCGCGTCTCGGCGGCGTCGTGATCGAAGCGGAGGGATTGTCGAAAGCCTTCGGCGATCGGCTGCTCATCGACGATCTTTCCTTCAAGCTTCCGCCGGGCGGCATCGTCGGCTTTATCGGCCCGAACGGCGCCGGCAAGACGACGCTGTTCAAGATGCTCACCGGCGTTGAAAAACCGGACAAGGGATCGATCCGTCTCGGCGACACGGTGAAAATTTCTTACGTCGATCAAAGCCGCGCACACCTTGATGATAAAAAGACGGTCTGGGAAGAAATCTCCGGCGGCCTCGATCAGATGCTGCTTGGCGGCAAGAAGGAAATTCCAAGCCGCGCCTACTGCGGATGGTTCAACTTCAAAGGCGCGGACCAGCAAAAGAAAGTGGGATTGCTCTCCGGCGGCGAGCGCAACCGCGTGCATCTTGCCAAGCTTTTGAAAGAGGGCGGCAACCTGCTGCTGCTTGACGAGCCGACCAACGACCTCGACACCGAAACCTTATCCTCGCTCGAAGCCGCACTTGAAGATTTCCCGGGCTGCGCGGTCGTCATCTCGCATGATCGATTCTTCCTCGATCGCTTGGCAACGCACATCCTCGCCTTCGAAGGGGATAGCCATGTCGAATGGTTCGAAGGTAACTTCGCCGAATACGAAGAGGACAAGAAACGCCGCCTCGGCGACGCTGCCGTCGAACCCCACCGCATCAAGTTCAAGAAGTTCGAGAGATAATCCATTTTCGCAAGGTTAGGGTAATGTCAGATGATGGTGTGCTGCGGTGGGGATCGTTGACAGACGTATCGATGCGTCTTCAGTTTCCACATAGCAAGTTTGATAGGCTCAGTTTAGCAACGACCCCGATTGAAGTTTATAGCGAATCTGAACGCCTTGGACACGCGACTGGCTTTTTTTGGCGTAATTCGAATGAAGTTTGGCTGATTACGAACTGGCATTGCGTTACTGGAAACAACCCTTTCACGAAAAGAGTCTTGCACTCTAATCGCCCAGCGCCGTTCAAGTTGACTTACTACATGCTTAGACTGAACACGACCGAAGGCGGGGCCCTGCATTTTCCGACGAGATACCCCATGGAACAGTTATTGTTCGATGATGGGGTTCCCGTTTGGCAACAACATAAAGATTTCGCAAAGTCGGGTATTGATGTTGTCGCATTCCGCATCCTGGAATCCGACGCAACGGATATTGGCAAAAAAGTTTCGTGCGTGAACGATGCCCCATTCCCACAGTTGTTTCATCACGTCGGCGCAGACTTGTTCGTAGTCGGCTATCCCATCGATAACTTCGATGGGTGGATGCCGCCAATTTGGAAGCGGGCTTCATTCGCAGGAGAGCCAATATTACCAATGTCTGACAAGCCACTTTTTCCGCTTGATGTAATGAGCACTGAGGGTATGTCGGGTTCACCCGTTTTCCGAAGAGTTTTCGGTCCAAAGGCGACACCAAATGGAGCAGAAGTGGCCTTAGACAACATAGTCGCGACCGAGTTTGTCGGCGTTTACGCTGGGAGGCTAACAAGCAAAGAACTTGACCGGGTGGGGATTGGATATAGCTGGTACGGTTACACGGTAGACGAGATTGTCTCGGCAGGCGAGCAAGGTACCACGTGCTGATCTGTACGGTGCTCGGTTGCGATGGCTGGGCCGCGTCTGTTGAGCCGCACCGCATCAATTTCAAAAAATTCGAGCGGTAGGGGGGGGCGGTCCGTTCTTGGTTCGCGAAGCCGTAACCACGCGATCAAGGCCAAGGTGGCGGTGAGGGCGAGGCTGTGGTATTTTGCCAGCAATGGAGATCAAGGCTATTGCTCAGTAGCAACTCGACCGGATTACCTTTAACCCCAATCAGTGCGGCGGCCGGGCCTGCATTCGCGGGATGCGCATTCGCGGGATGCGCATTCGCGTCAGCGATATTCTCGATATGCTGGCGGGCGGCGCCAGCCGCCAGGAAATCTTGACCGATTTTCCTTATCTGGAGGACGCGGATATTACGGCGGCACTCCAATACGCGGCCCGCTCCGCCGAAAGCCGCGTCGTGCTTGCGGCAGAATAGCAATGCGCTTTTTGGTCGATGCGCAACTTCCCCCAGATCTGGTGGTTTGGCTAAAGTCAGCGGGACGTTTAAGCGGTAGGAATACCCGAAAGTCCCGGGCCCCACCTCCGCAAGAATCGGTTTAGAAACCGCGCCATCGAGAACTTTACGACGCTCGGAGGCAAACGATGTGGCGAGTTTGGGCTAAAGCGCTGGGAGAGAAAAGCGGCGCGGATGATGGGGAGGCCGACAAGGTGGCGGTGATCCGTTCTTTCATCGTGTTATGCTACATTGTGACAAACGCGTTCATCGTTGCGGGCATCATTCGCCACTGGTAGGCGGACCAACCGGGAACTCGCGTCGCCGGGCGGGGACGTCGGCGAACCAGCCGTCGAACCGCATGCATCGAGTTCGGAACGTTTGAGCAGTAGGCACCTTACTCATGCCGCGCACGCCGAAGACGCCACAACAAAAAAAACGGCTGTCTCTCAAGAAAGACCGCCGCAACACCTATGGCGAAAACGCCAAGTCTTCGCGCAAGAACATCGCGCGCAACAAAGCTTTCTCGCACCAGAAGGTGCGGGCCAAGGCCGGGCGTGATGTGAAGGCCATCGATCCCGATCGCGAGATCGAGGCCGATACACTGCAATCGACGCTCACGACGGCCAAAGCGCAAAAAGGACGGTGGCAGAAGTCGCCCGACACACCCTTAGGGCAGGTCGTGACGAACAAACTCAAGCGGCGCAAAGAAACGGTTGGCGCCAAGACGCGGCGCCGGGAGCGGCAATCTTGTATTGGCCTACTTCGTCCGCCGCTCGCCGCTCTTCTCCAAAGCTTCGATGCAGCGCGGCGATAACCGGTCGGCGACGCTGCGCATGCATTGGCGAATTTGCGTGCTCTCGATATCGTAACGCGGGCAAAACGACTTGAAGTCTTTTTTGCACGCGGCTTTGACATAGTCGGGATACGTGCGGGCGCTTGCAGGGGCGGACGTGAGCAAAGCCAAGAACAACGTTGCGCATTTGACGCTAGTGTTCCGGTTCCGACATTTGCTTCCCTTCGCGGCACTCGCCAGAGCAAATGTCGGAACCAAAAGGAACACTAGTAACTCTATAATTCTAGCGTAGCTTTTGCATCTGACGTTTGGTTGCGAGTCCAGCCGCGAGCGGGAACCAAACGTCAGAAGCGCTACACTAGCCTGCGCGATACTATTGGGTTTCAACATGTCACCCTCGCGGCTGAAGCTTCTGGACCAACGTACCGGGCGCATTGGTTCGAATTATGGTCCCCGGCCGGCAGCCCGCCCGCCGCACGCGCGCCGCCGCTTGGTCGAGCAGGCTTGGGCGCGAAAACGTGCCCGCAATGGCGAAACGGTAACAACTTCTTCGCACGTCCTAATGATTTGGAAATGTGTGCCCTGTAGCTTTGCGGCGGTACGACGCGCGGGCGGCATTACGGACAAAGCGAAATGGTAGAGCCAACTCGAATTGACGGGGCGGACTTCGCGCGCAAATCAGGCGTGCGCAATCTCGCGCTCGTTGCCGGCATAAGCGCACTCTATTTCGCTTTGCCCGCGGCGTGTGCGCCCGGCGCCTGTGCTTTGGGGCAATTTTCGTTGCCGTTCGCGGCGATGACCATCGTCTTCTTCTTCTATCTCGGAGCAATCGCGCTGGCGCTCCTGCCGCGCTTGCAAGAGGCGCGCTTGACGCGAGCGGCCGTGGTGCCGGTGTCGGTTGCGCTTTTACCCGGCATGGTCTTCATAGGGGCGATGAGCAATGCGGTGCCGGCCTCTGCGGGCTTCGGCTTGGGCCGCGATATTCCGCCCGCATTCATTGCCGGTCTCGCGAGCCTCGTGGCGCTCGGCGTTTTTACGCCGGGCTCGATTACGGACGAACGCAACGGCAAGGTGCCGCCAGCCGCCATGGCGCTCGTAATCGTACTTGCCCTCTCGGCCATCGCCGCACTTTTTCTTGGGGCTGGCGCGGTCGTATCTCCACCGCTCGTTGCCTGGATGAGCAGCCACACATCGTTGCTCGCCGCGCACAAAGTCGTGCTCTATGCCGCCCCGCTCATCATGGCTGTTCTGGTTTCGAGCGACCTGCGGAAAATCTACCGTCACGGCGAGTCAACCATCTGGCTTTGGCTTGGCGGCGTCGTCGGATTGCTTGCCATGTTGATAGCGCTCTATCTCACAGTTCTGCATCTCATTTGGCTCGGTGCCCGCGTTAACGGCTTGAACTGGCCGCCGCTGATTGCAGGCCATAACCGCAGCGCGCTGCAAGTCGCCGAGATGTTGTCGCTGCTGGTGCTGCCGTTGTTCCTGGCGCGCGTGACCTATGGCAGCCATGCGCGCGAAAGTCTGACCTCTAAAGTCAGCATGACCGCGCCATGGCGTGCCAGGCTTGAGGCGGGCTCCAAGGCGTTTGGCCGCCGCACGGCTTAAGGCCGGCCGCAGCGCGAAATGCCCGCATATTCATCCTGATTTCCGATAGCCTTGACGTTTCACTCATGTCCTGCTTGCTTGCCCCTTGAGCGGGGGCTCAACATCGCAGGGAATGTAATTGTCATGAAAATGTCCCAGCTCCGCACGCACCACACAAGCGCGGTCGAGACTCCGTCTCAAATTGCCATCGACAGTGCGAGCCACGATAAAGGCGGACGCGTCACCGCAGCCGTCTCAGCGCTGGCACTTTTGTTTTCTGGCTACAGTCTCTGGGACAGCACGCTAAAAGGCCCAGACATCAAAGTCTTTGTCCCGCCCGTCATTCAATATTCCGCGCCCTACAACAATTCGAATTTCGAAGTCATCGCCGTTCCCGTGACGTTTGCCAATGATGGCGGGCGCACCGGCACAGTGCTCTCAATCGAACTCGAAGCCACAAGCCCCAAAACCAAAGCCGTGAAGCGCTTCTATTCGGCCGACTTCGGCCGCTGGACCATGGAGAAAACCCGCGCCAACGGGTATGAGCCGTTCGCCCCGATCTCGCTTGCGGGCAAGGCGAGCCGCACCGAGACCGTGCTCTTCTACACCAAAGGCCCGGACGAAAAGCCCGATCAGCTCATTGCCGAGCCCGGCGTCTACCAATTCAAAATGATTCTCGACGAAGCGGAGGCTGGCGGGTCTGGCGCACGCGCGCCAACGCAATTGTCGTTCGACATGGAATTGCGCTTCTATGACGCCCGCGCATTTCAAAATGGGACCTTGCCGATGTATTCGACCACCGGACGCTCGACCAAAAGCGGAGACGCTCCGGCCCCGTGATTTTAAGAGTACGCGACGAACTTGGGGCGCGAAAAAATAGACGGCCGCACCCCGGCGGAGATGCGGCCTTTGACGTTTCAGATCGTGGGGTAGCTTAGCTTTTCCCGCCACCGATTGCGGGAAGCTTGCTGACTTCGTCGGCCGTCAACGACAGCTTCACGTTTTGGCCGCCGCTGGCGATTTTGTTGCCGGGGACGGACACGACGCCGGTTTTACTCTGGACGTGAATTTCCGTGACATTGCCGGACGCTTCCGTGCGCACGCGATTGACGGTGCCGACTTCTTTGCCGTCGGCGCCGACGACGACCGAGCCGAGCGAAACCTGATGGGAGGCCGAGCCCGTTGCGGTTTCTGCCTTGGCAGGAGCGGCAGCAGCTGCAGCAGGCTTCGCGGGTGCGGCCGGTGCTTCAACGGCCTTGGCCGGAGGAGCGGGTGCGGCTTCTGGGGCGGCTTCGGCGGCAGGGGCAGGGGCTTCTTCAGCCGGAGCCGCAGCAGCTTCGGGCGCCGTTTCTACCGCGGCTTCTGGCGCGGCAGCGGCTTTCGCTTCAGGCGCAGACTTTGCCGCTTCAGGCGCAGCCTTGGCGGCAGCAGCAGGCTGGGCAGCGGGCGCGGCCGCCGGCTTCGTTTCAGCAAACGCTGGAATTCCATTCAGTCCGAGCGCTGAAGCCAAAGCTATCGCAGCGGTCAAGTTCTTCGCGGTTTCAAATGTCATCCAAACAGTCTCCTAGGTTGCCTCAAGTATTCCCGGGAATGTGGGAGCGGTGTGCTTTCCGACAAGATGCGGGCCGCAAGATGACTTCGTCATGCGGCCCGCCGTCACGTCTCTGTTTGTGCGCCGAAGTTGGCTCCCTAACCCTGATTATCGGCCAAGGCCGGCAACTTACTGACCTCTTCGGTCGTCAGCGCCAGTTGGATGGCTTGGCCGCCCTTTGCGATTTTGGTGCCTGGAATGACCACGACCCTTCCGCCGAGGCCGAGGAACCCGCCGGTCTTGACGTGGATCTCCTGGATCGAACCCGAAGGCTCCGACTTTACGCCCTTGATCTCACCGACCTTTTTGCCGTCGGATCCAAACACGGCTGCACCCACTGCGACGTCCTTGGTTGTCGGCGCTACAGCCTGACCGCCGGTCGCTCCTTTGCTCGGGCCGGTAGCGTCGGGTTTTGCCGCAGGAGCGTCTTTTGGCAGAGCACCGGCAGCTGGGCTACCAGCGCCCTTCGCGTCGGCACCCATCGGGTCATCGGCATCCGTCATTGTCGGCGCCTGCTTAGACTGACCTGCGGCAGCCGCGGGCTGTTCCGCGTAGGCCATTGTTGCGAGGAAAGCAGGTGCCGCGGCAATTGTTGCGGCCACAGCCAGATGTTGGGCCATCAGTCGGAGGTTGCTAATCTTGTTCATGAATGAACTCCTTTTCCTTTAGGCGGGACCACCCTGCCAACCGCTTCTTTTTTATCGCGGCGGACGGCTCTCGGACCCAACTCGGAATAAGCCTTAGAAAATTGATCTTACTAGGGATTCCGGTTCACGATGGCGCGAGCGGCAAGCCTCACGATGCAGTGATTGCCCCGATCGTGCCTTTATCGGACGTGGGCGGAATTGCCGCGAACGGTGCGTGTTGGTAACGCCCCGCCGATTCAAGTGTGGCGCTATCCCAATTGCGCACAAAGGGCTGCGGCGTCAGCCGCCGGTCTTCACCATGACCGGAACTTGCCTGGGGGTGCGCAGCCGTTAGCCATAACCCGCGTGCCGGCTGGCACAGGGGTTGCTGATCTCGCTTTGGCTGCTCCTTGCCGCGCGGCCGCTATGTGCCTTGAAACCACTGACCCCGCGAGGACCACGAAATGATGGCAGATTTGCACCAGCTGGCGTTGTACGCATATGCCGCAACCATTGCTTTGGCTCTGGTTGCCGAGTTCTGTCCCCTACGTCGCGTAGCATTGCCCTCGGCCGTTGCATCGATTGCACTTTCGGTAATCGCTGGCGGCAGCTGGTGCTACACGGCCTACAAACAGAAATACGTTTTTGAAAACTCGCAATTCCCCGCGCGCTCGGCAAAGAATGCGCCGAAGGATAAAACCGATCAAGGCGGCGGCGGGCAGGGGGGCGGCGCCCAAGCACAGACAGGTGCTGGCCAAGCCGGCGGCGGCGAACCTGAACCTGATGACGGCGATACGGGCGGCGCTTCTGGTGGTGGTGCGACTGGTGCCGTCGCGGAGGTCAATCGCAGTCTACAGTCCGGCGCAGATGCGCTTCTCGATCAGCTTATACCTGGCCGGAAGGGCCGCAACCCGGACAACACCGGCCGCGACATCGAAGGCGATATTGTGCGCGACTGTCCCTCATGCCCTGAAATGGTCATCGTTGCGGGCGGCACGCAGCCGATAGGTGCCAGCGAGAGCGACCCATCCGCAACGGCTGCCGAAAAGCCGCAGCGGGACGTGCGCTTCTGGCCCGGATTTGCCATCAGCCGCAATCCGATTACGGCAAACGCTATGGCGGAATTCCGCGCCGAAGCAGGTCTTGGATCGCCGGTGTGCGCGGGCCTCGCGGGACACAAGGCAACGCAATCTGCCACCTGCCTCTATCCCGAAGAAGCGGACCGCTACGCCGCCTGGCTTACCGCCCGCTCTGGAAAGCGCTTTCGCATTCCAACAGCTGTTGAATGGGAATACGCGGCGCGCACGGCAGGTGTCACGGTTCTTGCCAACACCGGCGCTGGAACCGTTGCGGCACCCCTCGACGGCATTGGCCAGGACCTCGCCGAGATCACGTCCGATTGCTGGTCGCCGTATATCCCGTCGGCCGGGAACGAGCGCCGCCTGTGGAGTTCCAATGCATTGCTCTGCCACGAACTCGTGCTGAAAGGCGCGCGGCCGGGCGAGGCTGAAACGTACAAGCGTTTTTCCGCACGCCGCCCCATTGCCATCGATCAGGCGGACTGGGGCGTTGGCTTTCGCGTGGTGCGGGACGCAAAATAAAATGCGCGCCGCTTTGCGGGCGGCTCGGGCAAATTTGGTGTCTTACGCGGGCTGCGTGCCGGCGTTATCTGTTCAGCGCCATAACGAGCGCGCGCGGATTGTTGCCGTTCTCGGTAATGTAGTTCTGGAATAGGTTATCCAGGAACGACGTCATCCAGAAGCCGACAACTTGCGCGTCGCGCACTTTGAATGTCTGTCCCGAACGCACGAGCTTCCAGCGTATGTCATAAGTCTCGCCGGAGCGGAGGGTGATGGTGCTATCGACGGTCGCCCCACCCGCCGTCTCGGCACCCTGGCCGGTGACGACGGCTTTTGCGACCGGATACTTCGGCGCTTCCTTGGCGGCATAATTCGAGATGAACTTGATCATGCCGTTGTAGTAGGCGGGCCGCTCGGTCTTCGGCAGGGTGCGGGCGTGTTCGCCAAGCGCCGTCAAGCCGATCGAGGGCACGTCCATGTGTTTGCGGAGCACGTTCTGAAAAGCCGCCGACGAGCCTGAGCGCTGGGCTGCTATGAGTTCGTTCTGAACGCGCTGCATATAGGTGGCCGGCGCTTCGGCGTAAGCGCTGGCCGATGACAAAACAAATGCCAAAATGAATGCGGGCAGGCCGCTAAACCAGCGGAGCGCGGCGGCTGGCTTCGTTTTCAATCCAAGCAACATGGTCACTCATTACTCCCAACTCGTCCAACGCGTTTCACTATTGTCTCAGCGTGTCCCGTCAAAGGCAAGCCGCTGCAACTTTAAGTCTTCTGCACTTTAGGGCACCTCGCGGCAAGAGGCACCCAAATCTCGTCAAAAGAATGCCAGAGTTAAGCCGCCTGAGCCAAGGCAGTAGAATGCGAGATTTGGCCGCGCGGCTCGCGCTTTTGCGACGGGTGCGGGTTGCTATGGGTGTGACGTGCCGCAATTTGCGGCAAGCCGAGCAGCCGCGTAAAGCGCTGAATATCGGCGTCAGAGATATGCTCGGAGACCATCAAAAGCACGCTCCGCGCCCGGTCCGGATGGACCAGGATGAGTTCGTCGCGCGACCCCGAGAGCGACGCGCGAACGTGATGGGCAACGCCCGTGTATGACGCGAGTGGAGCAGTCCAAGTTTCGGTGCCGAGAAGCTTTTCGTCGCGCACGGCAACGCTCAGCCTTGAGATTTCAACATTGCGGCGGCCGTTGACGCGCGCATGCAGGCGGCGCAGAGGCCAGACGAACAGGCCGATCCAAAACGCCATCGCGACCGCGAGTTCTGCCGTCATGAGCGGCCGCTCAAGGATCAGCGCGCGGGTTTCGTCATTGGAAAGCGTAAAGGCTGCGAGCGCAATTTGCGGAAGCACAACGACGCCGGCGAGCCCTGCAAGTAATGCGAGCCGGATAATCTCGGACCAGCGCTTCGATGTTTGCGAGGTTTGGATTGGAAATTCGCCAGCCGCCGACAGCAGCTCAACTCTTTCAAACGCTTCTGGACGCATGGGAAATCCTGGATGGCTCTGAGAATGCAGGCGCAGCCTACGGGAGGTATGGTTAAGACAGGGTTGCCGCCCGTTCCGGGACTTGTGCCGGGCGCTGCCGCAAGGGGTCCAGCGCACCAACCCCGCCTCAAATCCGGTGGATCTCTTCAAAAGGTACTTGACATATAAACATATCTTTATATCCATGCGCTCATGGATCGCTCCGTAACGTTAGATATGGATGGACTGGTGACGGCGCTCAAGGCGGCCGCCGAACCCACGCGTCTGCGCATCCTGCTGCTGCTCCAAGCCGGCGAACTCAACGTCAAAGACTTGACGCTCATTCTCGGCCAAAGCCAGCCGCGCATCAGCCGCCATTTGAAGCTCTTGAGCGAAGCCGGCCTGATCGAGCGCTTCCGCGAGGGGAGCTGGGTCTACTTCCACATTTCCGACCGTTCGGCTGGCGGGCGCCTCGCGCTGCGTCTCGTTGCCGATATTCCAACGAACGATCAGACGGCGCGGCGCGACCGGGAACGGGCCGAAAGCCTGAAGCGCGACCGCGAAACGGCGGCGCAGACATTCTTCGAGGCGCACGCCGCAGACTGGGATCGCATTCGCGCGCTGCATGTCGCGGAAGCCGACGTGGAAGCGGCCATGCGCGAGGCGCTCGGGCCCGGCCCATTCAAATTTCTCCTCGATCTTGGCACCGGCACGGGGCGCACGCTGGAACTCTTTGCCGATCGATATGCGCGCGGCCTCGGCATCGACGTCAACCAGGCGATGTTGACTTACGCGCGGGCGCGCCTCGCGAAAACCGGGCGTAACAATGCGCAGGTCCGGCACGGAGATATCTATGCGCTCTCGATTGCCGACGGCACGGCCGACGCCATCGTCATGCACCAGGTTTTACATTTCCTGTCCGATCCCGCGCTCGCCATTCGCGAAGCCGCGCGTGCCTTGGCACCGGGCGGCAAACTGCTGATCGTCGATTTCGCGCCGCACGCGCTCGAATTCTTGCGCGACACGGAAGCGCACGAGCGGCTTGGCTTTTCGGGTTCCCAAGTCAATCAGTGGCTGACCGAAGCGGGCCTTGTCACGCGCGGCGTACACGATCTGCGGCCGCTTTCAAGCGAAGGCGATGGCAAGCTCACGGTTTCGATCTGGCACGCCGAACGCCTTGAAAACAAGAAACCGGGCACGGCCAAGCGTGCCGCCCCATCGTTGGAGGAGGCAGATTGATGGCCGACGCTAAAGAGAGAAAAAGCCGCCTGCTGGGCGCTGGTGAAATCGGCGTCAGTTTCGAGTTCTTCCCGCCGAAGACCGAGAAGATGGAAGAGCAGCTTTGGGCGTCCATCAACCGCTTGGCGCCGCTCGCGCCCGAATTTGTCTCTGTCACCTATGGCGCCGGCGGATCGACGCGCGAGCGAACGCACAACACGGTCGCGCGCATCGTCAAGGAGACTGCGCTACGCCCGGCGGCCCACCTCACCTGCGTCAACGCCACAAAGGAAGAAGTGAACGAGGTCGCGCGCGCTTATTGGGCCGCCGGCATCCGCCACATCGTGGCGCTGCGCGGCGATCCGGCGGAAGGCGCCGGCGCTAAATACCAGCCCCATCCCGGCGGCTATCAATCGACCTCGGATTTGGTCGCGGGCTTGAAAAAAATCGCAGGATTCGAAGTCTCCGTCGGCGGCTATCCGGAAAAGCATCCCGAGAGTGTTACGCTCGCATCCGACATCGAAAACTTGAAAGCCAAGGTCGATGCGGGTGCCGACCGCATCATCACGCAGTTCGGTTTCGATAACGCGCATTACCTTCGCTTCCTTGAGCGCGCGCGCGCGGCTGGCATTTGGGTTCCTATCATTCCCGGTCTCGTGCCGATTCATAACTTCCGTCAGGTCGCGGGCTTTGCTGTCCGTGCGGGGGCGACGGTGCCCGCGTGGCTCGCGCGCCGTTTTGAGGGGCTTGAAGAAGACGTGCAGACGACGCATCTCGTCGCAGCGTCCGCCGCTACCGAACAAGCCCTCGATCTCGTGGACGAAGGCATCCGCCACTTCCACTTCTACACGCTAAACCGCGCCGATCTCGTCTACGCGATCTGCCATCTTTTGGGGTTGCGGCCGCTACGTGTCGCGCCGCTTGAGCAAAAGAGGGCGGCCTCGTAGCAAGGACGGGCCTTCGCCGCGCCGAAGGGGCTTCGGCCGCGCAGGCGGGAAACGTAGGTTGGGTAGACGGAGGCGCGATGCGCCGCAGGAAACCCAACAATCAAGACCAGAGAATGTTGCAACGGCGTTGTTGGGTTACGACCGCCCAGGAAGTGGCGCTCTACCCAACCTACAAGTGAAGAGAACACTATGAAACGAAAACCAAGCTGGGCGGCACTCGAAAAAGCAGCCGCCGAACGCATTCTCATCATCGACGGCGCCATGGGCACGATGATCCAGCGCCATAAGCCGACGGAGGAAACTTATCGCGGCGCGCGCTTTGCCGATTGGAAGCAGGACGTCAAAGGCAACAACGAATTGTTGTCGCTGACGCAGCCTGCCATCATCCGCGACATTCACGATCAGTATTTTGCCGCCGGCGCCGACATCGCCGAAACGAACACGTTTTGCGCGCAAGTTATCTCGCAGGCCGATTACGGCATGCAGTCACTCAGTTATGAAATGAACGTGCAAAGTGCCAAACTCGCGCGCGAGGCGGCCGACGTTTGGGAAATGAAAACGCCGGACAGGCCGCGCTTTGTTGCCGGTGCCGTTGGGCCGACCAATCGCACGGCGTCGATTTCTCCGCAAGTCAACGATCCCGGTTACCGCAACGTCAACTTCGACGAATTGCGCGCCGCTTACAAGAGCCAGGTCAAAGGCCTCATCGAAGGCGGCTCCGACATCATCATCATTGAAACCATATTCGACACCTTGAACGCCAAGGCGGCCGGATTTGCCACGCTCGAAGCCTTCGAAGAAGTCGGGCTAGAATTGCCGATCATGATTTCGGGCACGATTACAGACCGCTCGGGCCGCACGCTCTCGGGTCAAACGGGAGAAGCGTTTTGGTATTCGATGCGCCACTTGAGGCCCTTTTCCATCGGCCTTAACTGCGCGCTCGGCGCGGAACTCATGCGTCCCTACATTGCCGACCTCGCGCACATCGCCGACGTGCGTATCTCGGCCTATCCCAATGCCGGATTGCCGAACGCCATGGGCGAATACGACGAGACGGGTCCCGAGATGGCGTGCAAGGTCGAGCCTTGGTTTGCGGATGGTCTGATCAACATCATCGGGGGGTGCTGCGGCTCGACGCCGGATCACATCGCCCACATCGCCGAGCACGCAAAAAAATACAAACCCCGCGTGCCGCCCAAAATCGAACCCAAGATGCGGCTTTCCGGGCTAGAGCCGTTTGTGGCGGGGTGAACTTGTCTTCGACAACTTACAAGAAAGTCAATCCGATGCCGGATTTTGCAGAGCAGGACTTGCTTGATCGCGGTGCGTCGATCACTCTTGGCGTGGTGGCAAATGCAGAGATAGCGAGGGATGCGTGGGCGACTTGGGAAGCGTTTAATAACCGCTTAGCTGAAGGGAGCGCACTCAGTCGAGCGGCAAAATGGCATGCTCCCGAGGGACTTGGAGTGATTAGGCGCGCGCTGGCAGAGTCCGCAATCCTGGCGATATTGCGCATGAGTGATCATCCAAAAGGTAATGATTCCCTTTCTGCCTGTTTGCTTCGAGGCCTGTTGGCGAACGATCAGGTCGTAAGCACGTTGGTATCAGAGCAATGGATTAGGCGGGACGCGCCCAATATTCCAGAGATGATTCTCGATTTCGAACTTTCAGAGCAACCTGAGCGGATCAATTGGTTCAAAAGAACTGTTCCAATGGGTTGGGGGAAGTCGGATTTCGGCCCAGAAAACCGCGACCTTGAAAACGCTCGCAAATCATTGCTCACGATCCGGCACAAGGTTATCGCGCATTCTGTGGACGGTACTTTCGACGGTCCTACGATTGATCAAATCCGCGATGCGCTAGCCATATCTACAAAAGTAGCGATGCAAGGGTCTTTGATTTTCTTGGGTCATACGTCGGTACTTGACTCAGACCTCGACCAGAAGACGCGCACTAATGATGATGTTTGGCTCTACTTCGAAGCCGGGTTAGTAGATGCTCACAATGAATGGCTACAACAGCACGGGCACGGTCTGATCTAGAATTCGGATTGTTGGGCGAAACACAAAGAAAAGTATTGAAAATGACCACGAGTAACGCAGCGCAGATCCCCCTCTCCCCTTGGGGAGAGGGTTGGGGTGAGGGGGCGGTCCAATGCCGCCGCGAGCAACACCCCCTCACCCGGCGCGGACAAGGGACGTGAGCACGACACTAAAGTTTGAGGGCCGCGCCGGCCTCTCCCCAAGGGGAGAGGCGACCGTACCGGCATCACCTTGAGCCGAAATAGCAAGAGCAAAAGCAGTCCAATGACCACCACCAACGCAGAAGACCCTTCGCCGCCGAGCTCCGCCGACTCCACCTCGCGCACCTCCGCCGCGACCACGTTCATCAACGTTGGCGAGCGCACCAACGTTACGGGTTCGGCGAAGTTCCGGAAATTGATCGAGCAAAACGATTATTCTGGCGCCCTCGTCGTGGCACGCCAACAGGTTGAAGCCGGCGCGCAGATCATCGACGTCAACATGGACGAAGGCTTGCTCGATTCTGAAAAGGCCATGACGACGTTTCTCAATCTTATCGCTTCGGAACCCGATATCAGCCGCGTCCCCGTGATGATCGACTCATCCAAATGGACCGTCATCGAAGCCGGTCTCAAGTGCGTGCAGGGCAAGGCCATCGTCAACTCGATTTCGATGAAAGAGGGCGAAGAACAGTTCCTGGCACAGGCCAAGAAGGTTCTCAGATACGGCGCCGCCGTCGTCGTCATGGCGTTTGACGAACAAGGCCAAGCCGACACCATCGAGCGCAAAGTTTCGATCTGCGAACGCGCCTACAAACTCTTGACCGAAAAAGTCGGCTTTCCGCCGGAAGACATCATTTTTGACCCGAACATCTTCGCCGTCGCGACCGGTATCGAAGAACACAACGGCTATGGCATCGCCTTCATCGAAGCGACGCGGCAAATCAAAGAAAAAATGCCGCTCGTGCACATTTCTGGCGGCGTCTCGAACCTGTCGTTCGCGTTCCGCGGCAATGAGCCGGTGCGCGAAGCCATGCACGCGGTGTTCCTCTATCACGCAATACAAGCCGGCATGAACATGGGCATCGTCAACGCCGGGCAGCTCGCGCTCTATGACGACATCCCGGCTGAACTCCGCGAACTCTGCGAAGACGTCGTATTAAACCGTCGCGACGACGCCACCGACCGCCTGCTGGATGCAGCCGCCAAATACAAGGGCGACGGCGCGATGAAGGCCAAAGAAAAAGACATGACCTGGCGCGAGACAAGCGTCGAAGATCGCCTCACCCACGCGCTCGTCCACGGCATCACCGAATTTATCGAAGCCGACACCGAAGAAGCGCGCCAGAAACTCCCCAAACCGTTGCACGTTATCGAAGGCCCGTTGATGGCCGGCATGAACGTCGTCGGCGATCTTTTCGGCGCCGGCAAAATGTTTTTGCCCCAGGTCGTGAAATCCGCGCGCGTCATGAAGCAGGCGGTAGCCTATCTACAACCTTATCTCGAAGCGGAAAAGCGCGCCTCGGGTCTCGTCGAAATGCCGGCCAAAGGCAAGATCTTGATGGCGACGGTAAAGGGCGACGTGCACGACATCGGCAAGAACATCGTCGGCGTCGTGCTTCAGTGCAACAACTACGACGTCATCGATCTCGGCGTCATGGTGCCGGCCGCTAAAATTCTGGAAACGGCAAAACGCGAGAAATGCGACATCATCGGTTTGTCGGGTCTCATCACGCCCTCGCTCGATGAGATGTGCTTCGTCGCCGCTGAGATGGAACGCGAAGGATTTTCTTGCCCGCTGCTGATTGGTGGCGCGACGACGAGCAAGGTCCATACCGCCGTCAAGATAAATCCCAACTACAATCGCGGTCAGACCGTTTACGTGCTCGACGCCAGCCGCGCCGTCGGCGTCGTCTCCAACCTGCTCTCCGAAACCGAAAACAAGCCATATATCGACGGCATAAAAGCCGAGTATGTGAAGGTGCGCGACTTCCATCTCGCGAACGAACTCAAAAAGCAGCGTATCACACTCAAAAGCGCGCGCGAAAACGCGTTGAAGATCGATTGGAAAACTTTCACGCCAGTTAAGCCCAGCTTCCTCGGCCCCCGCGCCTATACGAATTTCGATCTCGCCAGCCTCGTGCCCTATATCGACTGGACGCCGTTCTTCCAGACTTGGGAACTGTCGGGCCGTTATCCGGCCATCCTCAACGACAACAAAGTCGGCGTCGAAGCCAAAAAGCTGTTCAACGACGCGCAGGAGTTGCTCAAACGCATTGTTGCGGAAAAATGGGTGACGGCCAACGGCGTCATTGGCTTCTGGCCGGCCAACAGCGTTGGCGACGACATCGAGGTCTATACAGGCGAGCCGCGCCAAGCAAAACTCGCGACGCTCCACACGTTGCGCCAGCAGATTGCCCGCGATCCAACACGCAATCGCGCACACGTCGCACTAGCCGACTTCATCGCGCCCAAAGAGACCGGCGTTGCCGATTATATCGGCGGCTTTGCGGTGACGACCGGCATCGGCGAAGAGGACGCGATCGAAAAGCACATTAAGAAAACCGACGACTACAACCGCATCATGGCGAAAGCGCTGTGCGACCGTCTCGCGGAAGCCTTTGCCGAAGCCATGCATCAAAAAGTACGCAAGGAACTTTGGGGATATGCAAAGAGCGAAACACTCTCGAACGAAGATCTCATCTTAGAAAAGTATTCAGGCATCCGCCCCGCGCCCGGCTATCCGGCCCAGCCCGATCACACCGAGAAGGCGACGCTGTGGACGCTCATGGATGTCGATAACAACGCCGGCATCACCCTCACCGAGAGTTATGCTATGTGGCCGGGTGCCGCCGTCTCGGGTCTCTACCTTGCGCATCCCGAGAGCCACTATTTCGGCGTCGGCAAGGTCGAGCGCGATCAGGTCGAGGACTATGCGCGCCGCAAGGGCTGGACCGTTCAAGAGACCGAACGCTGGCTGGCGCCGGTGCTAAATTATGATCCCGTGTCGGCTGCGAAAACAGCCGCGGCCTAGGCACAATCGGTTCAGCGTCCTTAGGGCGCCTCGCGCTCGTGCCAACGGTTTGCTATTGTCCTCGTGTGTTCGCGCAAGTGCGAGCCAGGGGAGGGGACACATCATGCTCAGCTACCTAATTTTAATTGCCATTCAGTTCGCTGTCGCATTTCTCGGCGCACCGCAGGTTCTGGCCTACATACCGGTGTCCGGCGACATGCGCATCTTTGCGCACGCGGCTGTGTTCGCCGTTCTCGTCTGGCTCGTCGGGCTTCTTGGCTCATTCGTTCTGAAAGACGTGCGCCAGCCGGGAACAGGATCGCTCTTGCTGGCACTCGTGTTCGCTCTCTTTGGAGCGGCCATCATCGTCTTCGCGCCGCAAGCGCTGAACGCCATCCCGCTCAAATTCCCGCAGCTCTACGTGCCGCTGTTCGGCGCCATCCTCGGCTATCTGATCCGCCGCTGAGCCCACAAAGAAAGAGACGCGGACCTGAGGGACAGGCCGCGTCTCGATTTAACTTCTCGTCAAAGGTTCTTTTATCGATAGCACCGCTTGAAGTTGGCGGGGCGCAGCGCTGTGCCCGCATCCAACTCCGTATGACTGTAAACAGTCAGGCTCATGAGCCAACCATCCCAAACACTATGGCCGCCACAAACCCGAAGGACAAACAGGCCGCCAAAACATTTAGTCTCATACGCAGTTCCATCAGGGCCTCCTTCTGGAAGCTTCAACAAATCGGCGGGAGCCACATCCCACCGGCCGGGACGCTATGTGGGACTAAGGTCGGATGCCAAGTGAAAAAGGTATTGCAGCGCGGCGCCGGTTGCGGACATGCTCGTGCAACGCGAGGGCGGGGGGTCGAAGCGCAACAGCGCTGTGGCCGGAAACTCAGAATTATGCACTCAACGGAGAGATGAGGCGAGACGGCGAAAGATCTTGATAGTCCACCAAACATCTACAAATCGGACGTAGCTTGTCATCGAAATGCGATAGGAATGCCACACAGGCGCGGCCCTCTGTGCGCTGCACCAAAGAAATATATTCCGACCACTGGGAATAACTTTTAAGGACCACCAATTATGGCAACGTTCAAGGCTTTGCTGCTGTCGCGGGTCGAAGGCGGACTGGAGCTCACCGCTTCGGAATTGACGGACCGAGACCTTATGCCCGGCGACGTCGAGGTTGCCGTCACGCATTCGACCGTCAATTACAAGGACGGTCTCGTGCTTTCGGGGCGGCTTCCTTTGAAGTCCTATCCGCTCATCCCGGGCATCGATTTTGCGGGCACAGTGACGGCGTCCACGCATCCGCGCTTCAAAGCAGGCGACGATGTCATCCTCAACGGCTATGGCGCGTCCGAGCGTCATCACGGCGGATATGCCGCGCGGGCGCGCGTACCAGGCGACTGGCTCGTCAAACGTCCGGCAGCATTCTCGCGTGCTGAGACCATGGCGATCGGCACGGCGGGCTATACCGCGATGCTGTGCGTCCTCGCACTCGAAGATCATGGCGTGACGCCGGATAAGGGTCCGGTTGCCGTCTCGGGAGCGGCTGGTGGCGTCGGGTCGATTGCGGTCTCGGTTCTCTCGAAACTGGGGTATCGCGTCATCGCGTCAACAGGCCGGCGCGAGGAAGAAGCTTACTTGAAATCGCTCGGTGCGGCCGAGATCATTGATCGCGCAGAACTCTCTGGGCCCGCCAAACCGTTTGGCAAAGAACGCTGGGCCGGCGCCATCGACGTTGCGGGCTCGACCACGCTGGTCAATCTCTTGGGTGCCACGCAGTACGGCGGCTGCGTTGCCGCCACGGGATTGGCGCAGGGTGGCGATTTACCCGGAAGCGTCATGCCCTTCATTGTGCGCGGCATCACGCTTGCGGGCATAGATAGCGTCATGGCGCCGATGGCGAAACGCGAACGCGCCTGGGCGAGGCTTGCGAGCGATCTCGACAAAACCAAACTCGCCGCCGTCACGCATACGCACCGCCTTGAGGACGTTCCCCAACTCGCAAGTGACATTCTCGACGGCAAAGTGCGCGGGCGGGTCGTTATTGAGATTACCTGATCGTCATAACTTTTTGCGCAACAGCACCTCATTGAGGCCGTCCGCGACGAGGTTGTCGATGACGGCCACGCGCTTGAAACCATGCTTCTCATAGAGCCGGATGGCGCCCGCGTTGAAGTCGGAAGCCGCGACCCACACGTTGCGCGCCCCGTGTTCCCGGGCTGCCGCGTCAAGCCACGAGAGCACCATCGATCCAAGACCCTGCCCCTGAAATCCGGGGAGGATGCCGAGAAATTGCAGGTAGGGGCCGCTGAACCAATTGAGCCGCAAGCCAACCGCACCGCATGCAGCAGCGCCTGCCGATACCTCATAGCGCGGGGCACCCGGCTCAATCGCACCCAGGTGCGCGCCAAGAATTGCACCATGCCCCGCAGGGTTGAGCGGATAGCGCACCCAAGGATCGATCTTTGAAAATGCGGCCCCCAACGCGTCCGCCGCATCGAGCGTCATGGGCGCGAGCGAAATGCGCGTGCCGCTGGCCGATGTGCCAATGTCAATTGGTTCTAAAAGGCTCAACATGCGGGTTCCAATCGCTGGCGGGACGCGCCTTCTTCTTGTCCGGCAGCGGCGGCGGTTGTTCCGGAAGAATGCTCGTCGGCAACCAGCCGCTCTCAGCGACGGGCTTCTTGGCAAACAGAAAATCATAGCGGTCCGTGTCGCCCGGGCGGCTGTCGTAACACGTCGCGGCCACGACGGGCTTGCCGAGTTCCAAAAGCTCGCTCACCGTCACGAATTCAAACCCCTTGGCTTTGAATTTCGGAATGGCGATGCGCAGCGCTTCCCCCGTATGCCAGCCGCGTCCGTTGGCATGCGCAATGACAATGGAACCGGGTCTTGCATTGCGCACCATACGTGCAGCCAAAACGATTGCGCTTGAACCTTTGTCGGCGTCCCCGATAGAGACGTCCCATTGAACGGCGGTAAGTCCGGCGTCGTTCACGGCCTTCAATGCCGCGTCGTTGCACGCGCCGAATGGGAAACGGTAGAGGCCGATACGCGGCGCAACCGATTGCATCGAATTCTCGGCTTTTTTCGAGCATTGGGCTTTGGACAAGTCTTCCCGGATCGACTCGTAGGCGCGCTGGGGCCCGAGAATCTCCTCCGTTAAGGGCTCGCCGGAAAGCTTGCGCACATTGCGATGGGCAAACCCGTGGCTCGCAATTTCGAAGAGCGGATCGGTCATCAGCTGCTGCGTGCGCGACAGATGCGAACGCATCCACTTGCCACCGGCAAAAATTGTCGCTTTCACGTCCTCGCTGCGCAGGTAGTCGAAGATATCGCCGTCGTAGCCCGAAATTTCACCGCGTATTTCGCAGATATCCAATGTCAGCGCGATCGCCTTGCGCCCGCCTGCAATCTCGACGCGCCGGACCGAGCCGCGCTTGTTGGGCCCAAGCGGCGCGAACTCTTGGAGCGGGCGCGGCGTCTCGCTCCGGTCGAACTGACGGTTTGCTTTCGCGGTGTTGCGTTCGCCGGGCACCGCCTTCAGGGTGCCGGGCGGGAAACACGCGCTCTGCAACGCGCCGTCGCGTGCAAGTGCTGCAGCGTGGCACGCGAGGATCGCGCCCAAGCCGACAGTCAATGCTGCAATGTGCTGTCCTAATCGCAAGATGTTATTTGCCCTTAAAATCTGCTTTGCGCTTTTCGATAAACGCGCGCCGCCCTTCGATGTAGTCTTCGCTTCTAAAGCAAGCGTCAACCGCCGCGTCGAGCTTGGCCATATCGGGAGCTTCGGGGTGGCGCACGATTTCATCGATCACCAGTTTTGCCGCAGCAACCGTCAGGGGCGCGTTGGCCGATATTTCCTCACCGAGGGCCTTGACCGCCGTTTCAAGTTCGCCCGCTGCCAACACGCGGTTGACCAGCCCCATGGCGGCTGCTTCATCGGCACGAAAACGCCGCCCCGTGAACAACAGTTCTTTGGCGCGCGCGGGCGGTACGGCATTGATGATCGGGCGCACCCAGCGGGCGTTGTAGCCGATGCCGAGCTTGGCGGCGGGAACGGCAAACTGGCTGGCGTCGTCTGCCAAGCGCATGTCGCAGCACAGTGCGATTGCCAGGCCCCCGCCCATGCAAAAGCCATGGATCATGGCGATCACAGGTTTCGGACAGGAGAGGAGCGCCTGAAACGCCGCCTCGTTCAAGCCGTCGTAGTGCGCGGCATTCTCCGCCGTGCGTACCGTTTCGAACTCGCTGATATCGGCGCCCGCGCAAAAGGCCTTGCCGCCCGCGCCGCGCACCACGATCGTGCGCACTTCTCCGTCCAGCACGGCCCGCGTCACGAGGCCGGGCAACGCCTCCCACATGGCCGCCGTCATGGCGTTCAGGCGCGCTGGGTTGTCCAACGTGATCCAGGCAATGCCGCCATCCTTGCGATAGGTTAAATTCGGGGCAGCCGCCGCTGTCATTTCTCAATCCTTAGCCACTTCGGGTTGGCTAGAGCATCATTCGACCAGACGGAATCGCTAATGCGATTCAACAGTCCGATAAAGATGCTCTAGAATCATAGTTCTAGAGCAATTTCATCCGATCGCTGGATCGTCGAAGCGATCCGGGCCGATCGGATATTGCTCTAGTGTGTAGCGGGAGTGTGTAGCGGGCCATGCTTGGGCCCTGCAACCCTGAATATGGACAAGGTTTGAGGGCCGCCCAAAGCAATGGTATAAGAGAAACGGACTGGGTACTTTCGCAGAGTTGACCCCGTGGCCCGATGCCGCTAAGCGGGCGGCAGAATGGCATGTCCGGTGGCCCGCGCGGGGCCGGTATCCGACACAAGCGCACGACCCGGAAGACACTCGAAACACACTTCGAAAGCACGAGGTTGACGTGTCGAAATCATCGCCCGTACACGGCCAAGCACACGGCCCAGAAAAGGGTCAAGCACACGGCCCGTCCCATGGAAAAGTCCAGTCTCTGGACCCCATCTGGATGCAAATCCGCGCAGAGGCCGAAGAGGCCATGGGTGCCGAACCCGCGCTTGGCAGCTTCATTTTCGCGACCATCCTCAGCCACGGCAAGCTTGAAGAAGCGGTCTGCCACCGCCTCGCGCAGCGCCTCAATCACACCGACGTGGACGCGGGGCTCATTGCTCAGACATTCCAGTCCTCGCTCGATAAAGATCCCGATCTCGGCAACATTTTCCGCGCCGATCTCGCGGCCGTTTACGACCGCGATCCCGCCTGCAGGCGCTATCTCGATCCGCTTCTCTACTTCAAGGGCTTTCACGCGCTCGTCACGTACCGTTTCTCAAACGCGCTTTGGAAACGCGGGCGGCGCGATTTCGCGCTCTATCTGCAAAGCAAATCCTCGCGCATGTTCGGCGTCGATATTCACCCGGGCGCACGCTTCGGCAAAGGCATCATGCTCGATCACGCGACTGGTTTTGTGGTTGGCGAAACGGCCGTGGTCGGCGACAACTGTTCCTTCCTGCACGCCGTGACGCTCGGCGGCAGCGGCAAGGAAACGGGCGATCGCCACCCCAAGATCGGCGACAACGTGCTCGTCGGCGCGGGCGCAAAAATCCTCGGCAACATCAAGGTCGGCAACTGCTCGCGCATTGCGGCCGGTTCCGTGGTTCTTGCCGAAGTACCGCCCCAAGTCACGGTTGCCGGCGTTCCGGCGCGCATTGTCGGCCCGGCCGGATGCCCCGAGCCGGGGCGTTCGATGGACCAAACATGGATCGACGATTTCGGCGGCCTCTAACGTTACAACACTCAGGAGAAGTCACTTGAAGAAAGACGAACTCGCCAAGCTTCAGACGTACCTGAAGAAGACCTTCGGTGCGGCAACGCTTGAGGTGCGCCCGCAGCCCAAAAAAGACGACATGGCAGAAGTCTTCATCAACGGCGAGTTCGTTGCCGCGCTTTATCGTGAAGTCGAGGATGGCGAGACGTCGTACCAGCTGCAGATGGCGATCCTCGATATGGATCTTGAAGGCGTCTAGAACCTGACGGCATCCCGGCGGCGTCGCTCTAAAGGGTTTCCATGGCACTTTTCGAATTCAACGGTGTCAAGGTGGAGACACCGGGCGAGGGCAAGTTCTGGGTTGCGCCTAACGCCGCCTTGATAGGCCGGGTACGCTTGGAAGAAGAGGCGAGCGTATGGTTCGGCGCCGTCCTTCGCGGCGACAACGAACTTATCACGGTCGGCCGGCGCTCGAACGTTCAAGACGGTTGCGTGCTCCACACCGACCCCGGATTCCCGCTTACCATCGGCCCCGATTGCACCATTGGCCATTTGGTCATGCTGCACGGCTGCACCATCGGGCGCGGTTCGCTGATCGGCATCGGCTCGATCGTTCTCAATGGCGCGAAGATCGGCGACGAGTGCGTGATCGGCGCCAACACCTTGATCGCCGAAGGCAAGGACATTCCGTCCCGCTCCATGGTTATCGGCTCTCCCGGAAAAATCGTACGCCAATTGACGGACGACGAGGTCAAGCGCTTTTCGGGCGGCGCGGTGCGCTACGTCGCGAACTGGAAACGCTATGCCGCCGGATTGAAGCCGCAAACCTGAGCGAAAGCTCCAAAAAGCACCGAGCCGGATGCGGGGGGAGCATCCGGCTCGATTAGCAAGCCCGGTCTTGGGTGAGGATGGCAGGGGAGTGCCGGACTTGGTTCCGTCGGCTCTTTGCGAGCTTATTCCTTTTCGCGGTTGGCTTGAACGCCGGCCAGCGACGACGGGGTCGCGGCATCCGACGGATCGAGGGAAACCCAAACGCGCGGATTGATGTAGGACTGGCGCATCACGAAGTGATACGGCGTCTGGTTCCAAATGCGCACGTCGTCGGTTTTGTTGTCGAGCACGAAGTCGCCTTGCGACGTGCGTGCCGTCAGAATTGCGTGGCCCTCGTTTTTCTCGTCGCGCACAACCGTCAACAGCAGCGCGCTTGCCGGCCAACCGCGCTCCATGAGTACGCGGCGCTTGAGAAGTGCAAAGTCTTCGCAATCGCCTTTGTTCTCCGGCAGCGTCCAAAGTTCGTTGACGCCATAGACTTCGAGATCCGTTGCCGGCTCGACGGACTTGTTTACAGTGCGATTGATTTCGTCGAGTTCGCTCAAACGTTCCGGCGTCGCGGAGAAGCGCGCGTCGTTGCTGGCGCTGCCGCCGGTGCAATCGTCGGGCTGCCCATCGCAGAACCGGACAAATCCATAAGGAGGCTGTGCGTTGCCATAGATGCGCATGAACACGGGCGAGCGCGTCGCCGGTTCCAATGCCGCCACACTTTGAGCCAGAGCCGCGCCCGTAGACGAGGCAAGACTCAACAAACATACAACGCCGACGCAACTCAACTTCATGATACGCCCTCGAACACTGAAGCGACTTTACACGACTTGCCTCGATTTACCCTGAACGCTTCGGCTCGCACTTGAACCGAATTAAAGGCAAATTTTAAGTGTCGGATTTGGGCAACACAGGAGGATTTCTGGGGCATGGCACAACGGGCACTCAAACTCGACTGAATTTGTTCACATAATCTGTTGCTGCAATTGATTTACGTCCTGCATCTCGATGAATTGCAGCGCAACGCCCGTCTCATGGTGGCGCCGCACCAGAGCTTTGATGGCTCCGAGCATAACGAGCGCCCCGATGGGCGGGCGGGCCGGCGTCGCCAAGTTGGCGCCCGATGCCGAAATGTCGATAACATCGACATCGATGATGATTTTTTCATCGAGCTTGAGCCGCGCCCTATGCCCGCTCGCGCCAACGCGCTCATGCTGGCGTCCGGCTTCTTCGGGAAAATCCGCGCGGTTGAAAAGCCACATGATTTGCGCCACGAGCTTTTCGCGTTTGTGCGCGGAAACCTTGAATTGAAGGGCAAAACCATCGCTGTAGTTGCGCGTGACATGGCCGTCGAGACCGCCCAATACATCGAAGTACGCAATGATGCGCTCGTTGATCCGAACGGAGACCGGGGTCTCGATACCCGCGCCGCCGACCGAAATATCCTGCAGCTGGCAGGGGAACTCTTCGCGCGACTCCCGCATAAAGCGGCCGGGAAGGGTCAACGGTACGCGCCGGAAGCGGCGCAGATCCGGCACGACACGCGGCTCTTGGGCCCCGGATTTCTGCTTCAAGACATGGGAATGCAATGACATAGGCGGCCCAGACTCGTTGAGGGTGCTCGTTGAGTTTGGAGTCTGCGCAAAGCGAAGCCGCGACGGCCTGCCTGCACGGGACCCCTCGATCCATTGACTATGCCGGGCCGCCACTTAATGAAGGGCTAATTTGCGCCCCATTTTCGAAAGTATCGGGGCCTGAGTGCCTGGACCTGTGTGCCTGAAAACGCGAGCCAGCCCCGGCAGCCCCGTAGAAGTCTCGCTCTAGAGCAATATCCGATCGGACAGGATCGCTTCAGCGATCAACCGATCGGATGAAATTGCTCTAGCACTATAATTCTAGAGCATCTTTATCGGACCGGTGAATCGCAAAAGCGATTCCGTCCGGTCGAATGATGCTCTAGCGTTCGTCGTTGGATTTCTGCAGGCCGCCCTCGTAGACGCGGAATTGGCGCCGGTCCACCCGCACGACGCGTGCCGTGCGCACGTGCGGCATGAACGGCGCTTGGCGGTGCATGGCCTCGACAAGCGCGTGCGGGCGCCCCTCGGGCCAGATGAGTTCCGTGTGCTTCAAGCGCTTTTCAACCAGCGGCTCGTGGCCGAGCCAAGCCGGTCTTTCAAGCGGTGCGATCGAGCCGAGGAACCGGTCGGCTTGCTCGCCCGAGTGAATGAGCGGCGTCAGTACAATTTCGAACAGCGCCGCTTTGCCATCAAGGGTGCGGCCTTCGACGGTGAACACGCCCACCGCGCCCTGCGTTGCGATTGTGGCGACCTGTGCTCTCAATTCGGCGCGGTCCAATGAGGGAAATAGCTCGTAGAAATTTTCGCCGCGAAATTCCGCCGAGAAGGCCTCGCAGATGCGCGTGCCGGCAAGACGAAAGCGTGCGGTCGCCGAATCGATTGCTTCAAGAATGAAAGTATCCGGCAATATCGCGGCGATGCGCGAGGGTTCGATCTCGAAGCGCTTTGGCGCCATGCGATCGCCGCGCACGCTATTCCAATAGGCGTAGAGCTGTTGGCTCACTGGTTCTTTCATTATGTCTTTCGCCCAATACGTCGCTGATGCCACGGTCTCGCGTGTGTCACGACGCGACAGATTCTAAATTTCGCCGCGCATGACAGGATCGATTGAGCATCGTTCATGCCAACAGGGCCGCGTCAGCGTTAACGGTTGCGGCGGGTGCCCGAGATCGTTAACAAGGCGTCGGCGGCCGCTCACGGTTCGCGCCGTTCGAGAAGGTGCCGGCATTTGCACGAAGAGACGCAAGAACAAGCTCAAAAACAAGCACAAGAACGACAGCCGGTGTTCAATGTTCCCGGCGCCGTGCTTGCCCTCCTTATCGCCATGACCGCCGTCCATGCCGTCCGGCAGTTCCTCGACGAACAGTCGGATATGTGGTGGCTGGTCGCGCTCGCCTTTATTCCGGCGCGCTACGCGGGTCTTGCGAGCGAACTCCCGGGCGGCGGCGTTGCCAGTGTCACGTCCTGGGTCACGCACATGTTCGTGCATGCCGACATGGTGCACTTGATCATTAACAGCGCCTGGCTTTTGGCGTTCGGCAGCGTGATCAACCGCCGGGTCGGCGCCTGGCGCTTTTTCGCGTTCACCCTTGCGAGCGGGATTGCCGGCGCGTTGCTGTTCCTCGCCGTTCGCCCTGGATTGGTGGCGCCGGTGGTCGGTGCGTCGGGTGCCGTTGCGGGTTTGATGGGGGGCGTCATGCGCTTTCTCTTTAGCGCCATCGATCGCGGAGAGGGCAAGCGGCTGAGCGATCGCCCTGCTGAAATCCCGGCCATGAGCTTAAGGGTCGCGATAGGCGACCGCCGCATTCGGATCGCGACCGCCGCATTCGTTGCCCTCAATCTCCTTGCGATCATCGGATTTGGCGCGTTTGGCACAGGCCAATCGATTGCCTGGGAAGCACATCTCGGGGGCTACTTCTTCGGCCTACTGTGTTTTGGGTTATTCGATATTGCGCCGCAGCATGTTTCACCACAACCGGCAAAAGTCGAATAAGGCGCTTGCCTCGACTTTGGAATTGGCCCACGATTTGGCCGGTCGGATAATTTGTGTCCCGGCGCGCGCCACGTGCGCACAACGTGCGTTCCTTGTGCGCGGACTTAGATGGAGGCTTCAGCTTTGATTATTAGCAACATCCTCAAGGTCAAAGGCCGCGGCGTTGCAACAGCTCGGCCCGATGACAGCGTACAGGAAATTGCCAACCGGCTGGCGCAACGAAAAATCGGCGCCATCGTCATCGTCGGAGATAATGGCGTCGTAGGCGGCATCATTTCGGAGCGCGACCTGATCCGCGTCATCGCCCAGCATGGGGCCCAAGCCCTGCAGATGAAAGTTACCGACGTCATGACGCACGACGTCATCACGTGCTGCCTATCGACGCCTGTCGACGAGACGATGGAACTGATGACGCGCGGCCGCTTCCGTCACTTGCCGGTAATCGAGGATGGCGCATTGATCGGCATTGTATCGATCGGCGATATCGTCAAACACCACATTGCCGAAGTGGAGCTCGAAGTCTCGGCCATGCGCGGGTATCTCGCCAGCGGCTGAGACGAGGCAACTGCTGGGCCCCTACTGCTGGGCCCCGCGAGATCAGTATCCCGATGCGGCCGTCAACTTGGCGGGGCTTGGCGTCTTGCCGGCCACGCGTTTCGTGTCGCGCGCTTCGATTTCGCGCACGATATCGTCGATGTGGCGGCTCGCCGCCTGTTCGCCGCGCTGGATCAGTTCGTCGGCGCGATGAAAATCGAACAGGCCGACGTCGCTCAAGCGCAACGAAATCATGCTGTCGGGCGGGTCGCCGGCAAGGCGCGAGCGCGCAATTCTATCCTGCACGATGTTGAAGGCGTCAACCATCACGGTCGAAATACCGGGCGCGCCATCGCCACGTCCGAGCAGCTGGCGCCGCAGAAGGGCGCGCACGCCGCGTCCGGCGGGTTCGGCCGGTTCTTCGTAGCCTGCATCTTCCTGTTCGTCGCTGCCGTAGTCCATTTCGGACGAAGGCAAAACGGTGCCGCGTCCCAGAATGTCGAAATTCAAATTGACCGCGATGACGTAGCGCGCGCCGAGCGCCCGGCACACGGAAACCGGAATGGGATTGACGAGGGCGCCATCAAACAGCCAGCGGCCGTTAATTTTGACAGGCTTGAAAATGCCGGGCAGCGCATAGGACGCGCGCACGGCCTGCACCAGCTTGCCGCTGGACAGCCAATGCTCGTGTCCCGTGCCGATTTCGGTTGCGACGGCGGTAAAGCGCGTGTCGAGATCTTCGATGCGCTTGTCGCCGAGATGTTTGTCGAGGCGATCGCACAGCCGCTGGCCGCCGATTAGGCCGTTGCCTGCGAGATTAAAATCCAAGTATCCAAAGATGCGCCGCGGCGTCAGTTCGCGGGCGAACCCTTCGAGGCTATCGAGGTGGCCGGCGGCAAAGCATCCGCCGACGACGGCGCCGATTGAAGTTCCGGCAATGATGTCGGGTTTGATGCCGGCCGCAGTCAGGGCTTTGAGCACGCCGATGTGAGCCCATCCGCGAGCTGCCCCGCCTCCCAGTGCCAAACCAATTTTCAATCCCGCCATACCTTCGCTCCCGACCCTGTCTGTGGCCGCCCGCAACATGCCTCAAAGGCCGCGGTTGCCGGCAAAAGGTCTTTGAACAAGTTTAACGAGGCTACGCCTGCCCCGTTAAGGCCGTGCTACCGATCTCTAAAATATGGGTGAATGTATGCGCTTTATAAGGAGGGGGCGCAAATCGGCGGGCCTAAAACCCATTCCGCGCCTAACGATCGCGTGATTTTTGCGCCGCAACAGGTTCGAGCGCGATGCGCCCGTCAGCGCCGGTCTTGGCAGACACGCGCCGGTAGAAGCAAGATTTAGCGCCGGTGTGACAGGCAACTCCATCGCCTTCGATCTCGGCCGCGATCAAAAGCACATCCTGATCGCAATCGGTTCTGATGTCTTTGACCTTGAGCAGGTTGCCGCTTTCCTCGCCCTTTTTCCAAAGCTTCGCCCGCGAGCGGCTCCAGAAATGAGCAAATCCGGTCTCGATCGTGAGGCGCAGCGCGTCCGCATCCATGTGCGCAAACATCAAAACCGCGCCGCCCGCCGCGTCCGTGACAATGGCGCCGATCAATCCGTCGCTATCGAACTTCGGCTGAAACGCGCGGCCCTGTTCGATTGCTTTTGCGTCGCCGCGCCGTGTGAAAAGCTCTGAAGCCGGTTTGCTCATCTTGGGTCTCGATCGGATGGGGGAGTGAGGCGTCAATCGCTGCGTGCGCTGGCAGCGTCCGTTCTTTGCACCATTGCCAGGAACCGGTTGCGCCAGGCGTCTTCCGTTTCAAACGCGCCGAGCAGGCGCATCGTCACGGCCGTAACGTCGTGCTGGCGCACGCCGCGCATGCTGACGCACTGATGCTCTGCCGAAAGCATCACGGCGACACCCTTGGCATCGAGGCCGCGCATGATCGCGGCCGCAATCTCGCCCGTCAGGGTTTCCTGCGTCTGCAAACGGCGCGCGTAAATCTCAACAACGCGCGCCAGCTTTGATAAGCCGACGATCCGCCCTGCCGGAACATAAGCGACGTGCGCCACACCGAAGAAAGGGGCGATGTGATGTTCGCAGTGGCTCTCGAAGCGGATATCCTTGAGCAGCACCATATCGTCGTAGCCGGCGGGATCGTCGAATGTTGCCGCGAGTTCGGCTGCAGCATTCGCTTCGTAGCCGGAGAAATACTCGCCATAGGCGTCCGCGACGCGGGCAGGTGTCTGGCGCAAGCCGGGCCGCGCCGGGTCGTCGCCCGCCCACGCGAGCAGCGTGCGCACGGCGTCTTCCGCCTCCTGGCGCGTCGGGCGCCGCCGGGGCCCAGCCATGGGCAGGGCCTCGATTGCCGAAGCCATAACAGGTGCTGCAGGGCTTTTCTTCATTTAGCCTCGAATTCAGATCCGCTAATGATGCCGCCAAATGTCAACGCACCACCTCGCGCCGGGCGTCATCACCTCTTATATACGCAAGGACGAAGGTTTGGACGAGAGTGCTTCGAACGCGTTAATGTTGGGGCGACATCACTAAAGGGGCGATATGGCCGATTTAGACGACATCTACAACACAGCGATCATCGACTTGGCGGGTGCCATGACGCGGGGCACGCGCCTTGCCGCGCCGGATGCTAGCGCCAGCGCACACTCAAAGATGTGCGGCTCGAACGTGACGATCGATCTCAATCTCTCGGACGGCCGCGTCAGCAATTATGGCCAAACCGTCAAGGCGTGCCTCTTGGGGCAGGCCGCCGCGTCCGTCATGGCGCGCGAGATCGTCGGCTCGACGCCGGCCGAGTTGCACGAGGTCGCGGCCCAAATGCGCCGTATGCTCAAGGAAGACGGTCCACCCCCCAACGGGCGCTGGGCCGATCTTGGCGTGCTTGAACCCGTCCGCAACTACAAGGCCCGCCACGCCTCGACGCTTCTCATCTTCGATGCCGTCGAAAAGGCGCTCGATGAGATTAAGACGAAGCAGGCGGCTACTGAAGGAGCTAAATGATGACGCGGCAATTCACAGTTGTCATTGAACGTGATAGCGCAGGCTACTTCGTTGCATCGGTGCCGTCACTTCCAGGATGCCACACGCAGGCCAAATCCCGGGACGAACTCGACACGCGCATCAAGGAGGCAATTGCGCTCTGCCTTGATGTCCAAGATGGCGAGATACCAAATTTGGAATTGGTGGGTATCGAACAGGTTACGGTCTCTGCATGAGCTCGTTACCGGCATTGACCGGCAAGGAGGTCGTTCGCGTCCTGAGGAAGTTTGGATTCGAGGTCCATCGCGTTCGAGGCAGCCACCATATACTACGGCACGCTGATGGGCGGCAGACGGTTGTCCCGGTTCACGCAGGCGAAACCATTGGGCCTGGTTTGCTTGCGAAAGTTTTTCGTGATTGCGATATTTCCCGGCACGATTTCGAGCGGGCGACATAAGCCATGCCTACCGGTAAGTACGTGCAAATGCTCTCCGCCACCGCGCTCAAAGCCCCCATCTACATTTACCGCTATACGTTCAAAGCCTTCGTAGGACAGAACTGCCGTCATTGGCCGACGTGCTCGGAGTATGCCCTTCAAGCCATCGACACAAACGGCCCGTGGCGCGGCTTTTGGTTGATGATTTCGAGGCTAGTGCGCTGCGGCCCCGGCGGCACGCATGGGGTCGATCCCGTGCCGGATATAAAAGACCAGCATCACCCCTTCGCTCCGTGGCGTTATGGGAGGTGGCGCTAGGCTGACGCGCTCAAGCCGCCATTTCGGCAGCTAGCGCTTCAAGCTGGGCAACCGCGTCGTCCGCAGAGAACACGATCGGCGCAATCGTCGCCGCGCCTTCGTAACCGATATCGCAATTCAGCTCGGTCGCCATCGCGGCAATTGCCAGGAAGTTTTCGAACGCGAGTTTGCCCACAAACTCGAAGCTCATCATTTCCCACGCCGTTGCGCCCTGGTGCAACTGGCCCTGAAGCAAGGTCTTGACAGTAATTTCGGGGCACGCGTCGTTTTTCAAGAAGTTGGTGAGGGCAGGTGCCAGGGCGGCGGGCACGGCGAGCGCGCCTTCCGGCCAGAACTGCGCATAGGCCGCGCGTTTGAAGATCGTTTCATTGGAAAAATGCTCGTCCAGCACCGCGCGCAATTCCGGATCGACGCTCGCCTGCACCCAGCAGCACGGGCGCACTTTACCCTGGATGAACTGCATGCGCTTTCGGATGACGAGCTTTGGTGCGGCCATTTGATGAATTTCCCACGTAACGATGCGTAACCCTGAAACGGCAAACTAGCGGCTCAAGGTTCACGAAGGCCTCGGAAATTGCCTGCAATTTTATGAAATCTGGGTCGCAGGGCGGCATTCAAGACCCTATTTCCCGGTGCCGTCCGCAGCTTCCCCAAGAAACTTAAACGAAGATAAATATTTTTCGGTCGTCTCCGAGTGTTCCGAAGCCTTCGAAACAATCGCCACGATCTGAAAGAGGCGGTTGTTGGCGATGATCATGCGGCCCCGCCAGACCATGCCCATGACATCGGCCGTCACGTCGCGCGCCGGGTGACCGCCGATCTCGATTTTCGTTTCAGTTCTGAGCTTTGCCGTTATGCCATCGAGATTGCGGTCGCGGAAATTGTCGAGAAACTGAGACACGTTCTCCGGCCCGACGGCGCCGTTCGGCAGATCGAAAATCGTGACGTCGTACGCGGCGGCGGACGAGCGCACGGCGTACGTCCGGATTTTACCGCCATCGTCGCCGTTCTCTTCCTTGAATTCGGGTTTCCCCGGAAGTTCGACCGAAAAGCCAAGATTATCCGGCTTCACGAGGTCCCAGGCTTCGGCGGCGCATTTGCCCGTTTGAACCGCGAGCGCGAGGACGATGGCAATCAAAGTTCGCATGGGAGCCTCAATAACTTACGGTGAAAATGGCTGATTTTCACTGCCCCCAAGCCGAGCGGGCTTGGCGGCGGGCTCAAGGTCCACCTTTGATTTTCCGGGATGATTTCGTCCCGGCTTTCAGGCGTTTTTTGGCATCCTTGACGTGCTCGACCGCCGCGTAATTCTCGGGCATCGTGCCACCAATCTCGGCAATCGTTTGACGAATTTTTACGCCGACGCCGCGATGCGTCCGGTTAGCATTTTCTTTACCCTTGACCTTCTCACGCCGGAGCTTCTCTTCAGTCTGAGTTGCAAGAAACAAGTTGGCTGCCAGCTCGCCGCTCGGCATATGGTCAAGGATATCGGACTTGTCGGGCAGCCTTTTGCGCCGTTGGATGCCGGTCCGGTCGAGGCCGCCATAGAGGCCCTTGTAGCCTTCATTTTTGAAGACGGCATAGTCGAGGGGCTGCACAACACCTGCCGCCTTGGCGGCACTGGCCAAGGACTTGTTATGCCCCTTGATCTCGTCACGCAGCAGCACTCGCTTTTCATCTTCAGAGAGTACTGGGGTGGCCGTTATCTGATCTGCAACTTCCTGCCGCCGCGTTTGCACGGCGAAGTACATTTGGGCGGCGGCGATTTCCGTCTTCGAGGGATCGCCATTCTGCGCGATGAGGTAACAAGCAAACCGCGTCAGCTCGACATCGTCGATTTCGCGTTGTGCGCCTGAGCCAAGCAAGACCAATTTGCGCGCATCCGCAAAATGGTCTGCTGCGTTTTCACCTGCATACAAGCAGCCTTCAATGGCTTTCGTAATGACCGGCCCAAAATTGCGATATTGTTCGTAGCCGAAGAGCGGCGCCAGCTCGCGGGCCAGCCAAAATTGCGCACCATCGTCGTCCACGTGTGCCGCTGCCTCGAATGCGTCGAGCAGTTTGCCAATCACCTCACCCTTGGACGCGCGTTTTGAAGGAATCTTGGTATCGTCCTGCACGGCAGGCCTCTTTGGGCTGTTTCCATCTTCGCACGATGTTCTTACAATGTTCTCATGTTGACTTCAAGCCCAAATCCCGCGATTTCCTCTAGCGACATCGTCTTACGCCGCATCTGGTACGCGGCGAGTGAGCAACAGGAGACATTTATGACTGACGTCACGATTACGTTCCCCGATGGCAAAATCAAACAGGTCGCGAGCGGAACCACCGGCCTCGACGTCGCCAAGGGTATTTCCCCCTCGCTCGCCAAGCGCACCGTCGCCATGCAACTCGACGGCGTCTTATGCGATCTTAGAGACCCAATTCTCCAAGACGCCGCAATCAATTTTGTCGCGCGCACGGATGCCGCCGCACTTGAACTCATCCGCCACGACGCGGCGCATGTCATGGCGGAAGCCGTGCAAGCGCTCTGGCCCGGCACGCAGGTCACCATCGGACCCGTGATCGACAACGGCTTCTATTACGACTTCGCGAAAGCCGAACCGTTCGTGCCCGACGACGTGGCAAAAATCGAAAAGAAAATGCACGAGATCATCGCTAAGAACGCGCCCTTCATCAAGGAGGAGTGGTCGCGCGATAAGGCGAAGGATTTCTTCCGCGCCAAAGGTGAGACCTTCAAGATCGAACTCGTGGACGCAATCCCGGAAGATCAGACACTGAAAATTTACAAGCAAGGCGAGTGGCTCGATCTCTGCCGCGGCCCGCACATGACCTCGACCGGCGCCATCGGCAAAGCCTTCAAGTTGCAGAAATTCGCGGGCGCCTACTGGCGCGGAGACTCAAAAAATGCGCAGTTGCAGCGCATTTACGGCACGGCGTTCGCAAGCCAAGAAGAACTCGACGCCTACTTGAAGCAAATCGAGGAAGCCGAAAAGCGCGACCACCGCAAACTCGGCCGCGAAATGGATTTGTTCCATTTCCAGGAAGAAGCGCCGGGCTCGATCTTCTGGCACCCGAAGGGCTGGACGCTGTTCCAGACGCTCATCAACTACATGCGCCGCCAGCAACAAAAGGCCGGCTACGTCGAAGTCAATTCGCCCGACATGATGGAAAAGCATTTCTGGGAACTCTCAGGCCACTGGGAGAACTACGGGGAGAACATGTTCACGACCGTGCTCCCGGACGAGCGAGTGTTCTTCTGCAAGCCGATGAACTGCCCGGGTCACGTGCAGATCTACAAGCACGGCCTCAAAAGCTACCGCGACTTGCCGCTGAAAATCGCCGAGTTCGGCAAGGTACACCGCTATGAGCCTAGCGGAGCGCTGCACGGCATGTTGCGCGTGCGCCACTTTACGCAAGACGACGCGCACATCTTCATCACCGAAAACCAGATTATGGAAGAGTGCCTCAAGATCAACGATCTGATGCTCTCAATCTACAAGGACTTCGGTTTCGAGGATATTTTCATCAAGCTCTCGACGCGCCCTGAAAAACGCGTTGGAGCCGATCATCTGTGGGACAAAGCCGAGAAGGCGCTGGGCGACGTGCTCGACGAAGTGACCAAGCGCTCGAACGGCCGCGTGAAGACAGCATTGCAGCCGGGCGAGGGCGCGTTCTACGGCCCGAAACTCGAATATGTTTTGAAAGACGCAATCGGGCGCGAGTGGCAGTGCGGCACGACGCAGGTGGACTTCAATCTCGCGGGACGCTTGGGCGCGTTTTACATTGACGAGCATTCCGCCAAGGTGACGCCCGTCATGATCCATCGCGCCATGTTCGGGTCGCTCGAACGCTTCACCGGCATCCTGATCGAGAACTACGCCGGACACTTCCCGCTGTGGCTGGCGCCGCTTCAAACCGTCGTCGCCTCGATCACGTCGGACGCGGACAGCTATGCCAACGAGGTCGTCGCGCAATTGCAAGCCGCGGGCCTGCGCGTCGAACTCGATCTGCGCAACGAAAAGATCGGCTACAAAGTGCGCGAGCACTCTTTAGCAAAAGTCCCGCTCATCCTCGCCGTCGGCATGCGCGACGCGGAAGGCCGCTCCGTCTCCGTGCGGCGGCTCGGCTCGCAGGATCAGACGGTGATGCCGCTCGATGAGGCCGTCGCGGCGTTTAAGGAAGAGGCGAAAGCGCCGGGGTAGGGGTGAACAAATAGACGCAAGGCGCGCATCACACTTCCCCCTCTCTCCATGCCCCGCACTTGCATGGGGAGAGGGTTGGGGTGAGGGGCAGCCGCTTGTTCAAACGCTTGATTTTAGCTTGACATAACTACGGGATACCCGTATATATGCAAAATGATCGCTTCGAGTGGGATGACGATAAGGCGCGGATCAATCTCGCAAAACATGAGATTTCGTTCGAGGCCGCTTGTCTCGTCTTCGACGATCCCAATGTTGCGGACGAGCCTGATGATGATCCTGACGAAGAGCGTTTCAAAGCCGTCGGAATGTCCGATGGACGCTTGCTAGCCGTAATTTATACGGAGCGTTTTCCCCGGTTGCGCATTATTTCGGCCAGAAGGGCCTCACGCGATGAGCAAGAGAAATATTTCGGCCAAATCTAAGTTTGAGCCGCCTGCCAGAATTCCCGGCCCCGGCGGCATGGACTGGGCGAAGGCGGATGCGTTGACCGATGACGAAGTCATTGCCCGGGCGTTGACCGATCCTGACAATCCGCCAAGCACTCAGGAGCAGCTTTCCCGGATGCGCCGGCTGTCGATTGCCAAGCGCGTCCGCTGGCAGTTGAAGCTCTCCCAAGAACAATTCGCCGAACGCTTCGGCATTCCCATCGGCACCCTGCGCGATTGGGAGCAGCACCGCTCCAAGCCCGACGCCGCCGCCGAAAGCTACCTCAAAGTCATCGCCAAGAATCCGAAAGCTGTCATGAAGGCGCTGGGTGCGGCGGAATGATGGGCTGCTCGCGCTTCCCCCTCTCCCCTTGGGGAGAAGGGCGGAGCCTGCCCCGGCGAAGGCCGGGGGTGAGGGGGCGGTCGCGCGTCCCCCTCTCCCCACGTACTTCGCTTGCGTGGGGAGAGGGCTGGGGTGAGGGGCGGCAGCAAATTCGAACAAGCCGCCGCCCCGCACCCTAGCCCTCTCGTCGTGCCGAAGGCGTGCTTTCAGCACGAAGTGAAGGACGGGGAGAGGGGATGAGCGGGGCATGCAGGATTAGACCGTCACGTCGCTCGACGAGGCTGTGGCGGCGTTTAAGGACGAGGCGCAAGCGCCGGATTTGGGGGCATAAATTGCGACCGAAAATGTTGCAGATCTGCCTTATTCACAACCGAGAACCTCGAATTTCTGCGCGTCGCTTGCCATCATTCGGAGTGATCGATCTTTTACGCTAAGTGCGCGTTATTGATTCGAGGAATCTATGGTCGAACGCGCTCACTCTGCGCTTGTTTTCGCGACGCTCTTGGCCGTAAGCTTGGCTGGTCTTGTCAATACTTCGCTGTGGTCGGCTTGCGCGGGCGCCGCAGCGCTCGTTCTACTTTCGAACCTTGGGCGTAGTATGTTGTCCGGATACTCAATGGCGCCCATTCAAGCAACACAGGCGTACTGTTCGCTTGCAAGCATAATAAACGGGTCGGCAATCGCCTCTGGCGCATACATTTTGGGTAGAAGTGCAGCGTGGTTATGGGGAATTTAGGTTCTTAGTTGTTCAGGGTTCGAAGCACGCTCTCAACCCGTTCGATATCCGCCATTGGTCGTGGCTGAACTTCCTCATAGTGACCAAGCGCATTACGAAGTGCCCTTATGGCTTTGGGCCGCGCTTGCGGCGCACCCAAATTTCTAACGAAGGCCATACCGAGCCGTTCATAGGTGTAAGCAACAAGCATTTCCGGCGATCTCGCCGCAATCAACTCGACATGCGGCGCTACTTCTCTCAACTCTTCGGACAGTTCGATCACTCTATCCATACCAGCCGAATCCTGAAGCTTGCTGAAAGCTTCGAAAGCCTGGTTCAGCCGGGTCGCTGCTAAATGGTATGTTTCCAACTCTGTGCGCACACAACCTAGCAATTCACAAGTCTCGGCTACCATGCCCGTCTTTTCAATTTCTGGCCCCGTGCTTTCGGTAACGAGATTGAACACTGAATCTAATATGTTTTTCACTTCTGACTTTAAACCATTGCGAATGCCGGCGGCAATGCCTTCGACCTCACTCTTCGAATAGAGCGCTCGTGCCTGTTGGATCAATGCCCGCGAGCGAGCAAGTGGTTCGTCGCGTCTTTCATGCGCAGTAGCTATTCTTTCCCATGCCTCATTTGCTTGATCGTAGTCTCTGATCTGTTCAGCCTGTTCCGCTGCAAATTTCCAAGCGCGCAGGTCTTCGGGGTCTGCTTCGGCAGCCTTCAAGAAATGTTTGATGGCTTCTTTGCTAAGTCCATGAGCCAGATGTTCTTCACCTTGCACGTACAGTTTCTTGGCCTTTAGAGACCTATGCTGTCCTTCGACCAGATCGATGGTGGCCTGCTGTTTTTGCCATGACTTCAACGCGGGATTTAGAACGCTGAGTTTGACTTCAACCATCTCGCGATGTCGCGTCAAATTCGTCAGGTTGAATGCCTCGCCACTAAGCTCTAACTCATTGAGAAAAGTATTTCGCGCGCCGACAATCTCTTGATTGCGCGTGTTTTGAATGTATTCCTCTAGCCGCTTCGGCAATTGGCGTTCGGCATAGTACCAAGCTTTGTGAAGGCCGAATAAACCAGTGACGATTGTCACGAGTGCGCCGCCAAATTTGGCAACTAGTACAAGTCGGTCGGAGTTCGAAAGCGTGGCTTCTACGACAGGTTCGAACAAAGCGCTTATAGCGTCATGAACTTCAGTGCCAAACAAGCCGATAGCAGCCGCTCCAATCAAACCAACGAGCAATAGACCGCCTGCTACCAACCACAATAACCAGTGGGCAAAAGACTTCAGAACCATCGGAGCCCCCGCGACGCCAACTCTACGCGCCTTGATAATGCCCCAAATCTTAAACTCCGCATAGGTATAAACTTAACGAGCGGCGAAGTTCGCCTATCGAATTATGATTTGGCGCTTTAGACCGCAGCTCGCATCCCCCAAAACAGCAGCCGACGTGATCCCGGGTCACCGCAACTTCGCTCCGCTTCGTGCTCGCCCGCAAACGCGGGCGGAGACGGCTGGCGAGTGCCGCGCGCAATTTCCAAACGACCCCCCATCCCCGCGCGCCGCCACGCGTGAGGACGCTCTTGTCACTCCGCATGAAATCCCGCACTGTCGTCCCGAACCCGGGAATTGAGACAAGCCGGAGGGATAGCCGTGGAACTATCGACAGAAATTGTGGCTGCGGTCGCAGGTGCGGTTGCGGGCTCCATCGTCACCGGAATTGTCAGTTACCTGCTGCACAGGCAGAGCCTCGCACACGAGCGCCAGCTTGCCCGCAAGAAAGTCGATTGGGATTTTCTCGCAACGACGTTGCCGGTGCTCTCAAGGCTTTTCTCCAGCACCACGCCGGACCGGATGGCGTCGGAGAATGACGTTTTCATGCTGACGGACGATGTTTACGCCTCTTTGCGCGAGGGCACCTTTCGCGGCATATTCACAGGCAGCTCTCACACGGAGCCAATCTCGGGCAATGTCTATTCCTACACCGAAGCGCTGAAGAAGTACGTGCGGCGCGAGATGTCGCGCGACGAACTAGAGCTTCACCGCAAGAAGGCTCTGGACGAGGTCAGCGTACATTGGAAAAAGCTTCTGCCCCAGGCCACCGGGTAGCGAATTTTCTGCTCACGGGTCGCCGGCGCCGGCACTCATAAGCACGGGACCTTTACCCGGTGCGATACCACCAGGCACATCATGATCACCACCTCGCAACTCATCGACGCCTTGCGCGCCGCCGACCCCGCAATCCTTGCCAAGTATGCCGTCCTTGGCGCCCTCATCGGTGCGGTCCTGACACCGCTCGTCATCTATCTCGCCATCAAAACCAATTACAGAAAGCTGCGCGACATGTACGCGGCGACGCTCATCCCGCAATCCGCGCGCTTCTATCGTGTGTTTGCATTCGCGGGCGCCGCACTCTTTGCCATTCTCGCCGCCAGCCAGCCCGTGCTCGACGCCGCCGGGGAAAACGAAGTCTGGATCCGGGCTGCGCTCATCCCCGTCATCATGATCGTCATCGGCATTCCGTTCATGCGGGCGTTGCGCCGTCTCCGGAACGGCGGATAATGCCGCCGGTCCCATCGGGCTCGCGTGCCGCAAACTTCAATGCCGCGGCACGTCCGCTCCGAACGCCGCATCCAAATCGTCTTGAATATTGCGCGCGGCTTGGCGCCAATCCGCGCCTTTGCCGTTCGAGGTGCCGTTTGCGCTGCCGTTCGCGCTTCCATTCAAGGCCTCGGTGATTTCATCCGCGATGTCGGTCACGGCATCGGTCTTGGCGAACGACGGCCGGTCGAGGGCCGTCTTTGCGGACGCTGCCTTCACGTGCGATGGTCCGCGTACCGGCAAGTGACACAGGCGCTGCGCCAGCACTTGCAACTCGCCAACAATGGTTTCGCGCCTCAGCTCATGATGCAGCGAAAGATGGCGCAGTTCGCGCAGCGTTTGATCGTCGACTTGGCGGATGGCTTCGGCCAGCGCGCGGATGAGATTGAGTTCGGATTTCGAACTGGTCTCCAGCCGCTTCAGCATGTCTTCGACGTTTTGAGAAAGTCCCGTCATCAAGTCCCCCTGCGGTTAAGTTTTGTCCCGCACTGGATTTGAATCGCCGTGATTCTGATGGCCGAAAAATGATAGCAACAGCGCGGGGATAATGCTCACGAGCGAGGCATGCGCCAACTTTGGCGATTTTTCGCCATTGTCAGAACCCGCGCCGCCGGGCTATGGGTCGCGTGCGAGCGGATCTGCAAGCTATCCTGTTCGAAGCGGCTGCGGGCAATCACAACGAGGGCACTTTTCACATGAGCAGCGGACTTCTGGCACTTCTCGACGACGTCGTGGCGCTTGCCAAATTGGCCGCCGCGTCACTTGATGATGCCGCGTCGCAAGCGGTTCAAGCTAGCACCAAGTCCGCCGGTATCGTCATTGACGATGCGGCAGTCACGCCGCGCTACGTTGTCGGTTTTGCCGCCCACCGCGAATTGCCGATCATCGCCAAGATCGCAAAAGGGTCGATCAAGAACAAGTTGCTCTATCTGCTCCCGGCAGCCCTCGCGCTCTCGGCCTTTGCGCCATGGGCCATCACGCCGCTATTGATGCTAGGCGGTGCTTATCTCTGCTTCGAGGGATATGAAAAAGTACATGAGTGGGTCTCGGGTCACGAGCCTCAGTCTTCCGCCAAAGCGCCGGCCGCCGCACTTGCCGATGCCAGCGTTGCCAGCGCCAAGTCTCTTGAAGACGAAAAAGTGGCCGGCGCCATCAAGACGGACTTTATTCTCTCGGCAGAAATCATGGCCATCGCGCTTGCGAGTACCACCGCGCCCGATCTCTTCACCCAATTTTTTGTACTCGTCGCGGTGGCGCTGCTGGTCACGGGCGGCGTCTATGGCGCGGTTGCGTTGATCGTCAAAGCCGACGACGCAGGCGTCGCACTGGCGAACAGTGAGTGTCCCATCCGCGCGCTCACGCCGCTGACCAAGGCCATCGGCCGCGGCCTCGTCTACGGCATGCCGCCATTCCTCAAGGTCTTGAGCACGGTCGGAACGCTCGCGATGTTATGGGTCGGCGGCGGCATCATCATCCACGGACTTGCCCAAATGGGCATTCACGGACCAGAGCATGCGATCCAAGCACTCGCAACGTCATTCGGCGCGTCCGTTCCCGGTATCGGCCGCGCGCTGGCATGGTTTGTTGAAGCCCTGGCCTTCGCCATGATTGGGATCGTCATTGGCGCGGTGTGTGCGCTTATTTGGGGCCTGCTTGGCCCAGCTTTGAAAACTAAAACCGGTTGAACCGCCAAGTCCGGCCCGGCTTGCTGATTTGGAACGGACCTAAAAATTCGCACCGAAAAAGAAGAGCCCCACAGGGCTCCTCTTGATGTCTTGTTCCATCCACGGGGATAGCGTCAATCGACCCAGGTTACGGCCGGTACCAGCAGTTGCGTGAGCCCCAGCAGCGATAGCGGTGATGCCGGGTGCACGACTTGCTCACGGGCCGCGTATCGCGCTTCCAGCCTTTGCGCGTCAAGTGGCAGGCAAACCGGCCGGTGTGGATCTGCACGACACCGTTTTCGAAGGAACGAAGCGCCGATCCGGCCGATCCCCCCGGCAAG
>JANMNH010000118.1:0-3390 GCA_031373745.1 Hyphomicrobium sp. | reverse complement strand
ATCATGGCGCAACTGGGCATTGGGATTCTGGTGATCCCGCAAAAGCCGTGGGAGTTGGTGACGAACGAGCTTAAGGCCTACCGCTCGGTGTACAGCGAGGTGAACGGCACTGACGCGCCGCCGCCGATCGTGGCCGGATGGGTCGTGTGCGACGAAAGCGCAGATCGCGCGGAAGAGATGGCCCGCAAGTATATCGGGGGTTATTGGCATAGCGTCGTGCGTCACTACGAACTCATTGGAGATCACCTGACGACAATGAAAGGCTATGAGGCGTACAAGGCCATGCAGGAGAAGACCAGTGCCCCCGGGGGTTTGGATGAAATGATCGAATTCTTTCTGGGTCTGCAGGTGTGGGGATCGCCAGAGCAGTGCTACGAAAAGATCGTAAACATGCAAGAACGTACAGGGGCGGAAGCCTTCACCGGCGTGTTCAGCTATGCCGCGATGCCCTACGATATCGCCGAGCACAGTCTAAGGCTGTTCGCGAGCGACGTGATGCCGCTGCTCAAAAAGCGCGTGCCTCTGGCCGATCAACTGATTGCCCGCGCGGGAGTCGGCATCAGCGCTGACGCCGGCGCCTTCCGGCTCCCAGCGTAGGCGACCCGACCTACGCCTGAAACGGCTTATGGGGCCGGATTGGGCTATCGCTATATTCGGTCATTGATAGTAGTGCCGTAAGAGAGGGGACGGTCATTATCTTGTACGTACCGCGACATCGTGGGAGCGTCGGGCCTCCACTCATTCGCTGGCAACGTCCAAGTAGTCCTTCGATGCAATTTACCGAAAAACAATACACTTCACCTACGGACGTCGCCGTCCAGCCGATCATGACCATTATGATAAATGCGAACAAAGCCCATTCAAGTCTACTAACGGCAACACGTCGCTCGCGATTCCTGTTTCCGAGAATGTTTCCAGATTTGATTCCAACCTATCGTCATTCACTGAGACTCCACATCATCTATTGGATCTTGTTCCCCGAAGTAACTGCCTGAACTGGTTACCGTGGTTCGATCGATGCCGCCGCGCGGCCGGCGCGGTGCTGAGACCGCTAACGAACCAGCACCCGCGCGCCGCGACAAGCGCGATTGCCGGGCCTCTTGGCACCAGGCTCACGGCAGACCCCTCCTGACGCGCGGACGCGACGCTGGATTGAAATCCGGCACGGTGTCGCGCGCGTCTGCCAGTGAGCGCAAGGTTCGATCGCCGGTGACAATGAACTCTGCCTTGGCGGCGAGCGCGGTGCCGAGCACCACATTCGTATCGAGCACCAGCCGCACAGGGCGGTCGGTTAGCGTGCGAGGTCGGTGCGCCGCTCGGCTCGCATCGCGGCGATCTCTTCGGCGACTTCCTCAGGCGACATCACTGCCGGCTCATCCTCCGTGCTCATGCGCTCCATCGCGGTGCACAAGGCATCGACGCGCTGAGTCTTGAGTTGCGCGCGCAGCAACTGCTCAAGTCGCGCGGGGGCTAGCAGTCCCGCGCGCTGGGCCTCCTGGGCGAGCTGATCGGGCAACGCGATCTGAACAGTGGTCAGGGTCAAGCTCCTCGTGCGCTGACGCGCTGTTTAAGCTTCTCGCGCTCAATGAAGGTTGGGGTCGGTTGGGTGACTTGGCGCTTGGCCTTGGGATCGAGCTTTCCGATCTCCAACAGTCGGCGTTCCAGCCGATTGGACGCCAGCTGTTTCGGTCGGCGCGGTTCGCGTTGACTGAGCAACACGGCCGAAACGGCGCCACGAAACTATGCCAGGTTCAATTGTTCTCGAATTCCACTCACTCGATTACACGCGGCGCCTGTTCTATTAGCTCGCCAGCGGCGGCATTTGTGGAAACTTGGGTAGGTTAGGATCCATGTAATCCCAAGGTTGCGCGCTCGCCGTGAAAATATTCATTTGCGGGTTGAACCGCGCCGGATCGTCAAGGCTGCCGGCGTTGAGGAGAACAAGGCCCGCGAGCAAGTCGGCATGTCCAAACAAGTTCGCGCCGCACTCCGGGCAAAACGCCTCCGCCACCGCCGCTCCGGAGTCACCCGTCCGACGAAAATATTTAACGGCTCCGGTAACGTGCACAAGGTCCTCGGGGAACCCGGCAACCGGCATAAAGGCGCTGCCCGTCGCTCGCTGACAGTCGCGGCAGTGACAATTCGAGCTAAAAAGCGGATCGCCATCAACCTCATATCGCACCGCGCCGCATTTGCATCCTCCGGTCATTTTGTCACCCATGTTGTCCTCCGCGATTTACGACACACAATGAAGTCTAGTTCGCCCACTCGAAGATTTCTTGGCGCTCGCCGTTTACGCATTCACATCCGGCCATACACTTCCGAGTATCGCGAAGATCGGCGGCAGGAGTTTTTTGTCGTCTTGGCATTCCGTCAAAAAGTTCTCGACGAACTTGCGGTCCCACTTGGGCGCGAGTCCTTTCATTTCAGAAACCACCACATTCGCCGCATCCAATTTTCCTTGAGCACCGAGCGCAATCATCAGAAATACCGCGCTCCAAGGATTACGGCCGCCGACAGCCGCGAGCGACCCGCGCGCGACCGCCTCGGCTGCTTCCCAACGTTGCAGGAACGAGAGTGCGATCGCGTGATACATGCCAGCCAAATGCGCCCCGGGATCGGTCGGATTAAGCCGGTTGAATCGTTCGAAATGGGCGATAGCGAGTTCAGGTTTGCCGGAAAACGTCAGGCCGCGACCATAGTAAAGATGCGCGAACACATCGCTAGGATTCAGCCGCAAGCTACGGTGCAGGTACTCGATGGATTCGGCCGGTCGTCCGCCGTACTGCAGCGCGACCGATTTCGCGACGAGACTGAAGGGATCCCTAGGGTCAAGCTTCAACGCCGTGTCCGTTTGCTGCAAGGATTCTTCGATATCCGCCTGATGGTTGTCGCTCGCACCCATCGGAAACTTGGAGGCCGTGAGAATACCCAGTACCGCCCACGCGTACGGATACGCTGGGTCAATGGTTACCGCCCGCCGCGCTAACGACAGGCAGTCCTTGATTGTTGTCACCCCACGATCCGCGAACGCCCGTGTCGCCAGTTCCCACGCGCCCAGTTGTCCAGGCGGCTTACGGCGGAAACGCGTTTGTTCGGCTAATTTTAGGTGCGAGCCAAGCGCGGTAACGATGGCTTCAATCAGTTCGTCGAAGACGTCGAAAATCTCGGTCAGCGCGCGGTCGAATCGATCACCCCATAGTTCGCGTCTGGTTTCAACATCAATGAGCGCCGTTGTCACCCGAAATCGCGCACCGATCCGTCGCACCGAACCGTCGACCACGTAGCGAACGCCGAGCATCGCGCCCACCTCTTTGAGGTCCGGAGTCTTGCCTTTGAACTGCATGACCGAGTTACGCGCGATCACCACGAAACGCTTATCGCAGGATA
>JANMNH010000102.1:0-1633 GCA_031373745.1 Hyphomicrobium sp. | reverse complement strand
GCAGACAACCCGCGACCCGCGCGCCTTTCAGCGGCTTCGACGCGCCGTATTCCTCGCGCGTCGACATCAAGCCGGGCATTTCGGTCTCGGCGATCGCGATCTCGCGCCGCCCCCAATCCGCAAGTTTGATGTCCGCGACGATGTAGTCGTTTGCCATGAGATGCTCCGTGAAATCCGTGAAGGCCGCGCGCCCGAGCGCGCCAGTTAAGGGCTCTATACCACCCAAAAACCGGCCCTGCAAGCCACACATAAAGAGATGTTTATGTCTTTAAGTGACGCTTGGCGGCGCGCTCGGCCTTACGCTCCGCAGCGAGGGCGTCTGCAACACAGGCAAAGGCGTCTTCAAGCAGCGGCCAGTCTGCCTTCAGATCGTGCTTTCCATCGGTCCGGCGATAGTGCTGCGGGCTGAAGCTGCCATTTGCAAGCCGGTAAAACGATACATGAATTGCACCGAGGGTGGCCTTTTGAGCCTCCAAATCAACGGCCCAAGGCGCTCGAGGTCCACCCCGCCGCCGGACTTTTTCCAAGGCAGCGTCGAGCTCAATCGCGTGTTGTCGGCACTGTGCAACGTGATCCGCAATTTCTTCCGGGCTATCTTCGCCGATTGCGACACCATCAGGCCGCCATGCGAGCCCCAAGGTTTCCAGCCGACACCAAGCCCGAATTGCCTGCTCGGCGGGACCAGGTATTTCCTCAGGTTGCTCCGCCCACCGGCGCACCGTCCGCTCACTAACAGATAGGAGCATTGCCGCCTCCGCCGGCGAAATGCCCAAAAGGCCCAAACATTGAAGAAACTCGACTCTCGACATACCGACACCTCTACAACAATGTCCGTTTATGACCGGACATTTTGTCATAGTCAAGTCGGAAATAATTTCACTCCATCACGCACGCCGGCACGTCGCCGTCCTTCGGCTTGGGCGCGGTCGCGCAGACGGCATCCCACCACGGCATGACGAATTCGCCCACCCGATCGTTGCGCGCAGCTAGCACCTGGATCTCGGGCTGGACCGGGGCTTTGAGATCGGCGGGGACCTTCGTTTGCTGATCGCAGGCCAACTTGCGCACGTCCTTCGGCACGCGCCGCCGGTTGCAGGCACTGCTGACGTCCGTCAAAAACTCGGCCGTCACGCTTGCCTGATAGCGGGCCAGCGCCTCGCGTTGCTTGGCCTCGTCGTTGTCGTCGGTGGGGAAACGGTCGCCCGCCGTTTGCCGGGGCTCGGGCAAGTCCAAGATCTCGCGCACTTGGCCCAGCATCACGCCATAGCGGCCCGCCATCAGCGTCATTTCCCAAAGCCTGGCCGAGTCCGCTTGCGCGCGCGCCGCAACACGCTCTTCTTCGTCGCCGTACGAGAAGAATTCCGACATCTCGGCACAGCCGCAAAGCGACGCGATTGCGATGACGGCCAAACTGTTGCGCAGCGAACTGCGTTCGTCGCCCATGAGGACACCCTGTTTCCGCGAGTTCGCACGCATCAAATCACTTTTCGCGTGCAACAAAAAGGGGCGGCCCTAATGGACCGCCCCAAATTCAATCGACGTTTCGCCAGCCCTTACGCCGCGCGCAGATTGACCGCCTTGGGACCTCGGGCATCCGCTTCCGTATCGAAAGCGATCCGCTGGCCTTCATTGA
>JANMNH010000119.1:0-20853 GCA_031373745.1 Hyphomicrobium sp. | reverse complement strand
ACGACCTTCAGGTTATGAGCCTGACGAGCTACCGGGCTGCTCCACCCCGCGTTACCACGTGCCGGATCGCCTGCGATTGTTCCCAAAAAGGGTCCTTGAGCATCGGCGATGAGAAAAGCCGCTCGTTGCCGAGCGGCTCTCAACTTGAGAAACATAACACAAATGGACCGATTGTGAACCCCCGCGCCACAGTTTGCGAGTTCGGCGGCTAAAGCGCATTTTGTGCAGGATTCGTTGGGGTTTATCTTGGAACGGCTTAAGTTTCAGCAAGCCCGGCGCGGTGATGTGACACTGAGGCGCGCTGCGCGTCGGCCAATCTTTTTTGCGAGCGCCCTGCGTAGTTTTTGTCGCGAAGCCGGGTTAGAAGCATCCATGAAGCAATCTGCGCCGCTGAAACCCTCACATTACCAATCTGGTCCAGCCAAAGCCCAACGCGAATCGCCCAGAATGCCGGCGCTTCAGGAGGGATTTGTGCTGCTCGACAACAGCACGCGACTCGACGCAGTTTCGACCCTTTTTGAGCGTCCCACAAAGATTATCCGGGCTGACCGGCCAGAGCAGGTGCCGGGTGCACTGGCTGGAATCCGGGATGGGCTCAGGGCCGGACTACATGCGGCTGGGTTCTTTGCCTACGAACTTGGTTATATCCTGGAACCTCGCCTCGCTTCGTTGTTGCCCGAGTCGCGTTCGGTACCACTTCTCTGGGTCGGCCTCTACCGCGAACCGCGCCACATGAGCGGCGCGGATGTTCAGGCTTGGCTGACAGCCGAGGCAATTGGCGATTCCTCACTCGGTGAGGTCGGGCATACGTGGGATAGTGAAGCCTACCTCGAACGCTTCGATATTGTGCAGGAAAACATCCGCTCTGGCGATATCTACCAGCTCAACTTGACGTTCAAAGCGAAGTTCAAACTTCACGGCTCTCCGCTGGCCCTTTATCGCGATTTGCGTCTGAAGCAGCGCGTGGCCTACGGCTGTCTTGTCGATACCGGTGACATCACGATTCTTTCGTCGTCTCCCGAGCTCTTTATTGAACAACACGGCCAGACAATTTCTACGCGGCCGATGAAAGGCACCGCGCCACGTGCCGGTACGGAAGACGGTGACCGGGAGGTGCGCAGCACGCTTTCTAGCGACATAAAGAGCCGTGCAGAAAACTTGATGATTGTCGATCTGATGCGCAACGATATCGGCCGCATTGCGGAACTAGGTTCCGTTAGCGTCACCGATCTGTTTACCGTCGAGACTTTTAGGACGCTGCATCAAATGACTTCAGGTGTCAGAGCGATTTTGAAGAAGGATGTCGGCCTCGAAGAACTACTCAAGGCCATTTTCCCGCCCGGCTCGGTCACCGGGGCGCCGAAAATACGGGCCATGGAACTAATTAGAACGCTTGAGTCGGATCCGCGCGGCGTCTATTGCGGGGCGATCGGCCAGATTTCCCCGGAAGGCGATGCGCTTTTTAACGTTGCCATTCGAACGGCGGTTGTTGATCGAAACGGCCGGGGCGAAATGGGTATCGGTTCGGGCATCGTTGCCGACAGCCAGGGCTCCAAGGAATACGCAGAATGCCTGCTCAAGATGAAATTCTTGGTCGATCCGGTCCAGCGCTTCGATTTGATTGAGACGATGCTCTACGAGCCTGGACAAGGCTTCTGGCTATTGCCCTATCACTTGAAGAGGCTTTCAGCGTCCGCCGGCTATTTTGGCTTCATTTATTCGGAGGATCGCGTTCGTCGCGCCTTGGACGAAGCGGTAAATGCCGCCGGGGTACAACGCTCGCGTGTGCGACTATTGCTCGACGAGGATGGTGCAATCTCTGTTGCAATAACGCCGCTCGGCGCGGTCGCATCCGGCAAACCTATGCGCTACGTCATCTCCGACACGCGTCTGTCAGCGACAGACCTCTTTCTTTATCACAAGACCACCCGGCGTGAGCTCTACGACAGAGAATGGCAGAATTTCTCAGATACGCTTGGCTCGGACGAGGTCATCTACCTCAATACGCGCGGCGAATTGGCAGAAGGCAGCAGGACGTCGATTTTCATTGAGCGTGCTGGAAAACTTCTAACGCCACCCATCGCTTCCGGCGTTTTACCAGGAACGCTGCGTGCGTCTTTGCTTCACGAAGGGCGGGCAGTCGAGGCCATTCTGCGGCCTGATGACTTGGCCGGTGCGGATGCAGTGTACCTTGGAAACTCCGTACGAGGATTGGTACCGGCCGTTCCACTCATTCCAGGGTGAAGAATTTTGAGTCAACAAAAGGCTATGGAGTAGCTTTAGAATGCTCTTGAGAATGTGCTCGGACGGCGCTTTCAACTTTTGGCTCGCCTGAATAAGAGCTTCCGTTTGCGAGTAGTACGGCCGCTAACGCAGCCACCGTTAGAGTGACAGCCAAGACGATGGCCGCTTTGCAAAGGCGGGCTCGCCGGGCAATGTTGTTCAAAGACGCTTCCCTCATGCCGGGAGGCATATTCAGTTGCAGCGCAGCGCTCTAGGCCGCCCTATGCCGCGCGACACGATTGCGCATCCTCGATGCTGCATCGCACACTAAATTTGGCGCTTCTGCTTGGGTTTTTTGCAGTAGCTTTGAACAGGTAGAAACCGAACGGGGTTATATTAAAGGCCGCGAAGCAGACAGCCTAGCATTAGGACGCAATAAGATATGAGGAGAGCCCAGAACTCATTACCTTTTAGGCCTGGAATATCTGCCCCGAAGAATGTCGAGACCAATACGATCACTGCCAGAATGACCGAAACCATGAATGTAATAATGCCTGGAGCTTTAAGTCCCACGTCGCCTACTCCCTCTTTGCTCTTCAAACGCATGCGCATGGCCATATAACCCCCGGCTTGCGGTGCCGAAACGCACTTTCAAACAGCTATATAGCAGGCTATGCGGTGCGTGCCACACGCGGGGTGGCGCACTGTGTGGATATAAGCTCGAATATTCGGCTTGATGTCGAAGTGCCACTGTTTCGCCGAGGCAACACCCTCAAAATGCCAGAAATAATGGGAATTCAGACGGTTGGGGATCTTGATATCTGAACCCGCAAGCCCTTGCCGTTAAACGACCTGGTTTTAGAAATTGGGCAAGTTACGCCAAATGGCTATTTCGATTTCTAACCTTCGCCAGACGACCACGCAATTCAAAAGCGCCGCCATTATCAAGGCGATCGACGTCGAGGCTGCCGCGCCGACAAGGCCCCACGTAGGCACCAGTGCGAAGTTGAGGGCAACGTTCACGACGGCGCTAGCGAAGAGTACAGTCGCACACAGGGTCTGTTCGCCAAGCATGTTGAGAAGAAACTCTGCTGGGCCCATCGATGAGCGGAATAGGAACCCGACGACCAGAATACACATGACGGGGTATCCACTCTCGAATTGCGGACCGAACAACCACAGCAAAGGCTTACCCAAAGCAAGAATGATGATTGCGCCGGCAAGCGATGGCCAGAACGTCCAGTTGACGGCATCCTTGACGAAGGCACGAAGGTTTTCTTTGTCACCACGCGCATTCAATGCTGCAAACCTGTTGGCTACGGCGCTTCCGACTGCGTAGTGGACAAACATGATGAGAGCCATCGTCTTGCCGGCCGCGAAATATATGCCGACATCAGTTGGAGACATGTAGCGCGAGATCACGAGGATGTCCGTGTTCTGTAGCATCAGCTCCGACGCCAGGATAACGAGCATGGGCAGGGATGACTTTATCCACGGTCCAAATGAATACGTGCGATCTCCCGAAGGTATGACCTCCCTTAGTCGCCTGTTGATGATCAGCGTTTGAACGACGCCGGAGCCCCATGTGGCAACGATCGCTGCTGCGGCAGCGGTCGTCGCTTCCATCGGGAGGCCAGCCGCATGTGCGCCGAACATGAACACAAGTACGAGAAGCGGCCGCAAGACATAGGGCGGCATCAAAGCCAGTCCCATCCAGGCGTTACCTCGGCCAATTCCGTCCTGCACGTCAGTCAGTGCAAAAAGCGGCACACATACAAGTGCAAGATACATAGGTAGAACAAAGTGATTGTCGATGTAGGGCTTGAGAAGCCAGATGCCCGCGACGCCAAGCAGCATAATGATTGTGCCGGACCCCAATGCGATGATGCGTGCGCCGCGGATCAGCCCGCGCAGTTTGTCCATTTCTCCGGTTTCGCGATAGACGGGGGTCAAGCGGATCGTGGTCACGTTTAAGCCGAGATGAGCTAGGCCGCCGAGTATTAGAACCCAAGTCCACACAAAAACGTAGATGCCATATTGAAATCCGCCCATCCAACGGGCCAGGACGATTTGCGAGAGATACAAGAGGCCGGCGCTGAGGCAGCGCACGCCGAACGCAATAATTGCGTTGCGCTGTGTTTGCTCACGCTCGCCTTGAGACGACATCAAGTTGGCGGTCTGTGAGAGTATACCTGCAACGATACCTTGAGGCATCGATTCAGGGTTATCGTCTGCAACGTCAAATTTCTCAGCGGCGTCAGCTTTTACTTCCTGGCGCGCAGAGGTGTTCGGGTGCAGCCATTGAACGGTCGCGGACTTCATGGGCTGCACTGTTTTCCTGTGTCTGTCGCCGTCGTTCAATGTTGGTCGAGCCGTGCCCGCTCCCGGCTGCGTACAAGTTCGGCAACACCTGACCAGGCCCAAGCTCTACCGGCGTCTCCTTTTTCGCAATGATAGCTCGCGAAAAATTCGGCGATTTCGGCAGCAAAGTTTCCATGGCGTCCTTCGAGGACTTCAGCCATGAAGCAAACGTCACCCGGGGTTGGGGTAGCGTCTTCGTTTGGATGCCAGGTTGCGGTCATTGCAAAGTCCTATTGAGGCATTAACATTCCATGTACAGACTGCTGGGAAGCAAGTTTGGCGCCATTCGCAGGATTGTTGCGGCAAACACCTTTGCTGCATGTGCAATATAAAGTTAATCTGTGGCCGTTGTTCGTGCGAGCGTGGTCGCAGGCCCCAAAAGGAGGGTGCCGTGAAAAACCGCATCTTTAAGCTCATCCCGGGCATTTTGGCTGCTTTGGTGCCGCTTTCAATCGCGGCAGGAGGCTTCCAATTGCTAGGACCAGGTCTCGCAATTGGCGCACCGGTTACCGGTGTATCGCGTACTGCTGAATGCGCGGCAGAGGCGATTGATGACGATACAGGCGCTTTCGAGGACGGTGATGTTCCCGATTCGGGAGTAGGGCCTTCGTCCAAGGATGAGACGCCTCAAACGGACGAGGCACCGGAACCGCCGTTTGGAGGTTGCATTTTTGATCGCAAGCCACTTCAATTGATGGTCTGATCACTTCGCGATGGTCCACCAAAGGACCTCATCTGTCAGGGCGCCTTAGTCGATGCGGCAGCCCTTGGCGATGATGTCGCAGCTGCTGCGTCGGTCCCCAACTGTGTACCCTTTAGCGCCGGCCGCGCTTGCTGGGTCTCACCTTTTTTTTTTGAGTTGGCTTTAACAGCGGCGACTTTGGCCTTGAGAGACTTATTGCGGCTGGCAATGTTCGACCGGTTAACGCGGCGGCGGCCGTTTCCGCAGTCCCACGACACAACATTTTCACGCACGCTGACGGCCGGTTTAGCGGCAGGATCAACGACCATAGAATCGATACTGGTCTGATTAAAAAGTTCTTTCCAGCCGTAGTTTTGAAAACCGTGTTCCAGCAAGCTCGCCGCCCGAATAGCGCGTTCGTTGCCAGATGATTCCCCAAGGACCACGGCCATGAGACGCCGCCCGTCTCGAGTCGCGCTGGCAACTACGTTGAAACCAGAGTCGCACGTAAAGCCCGTCTTAAGCCCATCTGCTCCGGGAAACGTTTTAAGTAATGCGTTATGGCTGCCGAGCCGTCTCTTGCCGAGGCGCATATCTGGTGCCGACCAGTAATGAGCATGTTCTGGGTAGTCATTCACGACAGCGCGTGCGAGTTTGGCCAGATCGCGGGCGGTGGTGACTTGAGCGGGGTCGGGCAATCCATTCGTATTGACGAAATTCGTGCGGGTCATACCGAGCCGCTTGGCCGCCGTGTTCATCTTTTGAACGAATGCAGTTTCCGATCCCGAAATCGCTTCACCCAGCATGACAGTGACGTCGTTCGCCGATTTGACAATGACGGCTTGGAGCGCCAGATCAACGGTTAACTCGCCGCCGACCGCAAGTCCAACTTTGCTCGGAGGCTGCAGTGTGGCGACCAGCGAGCACGTCACCTTGTCATCAATTCTGAGCTTACCCTCTTTCAAGGCCTCGAACGTCAAATAGGCGGTCATTATTTTGGTGAGAGAGGCAGGATGCCAGAGATTGTCCGCATCCTCGGCATACAGCACCTTGCCGTTCGAGGGCTCGAACAGTAGCGCCGGGCCTGCAAGAGCCACTGGGGCCTTGGCAAAAAGGCCGATTGAAATCACGAAGCTCAATACAAGAGCCCCGATTATCTTCCCTTCAGACCGCATACAATATCCCCGAAGAACATTCATCGTCCGGATACCACATTCCGCCCGAATGCGGCAATCGAGCGGCCGGCAGTTGCGCCGTTATGATGAACAGGTGTGGCTTGGCCAACTCTGATTGGCCTATGCGAACGGTTTTCCCCGCGCAAAAGTCCCAGGAATGGTGCCTCTGGAGGGACTCGAACCCCCACACCCTTGCGAATAGCAGATTTTGAGTCTGCCGCGTCTACCGTTCCGCCACAGAGGCATATCTAGTTCCAGAAGCGCCTTCTATCGTGGTGGCAGGCATCTCGTCAACGCGGCGTCTGAAAGACAGCCAGCGACCATTGATATCCCGGCTTTCGGGTCGCGCCGCTTACTTCAGCGAATGCGTAATTCGGCCGGTTCCGTGGTGATGCTCGACCACCAAAATGTGGTCGCCTGGATGAGGTTCGTGAGATTTAAGTGCAATGATTTTGATGTGGCGGCCGTCTTCAAGTTTGACGCCAACATACAAGCCATCGCCATTTTTTGTTTGCGGTACCAGGGGATCGACTGCTTCAACCGTACCTGCGACCTGGGTGTTTTGGACCTCAAGGTCGAGGTTCTGATAGGTAATGACGCCGCCAATCACAGCAACGCCAAGAAGGCCGAGGCCCACCTTATTAGCGCGTTCCCACCATATAATCCGCTCGAGTCTTTTGCGTGTTTGTTGGCGCACAGTATCTGCCCTCAAGCTGCTTTCGCGTTGCCGTCTACCAGCCGCACGATGTCGGCCATGATGTCGTTCAGCTGGAAATCTTTAGGTGTATAGACGGCTGCAACGCCAAAGCTCTTGAGTGTCTTGGCGTCGGCGGGCGGAATGATGCCGCCAACCACGACCGGAATGTCTTCCAGGCCTTCTTTGCGCATGCGCTCCATGACGTCCTTGACGAGCGGCACGTGGCTGCCAGAGAGGATCGAGAGGCCGACACAATGCACCGCTTCATCAAGCGCAGCGCGTACGATTTGCGCGGGCGTCAAGCGAATGCCTTCGTAGACAACTTCCATACCGCAGTCGCGCGCGCGGACGGCGATTTGTTCGGCGCCATTCGAATGGCCGTCGAGGCCCGGTTTCCCGACCAGGAACTTGATGCGGCGTCCTAGCCTGTCCGAAACGGTTTCAACATGGGCCCGCACAGCTTCGAGTCCCGCGCCATCGCGTTGCACGGCCGCCTGCGACACACCGGTCGGCGCACGGTATTCGCCGAAAATCTTGCGCAGCAATCCGCCCCATTCGCCCGTTGTCACGCCTGCTTTGGCGCAAGCAATTGAGGGCTCCATGACGTTTCGGCCTTCCTTCGCTGCACGCTCTAGATCGACCAGTGCCGCTTTTACCTTCTTGTCGTCCCGGCCGCTGCGCCAGGCATTGAGTCGCTCGATCTGCTGGGCTTCCACCGCGGGATCGACGACGAGGATGGAATCCCCACCGGCAGAAAGCGGCGACGCTTCTGTTTCCGTCCATTTGTTGACGCCAACCACGATCTGCTCGCCGGTTTCTATTCCGCGCAGCCGGGTTGTATTGCTCTCCACCAGGCGGCGCTTCATGTAGTCGATAGCTGCAACCGCGCCGCCCATCTTTTCGATCGTTGCAAGTTCGGCTTTTGCTTCTTCTTTGAGGGCCGCAACTTTGCGCGCGATCTCTGTCGAACCATTGAAGATATCGCCGTATTCGAGCAGGTCTGTTTCGTAAGCCAGAACTTGCTGCATTCTGAGCGACCACTGCTGGTCCCAGGGGCGTGGCAGGCCGAGCGCCTCGTTCCACGCCGGGAGTTGAACGGCGCGCGCGCGCGCGTCCTTGGAAAGAGTTACGGCCAGCATTTCGAGCAAAATGCGGTAGACGTTATTCTCAGCTTGCGGTTCCGTCAGCCCAAGTGAATTGACCTGAACGCCGTATCGGAACATGCGATGCTTTGGGTCCGCTACGCCATAACGATTAAGTGTGATTTCACTCCAAAGTTCGGTGAATGCGCGCATCTTACACATTTCGGTAACGAAACGCATCCCTGCGTTGACGAAGAACGAGACGCGTCCAACCACATTCCCAAACTCTGCCGCCGGAACTTCACCGGACGCCTTGACGCCATCGAGCACGGCCAATGCAGTCGCGAGTGCATAGGCCAGCTCCTGCACCGGCGTCGCACCGGCCTCTTGTAAGTGATAAGAGCAGACATTAGTGGGGTTCCACTTCGGAACATTCTTGGTTGAGAATACAATCGTGTCCTTGATCAGGCGCAGCGACGGCTCGGGCGGGAACACATAGGTGCCGCGCGATAGGTATTCTTTGATGATGTCGTTCTGAATTGTACCGGTGAGCTTGGTGCGGCTTGCGCCGGTTTCATCTGCTGTTGCCACATATAGGGCCAACAACCATGCCGCCGTTGCGTTGATGGTCATCGAGGTGTTCATTTGGTCGAGAGGAATGCCGTCGAGCAGCGTCTGCATATCGCCAATATGGGAAACGGGAACGCCAACCTTACCCACTTCACCGCGCGCGAGTTCGTGGTCGCTGTCGTACCCAGTTTGGGTTGGTAGATCGAAAGCGATTGAAAGGCCGGTCTGGCCCTTCGCCAAGTTCATCTTATAGAGGGCATTGGACTTGTCCGCCGTCGAATGCCCGGCGTAGGTCCGGAACATCCATGGCTTGTCCCGTTCCGCAGGGCCTTTCTGGCCGTCCGTGGCGGTGTCTGGGGTGCCTGATTTCTTGGTGGACATTTTGCTATCTCGGTCTCAAACCTAAGGGCCCGCTTGTGCCGTGGTGCCAAGCTGGTTCTTTAAGCTAACCTGATCGCCCCGCAACGCAAAATGCTAGGATGCCGCTGGCAGCTAGGGTAAATCGCCGGGTTAGACGTTCGCGGGTTGGATACGGGCAGGTGTGAGGCTCGCCTCTCGGATCAGCGGCCGTCCGGGCGCGAGGTTGCAAGGCCGACGGTACCTGCCAGCCTGGCGCTCACCTTTTTGCGGCGACTGTCGGACATGGCAACGACCGCACAAGTCGCGAGCAGCATGAAGATCATCGCCGCCAACACTCCCAGTGCGGATGCAATTACGATGTTGGAATTCTTATCCTGGGTTGGCGTCAGATAGTATTCGAAAAACACATAGTTTGCTGCGAGTGCGCCGATAATCATTGCAGGCGTGAAAAGGATGGCGAAGCCGGTCGAGTCGGTCAGGAGTTTGATCAGCCAGTTGGCTAACGCCACAAGTCCGATTACCACGACGACGGTGAACGTATTGACGTCACCAAGCTTTTGTAGAGCTTCTATTATCGATTCCCACATTTTGACCTCGTGTCGTATTCTGGCGGCCTGCGTTGCTCGTGCCGATGCGTTGGTTGCTGGTTGACCAAGAATCGAGAAGGAGACTAAGGCCCAGGCGGTTAAGGACTTATTGACGACTGCCAAAAAGTGCAACAAAGCCGCAACCAACCCCCTTCATTGCAGCGCAAAAACGTGCTTGATACAGCGCACCGGAAGGGCTTTGCCTGCCGGTCACATAATCAATCGCGAATGCGGACCGGTCGCAAAATTGCGGGGCGGTCCGGGAGACGGGAACGAGATGGCCAGCAAGACTGTCGCCGCTACAACTGCATCTGGAGCCGGGATGACTGCGCAGGAATTCGTATCCGGGGTCGGCAAGAAGGACCTTTACGAAGTTGGTGAAATCCCTCCGCTCGGGCATGTTCCGAAGAACATGTACGCATGGTGCATTCGAAAGGAGCGCGAAGGCGTTCCCGAAACCGCCATGCAAGTCGAAGTGGTGCCGACCTGGCAGCTCGACAGCCATGACGTGCTCGTTCTCGTGATGGCAGCGGGCGTCAACTACAACGGAGTGTGGGCATCTCTCGGCAAACCGATCTCGATGTTGGATGCCCACAAGCAGCCCTACCACATCGCGGGCTCGGACGCGTCCGGGATAGTCTGGGCCGTCGGCTCCAAGGTAAAACGCTGGAAAGTTGGCGACGAGGTGGTTGTTCACTGCAACCAGGACGACGGCGACGACGAAGAATGCAACGGCGGCGATCCGATGTTCTCCGAGAGCCAGCGCATCTGGGGTTATCAAACACCCGACGGTTCGTTTGCGCAATTCTGCCGCGTGCAAGACCGCCAACTTCTTGAGCGTCCAAAGCACCTCACCTGGGAAGAGGCCGCGTGCTACACGCTGACGCTAGCGACCGCCTACCGCATGCTGTTCGGCCATCGCCCGCACGTCCTGCGCCCGGGTCACAATGTTCTTGTTTGGGGCGCTTCGGGCGGCCTGGGAAGTTTTGCCGTGCAGCTTTGCGCGACGTCGGGTGCGAATGCCATTGGAATTGTGTCTGAAGACGACAAAATCGATTTCGTCAAACAACTCGGCGCCAAGGGTGTCATCAACCGCAAAAAGTTCGATTGCTGGGGTCAGCTCCCCAAGGTCAATTCGCCCGAATACAATGTCTGGCTGAAAGAGATGCGAAAGTTTGGTGCCGCAATCTGGGAAACGACCGGCAAAGGTGTCAATGTCGATTGTGTGTTTGAGCATCCCGGTGAATCGACAATTCCAATCTCTGTGCAAGTCGTAAAGCGCGGCGGCATGGTCGTTATTTGCGCTGGCACCACCGGCTATAACCTAACCATGGACGCCCGCTATCTTTGGATGCACCAGAAACGCGTTCAAGGTTCGCATTTCGCCAACCTGCAGCAGGCGTCTCAGGCCAACAAGCTCGTCATCGAGCGGCGCATCGATCCTTGCATGTCCGAAGTGTTTTCCTGGGAGCAGATCCCCAAGGCACACATGCGCATGATGCGCAACGAGCATAAGCCCGGCAACATGGCCGTGCTCGTCTCGGCGCCGACGACGGGCCTGAGAACGATTGAGGACGTCATAGAGGCCGGCCAGCGGCGCAGCTAGACGGCGGGCGGCCGGGTCAGGCGCTTGAATTCCATGATGCCGCGATTGAATTCTGCGCCGAGCAGGATTGCGATGGCGGTGAATTGGAAGAAAATCATCGCAATCATTAATTGCGAGAGGCCCGCGTAAAAGAACGAATAATTCGTCAACGCCAGATACTTCGACCACAGTCCTGCAATTCCTAGCCAAAGAGCCAGCGACAAGACGATGCCGGGCCACACGTCCTGAAAACGGCGATGTCCGGCGGCAAGCCAGAGATGGAACGCGAAGAGCTGCACAGCGATGACGATGCCGGCCAATGCGTACCGGGTCACCGGACTGAGCCACGTCGCTTCGAACGCCGCCAGAGTCGTCGCAACCCACGTGGTTTCAAGGATATGCTTGGTCCACTCTGGCTGGAACCGTTCTGCGAGAACCGGACCTACGACAACCGCCCAGGTTAAAAATAGCGTCGAAACCGCGCTGACAAAGACGAACAACATGCTGATGAGCAGACAGAGCGGATAGGAACGGGTCTCATGCACCCGGTAAGCGCTGTTCAACGCGGTCCGCATGGTTTCAATGGCGCTGGTGGCAAAAAATAGAGCCAGGAAACCGCTGACCGTTAGCAGATCGATGCGGCTCGTGCCCATAATGGCCTGGACTTCAGGCGCCAAACCTTCCGCGACCGGGCGCGGCAGAATGTCGAAAAGTTGGGCGATGGCTTGTGTGGCAAGCTCCCGGCCGCCAAACACGCCAGACAGCGCGCCAAGAAAAATGCAGAATGGAAAGACGGAGACGACGAATGCAAAGGCAACGGCGCCCGCCAGCGTGAAGCCGGAATGTTCATAAAGCCTGTAAAGCGCCTCCATGATGCTGCGGAATCGCTTCATTCTTCGTTCGCCCTTGTTCTGGTCCGGTCGCGCGTGGCACCCTAATCGTTCGTGTTTGTGCGGTCTACCGGTGGCAAGAGTTCGTTGTCGGCATTTCTGTCACAGTTTAGCCTGCGATTTGTTGACCAGTGCCGCCCATGCGGCTGGCCGGATGGACGAAAATGGCTCCTACACCTAAACTTGGCAAAGCGCGCCCCGGCATATGGCGGGCAGCACCGAACTGTAGGCTTCAGGAATGACCATCGACCACGCCATCGCGCCCAGCCAGCTCATGGCCGAGATCGCAGAGATCGACGTGCTGTTGATGCAGTACGAGGACTGGCGCGCATTGCTGCAACTGGAATCGCGCGAGAAACAAGGAGATGCCGTCCGGAGCGTCAATGGCGAAACGCTAAAGGGGCTGCTTTTGGAAAGTCTATCGGTCAATCCGCTGTTTGCGCGCCGCCAACAGTTGCTTGCAGACCTTGAGAAAATGGCGCGGGACCTGCAGCGACTAGGCCCGCGAACCGAGACCCCGGACACAGTGCCCTCGTCGAGCGACGTACCGAAACCGCTCCAAGACGATCTAACAAGAATATCTGGAATAGACGCACGACTCGCCAAGCGCTTGAAGATTCTGAACGTGCGCTCGTTTAACCAGATCGCCAACTGGACGCCGGACGATGTGGAATATGTCTCCAACACATTGGGACTCGACAAACTCATCGGCACCGAGGATTGGATTGGCCAGGCGGCACAACTCGCACAATCCTCGGAGACAAGTTCGCCTGCAAGCGACGCATGGGTCCACGCCCGAAGCGATCTCCGCCCGCCAACCGCATCCAACGCAACACCCATGGCGGCGGCTCCAAAATCAGGTGCGCATGCATCAAAGCCGGTTGTTGAAGCGAAAGTGCCAGTTGTGGCGTCTGTCGCGCCAAGTTCCGTGCTCCCCGTTGTGGCAACGACGCCCACTGTGGGCGCCGCCGAAAAGCCCCGGTCTCCACCGATTTCCCTCTCGACAGTCGAGATGCCGCCGCAAGCTGCACCGGTTCCAATGGCGGCACCACCAGTACCAACTCCGGCATCGGCAACCGCTCGGGCCGGGAGTACCGAAAGTCCTGTGAGTGCGTCCGTTGCCGTAACGATTCCTATTGTTCCAGCGGCTGAAGTTGACGCGAGCTGGAAGAAACTCGCTCCCGCTTCGCCATTAGCAGCAAGAGTTTACAAGACCGAAAGCCCGCCGTCCGCAGCAGCACCGTTGGAGGCAGCCAAGGCGGCGCCTGTAGTGGCCATGACAGGGCCCGAGACCAAGCTGGTGAAATTGCCGGCCCCGGCCATGCCGCTTGCTGCACGCCATTACCAAGGCGCGGTGCTCGAGCCCAAACATGATGGCGCGCTCTACTCTGGATTCGTGCCGGCGAAGCCGCTAGCTGCACCGGCCTATCGCACGGCTGCAACAGAGGCTCCTGCAGCTCCCGTTGCTCCTGTCGCGGGTGCTGCGTCTCCGGCGCCGCTCGCCGCACAACCAGTAGCAGCTCAGGCGACCTCAAAGAATTCGGATGGCAAGGCGGCAGACATCCTGCAGCATACGTTGCCGCCACTGCCCTTGCGGCCGTCGGCACCGCCTCCTGCGCAGCCAGCCATGCCTCAAGCGCAATCACCATCGCAGCGTGTAGCAGCGCCGGCACAATCCGAGGCGCTCCTGTTGGCTGTTGTTGCGGCCCGCTCGCCGCTGGTCGCGAGCGCAGCACCGCCACCAATTCCAGCTGAAGTGAAGAACGGCAAAGCCGCATCTCCCGTTCAGTCAAGTAACTTTCCGCTTGCTGCACCTGCAGCGCGACAGACGCATCTCGCGCCGGCCGTCACAACGCCGCAAATACTCGACGACGTTGAGCCACGTTCCCGTCAGGCGGCCGTTGAAGCGCGCGTCACGATCAAGCGCACCGATGAGGCGCTGTCGAGCACGGTTCTTCGCACGCCGGGCGGCACGGAAGTTCATCTCGGTTCCCGGCGCGGAGCGCAGCCCGATGAGTTCGATGGCACAAGCTATGCCGCCTATCGTGGCTCGATCGAGGAAGCGAGCGTGCAGATCGTGCGCCGCCCGCCAGCCACGAAGGCTGCAACGAAAACGCCCGATGCGCCCCCGCCCTTGATGCCCGCTGCGACCAGCGCCGCCCAGGCTGCCGCACAGGCTATTGAAGCCGGCCGGTTGCCGGTGGCGGATTCGGGTGACGTCGGCCCTACTTCTGGTTCCACTATGGGCCGGTTCCTCAAGGCTTTGACGGGTCAGTAACTCTGAGCCGAGAGCCAAGTGATCCGAAAATGCCTGCATTGCGAACACTTGACGAGGATTTGTCGCTCGATCCCCAAGCGTCATCGGCGCGCATAAGTCGCGTCGGATGCCGGTTGCAGCCCCGGCGGGGATCACTATCCTGCCACGAAAATAGCCGGATGGGCCGAGGCCCGCCGGATCAATGACTTCCCACAGGAGACGACCATGGCTGTTGCGCCGCTCAAGGCCGCCACGAACCTTTTTGGCGCTGGACCAAGCCGCCTGATTGAGCGCTGCAGGGAAGCCGTGACGGCGGCCGACAAAGTGCTGGCCGCTGCCAAGGCGGGCGTGCGCATCAAGATTCAAGAAGCCGGCGGTATCGATAATGCGCAACACGTCGCGCACGGCTTGGCATGGCTTGCGACCGCGGTCGAAGGTCTGCGCCAAATGCACGATTGGGCCGCGCGCATGTCGGGCGAGGGCCGCTTCGGCGAGTTCGAACAGCTGCTGCTTGCCGCGTCCTTTGCCGAATATTTGGCACAGATCAGCGGCGGCATTCCGATGAGCCAATTGGAAATCATCCGCACGGATGCGCTGGGCGTTGCCAAAACCGACATCCGGCGCTTCGAAGATTCGGTATCCGATCTCGTCGCGGAAGGTGGCACTGAATCCGTCAAGGCGCGCTTGGCTGAGCTTATTGCCGCGCAACCCGGCGCCATGACGTTCGGCGATACGGGCCTTGATGAAACGCACGCCGAAATCCAAAATTTGATGCGTGATTTCAGCTTGAACGAAGTCATCCCGCACGCCCACGAATGGCATCTCAAGAATGCTTACATCCCGCTCGAAATTATCGAGAAGTTGTCTGATCTTGGCGTGTTCGGGCTGTCGCTTCCGGAAGAATTTGGCGGCTCGGGTCTCGGTAAAGAAGCGATGTGCGTTGCGTCTGAAGAGTTGTCGCGCGGGTACATTGGTGTCGGTTCACTTGGAACGCGCGCCGAGATCGCAGGCGAACTCATTCTGCACAATGGCACTGAGGCGCAGAAGAAGAAGTATCTGCCGAAGATCGCCACGGGCGAGATGCTGCCCACCGCCGTTTTTACAGAGCCGAACGTCGGCTCCGACCTCGCTTCCCTCAAGACGCGCGCGGTGAAGGACGGCAACGTTTACAAGATTACCGGTCAGAAAACTTGGATCACGCATCCCGTCCGCGCCGACGTCATGACGGTTCTCGCGCGCACCAACCCGAACGAGCCGGGCTACAAGGGCCTCTCAATGTTTCTCGCCGAGAAGCCGCGCGGTTCCGACGAGACGCCTTTCCCTGCAAAGGGCATGACCGGCGGCGAAATCGAAGTGTTGGGTTATCGCGGCATGAAGGAATACGACATTTCCTTCGATGCGTTCGAGGTGCCGGCTGAAAATCTTCTTGGCGGCGCGGAAGGGCAGGGTTTCAAGGCGCTGATGGCAACGTTTGAAGGCGCACGCATTCAAACTGCTGCGCGTGCTGTTGGCGTTGCGCAGTGCGCCATGGACTTAGGCCTCAAGTACGCGCTCGACCGCGTGCAGTTTGGCAAACCGATCTACGAATTCCCGCGCGTGCGCAACAAGGTCGTGATGATGGCGGTCGAAACCATGATCGCGCGGCAGTTGACGTATTTCTCGGCGCGCCAGAAGGACGCTGGACGGCGCTGCGATCTTGAAGCCGGCATGGCGAAACTCTTGGGCGCGCGCGTCGCCTGGGCCAATGCCGACAACGCACTGCAAATCCACGGCGGCAACGGCTTCGCTCTTGAGTATCCGATCAGCCGCGTCCTCTGCGACGCGCGCATCCTGAACATCTTCGAAGGCGCGGCGGAAATTCAGGCACAGGTGATTGCAAGGCGGCTGCTTGAGGGTGCGAATTGATTTTGCCTCGGTGTCAGACCCTGCGGGTTTGACACCGGCCTTTGTAACCCACCCGCACCGTCATGGCCGCGTCGCGAGAGCGATCGTGCGTGATCCCGACAGGCGGCCATGACGGTGCGGGTGGGCTGCATTATTGTTCAACAGCTCGCGATTTCCGCCCCTACCGCCTCGCATCCAGCTTATCGAGCCGACCGCGCCAGGCGTGAATAGCCTTGTCTGCGGTCACAAGCGTCAAGTTCTCAATAAGCGCGGCAGCAACAAGAAACCGGTCGGCTGGGTCCCGATGCGCCCAATCAAGCTCGGACGCGAGAACAGCATGCTGCACCTTGAGCGGCATTTCGCGATAGCCGCTCGCGAACAGCCCATGCGTCCACGCCTTTAGCTGCGAAGTGAGCTGCACGCGCCCCTTGCGCGCCGCTACGCCGGCTTCCCAAATACTGATCGGCGACACGTACACGGTTCCGTTTTGAAACTCATCGGTAATGCGTTTGCGCGCGCCCGCGCCCAGCCGCTCCGAGCCTTCGTCCATCCAGATTAGAGTATGGGTATCGAGAAGCAGCGGCACGGGGTCAGCTCTTTCTCTTCAAAGCTTTGCGCGTGGCCTTGCTCCGTGCCGGACCTCCGAGATTCGCATCTGTGCCATACCAATCGCTCATATCCTCGCGCGAAAGAATGCCGATTAGGTCATCTTTCGGGTCTGCCGTTTTGATGTGCCCCTTGCCCCGGCCAAAGGGATTTACGCGCGCGGAACGTGCCGCCTCCAGGCGCGCAACGGTTTTACCGCGCTTGGTAATGAGTATGGCTTCGCCGCCGAGGGCGACCTCGTCGATGAGCTTCAAGCACTTGGCCTTGAACTCGCTGGCTTTGATTAGGCGCATGGGCGCACGCTCCGGTCTGACCATATAAAATGACCATGGTCATATATTATAGTCATATTAGTTGCTTGAGGCAAGTTCAATCCAGGGGATGACCTCTGCCTTTCTCTCATGCTATCCTTCCTCCCATGCAAATACGCGACACCACGACCGGCTACGGCCTTATCACCCGCCTCATCCATTGGCTTATGGCCGTCGCCATCATTGGCGTCTTCGGGCTCGGCTATTGGATGGTCACCCTCTCGTACGACAACCCCTACTACAACAGCGCGCCGGACCTGCATCGCAGCGTGGGAATTCTTCTCGGGTTGGCACTTGTCTTCCGCTTCGTCTGGAGGCTCGTCAACGTGCACCCCGACGATGCCGAACTTTCGTCGCTGGAGCGCATCGGCGCCAGGGCCGCCCACTGGGGCTTTTACGTCCTGCTTGCTGCCATCACCGTCAGCGGCTACCTGATTGCGACGTCCGACGGACGCCCGGTCGACGTTTTCGGCCTTTTTTCCGTTCCGTCTGCGGTCGTTGACAAGAATTTGTCGGATACGGCCGGTTACATTCACAGGATACTCGCCTATACCGTCATCGCTCTGGCGGTCCTTCATTCTGCCGCAGCCTTGAAGCATCACTTTGTGGACCGCAGCTCTATTCTGAAAAGAATGTGGGCTGGTCCGCCCCGCAACTGAGGAGCCCTTAAATGCGTAAGTCATTTGCCGCCGCCGTTCTCGCCGGTGCGCTTATCTTTTCCCTGCCCGCCGCCGCCGCCGAGTACGCTTTCGACAAGAAAGGCATGCACGCCTCGATCACGTGGCGCATCAAGCATCTTGGCTATAGCTGGATGACGGGGCGTTTCGACAATTTCGACGGATCGCTTTCGTTCGACGACGCAAAGCCGGACGCAGCGAATGTGAAGGTCGAGATCGACGTCAATAGCCTCAGCTCGAATCACGCCGAGCGCGACAAGCACTTGCGCAGCCCCGATTACCTCGACACGGCCGCGCATCCGAAAGCGACATTCGAGAGTACCTCGGTGAAATCGGCGGGCGGCGGCAAAGCCAAGATCACAGGCAATTTCACGTTTCGCGGCATTACCAAGGAAATCACAATCGACGCCGAGAAGGTCGGCAGCGGTCCCGATCCCTGGGGCGGCGAGCGCGCCGGCTTTACCGGCACGACGCAACTGACGCTCGCCGATTTCCAGATGAAAAAGCAACTCGGTCCCGCGTCGGCGATCGTGTACATCACGCTCGATTTGGAAGGCGTGAAGAAGTAACACCCAGCACGCGCAACAATTTCTATTGGACCGGCCTCGCAGTTCAACATCGAGGCCGGTCGTTTTATTTCGGGACTGGCGATGCAACGATCCATTCTGATTACGGGCTGCTCTTCTGGGATCGGGCTCGATGCCGCGCGCACGATGAAGCAGCGCGGATGGCGGGTCATCGCCACGGCGCGCAAGGGCGGCGATCTTGAGCGGTTGCGGCGCATAGAATGCGTCGAGGCTTTGCATCTGGAGCTGACCGATCCGGCGTCGATTGCGACCTGCGCGATTAACGCTCTCGACATAACGGGCGGCAAACTTGGCGCGATTTTCAATAATGCTGCATTCGGCCAGCCGGGCGCGGTCGAAGATTTGACGCCGGCCGTTTTGCGCGAACAGATCGAAGTCAATCTGATCGGCGCACACGACCTGACCCGGCGCATTATTCCCGCTATGCGCCGCAATGGGACGGGGCGTATTGTCCAATGCTCGTCGGTCTTGGGTTTTGTGGCAGCTCCCTATCGCGGCGCCTATTGCGCATCGAAGTTTGCGCTTGAAGCATTGTCGATTGCCATGCGCGGCGAACTCGAAGGCAGCGGGATTTCCGTGTCGATCATCGAGCCGGGGCCGATCCGTTCGCGCTTTGTCGAAACAGCGGTCGCCAGATTGCGCTCCCATATCGATATGGACGGCTCGCCCCATCGCGAGAAATATCTCGCGCGCTTGGCGTCGATGGATGCGGGCGGCAAGGCAGCCTTCAAGCTCGAACCGGAAGCGGTGAACAAGCGGCTTATACACGCGCTTGAAAGCGCGCGGCCGCGGCGGCGCTATTACGTCACAACGCCGGCGTATATTGCCGCGGCTGCGCAGCGGCTGTTGCCGGGATTCGCCAACGAGTATTTCGCGAAAAAGTTTTGAGGTGCTAGGCTCGCCTCCAATTTCAAGCGATCGAAAGGCATGGATCACATGAGCCAAACCCTCGAAGCCGCGAGCGCCCCGGTCCTTAAGCGCACAATAGGGCCCATGCAACTGACTCTGTACGCGCTCGGCAGTATGCTGGGCTCCGGCATATATGGCTTGATCGGGCAGGCGGCGGGGCAAGTTGGCAATGCCGTGTGGCTGTCGTTTCTGGTCGCACTTGTCGCGGCGCTGCTGACGGCCTTGTCCTACGCGTCGCTGGGGTCGCGTCATCCGCGCGCGGGCGGCGCTGCTTACGTCACGCAACGCGCCTTCCGCATTCCCGTCTTGAGCTTCGCGGTCGGGCTTGCGCTGGTGTGCTCGGGTCTGACGTCGGTTGCAACGCAATCCAAGGTCTTCGCCGCGAATATCAGCGCCTTGATGGGCGTGAGCGCGCTTCCCATCGAATTCATCGCGCTCGGATTTATTCTGCTGCTGGCAGGTATCGTGTTTCGCGGCATCCAGGAATCGATGTGGGTCAACGTTTTGTGCACGATCGTCGAAGCGGCAGGCTTGTTGATTGTTATTGCGGTTGGTATGTCGCACTGGGGCAGCGTCGATCTGTTCGAGGTGCCGCCCGAGAAAGCCGATTCCAGTTTGATGTTTCTGGTGATGCTCGGTTCGGTGCTGACATTCTTCGCGTTTATCGGATTTGAAGACACGATCAATGTTGCCGAAGAGGTCAAGAATCCGCAGACGACGATACCAATCGCGCTTATGCTTGCCACCGCAGCCGCCGCGGTATTGTACATCGCCGTTGCGATTACGGCCGTGTCCGTCGTGCCCTGGCGCGAACTGGCAGCAGCGCCCGCGCCGCTGGCCGAGGTCATGAAGCGCGCGTCGCCGGATTTTCCGCCATTTATCATGACATTTATTACGCTTTTTGCCGTGGCTAACACGGCGCTCGTCAATTACGTGACGGCGTCGCGCCTGCTCTATGGCATGTCGCGCCAGGGGCTGCTGCACGATAGGCTGGGCGATATTCATGTGGGCCGCCAGACGCCGTACATCGCCATTCTGGTTCTATTCCTAGTGCTCGTTCCGTTGGCGCTGATGGGGTCGATCAAGGATTTGGCCTCCGCCACGGTACTGTTGCTGCTGTTTGTATTCGCCGTCGTTAACGGCGCGCTCGTTATTTTGAAGCGGCGCGAAGGCGAGATCGCCGGGCGCTTTGAAGTGCCGGTCGCCGTGCCGGTCCTTGGTGTCATCGTGTGTGCGATTTTGATTCTGTTTCGAGTGGCAACCGGCGATTGGCGGGCACCGGCGATTGCAGGCGCGCTGCTGGCTGGCATTTTGCTGATCTACGCACTCCTGAAGCCGGAGCCGATTGAGCTGTGAAGCGCGCCCGCAACGCTTGAGTGCGCCGCGCGGTTTCCCGCCGGCGGTATAAAA